>NZ_JBXAWD010000018.1:0-117436 GCF_057291535.1 Pseudomonas sp. 1L-E-NC-VB-C3 | reverse complement strand
CAGAGGTAGAGGGGGCCGACGGAGGTGTCTGGCGTTTTACACCGACCTGAACGACCGAGTCGATTATGGATTCGGAAGAAATCTTTCACGTCAGTGGAGTTCTTCAATATCCCCCAATCAGTCCCCTCACCCAGTGGTAGAGGGGGCCGACGGAGGTGTCTGGCGTTTTACACCGACCTGAACGACCGAGTCGATTACGGATTCGGCAGAAATCTTTCACGTCAGTGGAATTCTTCAATATCCCCCCATCAGTCCCCTCTCCCTCTGGGAGAGGGCTAGGGTGAGGGTGTGCTTTTAGCTCTTCATGCCTAGTCGTTTGGCCATGCGCCCCAGATTCGCCCGATCCACCCCCAACTCCCGCGCCGCACTTGCCCAGTTATCCTGATGACGCTCCAGCGCTGCACCGATCAACCGCCGCTGAAACTCATCGGTGGCACTGCGCAAATCCCCGGTGATCATCGGCATCACACTGGCCAAGTCTGCATTGGCAGGCGCAACCACGTTATCCACAACCTCACGGGGCAAATCCAGATCCGCCGCGCTCAGACTCAGAATCTTCGGCCGCACTTTGCAGTTACCCAGCGCCTTCAGCGCACTGCGTCCGATCAAATGCTCCAGCTCCCGGACATTCCCCGGCCAAGTGTAGGCGAGCAGCGCTTCCTGAGCATCACTGTTCAAACGCAGACTATTGAGGCCCATGCGCGAGCGGTTCTGCTCGAGAAAGAAACCACTGAGCAACAACACATCACGCCCACGATCGCGTAGCGCCGGCACTCGCAGCGGATACACGCTCAAACGGTGGTAGAAGTCGGCGCGGTAGCGACCGCTGCGCACTTCCTCGGCCAGATCGCGATTGGTCGCTGCAATCAGACGCACATCGACCTGATGCTCCTTGTCCGAACCCAGGCGCTGCAACTGACCGCTCTGCAGCACGCGCAGCAACTTGGCCTGGACCGTCAGCGACAACTCGCCGACTTCATCGAGAAACAGCGTGCCGCCATTGGCCAGTTCGAACTTGCCACGCCGATCGCTGGTGGCGCCGGTGAAGGCGCCGCGCACGTGGCCGAACAGTTCGCTTTCCACCAGCGTGTCGGGCAGGGCGGCGCAATTGAGGCTGATGATCGGTTTGTCGGCGCGCGCGGAGGCGGCGTGGATGGCTTGGGCCACGAGCTCTTTGCCGACCCCGGTTTCGCCGGTGATCAGAACAGTCAGATCACTGCCGCCGACCAGATTGATTTCTTCCACCAAACGTTTATGCGCCTTGCTCTGGCCGATCATTTCACGGTGCTGCTGGCCGCTGGCCTGACGATAGACCTCGGCGCGCTGATGCTCGTCTTCGGCGCGGGTGGCCAGACGTTCGATGCGTTCGGCCGCATTGACCGTGGCCGAGGCGAGGCTGGCAAAGGCTTGCAGGGCGTCGAGTTCGATCGGCTCGAAACGCTCCGGGTCCAGCGCGTCGAGGGTGATCAGGCCCCAGAGTTTTTCATCGACGAATAAAGGACAGCCGAGGCAGTCGTGAACTTCAAGATGATCGTCTAGGCCATCGACCAATCCGTCATAAGGATCGGGCAAGTCGCTGTCGGCGGCAAAACGCGTCGGCCCGGCGCCGGCCAGCAGAATTTCGAAGCGCGGATGCTCGCTGACCTTGAAGCGCCGGCCGAGGGTGTCGGTACTCAAGCCATCCACCGCCAGCGGCACCAATGATTCGCCATCCAGACGCAACAACGCGGCGGCATCGCAAGGCAGCAAAGCGCGCATGGCTTCGAGCAGGCGCCGGTAGCGCTCGCCCTCGGGCAGTTCGCGGGAGAGGTCGGCGACCAGAGGCAGCAGGGCGGTAAGCAGGGATTTAGCGGTCATGGTTATGTAGTCAAAGAGACAAGGTGTAGTCGAGATGACTATACGTTCATTTGTGTCGAAATGACTATGAAGGTTTCAAGCTATTGAATTTAAAAGATTAATTAGTTGGCATGAAAGCTGATATCCCTAAGGCAATCTTTCCAGAAAGCCCAGGAGTCACCTTATGCTTAGCGTCCAGGATCGTGCCATCGTCAAATCCACCGTGCCTCTGCTGGAAAGCGGCGGCGAGGCGTTGATCACGCATTTCTACCGCATGATGCTCTCCGAATACCCGCAGGTGCGCCCGCTGTTCAACCAGGCGCATCAGGCCAGTGGCGATCAGCCGCGTGCCTTGGCCAACGGCGTGCTGATGTACGCCCGGCACATCGATCAGCTCGACCAGTTGGGCGATTTGGTAGCCAAGATCATCAACAAACACGTCGCCCTGCAGATCCTGCCGGAGCATTACCCGATCGTCGGCACCTGCCTGCTGCGCGCCATTTCCGAAGTGCTCGGCGAAGAGATCGCCACGCCTGAGGTGATGAGTGCCTGGGGCGCTGCGTACGGGCAACTGGCCGACATCCTGATCGGCGCGGAAACCGCGATCTATGACCAGAAGGAACAAGCGGTCGGCGGCTGGCGCGGTGCGCGTGAATTCATCGTCGCGGCGAAGGTGCAAGAGAGCGCGGAAATCACCTCGTTCTACTTCGAACCGGCGGACAAAGGGCCGATTCTTGCGGCCGAACCGGGTCAGTACATCGGCATGAAGCTGATGCTCGACGGCGAAGAAATCCGTCGCAACTATTCGCTGTCGGCACTGGCCAACAATGGTCAGTACCGCATCAGCGTCAAGCGTGAACCGAACGGTCGCGCGTCAAACTACCTGCATGATCAACTGCACGTCGGCTCAAGCATTCAGCTGTTCCCGCCGTCGGGCGAATTCACCCTGGCGGCCAGCGACAAGCCGCTGGTGCTGATCAGCGGCGGCGTCGGCATCACCCCGACGCTGGCGATGCTGGAAGCAGCGCTGGCCACCGAACGTCCGGTGCACTTTATCCACTGCGCGCGCAATGGCAGCGTCCACGCGTTCCGCGACTGGGTCGATGGGCTGGCGGCGCGTCATCCGCAACTCAAACGCTACTATTGCTACGCCGAAGAAGATGGGGTCAGCCCGGCGGCGGACAAGGTTGGCCTGCTCAACGAAGAACTGCTCGGCCAGTGGCTGCCGGTACAGCGCGATGTCGATGCGTACTTCCTCGGACCGAAAGGGTTCATGGGCGCGATCAAACGGCACCTGAAAGCGTTGGGCGTGCCGGAGAAGCAGAGCCGTTACGAGTTCTTCGGGCCGGCTGCTGCTCTGGAGTGATCCGAGACCGAGTTGTCTCGTTCGCGAGCAGGCTCGCTCCCACAGGAATTGCGTGCGACGCAGATCCATTGTGGGAGCGAGCCTGCTCGCGAATCTTCTGCGCGCCGCAAAGCCATGTTGGTTAATCATTCCTTAACCGCTCTATCGTTTATTGCCCCGGTGTAGACTTGCGACAATTTCAGCCGCCGGCCGGCTGGACCATGGACTTACAAAGGAAAGGCAATGAGCGAGGAAACGATGCGGTTGGGGCGTGAGCGGCGCTATCTGGTGTTGCTGGGGATCATCTGCCTGGCGTTGATCGGCGGCGCACTTTACATGCAGGTCGTGCTCGGCGAAGCACCTTGCCCGCTGTGCATTCTGCAGCGCTATGCACTGTTGCTGATTGCAGTGTTCGCCTTCATCGGTGCGGGCATGCGTAGCCGTCGCAGCATCACCGTGTTCGAGACACTGGTAGTGATCTGTGCGATTGCCGGGGCCGGAGTGGCCGGGCATCACGTCTATACGCAGTTCTATCCGGCGGTGAGTTGTGGCGTCGATGTGCTGCAACCGATTGTCGATGATCTGCCGTTGGCGAAAATTTTCCCGCTGGGCTTCCAGGTCGACGGTTTCTGCTCGACGCCGTATCCGCCGATCCTCGGCCTGTCGCTGGCACAGTGGGCGCTGGTGGCGTTCGTGCTGGTGGTGATTCTGGTGCCGTTGCTGACCTCGCGTAATCGAAAAGCGCTGCGCTGAGTCAACTTCTCGGCAGAGCTGCCGATAAACAAAACGCCCCGATTTTCGTTGATGAAAATCGGGGCGTTTTGCATTTCAGAGCGTTTGTGAAAACACCGTGACGAACGGCAATGAAGCGTGCGGCAAATGTGCGACATGTTGTCACACAGGGGCTGTCGCAGGGACTCGGGATGCGGCGGATTGGCCGCCTGTTACATAAAAACATTGGCCAGTTTTAGTGTTTTCGGGCTTGAGCACGGACGTACCAGAGCAGGCAGTTTTAACAGGCGCCGGCAGATGGACGAAGCCCTTGGAACATCGGGCTTTGCGCCGCTCCAGTGTTTGTAGATCGGGTGCAGAGCTGTCTGATTTGAGGCGGTTACGCTGGCAGATTTTGCCGCTTTTATTGAGAAACGCTTTCGATAACTTGCGCAACTTTTGCAAAAATGGCGATGGATTGTTGCTCTGAGTGATAAAAATTATTTCGGGATAAGACATGGTGTATAGGGCGCTACCTATCTACAATCGCCCGCACTGAATTCCCGACGCTGTTCAGCCTTTATCAAGGAACTGATCAGGAGGTCGGGTGTCGAGCGAGCCGCGAGGCTTTCGAGACACCCTGGTGTCGGTGCCTTTCCAATTTTCCGCACCAAATGGAATTGGTCTGTAACAAGGCCTTTGACCACGAATTCGAATAAGAACTGAACGCTGTCCCAAGGTTTTGTCGAGTGTGAGACGCGCGACGGGCGGCCCTTATTCAATCCAAAGAAAATGCCAACCCTTGGCAGGGTGAAGTGTTGGCGATCAAAACCCAACTGCATTGCGCAAGCTGCTTTAGAGGTCGTGAGATGAGTAAAAACAGGTACCCCAGATTACTAGGCCTAGTGCCGCTGCTCGGCACGTTGTTGCTGGGAGGCTGCAACATGACCTTGCTCAATCCAACGGGCCAGGTCGGCCTGGAACAGCGCAACCTGATCATCACCGCCACGCTGCTGATGCTGTTGGTCGTCGTGCCGGTCATCGTCATGACCTTCCTGTTTGCCTGGAAGTACCGCGCTTCGAACAAGAACGCCGTCTACACGCCGAAGTGGTCGCACTCGACCAAGATCGAAGTGGCCGTATGGACCATCCCGGTGCTGATCATCATCGCCCTGGGCTACATCACTTACATCTCGACTCACGAGCTGGACCCGTATCGTCCGATCGAGTCTGACGTCAAGCCTGTGACCATCGAAGTCGTCGCGCTGGACTGGAAGTGGCTGTTCATCTACCCGGAACAAGGCATTGCCACGGTCAACAAGATCGTGTTCCCGGCGCACACGCCAATCAACTTCAAGATCACCTCCGACGCCGTGATGAACTCGTTCTTCATCCCGGGCCTGGGCGGCCAGATCTACGCGATGGCGGGCATGCAGACCAAGCTGCACCTGATCGCTGACCGCAACGCTGAAATGGACGGTATCTCCGCCAACTACAGCGGTGCCGGTTTCACCGGTATGAAATTCAAGGCTATCTCCACCACTCAGGAAGATTTCGACGCCTGGGTAAGTGAAGTCAAGAAGTCGCCTAAACAGCTTGATCAGGCTGAATACGCGGCCCTGGCCAAACCGAGCCAGAACAACCCAGTCGAACTCTACTCGTCGGTCACGCCGAACCAGTTCCAGATCATCGTCGACAAGTACGAAGGTATGAAGCCGGGCAAGCCGCTGAAGCACGAGAAGAAAGAGAAAGAAGTGGCGGCCACGGATATTGACGCGGGTTCGCATTCAGCTGCCGGGGCAGAGGAGTAAACGATGTTTGGTAAATTAAGTTGGGAAGCAGTCCCATTCCACGAGCCGATCGTGATGGTGACCATCGCCATGATCGCCCTCGGTGGTCTGGCGCTGTTCGCTGCGATCACTTACTTCAAGAAGTGGACGTACCTGTGGACCGAGTGGCTGACTTCGGTCGACCACAAGAAAATCGGCGTGATGTACATCATCGTCGCCATGGTCATGCTGCTGCGCGGCTTTGCCGACGCGATCATGATGCGTACCCAGCTGGCCATGGCCACCGAGGGTTCGCCTGGCTACCTGCCACCTGAACACTATGACCAGATCTTCACCGCTCACGGTGTGATCATGATCATCTTCATGGCGATGCCATTCTTCACCGGCCTGATGAACCTTGCAGTGCCGCTGCAGATCGGCGCGCGTGACGTTGCGTTCCCGTTCCTGAACTCCCTGAGCTTCTGGCTGCTGGTGTCCGGCGTTGTGCTGATCAACCTGTCCCTGGGCGTCGGCGAGTTCGCCAAGACCGGTTGGGTTGCGTATCCGCCGCTGTCGGGTCTGCAATACAGTCCTGGCGTGGGTATGGATTACTACATCTGGGCGCTACAGCTATCCGGATTGGGTACGACGTTAACCGGGGTCAACTTCCTCGCGACCGTACTGAAAATGCGTACCCCTGGCATGAAACTGATGGACATGCCGATCTTCACCTGGACCTGCACCTGGGCAAACGTTCTGATCGTGGCTTCGTTCCCGATCCTGACCGCTACCCTGGCACTGCTGACCCTTGACCGTTACATGGATTTCCACATTTTCACCAATGAACTTGGTGGCAATCCAATGATGTACGTCAACCTGTTCTGGGCCTGGGGCCACCCTGAGGTTTACATCCTGATCCTGCCGGCATTCGGCATCTTCTCGGAAGTGATCTCGGCGTTCACCGGCAAGAAACTGTTCGGCCACCACTCGATGATCTACGCCTCGGGCGCGATCTCGGTACTGGGCTTCATGGTCTGGCTGCACCACTTCTTCACCATGGGTTCGGGTGCGAGCGTCAACGCCTTCTTCGGTCTGGCGACGATGCTGATTTCCATCCCGACGGGTGTGAAGCTGTTCAACTGGCTGTTCACCATCTACCAGGGCCGTCTGCGCTTCACCAGCCAGGTAATGTGGACACTGGGCTTCATGGTGACCTTCGCCATCGGCGGCATGACCGGCGTACTGCTGGCCATCCCGGGTGCTGACTTCGTGCTGCACAACAGCCTGTTCGTGATCGCGCACTTCCACAACGTGATCATCGGCGGTGCGGTATTCGGTTACATCGCTGGCTTCGCGTTCTACTTCCCTAAAGCGTTCGGCTTCAAGCTGCACGAAGGCTGGGGTAAAGCAGCGTTCTGGTTCTGGATCTCGGGCTTCTTCGTCGCGTTCATGCCGCTCTATGCACTGGGCTTCATGGGCATGACCCGTCGTCTGAACGCCACCACCAACCCTGAGTGGGTACCGTACCTGTACGTTGCCATGTTCGGTGCGGTGATGATTGCTGTGGGTATCGCCTGCCAACTGATCCAGCTGTACGTCAGTGTGCGCGACCGCAACAAGCCAGAGAACGTTTGCGATCACGGTGATCCGTGGAATGCACACACCCTGGAATGGTCGACCTCGTCGCCACCACCGTTCTACAACTTCGCTGTGCTGCCAAAGGCTGACTGCATCGACCCGTTCACCGAAGCCAAGGAAAACGGTACTGCGTACCAGCGTCCGGCCAAGTACGAGCCGATCCACATGCCGAACAACACCGCCACTGGCGTGGTGATGGGCGCGCTGTTGACCGTCTTCGGTTTCGCGATGATCTGGCACATCTGGTGGCTGGCGATCGCGAGCCTGGTGGGCACCGTCGTTTACTTCGTGATCCACGCTGCACGTGACGACCAGGGCTATATGGTTCCGGTTGAAACGATCGAGCGTATCGAAGCCGAGCAGCACAAGCGTCTGGTCGCGGCAGGGAAAATCCCGGCCAATGCCACCCGTGTTGAAACCTCGTTGGAACAGGCTTAAACCATGTCGAACTTAGTGACCAATGTTGGACACGCCCATGGTGACCATGGGCACGATGACCATCACCACGACTCGGGCGAGATGACCGTATACGGTTTCTGGCTCTACCTGATGACCGACTGCATTCTGTTTGCGTCGATCTTCGCGGTGTACGCAGTACTGGTAAACAACGTTGCCGGTGGCCCGTCGGGCCACGACATCTTCGAACTGCCTTACGTGCTGGGCGAAACCGCTCTGCTGTTGTTCAGTTCGATCACCTACGGCTTCGCCATGCTGGCGTTGTACAAGGGCAAGAAGCAGGCGGTCCTGGGCTGGTTGTTCATGACCTTCCTGCTCGGCGCGGGCTTCATCGCCATGGAGATCAACGAGTTCCACCTGCTGATCTCCGAGGGCTTCGGTCCTAGCCGTTCGGGCTTCCTGTCGGCGTTCTTCACCCTGGTCGGCACCCACGGTCTGCACGTTTCGGCCGGTCTGATCTGGATGGGCATCATGATGTATCAGGTCAACAAGCATGGCCTGACGTCGACCAACAAGACCCGTCTGAGCTGCCTGAGCCTGTTCTGGCACTTCCTGGACGTGGTCTGGATCTGCGTCTTCACCGTTGTTTACCTGATGGGGACTCTGTAATGGCTAATGCACACTCCCATGACAGCCACGATGCTGGCCACGGCAGCGTCAAGTCGTACGCCATCGGCTTCATCCTGTCGGTAATCCTGACCGTCATTCCGTTCGGTCTGGTGATGTACCCGACCCTGCCGAAGTCGACGACGCTGGCAATCGTTCTACTGTTCGCAGTGATCCAGGTGATCGTTCACCTGTATTACTTCCTGCACCTGGACCGTTCCATTGCACAGCGTAACAACGTGATCGCGTTCGTCTTCACGGCGATTGTGATCGTGCTGCTGGTTGGCCTGTCGCTGTGGATCATGTTCAGCATCCACACGTACATGATGGCGAAGTGAGGTAGACCCGATGTCGCTCAAGCACTTTATCCAAATCACCAAACCGGGGATCATTTTCGGTAACGTGCTTTCTGTGGCAGGCGGGTTCTTCCTGGCCTCGAAAGGGCATGTCGATCTGGCGGTGTTTCTGGCCGCCATGATCGGTACTTCCCTGGTCGTGGCCTCCGGTTGCGTGTTCAACAACTGCATCGACCGCGACATCGACCTGAAGATGGAACGCACCAAGAACCGTGTGCTGGTCCAGGGCCTCATCTCCCTGAAACTGGCCCTGGTTTACGCGACCATTCTGGGTGTTCTCGGCGTTGCCTTGTTGTACAAGGTGGCCAACCCGTTGGCTGCCTTGTTCGCAGTAATCGGCTTCATCATCTACGTCGGCTTCTACAGCCTGTACCTCAAGCGCAAGTCGGTTCACGGCACGCTGGTGGGCAGTCTGTCGGGCGCCATGCCGCCAGTGATCGGTTACGTTGCCGTGACCAACAGCTTCGACATGGCCGCACTTACCCTGCTGGTGATGTTCAGCCTGTGGCAGATGCCGCATTCCTACGCCATCGCGATTTTCCGTTTCAATGATTACCTGGCCGCATCGATTCCGGTGCTGCCAGTGAAACGCGGCATTCAAGTGGCGAAGAAGCACATCCTGCTCTACATCCTGGCGTTCCTCGTGGCGACCTTGATGCTGACCTTCAGCGGCTACGCCGGCATGAGCTACCTAGCCGTCGCCGCCGCCATGGGCATGTACTGGCTGTACATGGCCTGGACCGGCTACAAGGCAGTCGATGACACCGTCTGGGCACGCAAGCTGTTCGTGTTCTCGATCTTCACCATCACTGCGTTGAGCGTCATGATGTCCCTGGACTTCAAGGTGCCGACAGAGCTGTTGCTGACGTACGCGCCGTAAGGTTTGCAAGCTTCAGGAAAAACCCCGCACGTTGAGAGATGTGCGGGGTTTTTTGTTTATTCGAGCAGCGATTTGTTGATAGGCTGTCTATAGTCAAGCTGCTTATAGTTTGGCTATGCGAACAATCTTTTTTGAAACAACGATATTTACCAAAAGCGTTGGCCGCTATCTGACGGACGACGAATATCGAACATTGCAGAACTACCTTCAGAGCAATCCGCTTGCGGGCGATGTAATGCCTCGAACGGGTGGCTTCCGTAAGCTGCGCTGGGCTGACTCTCGCCGTGGCAAGGGAAGACGAGGCGGCTTGCGGGTTCTCTACTATTGTCTTATGAATGATGGTCAGTTCTGGATGTTCGCCATTTACGACAAAGATGAGCTTGAGAAGCTGACTGCCGAGCAAGAGAGGGCACTCAGGACAGCCATTGATAAAGAGTTGAAAAAACGAGGTACCCCATGAAAAAACGCGACCTGTTTGCAGAGTTAATGCAGGGCGTTGATGAGATGGCGGCTCAACGCGAGGGCAAGATCACACTGCGCAATACAGTGCTTGAGGACAAGCCTGTACCTGAAGTGGGCGCACAGGAAATTGTGGCTCTTCGAGAAAAACTGCATATGTCTCAAGCTGTTTTTGCCAGTCGAATCAGGACAAGTCCAAACACCCTTCGAAATTGGGAGCAGGAAAAGTCGAAGCCCAATGCTCAAGCAGCCTTATTGATACGACTGGTTGAAAAATTTCCAGATATGGTTGAGCGCTTGAACACTGTTTGAGCGCCGCTGAAGACCAGCTTGTGGTCCGGGGCATCCGAAAGGTTTAGGGCTTTTTGTTCCATCTACGCTGGTTGCACAACTTAGGCAAACGCCATAGATTCGGATCCAACCCCGACAGTAGTAGCTCCAAGCCATCTCCGGTGCTCGACTGTCTAACCCGTGCATTGATCAAAAGGCTGGGCGCAATGACCGAACGGATGACCTGCGATGAGCGCTTTATCGCCCTGGCCGAAGAACTCAACTATGACATCTATGGCGAGAACACCGCCGGTGGCAATTACGCGCCGCTGATCCGTCATCACGACGAGCTCTACATCAGCGGGATGGTGCCGCGGGTCAATGGCAAGATTCTCTATCCCGGTCGCGTGGGGCTGGAATTGAACCTCAAGGATGCGCAAGCCGCGGCGAGCATCAGCGCCATGCGTTGTCTGGCGCTGATCGTCGATGCGGTCGGTTCGCTGGACAAGATTCGCGCGTTGTTGCGGGTCACGGTGTATGTGAAGTCGACTGCTGACTTTGTCGACCTGAGCGAAGTGGCCAACGGCGCTTCGGATGTGTTCAGCCATGTGCTGGGCGATGCCGGGCGGCATACACGTACGACCATCGGCGTGTATCAGTTGCCGAAGAATGCGGCGATTGAAGTGGACATGATTGCGGCGTTGCATCCTTCGGCTTGAGGGGGGGGGTAGCGGTTTGCCCTCACCCTAACCCTCTCCCGGAGGGAGAGGGGACTGACTGAGGGGCTTTCAAGATATACGCCGACCTGAAATACCGAGCCGAACTCAGGTTTGAAAATCACACAAGTCGGCTCCCTCTCCCTCGGGAGAGGGGACTGACTGAGGGGCTTTCAAGATATACGCCGACCTGAAATACCGAGCCGAACTCAGGTTTGAAAATTACACAAGTCGGCTCCCTCTCCCTCGGGAGAGGGCTGGGGTGAGGGGCGACGATTTTCGCCTCCTCACGAATCACAAGCCGGACAACAAAAAGCCCCGCCTGAATCTCAGTGCGGGGCTTTTTCGTACAGCGGCTGCGCTATTACTGCGCCGCGATACTGTAACCATCAAACGCGGTCTGCTGCTGCAGGGCGGTGATGATGTTCTTGCGGTTCACCGCCTGTTCGGTACCGGCGTTATCGACGAAGGTTTCGCTTTCCAGCTCGGCTTCATCGCCTTCACCCACGAAAGTGAAACCGAGGAATTCCAGTGCCTCACGATCTACGTTCAGACGCGAACGCGGGGTGCGCATTGGCAGGGTCACGCTGGCGCCGTCCTTGCTGATGGTGAAGATTTCCACTTCTTTTTTCTTCGCAGCTTTGCTCTTGCCGCCGCTCGGGTTGCTGATCGCCTGATGGGTCTGATTCAGCACCTTCAGCGCCAGGCCATAGACGATTTCCTGGAATGCCGGATCGTCCTTGAAGCTGGACAGAATGCGTCCGATCGAGAACTTGCTGCTCAGGTCTTCCAGCGCGGCGATGTCGGCTGCCTCGGCGTCTTTCAGGCGCTTGAGTTCGCCCATCAGCTCGTACGCCTTGTCGTCATCAAAACTGTCATGCGCCTGACGGATCGCCGCACGCAATTCACGGATCTGGTCGCTCTCGCGGGTCGACTGGAACGCGTCCAGGACCATCTCGCTGATGATTTTGGCTTGAGGCAGGTGTTGTGAAAGATTGATGGAGTTTTCGTATTCCGCTTTGGACGACTGGGTGACTACGGATTCAGCGGTGTTGAAATCGGACATTGAAATTTCACTACTTTTTAACTTGAGTTGAGGCGAGAAAGCACGAGGTCTTTTTCAGGCCGACTAATTTAGGGGAGCGGGGCGGCGTTGTCACGGAGCAACGGTCTGGTGGTCGGGATTTTTCTAAAGCGCGCTATTTGCGGCGCGGACGTTCCATGGCAATCGCGGACGTCTCGAAGCCCACGCTGGCAAAGAAAGCTTCAGCGCCCTCGCGTCCAGCGCGTAGCACCCAAGTAATATCGGGGTTATCGCCCATGACATGCTCCACCAGTGCGCGGCCGATTCCCATGCGCCGATGCTGGTCATCGACCACCACCATCGACAGATAGCCATTAGAAACCTCATCAGTGATCGCTCGAGCGAAACCGACGATTTGCTCGCCTAAGAGCGCAACAGCTGCACGCTGCGAATTGTGAATCAAGCGAGCAAAAGATTCGGCATCGCCAATGCGATGGCCCCAGCCATGCTGGCTGAGAAACAGCCTTGCTGATTCTGTTTCGCTGGGATGCAATTCACGCACGGTAAGGCTGTCGTTCATGGGATGTTCAAGTCCTTATCAATTTCCATCGTGAATGATTACGGCCTGCCGACGTCAGGTTTCCCCCACGTACGCATCGCAAACTCGACAAAGCGTCTCAGCTTCGGCAATCGATAGCGATCCTGCGCATACAACAGATGCATCGGCCTGCTCGGCGGTTGGTAGTCCGTCATTACCCTGACCAGTTTACCGTCGCGCAGATCCTGCTCCACCAGCGCGTCGGGCAGCATCATGATGCCCATGCCGTTGCGCGCTGCCTGGTGCAAACCGGCGGAGCTGTTGATCAACATCGGCCCGCTGACGTCGACGAGGACTTCGCCTTCCGGACCGCTCAGACGCCAGCGTTTTTCCACCGATTGCCAGTCATCCCCAGCCGGATAGGCGAAGGATAGGCAATCGTGTTGCTGCAAATCCTGTGGCGTATGCGGCATGCCGCGCCGCGCGATGTAATCAGGCGAGGCGCAGACCGTCAGGGTGTAGTCGATCAAGGGCCGGGCGATCAGGTTGGATTGGTCGAAATTGCCCAAACGGAACGCGACATCGAGGCCGTTTTCCAGCAGATCCGGACGGCTGTTGGTCAGCACCACGTCGAGTTTCACTTGCGGATACAGCAAGGAATATTCGCTGAGAGCCGGGGTCAGTCGTTCGACGCCGAAGGTCAGCGGCGCGGTGATACGCAGCAAACCGCGCGGCTCGTCCGACGCTTGTTCGGCAAGGCGTTCGGAGTCGGCCACCAGGCCAAGCACTTCCAGGCAGCGTTGATAATAGACGCTGCCGAATTCGGTCAGGCGCTGGCGGCGCGTGGTGCGTTGCAGCAGTTGCACGCCGAGCCGTTGCTCCAGCGCGCGCAGATGATTGCCCACCATCGTCGTCGACATTTCGCACTTCGCCGCGGCGGCCGTCATGCTCCCGGTTTCGACCACTTTGACGTACACGCCCATCGACTGAAACAAATCCATTATCAAGCTCGGCTTTTAAATGATTGAAGTTTTTCCGGGTTTATCCAGCTCAGGTGGCTAACCATACTGCAAAAACACCGACCTGCAATGGAGTTTCACGTCATGACCGCCGCCCTGATGAACACCTACCAACCACTGGCCCTGAGTTTCACCAAGGGCCTGGGCACGCGCCTGTGGGATCAGGCGGGGCGCGAGTATCTGGATGCCGTTGCTGGTGTGGCAGTGACCAACGTCGGCCACTCGCATCCGCGTATCGTCTCGGCGATCAGCGAGCAAGCGGGGCTGCTGCTGCACACCTCAAACCTGTACAGCATCGACTGGCAGCAACAACTGGCCAAACGGCTGGCGGTGTTGTCGGGCATGCAGCGCGCGTTCTTCAACAACTCCGGCGCCGAAGCGAACGAAACGGCGCTGAAACTGGCGCGTCTGTACGGCTGGCGCAAAGGCATCGAGGAGCCGCTGGTGGTGGTCATGGCGAACGCTTTCCATGGCCGCACCCTCGGCACGCTGTCCGCCAGCGATGGCCCGGCGGTGCGGCTTGGCTTCAACGAACTGCCGGGGGACTTCGTCAAAGTGCCGTTCGGCGATCTCGCCGCGCTGGAGCAAATACAGCGCAAACACGGCGCGCGCATTGTGGCGATTCTGGTCGAGCCGATTCAGGGCGAAAGCGGCGTACAAGTCGCACCGCCGGGTTATCTCAAGGCCCTGCGCGACCTGTGCAATCGCCACGCGTGGCTGCTGATGCTCGATGAAATCCAGACCGGCATCGGCCGCACCGGGCAGTGGTTCGCCTTTCAGCACGAAGGCATCGTGCCCGATGTCATGACCCTGGCCAAAGGCTTGGGCAATGGCGTGCCGATCGGCGCCTGCCTGGCCCGTGGCCGCGCGGCCGACCTGTTCACCCCGGGCAGCCATGGCAGCACTTTCGGCGGCAATCCACTGGCCTGCCGGGTCGGCTGCACGGTGCTGGACATCATCGAAGAACAAGGCCTGCTGGCGAATGCGCGGGTGCAGGGCGCACGGTTACTGGAACGCCTGCGCGCCGAATTGGCAGACAACCCGAACGTGCTGGCAATCCGGGGGCAGGGCCTCATGATCGGTATCGAACTGAAACAACCGGTGCGCGACCTGACGCTGATCGCTGCGCGGGATCACGGCTTGTTGATCAACGTGACTCGTGGCAAGACCATCAGGTTGCTCCCGCCGCTGACGATTGATGAGCGCGAGGTGGGGATGATTGTCAGAGGGGTTGGGCGGGCTCTGGCCGCACATTGATTGGTCTGCGCAAAACCCTGTGGGAGCGAGCCTGCTCGCGAAAGCGGTCGACTATTCACAGTAGGTGTCGACTGAAATTGCGCCTTCGCGAGCAGGCTCGCTCCCACAGATCAGCGCATGGCTTTAGTCCGGCGCATTTGCAAACTCCGGCGCCAGCATCCTCGTCTTCTCCGCCCCATTCGAGTTGTGCTGAACAATCTCGCTCGGCTGACCCTGTTCATTGAAAAACACCTGTCCGATCCCCGCCGAATTCCACAGCCGTTCCCCGGCCTCGGCATGTTCCGGCGTGTACGGGACGATGCGCATCAGGCGGCGTTTGGTGAACCAGTTCAACGGTGAGCGTGGTGAGTAGAGCCAGCGGTTGAGGCGGTCGAACCATTCCAGCAGCGTTGGCGGGAATTCGTTCTTGATGCCGCTGCTGGTGATCTGCCAGATCCGTGGGCCGGCCTTGCGGTGGCGGATCAGGACTTCGTAGACGAAGGAATAATGCACATCGCCGGACAGCACCACGTAGTTTCCGGGTGTGCGCGAGTGTCGGAAAATGTTCAGGATCACCTGCGCCGCGCCGCGATGGGCCATCCAGTTTTCCGCGTCGACCAGCAGCGGATAACCGCACCAGCTGAACACTTTCTGCACGGTTTCAATCAGCTTGACGCCAAAGATCGGCGCCGGCGACACGATGATTGCCGAAGGGTGATCGAGCAGTTCCTGTTGCAGTTCGCTCAAGGCTTCCCAGTCGAGCAGGCCCGACGGTTGCTTGAGGGCCATCTCGCTGCGCCAGCGCCGGGTGCGCGTATCTATCACCACCAGTGCCGGACTGCTCGGCAACACAAAATGCCACTGCTGAAAACGCAGCAACTGATCAATCAGATCGTCCTGCACCGGCATGTCCAGATAGCCGTCGTCACCGCTGGCGCTCAGTTGCGCGGTCTGTTCCAGCACGTCCTTGAAGGCATCCGGATTGTTGCCCCAGCCCTGACACAACAGATAAGCAATCAGCGCGTTGCCGATGATGCGTTTGGAGAACGGATGGCCGTAGGCGGTTTCCTCCCACTGCGCAGAAAGATTCCAGTCATCGGTGATGTCGTGGTCATCGAAAATCATCAGGCTCGGCAGATGCGCCAGCGCCCGCGCGACGTTGCCCAGGCCCGTCTTGAAGGCATCAATGCGCGTCTGCTCGAGGTGGTAGCGCTTGCGGCGTTCCGGCGTCAGCGTCGGCGCGCTCGGATTGATCAGCGACCACGGCGTCGGCGACCACACCAGCATGTACATGGCCATGACTTCGGCGAACGTCACCAGATGGTTGTCGGCACTGCTGCTGGTGAAAATCGGCTTACGCGCGCCACCGAAAAATCGCTCGCGCAAGGTCTCGTTGCTCTCTAGCGCCGGTAACAAATCCGCACGGTGGTAGTAGCTGGCCGGGTGTTGATAGAGCTTGGCGCTGTCGCTGACCACGGCACCGTCAAGGTGCTCATCGAACAGACCGAGACGCTCGATCAGGGCATGAATCGCCCGCAGCATCGGCCCGGCGACGTCGTCGGCATAAACCTGATCACCGCTCATCATCAGCAGCGCCGGACGGAGTTGCGCATCGGCTTCGTCGGCCAACAATTGATCGACGCAGAGCAAACCATCGGTTGCCGGATGATGCGGCTTGCGGCAGGAACCGTGGAGCAATTGGTCGATCCGCGAACGCACGACGAGGTTCGCGCAGCTGGCACCAGGGTAAAGCAGATGAGGCGCCCACTCAGCCATACCGATGGCGTCATCGATCAGCAGGTCGTAAGCGATAAACGTGTCGCAGGGCAGGGCGCTTTCAAGCTGAACGTCTATCAGATGCACGAACGCATGACGGCCTACGGCAATGACCGTGCATTTCTGCGAGTCGAGCGGAATATCTCCTACACCTTGCAGGCGCAAGGTCAGCGACAGTTCACGCGAGCCCACCAGCCACAGCACCACGCGCGTCGGCTCCAGCCGCCGCAGCAACGGACCGGCCAGTACAGGAGGCAGCGAGATCAGGTCATCAGGTGTTGAAAACATTGAGGGCAAGGTTCAAGGCGCACAGGCCGGCGATGATAGCGCAGCCGGCGCCTTGATCCCTTAAATCAGCCTTAAGAGTCGGCTTTTTGCAGTTTCAGCGCCAGCAAACGCCACTCCCCAGCCGTCGCATCAACCCGTGGCAATTCCTGCACGGAGCAATCGAATCGGTAGGTGACATCGTCGCCATTCATGTTGCGCGCAGTGACGCTGTTGCTGAAGCTGTAGACCTGATCCTTGTAGCGATGACTGACCAGCGCTTTGCTGTCAGCAAAACGCGCCGAAGCGGGATAACGCAGGGTGCTGGTGACAAACGGGCTGCACATGACATACGCGATCATCGATTTGTCGGCCTGTGCGTCGCCGCGCAATTTCTTGTTCAGCGCGGCCAGGGCCATGCGACCCTCGTAGTCGCTCTGATTCAGCACCGTTTGTACCGCCATTGATTTCGGCGCTCGGCTGACGTTATTCGGCAGCAGTGCGGAGTCCGGGGGGGAAGGCTTGTCGTCCGCCTCGATGGCAGCAAACACCGGCGCATCTTTCAGCTCGGTGACGGGCGTGACTGCCTCGGCTTCAGGCAACACAGAGGTCGACTCGACGACTGGCGTGTTTTGCGCCTGCGCCTCGTGATCGAACGACGAAGGAAACAGCGAAAACGTGATCGACAACATCACCAGCCCGACAATGAACCCACCCGCCGCGCCAACGATGTTGCCGTAGAAAATGTTCCAGCTGCCGCGGTTCTTCACCACCCAGCGCCACATGAAACCCCAGACAGCGACGAACGCCAGAAAACGCAGAAACTCCATTTGATCCTTTCCTTACCTTTCAACAATCCAAGCGCGGCGCGAGACGATCAGCGAGCACCGACGATGCGCGGCAAGATAGCAAAATAGACGCACCGTCCGGCTACGGCTGCGGAAAATAATTCGCCGCCAGAAAAATCAACGTGACCATGCCGGCGGCAACGCCACAGGCGCCCGCGAGCAGTTGACGTGCAACCGGATGCGCCGGCTGTCGACGCTTGGCGATCCACAACCACACACCCGCCAGAACGCCCGCGCTGGTCATGAACACCACCAGGCTGTTATGCAGTCCCGGCGCTGCCATGGTGGTGCCGAACAGACCGTCATAAAGCAGTGTGAAGACAATGCCCGCCACCACAGCGCTGCCCGCTCCGGCGAGGTTTGCCAATAACAGATTCCAGTGCCCACGCTGTCGCACCACCCAGAACCACATTGCCGCCATGACCACTAAACACAACACAGCATCCATCGGATTTCTTTCCTTGCCACGAGACAGAGGCGACAACTTGGTCGCCTGTTGAGAGTGGACGGCACGATAGCAAAATAGTAGCGTCGCGCCATGCCTTCTCTGTAATGGACTACCCATGTTTTCCACAACCCGTTTGCTGCAACTGCTCGGCGCTCTCACCCTTGCCGTCTCCATTACCCCAGCCTTCTGCTTCGCGAAAGAACACCCGCAAGCCAGCTGGGATTACTACCTCGCCAATTGCCAGCGGATGCAGGAAACAATCGCCGACGTCCAGAGCGGTCGCGTCTCCGCTGCCTATGCACTAACGTCCGGCCTGCAAGACAGCCTCGCCTCCATGAACGAGCGCCGCCTTAACTTGCTACCGCAACACCTCGACTCCAGCGAGTATGCCCACTGCGAAAACGTCGCGGCCCATGCCGAGGCAACCCTGGCCCAAGGCAAAGCCGAGTTCGCCGCGCAAATGCAACGGGGTGTGGAGGAGGGCCGTATTGCGCACCAGAACTCCCCCGCCTACCAACGCGCCCGTTCCCTCGGCTACAGCGACGTCGGCGACATCTCTTTCCTGAAACTGCACGAAGACACCGACGGCGAAGCCCGCCTGAAAACCATGCTGATTACCGTCGACGAAATCTGCGGCCAATACTTCCGCGCCACGCAATACGTGAAGCCCTATGTGATCTACACGGTGCGACCGTCGGATGGCGGCTGTGGCGAAGTGAAGCGTGTTGCGATAGTTGGCGGGGGGCAACCAGAGAAGGGCGACTACATTGATCCCAGCGGCGAATTTCAGTACATGGGCTGGAAAAAACTGGTGGGCGCTGACGGCTTCCCAACGGATATTCGAGTGCTGAAAGCACGTCGCTGACAGGAGAGATACCGGCATGGTTGTAGCGCGGCACTCAAAGAATGTCGCGCAGATACCCTTTCAGCGCGAGCAGCGGCTGACCCAGCTGCTCCACCGACCGCGCCTGAGCCAACTCCGCCGACAACTTGCGCAACTCCCGCCCCAACGGCTTCTCGACCCCACCCAAGGCATCCAGCGCCAGGTTCAGGCATTCGTTCATCTTGAACTGAATGGCCTCGACATCGCCGCGTTTCATCAGTAACTCGAAAACGTCTTTCTGATAATCGCCCATGACCATGTCATCGCGCAGGATCGGGCTCAGGCCCTCTTCTTCGTAGGCGAGTTTGAGGGAGAAGAGGGCGACGGTTTCCAGTGAGGTTTCCATGGGGATGTCTGTCAATGAAGTGAAGGGCTTGAGCCCGATGTGCGAAGTACCAGCGGAAGTCTATTTTGCGGGCGCGATTATACGGGCGGTCATCGCATGCGAGGCAACCAGCAATCGGCCATCTAAACTCTCAAGCTCGCGCAGCATTGACATCCACTTTGATACGACGCTTTGATTACAAAAACTGAACATCAGCGGAGTGACCATCATGGAATACGACATGAAACTGATCGACGACGCCGTCCTCGCTCTCCTGGCAGCCTATAGCTCCGACGCCGGCAATGCGTGGAAGGGCTATGACTTCGAGATCATGAACCGCTTGCACGAACAGGGTTTGATCAGTAATCCGGTTAACAGAAACAAGTCGATATGGTTGACGGAGGAAGGGATGGAGCGGGGGCGGGAGATTGCTGGGCGGATGTTTGCAGTCAAGGAGTCGGCTGGGCACACATCCGATTCCGGAAACTGATTTGATCTTGGGTAGGAAAGCCAGATAGGCACCAACCACTTTCTTCCAGACGAAAAAAAGGCCCTGCTTTCGCAAGACCTTTTTCTCTGTGTTGGTGCCCGAGGGAGACTGTCGAGTTCCATATAATACGTGGCTTGCAGCTTGATTATATTCTCGGGGATACACGATGGGATACAAAAAAATCGTAGCTGCATAGCCTTTGAACAGAAGTAACCAATTCGTCGATTTGCCCTTTTTCCTAATGCACTCCAATCTTGACCATCGCAACGGATTGGGGAGTGGTACAAGGTGGTTGAATTTTGCTACGGATTTGTATGTTTCGCGCCTTTGGCTTCGAGTGAGCCGAAATTTTTTGGGTTCTCTGAGTTTTTAGCCGGCTTAGCGTTGATGGTTTTAGCCTGGACAATGGCTGATGTCTCTTACCGGTTCAGGGTTGCAACAGCCCCTATACGCTTAAGACGTTGGACCTTTGTTGTTGTCTCGACCGTTGGAATACTATCTTTACTGACGGATTTATGGAGAGCGGAACAATGGTGGGTGCCTAGAGGTAGTGTATTCACTCCCGCATCATGGCAGGCTTTTTTGGGTGCGCTTTTCTTAATGACATTTCTATCTTGGGCTTGGTTCGCATTTATAAGACCACCAGTGTTCGGTCGAACTAATGCAAAGAACTTTCGTCGTGCATTGTATGATTTTGCACTCAAGGGCACTCCCGCGGAGCTATCCGTTGTAGCAGATGAGCTAAAAAAATCTGCAGGTAAAATTGTTGAATTTGCGCCTGAGTATAAAGACTTTGTTGAATCAAAAAGAAGTAATAAGTCTAAAGAGTTATCCATTGTGGCGTGTTGCGCAGATGATATTTTAATGCTGATTTCCGAAAGGAAGTTTTGTAAAGCTATAGTCGATTCTTCGCCAGCTACAGCTTTGGAAGTGTACAAGGCTATTAAGACGACAAAGAAGTATTCAATTAGGATCGAAGTTTTTTCTAAAAATATCGTTAATTATGCTCTGCTTAATAGAGACTCTTTTCTTTTTCAAGAGGTAGGGGGCTATGACTCCGGGTTAATTGGCCATACTAAGCCTCTCAGTCAAGCTATGTTTTCGGATCATGAGATGGTAGAAAAGATCGGCTCAATGTTTGAGTTGGATCTATGGGGGGAGCACTCATTTGAAACCCCTCAATGGGAAGCATACTGCCGTATTGTGATGATGGCGTATGAGGATAAAGTCAATAATAATTTTTGGGGTGGGTCACGCTCTCTTTGGAGCGCAGGAACTAATATTCAACGCGCCGTATTTGATCTTTATAAGCTTAACGGTATTGATGACTATACTTTGAAAGATGACGGGATAAAAAAACTAAAAGTCGTAGTTGATTTTATAAAAAAACTGATGTCTGTTCTTGATAAAAAAGGGGTGCCAAAATATATTACGTTGAAGAAAGAAGGCGTCATAGGGACGCATTTTGATGATGTGGCTAAGCTTATATTTGAAGTGATCCACAGCGCGGGAGCGGTCCAATCTCCTTGGTCTTTATGTTGGTGGCTACACCACAATCTAATATGGGGTGAGATATTCGGAGGCTTTTCGCATGATGGAGATGCAAGTAAGGTCATTCGGCATAAGTTTAGAAGGTTGATATACGACGAAATACAATTCATGAAGAAAACACCAAATTATAAGGGGGCAAAGTTTGTTGGCTATTTTCTAAACGTCTTAGGATTACTACCCTATAAGCTAAATAATAAGCATGAGAAAGTCTTAAGGAATATTATTGTCGGATGGGTGAAAGAGTTTTATGCTGATCTTTATATTCGGCATCCGCAGCTGGCCTTGAGTTGTCTTGTCGATGGTATGGTTTACGATGACCAAAGTCTTCGGTTGATTAAAACTTATCCTTCTAATGCCCTTCGGTCTAAGCCTCGTAAGGTGTTTCTACAGCTTCGTTGTGTAAAGGTGGTTTGATAGCTGTGTATCTGACATATAGTAAATGTGAAGTGTGTCTGATGTGGTTGAATGTAGCGAGCGAGAACCTAGTCGCGGTACGGTTGTACTGATGTATTTGATTTGCTCTGTAAAGATAAAATATGAGATTGTCTAATGAAAAAAATAGTATCAGACGCGCAGCAGCTATCTATCGATGTTAGGGAAGGTGCTTTAGTAATTGAGTGCGCAAAAATCACACTAAGTCAGCAATGCGCGAAGAACCGTGTGACCTACTCAGCTGCCGGAAGAATTATCCAGGATAAAAAGGGTTGCTTTTATATTTGTATGAACTACAAATGTAAGAAATCGTCCTCTCCGTTTCTCATAATGACATCCTCTGCTTTATCTAATAATACGCCCACTGGCACGGTTTTTCCAAAATCTTCTTACTTTAGTATGGTAGCGGTTTCGGTCGATGGGAAAGTTTGGAGAGGAGAAGACATATGGCTGGAAGCTGATTGTTTTTGGACCACGCGAACTGCTGTTGTAAAGGCAGAGTGTTCGGTAATCTCCAATATGGCAGTTCACCGGGATTCACCTGCTGTAAATTACTACGAATATACCGTTAATGTTAAAGATTTCCTATTTCCTAAGAATGAGTTCACTGACTATGGAGATGGAAGGCTCAGAAACGTAAGTGTCTTTAGTGTGGGTAGATACAGTTGTCGGTTAAAAACTCATGAGAGCTATATTAGTTTATTCATTAGCTCTGAAAAGAGGGTTGATAAAAAGATCTGCGGTGCTATTTTGAAATCCATAGAAATAATCAGCGGGACCCCTCTAAAACCTACGGTGACGGAGAGCAGAAATCGCTTTAATTCTTTTACGAAAATAGAAGCGTTAGATATGAGTGAGCAAGATATGAGGCTTCCCCCACCTATCCCCAATCGTCATCCAGGGCAGCTTAATAATTGTGCTCTCTACATAAAGTTAATGGTGAAAAAAATTGCCTGTGAACAGCCGCTTTTTTATCAATATTGGCAAGAGCTTTGTGTTTCTCAAACCGCAAGTATTGAATCCTTTTCACTTTGTGTGAGTGTAAACGTCGAAGGGATGGTTAACGAGTATTTTTCTGATTTGAGACGGGCTGACCCGGAGTTTGTTCAGGAGTGCCATGATGCTGCTGCCATTCTAAGGGCGCTATTGACTGGTACGGAAATAACATCCAGGGTTCAGGAGAAAATATTCCATAGTCTCGCTAGCGCCAAAACACCGAGTGTCAAAAATGCGCTTTATTCTATATTTGAGAAAAATGCAGTAGATAAGTGGAATCTTATAAGGCATCCCGCTGCGCACGGTACACTTTCGCAGAAAAAATTTAACACGCAGCAGCTACTTGACAGCTCTTACAGCTGTATATTTATGTTTTATGAAATGCTAGCTCGACATATAGGCTTTAATGGGGATCGCATTGACTACTCCTCTGGTGGTCACCCTCGACTGTTGTGTGATGTGCAGGATTAGCTCGCTTCGAAGCTAAAAAGGCATCTAGATCGTAAAGAATTGTGCTTTAGATACCTTGGGTTTGAGATCTGGACATATTGATCTTAATGGTTTTTCCATTGAGGAAGTTAATATTTCGAATACCTCTTTTGAGTATCGTTTTTTTGCGGATACCAATAAGGCGTCGTGCATTGGAAGCACAATTCGTCCTCTGTGGCCTACATTCTCGTAGAATTCTAAAATGGCCATTTTGAAGATGTGAGATGCTGTACCTTGAATTTTCTGGCTGATAACTGCTCGTTGCTGTTTTTCACTTAATACCCCGTTTTTTACGCTAAATCGCCTTACTCCTCCAAAACCATTATCAACGAAACCTGTTTCGATAACTCCTTTGTAGACGTCGTCTTTCCATTTTTCTATAGATATAAATTTTTCCAGAAAGCTCGTTAGACGTTTTTTCGAGCCTCTTTGTTTTGCCTCGGAAACGCGGCACAATGTTTTTTCTTTCATTCCATATATATATGATAGGAATAGCCGTTTAGCAAATTTTCTATTGCTGGGATCACCATAGACATCTATTGCAAGAGTTTCGTAAATGTCTCCCTGGTTGTAGAGTCCTACTAGTTCGTCGCATCCGCTAACGCTTGCCAATATACCTGCTTCAAACTGTTCGTAGTCTGCATATAAGAAAGTGGAATCGCATTCTGCTGTAATAATGTTTCGGTGTATCTTAGATATGTTTTGCAGCTCAGGGTCTTTGCATAATATTCGACCTGTTGTTGTTCCCATGGTGTCAAAGATTGGATTTAGTGTATTTTGAGCGCTGGGTATTTTCTTGAAAATGTAAAGGTTAGTACTGGCTTTAATGGTCTTATGTAATAAGCCAATGGTAGTATTTGTTTCTGCCAATAATTTAATTTGTAGATTGATTTGGTTGCTGCTGTCTGAAGAAAAATTAATTCCTTGTGTTTGCTCTTTAAGGACTTTCAATTTGTCGTTGCTATTGGGTATGACGAGTGGGAGTGAGGATCGGTCGGATAGCTCTTTAATGGAGGAGTAAAGCTCGGATTCTAATTTTGATCGCTTCAGTTTTACAGCATGCTTGTCATAACTAATCCCCTTTACTGATAATTCGCTAAAAATAAAAAATATTTTTTGTTCTATATCAAAGTATCTTTGGATCGCTAAGCTGAAATATGGGTTGCTTAAATATCGAAGAAGCTGCTCTCTAGCAGCTTGTAAGAAATAATGTATAGCGGGCGTTAAAGCTTCATGATTGCTTCTTGAGGTGTCGTCACCCCAAAAAGCTTTTATGTATTTCGAGATCAACACTTCTCCTTCAGCTGGGAGAGTTCCGAATAGTCGCACTATGTCTCTATTCTTTTCTGAGGATTCTTTGTTTTCTTTTGTCTCAATTGTATTTATTAGTAGCCCAATGTCACCGATATTGTTCGGTAAGGCATTTCCTGATCCAATAAATTCATCTACTAATAGCGTGCTGTCATGAAAGAAAATAGTTCCATCAATTTTTCCGATGTCACTTATTTTAAGTTGAAGAAGTTTGTTTTCATGTCCCATGGCATATATGCATGAGGGGCGTACATTGCTAAATTCTTTTAGTATGGTGGCGAAATAAATGTTATTCATATTTTGGCAGTTGGTCATAAATTTCTTTGAAATTGTATGTCGGTAAGGGGCTTATGTAGACCCCACGGAAGCGGGAGGCTGAAATTCTTCTTCCAGTATTTTTTGCAACTGGAACTATATAGCTAAGTATTTGGGGGGCTACGTCCTTGGTATCGATCTCATGAAACGCTATCAATAATGCACGCTGATAGAGAAAGCATTTGTTATGCTCAAGCGATTTTAATAGGTTTGTTGATAGGCTTGCTTTGTAATGTTTTGCTAAGTAGATCAAGGCAGAATTAACTTCGGGGGTGTATTTTTCCTCGTCGATAATACGTAGTGCAGTTTCAGTTAATCTGTCATCGCGGATCCCTTGTAGTGCAAGTAAGCGCCAGAGTAAAAAAGATTGCCATGAATAGATCGATTTTTCGCGGTCAAGCATTAAGTCGGTTAACTTCAGCTTGTTGCATTCGTTAAGCTTGCATGACATGAGGAACGATACGAATCTGTCGCTGGTGACAGCGTGTTCAGAAAGAGCTTCTATTACATCTGCTGCAATAGTATTGAAGTATTCTTCGCCTAGGTTGAAGTTTTCGCAGCGTTGTAGTTTTTCCAATCTGTCGATGCAGAATCTGAACCCCCTTTGCTGAGTGTTTTTCTGATCTATTAATTCCTTGCAGTAAGCCGCTATAAGTGGGAGCGAACGTGCTATTACATATTTGCTTTTAGATCTGAACATCGAGTCAATTCGCTCGATTGTTTCGTTCTCACTGGAGAAGAACTCTTTGAATTCTTGACAGTCTCGATTTTCAATAATTGCTGTTTTTTTGGAGTTGACATTTAGACCAAGCCTTCTCAGTTCACAAATAAGGACTTTTAGCGCTTTTCTGGCTTGATACTTGTCATCGCATACGATCCTGATGTCGTCAACGTATCTAAAATATTCATAGCCGTGATTTACCATCGCTTCATCGATGCTGCACATGACTACATTAGAAATAAATGACGATGCATCTCGATTTTGGGGGAGACCCACGATGCCATTAAAACTCCAACTTTTCAGGCATCTAACTAGTGTGTCGACAGCACATCTTAACTCTACTTTCAGAGTTCCTTTTGCATTACAGGTTTTAAGCAAGTGACAAAGCGCGGTTTCAACGTCAGAGATAAGTATGTTTTCGTAATAGTTTAATATGTCAGTAATCAGTAAAACGCTTCCGCTGTCAATTGAATACTTTGTTATTCCCTCAAATATTTTCCATTGCTCAATTTTATGACGTATCAGATATTTTTCTCTTTCTGAGGAGTCACTGGTATCTAATCGATAACTGAGTACTCGTTTTGAAAGGGCGCTGTCCAGATGCTTCATTAGAAAAGAGGCAGTTGCTTGAAAGACAAATCTGTCGACAATATTGCTTTCTATGCTGTATCGAACAGAAAAATTGCTTTTCGGTATGTTGAATATCGAACATTTGCCTGGCTCATACCTGCCGAAATTTTCTTCTAAGTTAGATTTAATGCTCTCGGTTATTATCCCCGGATTAAGAAAGTCTTCATAATTCAAAAAGTCGGGGAACCAGTCATCCCTTAGATCTTGCTTTAAGTGAGAAAGCGTTCTATTAACGTCTATATGAAAACCGCCTAGATTCACTTCCTCTTCCATCGACTTTTCCTTGACAAGAAAATTGGCAATGAGCGCTTATCTTGAAGCTGAAGCGTAGCTCATCGGAAGCAATGGCAGAGAAGTACTTGGTCGAAAAGTGTTACCTGTTCTCGAGCCATCTTGGTGAGCTGCGCGCTCTGCGGTTGTCGCCGATGAACCACTTATATGTGTCGGTGGCATGCTCCACGGAAATCACAATGTGCTGCATCTTAATAAAGACGGACATCTCTGCAGTCATTTCAGCTAGAGGAAACCTGCGAGTCTGATAACCCGTGTAGGTGCCCCCCCTTCAGGAGGACCCGTAAAATCTGCCGCTACGGCTCTTCGCCTGGGACTAGTCGCACACAGCAATCGGCAGAACCGGAGCTATCCGTCGCGTCCATTAGCGCTGAAGGTTCACGCCGTGAAAAGGGGCGAGGGGAAAGCTAATCCTTAGGTAGCGAAAAGGCAGTGTTCCACGTGTTCCATGTGTTCCAGAAACTTCGGAGGCCACGAAATACGTGGCTTTCAGAGGCGGAACACCAAATGCGAATAACCGGAACACCAGTTACGCGGAACACGTTTGGTGTTCCGCGATTTGGTGATCCGGTTAAGGGTGGAAAGCAACACCGTAGGTATCGGCGATGCGGTGAGTCATGCGGCTAGCAACTGCTCCATGGACAGTGCATAGGCTTTATCTTTGATTGTCTTCTCGCTGATGCACGAAGCCCCATGCGGGGTTTGTAAGGGCACATAGAGCTCACTCAACGAGCTTGTCCATCCCAAGGCTTTCTCGGTGGCTTCCAAGTGTGCCGCAACGGTGGCGAACTCCTGAGCGGCCTTGTCCATGCGGTCAGCCCACATGATCCGCGCTACGCGTAGCTGGCGCTGACGAAGATCTTTCAAAACCTCTCTGATCTCTGCAATTTCCACATCGAGCTTCTCGACTTCGTTTTTCAAGGCCTGCGCGGTCGCTGCCAATCCTCGCTTGCCACGTGTCACCATTGCCAGTGCTTCGGAGGCGAGACGCAGCACCTTCTCCGCACGCTGCTCATCTGCGTCGTCTCCGTCACTGAGAGCTACCGCATAACTCGCCGCGGCTTGTTTCTCTGCATATTGGGCCTTCTCGACTTCGGCTCGTTTCTCATCCTCTAGCTTTTGCAGTTTGGTCGATAGTTTTAGGCGTTTGTCCTGCAGTTTTTGCAGGTCGCTCTGTACCTGACCGATTTCTTTCTGAGCCTTTTTGATGTTGGCGCTCGCGAACCGGGTGCCATCTTCCCAGTCGACCAGCCTTTGAATACGCTTGATCTCGGAAGCGTGACCCTCGATAGCAGATTTAGCGTTATCAAACGCATCAGTGATTTCGCGAGGATAAGGCGCTCTATTGATGCGGTTGTTTGCGTGGAAGCGTTTGGCCTCCTTTGCCGCCGCGCTAAGATTCGGTAGCGCCTTTTTGAGACGTTCCAGTTCCGCTTGATGGTGCTTGAGTTGCTTTTGAAGTTCGCTCATGAGAATTCTTCCATATCAAAATTTGTGGTGTTTGTACGCATTATTCCGGGCGGGCCAGACCCGAGGCGGCCGGCAGCTCTCCTCGATCCGCCAACTTCACGCGGCTTCGGTTTCAGAGGAGAGGAGGGCGTTGGCATGCACCACGTACGCTCTCGTTTTGGCGAGCCCGGGGAGCCGCACCGATTGCGCAGCACGACCTTCCGCGCTGGCTTCCAGAATCCCGCGCTCGATCAGTTCCCGGTTGACCAAGGTGAGGCTCATGCCTTTGAACACTTCCGCCCTCCACGCGGTGGGCAAGAAGTAGTAGGTGACTAACGTGTAAACGCCATCGCCCATGCCGTGTTCAACTGTGCGCCGGAAGCCGAGGCGGTCGGTGGTCCGTGGTGCGTGATCGTCTGTTTTGGCGGCAAGACCGTCCCAGCGGGTGAAGCGGCTTTCACCGAATCGCTCGATGACCTGCTGCAATCGATTCACAATGGCGTCGCCTTCCATGTTCCCGGCACCGCCGCGCTCTTCGAGCCAAGCATTGAGGCAAACCTGCGCCGCTGTGGTCGCAGTACCTTCCGGCCAGCCAGTAACACCAAGTGCCGTCGCCAGTTCACCGGCTGCAGCGGCGAGACCGAAGCGAGCAGCGGCTCGATGCGCCTGTCCGCTGGCGGATGCAGGAAGCGCTTTGGCGATAAAGCGCTCTACCGTGCGCCGCAGCATGGCTGTCCAGCCGAGCATTTCACCGGGCTTGCACAGCGCTGACAGGAATGCGGTAAGCGGCGTACCGTAGTATTTTCCTACTCGTGCTTTGAGTGCGTCCGACAGGGCGGCGGCGTCTTCGAACCCGTTCAGCACGTCGAACATGCCCAGGCCTTTGCTCGCATCCGCAGGCACCGCCAGCATGCGGATTTCCATCCCTGCCTTTAGCTCTTTGTTCGCGTCGGCCATGTGCTGCGCCAGTGTCTTTTCGCCGGTCGAAAGAAACAGCAAACGCCACTCTTGCACCTGACGGCCCGCTAGCCCTCGATCATTGGCGCGAGCTTTGCCCGTGCCGTTGCCGAGCATGTACACCGTTTCACCGATGATGCGCGGATCACACATACCGATTTCGTCGAGTACCAAGACGCCGTCCGAATGTGCGGCGGCAATCGACTCCAACGCGTTGTCGGTAGAGCGCCACGACCGGACCAATCTCGGCCCGCCGTAGATCGACGCGGCAACTTGTAAATGAGTCGTCTTGCCGCCGGAGCTGTCGCCATACAGATGGAAGCCACCTGATTCATGCCCTAACAAGTGCAGCAGCGGCCCGGCAAAGGCCACGCTCACAACAAACGCCAAGCGGTGATTGCCAGCACACAGAGCACCGATTTGCTGCTGCCATTGCTCTAGCGTCCCTGCCTCGCTGATAGGTGGCAGCTGCGCCCCGGAATCGCAGAAGAATAAGTGCTCATGGCTGTTACCAATCTGTTGATCAGGCAGCAGGTATGCAGGCCCATGCCATCCAAGGCGAGTGACCAAACGTGCCCGCTCGTTGCTGTCGAACCCTTGCAGATAACTTTGAAGATCGTTGCGCGCATTGCGACCTGAGCGCGTTCCAGGTAAGCGCAAGCCCATATCTACCAGCGGCCCTAATACGTCTTTGCCGAAGTCACCGGTCATGTTACGAGCGGGAATGTTCCAGCGCTTTTTAGCGCCGTCTGGATCGTCGAACTCAACCAGCAAACCCCAGTTGTGACCCTTGTCATCGCGAGTGCGGGCGAGAATCTCCAAGGAGGAACACACTGGCCGCGACTCACCATCATCGCCGGTATAGAACACGCCTTCGGGGGCCAGTCGAAATCCACCGGGCAGCAAATCTGTTTTCGATTTTGCCGGTTGTTTGGCTGCTGCTTTTGGCTCTGCAGGTTCGTCGGACTGCTCGTGTTTGAGGGAGACGAAAAACTCACCGCTGCGCTCCAGCTCGGCGACGTGTGCTGCCGTCCAACCTTTGGCCAGCGCGTCGGCGGCATCGTCGCCTTCGTCCCACTTACCACCTTTGGCAAACGCGGCTAGACCATCCCTTAGCGTGGGTTTGCGCTTGAACGTAGCCAGTTCAACGAATCGCACCGATTCGGCACCGATCTCGAGCAGCTTTTTGGCGACCTCTTCCATGCACGCTGAGCCGCTGCTGTCGTTGTCCGGCCAAAGCACAACATGACGTCCTTTGAGTGGTGCCAGGTCTGACTTGTGCCAAGAGTTAGACCCGTTCGGCCAGCACATGGCCACGAAGTCCGGCATCAATTCGCTTGCCGCATCGGCGGCTTTTTCGCCCTCGCACAACACGACAGGTGCAGAATCGCGCAGTGCCAATTCTTCCAAGCGTAGGAGCGGACGCGGGTCAGGCAATCCCTGCCATCGCCATTGCGTGGTTTCGCTGTTGGAGTGCTGGCACCAAGTCAGTGGAGCGAAGACTTTTTTAGGCTTGCCGTCTTCATCTGGACCGAGATCAAAGCGGTAAAGCGCCATGAGTGGCTGACCGCTAGCGTCACGGTAGATCCAGACCTTCGACGGAGCACCGTGATCTCGATGGCGGACCGGGCAACGTTGCATCGCTTCGGCCGGGATCGGCTGTATGGCGGTCCATGTTGGCGCTTTGGTTTTACCTTGAATTGGAGCCGACCGCGCAGCACCGACACTCACGCTCAGCAGTTCGGTGAGCTTCGCGCACGCCTCGACATCGGTGCCGCCGTCCAAGTAGCGGACTAAATCAATCAGGTCTCCGCCTTTGTCTCCAGTAGCGAAGTCAGCCCAGGTGCCTTTGTTCAAATTGACCTTGAGCGAGCCGGCGCGCTTATCGGTGCGAGTCGGATTGGGGGCGGTGTATTCCTTGCCGCCGTCTACACGCTTTCCGTTGGGCAGCCAGTGCGCGAGGACACGTTCAATGTCCTTCTGCGAGGCAGCTTTTACGTCGGCGAAGCTCGGACGTTTCGTTTTGCTGCTCTGGTGCTGGCTCACGTGTCGGCCCTCGGCGAGAACAGGGTGTCAGCCACGTCATCAAGCAGCGCTTTTGCCATTTCACCTAGATAAAGAGCAGGCCAACTAAACCGTTCGCATTGATCGCTCATGGCGGCGTCGCGGTTCAGCAGGTTCACGTCGTCTTGCAACTGAGAGGCTAGCTCCAGAGCATCCTCGATGGGGATGCCTGCGTTGACGCGAAATAATTTCAAGCCGCTGGCATTAGCAGGCGAAAAATCCGTGCGGCCAATCGTGGTCAACGCGTTCATAGCGCACCGCCTTCGTGCTCCGCTGGAACGGAAGTGGTATCACCGTGCAGAGCGAGGGTTTTGATCAAGCCGAGGGTGCCGCGAACATCCCAAATGACGGCGGCAATAACACGGTTGGAGAGGCGCGACTCACCTTCAAAGTGGTCTTCGAGCAACGTCAGCACCGAGTCCGCGCGCTCAATTGCGCAGGCGATAGCGTCAATCGGCACACCAGCCCCGGCGCGCTGACTGACGCTGAGAATGTCTTCGGGCAGGGCAAAACTCAGGGCGTTGTTCATTGGGCACCGCCTGCGGCTTCGAGAGCGCGAGCTTTGGCCATATGTGCGTTGTAGCGGGCGAGACGTGTAGCAAGACTTGAGTTGGCGTGTAGAGCGGCGAGAGCCATTGCACGGTGTGCAGCGGCGCGATTTTTGGACGGAATGAGGGCGTGCATGGGTGAGGCTCCTACTTTCTGACTGGAGCCGCCACCGTCCTTCCTACGGGATTGGGTGGCAGCTGTGCGCGGGGTAGGAATACCGGGATAGTAGGCACCCGGCCAGGCCGAAGCCTGCCCACACACAGCCGCCATAACACGATACTGAAGGCGAAAAAAAACGCCGGCAGTTGTGATCTGGGCGCTGATGCGCCTACTAATTCTCGGGTTCCTACGCCCGGTCGCTGAATTTGCAGCGACGGCGGCAGGATAACTCCGAGTTTTTACAAGCGCAACCGGCACGAAGCCTTGCGCATTTTTTTGATGCGACATAAATTGACCTGGCATACAGATTGACCTCAAACGCCCCCGGTTGCCGCCGGGGGCGTTTTCGTTTCAGGCGTGGGCTTCCCAGCGCAGATTGAGCAGGGGCAGGAAGCCGTCATCGAGCATTGAGCGGGCGTCTTCGTAGGCATCCGTTTGCTGGCCTTCGTCGACAATCACCGCACCGATGTTTTCGCAGTGGAGTGCGAGGGCACACCAGGTACCGTCGGCCCAGCTAAGTACACTGACCACGCGCCCCTGTTTGTCCTGTCGGCTGCGATAGCGCTCGAGGCGCTGCATCGTGGCGTCTGAAAAGCCGATGCGTCGCAGTACTGAAAAGGGATGCATCAAAGTTTGATTGGCAATCGAATGACTCACGCGGCCTCCTGCACGTTGGCGAACAACGGAGGCGGAGTGTCACCCTTGAGCCACGCGAGGATCTTCCTATCCTCCGCGTAGCGGCGACGGTGCTGCTCGGCGAGTACATTGCGCCGCTCGTTCAGACACCCTTCCATGTATTCACTGAGGTCGGATGTAATGCGCAGATCTATATAGAGCCGTTCACTGATGCCCTTTTCTTGCTCAATTTCCTTGTCAACGAACTTGCCCCAGACGTCCGAATCGTTGGAGTAGCCATCCTTCTGATCGATCAGCCAATAGGTGACCCAGTTGTTGAGCGCGGATTGGCTCAGCCCTGCACGACGTCCTTCCTTCATCGCGAAATGGCCATGACCGTGAATGCTGGAAAACTCACGGCGAACGGCGTGCTTGCGGATGATCTCCGGCAGTTCCCAGGGATTGGGTGCGAGCGGCAATACGACGCCATCAGGATTGAAAAAGAACGCCTCTTTTTCTTCACCGTTCCAGCTCACGCCGGCGATGGTGCGGTGACGCCAATTGATTCCGCCTTGAGCGTAGAGCTGAAAGCCGATGCTGTAGGAGTCGTGGAAGGGGCCTTTGAATGGGCAGTAGTTACGCTTCATGCGGCCACCTCATCACGGGCTTCAATGCGACCGCGTGCCCAAGCTTGAACTTCCGACAAAACCCAGGCGACAGGGGCGCCGCGAGCGTTGCTGTTGGTGAGTTTTACGGTTTTAGGAAAACCACTTTCAGGCTCATTCATCAGCTTGTAGATGGTGGGGCGCGCAAGGCCGACGATTGCCATGACTTCGGCGATACGGATGAGCGTCAGCGATGGGTCGATTGGCGTAGAGTCGTTTGCAGAGGAGAGGAGGCGAGAGGTTTTCACTGCTCGTTCCTCGCACTTGTGGCAGCGCTATGTGTGCGGCTTTCGAGCCAAGTCGACACATCCTTAGGTCGATAACGCACGCGGCTTCCCACTTTTACATACGGCAGCGGATTGCGGCGCGAACTGCGCCAAGCGGCGAGCGTGCGATGAGACAGACCCAGAGTAGCGGCCACTTGATCGGGTGTAAGCAAATCAGTGGCGGAGTGTGAAAGCGGAGTGATGGATTGAAGCGTTGTCGCAGTCATTTAACGTTTCCTGTAGTCGTGGAGAGTTACAGGGCTAACGCTAAATTAGGGAAAGGAAATGAACGGTGGTTCACTTCCCTTTTCAATAACATTACGGGTGTTAGGGTTGGTTAAAAAATGCTGCTGCAGTGAGGTTAGACCAACTCGCGCTCAAGCCAGGGCGGCCAGGGCGTCCTGCACGCCCGCCCTTTCCTGGACGACCACCTCGACCTGCTTTTCCTGGCCGACCAGCGCGCCCGGGTTTACCAGGACCACCATTGGCATGTTCAGTGAATAGCAGGGCACGTCCATTGGGGTCATAAATCCAGCCATTAACGAACCAACCTAAATGCCTTCCGGCGAAGGAGTAAATAGACTCCTCATGGATATATGCAATAGGCTGGCCGCCGAATGTGTAAAGATGTTCACCGTCTTGACAGTAGCAGTATGGTTGGCCGTTGCTGTCGTAGAAAGTAAGTTCCATACAATCCCTCGTACTCTGGTTGATGAGGCTGCTTTAATACATCGATACTGAACGATGCAGATGGTTCGGTCTATTTGACGGCTGGACGAGTATCATTTTAGATAATGTGCTAAAAATTGCTCTACTTCTTTAATCATAGAGCGTACATCATCCGCAGAAAATTCAGAGGACTTCCCGTGTGCCGCATTATTTCTAATGTCCGCGAGCGCGGTAATCCTTTTCTGCTGAAGTTTATTATAGGTACCAGCCTTGGCCAGATCAGCGTTCATCTTGTCGAGCTTGCCATGCTCAAGAGTACTTCTGTCGCATAATTCTCTAAGTCCGGTTTCAAGGACGACCCCTGCGATAACGGCTGCTGCAACATGATAGCCGCTTGTCAAGAGCTCTTCCGCTTGCTCTAATTCATTGTCGAAAACCTCAGCTTGGACTAAGGCCTTAATAGACGTCAAATAGCCGCCCTCAAAGTCATCTTTTGCCGCCCCTAAAACAGCTCGCGTGCGTTTCAATGCCTTGTAATAACCATCGCCTAAACCGTTTAACTTTTCTGCATGAACAAATTCGACGAAATGCTGTGAAGCTTCTCCGCAAACTTGAATTATAATGTTTTTTGCTTTTACACGCCAAGATAGAAGGGCGTCGTGGTCGATTCGCCACCCATCACCGAAATCACTGGCTACTTTGACTTTGGCTGTTTCTATCGCATTTACTTCGTTCATCAAGCTTTCAAATCTTTCGGAAATTTTTTTGTTCAAAGTGGATTCCTTTCTTTAAATGCCAAGGTGAGCGTGCAGCATTTGTGGATACTGTAGCAGTAGCTTATGTCAGGAGGGCAGCCCCTGCGCGTGTGATTCTTAAGCCCATACATTACGCCCAAAAAAATGACGTATTTTAAGAAGAAACGACGAGACCTAGACAAGCGTAACGTGAGGCTATGGTTGGCGAGCCTGTCCGAGAAGGACTCGCCTCTTGCGATTGGTGGCTATGCCTCCGGAGGCGCTCGCTTTTTAGCGAGTCAAATCGTCTCTGATTAGCACCAAGTTGAATGTCTATGACAGGTAATGTCGATTTGAGTCTGTAAACGCTACGCTGCTTCTAAGAAATCACACGGTTTGCGACTAAAATATTGCGGATTTGTTTTGTGGAAAGCTTGGCGGTACCGCTCGGTAACTTAAGTGCAGAATCGGTGCCTGCGATAATGCCAACGATCTCTCTTTCTGATCGACCATCACTGAGCAGGCGCTTGGCGTGGGAGCAAATGCTCTCATTGCGATCTATCGTGGCTTCACGGCGTATGGCTGCCGAGCTGTTGCCCGCTTTGCGCGCAGTTGCGCTAATCCGGATCTTATCTGCGCTGCTCAAAAGCGGAGAGGCGTAGACGTTCGCCAAGGTCATGTAATGCCGGGCTGCACCCATCAAGTCAGCGGCCGCCTCACGTGCTTCGATTTCCAGATGAGGTTGCTCGTGACGTACCTCTTCCACAAGCTCCATAAAGTCTTCTGACGCATCTGCAATCAGAGCCGCTAAATTCTCAAAGTTTCCCGCATATAGAACCTTGTCGAAGCCGCTTAACCAATGCTCCAGTGTCTCAATGACGCGGCAGGCTCGATCAATCGCCATCGCAGCAACGTATTGGCTGTCAGCGATAGCTGAGTTGGATGATTCACCTACCGTCCAGTGGATGCATCGAGGTAAATCGTCTCTAGAGCGCTCAAATTGTTGGCGTATGTTGTAGGAGAGCCGTCTGACATTTGCCAGCACTCGAATAGACTCAGCGGACCACTCCCCATCTGTCAGATGGCTCGCCCAATGCTCCTGGCCTTCTAGTATTAGTTCGAGAGCATCATCGATGCGTTCTGCGAATTCGTCGTATAGCGTGAATCGCTCAAACGTTTCGACAATCTCCCATCCCTCAATGTTGAGGGGAGCGCTCAAGTAGAATTTTCTATTCAACATTCACCCCTCGCCCCGTTTCCGTGCCCGAAAAAATGCGAGCGCTTGCGCCCGGCAGAGCTGTAAGGCCGCCAGTGAGGAGGGGGGAGTTCTGTTTGCCGGTGTTGTTAATTTTGGAACACCTTTTGGGTGCCATCGACCATGTGTTCCAGTTGGGCGCTATTGGTGTTCCACCGTTGAAAGCCAAACAATTAAAGGCTCTCAGCAGTTTAGGAACACATGGAACACGCGGAACACCGCGTTTTTGAGGGTTCAGGATTTGCATGATCAAATGGCTTGTCCGAATTGGCCCAGAACGACGTTCCCATTCTGCAGCTTGTCCAGATGATCGGCATACCACTGCATCATGGCTGTCCGTTGCTCGAGGTACTGAGCTTTGTTGTAGACCCCCGAGATGCCCTCTTCTTTGTGGGCCAATTGCGCTTCCACATGCTCCTTTGGCCATCCGTGTTCACGCAGCAAGGTGCTCGCCGTGTGCCGTGTACCGTGACCAACTAGACGCCCTTTGTAGCCAATGGTCGCGAATACCTTATTTATCGTGTTTTCGCTGATTGTAGGGTTCTTCGCGCCTACTCCCGGAAATAGCCAGCGGCTGCGCCCGGTTAAAGTTTGCAGCTCTCTAAGGGCGGTCAGTGCTTGGCGCGGAAGGGGACACACAAAGTCTCGGCGCATCTTCATCTTAGATGCAGGTGTAGTCCAAAGAGCTTTATCGAGATCAAACTCTTTCCACTCCGCGAGACGAACCATTCCCGGCCTAGAGGCTGTCCATATGCAAAGCCATGCCGCCGTTCTGGCGGTGAGCCTGCTGGGGGTGTTCTTTAAGGCGGTGAGGAACTCGCCGAGTTCGGGCTCTAGCAAATGAGGGTGTTGTTGAGTCTTCGGTGCTTGAGCTGCGATGTCGCGTAGACGGCTACCTGGATCGTTTTCTGTCAGCCCCAATCCGATTGCTCTGCCGAAGATCTGATTGACCCACGTCCGACATTTCTCCGCAACGTTATGCGCCTCCCGAGCTTCGAGGGAGGCCTGGAGATTTGCACAATCGGTTCGGGTTATTTCGTCCAGAGGTTTATCACCAAGCGCTGGAAGAATGTCTTTGTCGAGGTAGGTGCGGATTTTGTTGAGGGTGGAGGGAGCGAGACCTTTCTCCTCCTTTGCCTTTAGCCAAGCTTCCGCAGCTGCTCTGAAGGTTCGGGTTCGAGCGGCATCGATTGCCGCTTTTGCCGAACGCTTCTGTTCAAGAGGGTCGGCACCGCTACTGACAACCTTACGTAGATCGGCTGCTTTTTCACGGGCAAGTGCGCCGCTGACTTCTGGATAGCCGCCGAGGCCCATCCATGCCCAGTTACCCGCAGGCCGCTTGTACCTGAGTTGCCATGACTTGCCACCGTCCGGCTTGACCCGAAAATACAAGCCGTTTGCATCCAGTTCTCGATATTCCTTTGTTTCAGGCTCAAGCCCTGCAAGCGTCGTATCGGCGAGGGGGCGGCGCTTGATGTCTGCGCGTTTCATCCTTGTATCCCAAAGTTCGGTATTTTTCTCAGGATACAAGCAGGGATACAGGGATACAACGGATAAGGGGAGACAGGGGTAAACAGACAGGCACAAAAAAACCGGCCAAGTGGCCGGTTTCTCTGGGTCTGAGAGGCTGGTAGAGACTCTCAGATACTGCTATGTGGTGCCCCGAGGGAGACTCGAACTCCCACTCCTTTCGAAAACGGATTTTGAATCCGCCGCGTCTACCAATTCCGCCATCAGGGCTCAATGGCGGCGAAGTATAGAGAGGTGATTACCGTTGGTCAATCACGTTTCATGGTCAATTTTCGATATTTCCGCTAGACTTTCCGGCCCTGCTAGACGAACCCCATCATGCGCGTTGCTGACTTTACTTTCGAGCTTCCTGATTCGCTGATCGCCCGCCATCCGTTGGCCGAGCGTCGCGGTAGTCGCCTGCTGACCCTTGATGGGCCGAGCGGCGCCCTGGCACACCGTCAATTCACTGATTTGCTGGAGCATTTGCGCCCGGGCGATTTGATGGTGTTCAACAATACCCGGGTGATTCCGGCGCGGCTGTTCGGGCAGAAAGCGTCCGGCGGCAAGCTGGAAATTCTCATCGAGCGCGTGCTCGATGCGCACCGCGTGCTGGCGCATGTGCGCTCCAGCAAGTCGCCGAAGCCGGGTTCGAAGATCCTTATCGACGGCGGTGGCGAAGCCGAGATGCTCGCGCGTCATGATGCGCTGTTCGAGCTGGGTTTTACCGAGGAAGTCTTGCCGCTGCTCGATCGCGTCGGGCACATGCCGTTGCCTCCTTATATAGACCGCCCGGATGAAGGCTCGGATCGCGAGCGTTATCAGACCGTGTATGCCCAGCGTCTGGGTGCGGTGGCGGCGCCGACGGCGGGGCTGCATTTCGATGAGCCGCTGATGCAGGCGATTGCTGCCAAGGGCGTCGAGACTGCGTTCGTGACGTTGCACGTCGGCGCGGGGACGTTTCAGCCGGTGCGTGTCGAGAAGATCGAAGATCACCACATGCACAGCGAGTGGCTGGAAGTCGGCCAGGATGTGGTCGATGCGGTCGCTGCGTGCCGTGCGCGTGGCGGTCGGGTGATTGCGGTCGGCACCACCAGCGTGCGTTCGCTGGAAAGCGCGGCGCGCGAGGGTGTGCTCAAGCCGTTCAGTGGCGACACCGACATCTTTATCTATCCGGGCCGGCCGTTTCATGTGGTCGATGCCCTGGTGACCAATTTCCATTTGCCGGAATCCACGCTGTTGATGCTGGTTTCGGCGTTTGCCGGTTATCCCGAAACCATGGCCGCCTACAAGGCCGCCGTGGAAAACGGCTACCGCTTTTTCAGTTACGGGGATGCGATGTTCATCACCCGCAATCCCGCTCCAACTGCCCCTGAACAGACAGGCCCAGAGGAAACAGAATGAGTCGCGAATGTCGAATGTCCTTTGAGCTGCTGGCCACCGATGGCAAGGCTCGTCGTGGTCGCCTGACCTTCCCCCGTGGCACCGTAGAGACCCCGGCGTTCATGCCGGTCGGCACCTATGGCACGGTCAAGGGCATGCTGCCGCGCGACATCGTCGCCACTGGCGCGGAAATCATTCTGGGCAACACTTTTCACCTGTGGCTGCGTCCCGGCACTCAAGTGATCAAGGAGCACGGCGACCTGCACGATTTCATGCAGTGGAAAGGCCCGATCCTCACCGACTCCGGCGGCTTCCAGGTGTTCAGCCTCGGCGCGATGCGCAAGATCAAGGAGGAGGGCGTGACCTTCGCTTCTCCGGTCGACGGCGCCAAAGTGTTCATGGGCCCGGAAGAATCGATGCAGGTGCAGCGCGATCTCGGTTCCGACATTGTGATGATCTTCGACGAATGCACGCCGTATCCGGCTGACGAAGACGTCGCGCGGGTATCGATGGAGCTGTCGTTGCGTTGGGCCCAGCGTTCGAAGAATGCCCACGGTGACAACACCGCAGCGCTGTTCGGCATCGTTCAGGGCGGCATGCATGAAAACCTGCGCATGCGCTCGCTCGAAGGCCTCGACAAGATCGGCTTCGACGGCCTCGCCATCGGCGGTCTGTCGGTGGGCGAACCGAAGCACGAAATGATCAAGGTGCTGGATTATCTGCCGGGCCAGATGCCCGCTGACAAACCTCGTTACCTTATGGGCGTTGGCAAACCGGAAGATCTGGTTGAGGGTGTGCGCCGCGGGGTGGACATGTTCGATTGCGTGATGCCAACCCGTAATGCCCGCAATGGGCATCTGTTCATCGATACCGGTGTGCTGAAGATCCGTAACGCGTTCCATCGCCATGATGAATCGCCGCTGGATCCGACCTGCGATTGCTACACCTGCCAGAACTTCTCGCGCGCTTATCTGCATCACCTGGACAAGTGCGGCGAAATGCTCGGCAGCATGCTCAATACCATCCATAACTTGCGCCATTATCAGGTGCTCATGGCTGGTTTGCGCGAGGCTATTCAACAGGGTACATTGGCCGCCTTTGTCGATGCCTTCTACGCCAAACGCGGACTTCCCGTTCCGCCTTTGGACTGAGTTTTCTGACCCCAAGATTCAACATTTGCAACTGGAGTGCTAAATGAGCTTTTTTATCTCTAACGCCATGGCTGACGCAGCTGCACCGGCTGCTGCAAGCCCAATGGGCGGCGGCTTCGAGTGGATTTTCCTGGTCGGCTTCCTGGTCATCTTCTACCTGATGATCTGGCGTCCACAGGCCAAGCGCGCCAAAGAGCAGAAGAACCTGCTGAGCAGCCTGCAGAAGGGCGACGAAGTCGTGACCACTGGGGGCATCGCCGGCAAGATCACCAAGGTTGCCGATGACTTCGTGGTTCTGGAAGTTTCCGACACCGTGGAAATGAAGTTCCAGAAAGGCGCCATCGCCGCCACGCTGCCAAAAGGCACGCTGAAAGCGATCTAAGAGCAACAACTTCTACTCAATCGACGGGGCGCGCAAGGCGCCCCGCGTTCATAACGGGCGGCGTGATGCTGAACAAATACCCTCTGTGGAAATACATTCTGATCCTGGCGGTGCTGGCGATCGGTCTGATTTATTCCGCTCCCAATCTTTACCCTGATGACCCGGCGATTCAGATCAGCGGCGCCAGCACGGCTCTGCAGGTCAATGACGCCGATCTGGCTCGCGTCAGCACAGCGCTGAAAGAGTCCGGCATCAACGTCAAGGCGGCTACGCTGACGGCAGGCGGCAAGGGCGGTCTGATCCGTCTGAGCAAGGCTGAAGACCAGCTGCCGGCCAAGGATGTTGTGCGCAAGGCATTGGGTGATGACTACGTCGTCGCGCTGAACCTGGCACAGACCACGCCGCAATGGTTGCGCAACCTCGGTGCGCACCCGATGAAGCTGGGTCTGGACTTGTCCGGTGGTGTGCACTTCCTGCTCGAAGTGGACATGGACAAAGCCCTCGATGCGCGCCTGAAAGTCTACGAAGGCGACGTCAAGAGCCTGCTGCGCAAAGAGAAGCTGCGCTATCGCAGCCTGCCGCAACTGGGCGGTGCCATTCAGTTGGGCTTCAGCGATGAAGATTCTCGCGAACAGGCCCGTGCGCTGATCCGCAAGAACTTCAACGATTTCGACATTGTTCCGGCCGATCTCAACGGTCAACCGGTGCTGCGTCTGGCGATGACCCCGGCCAAGCTGGCGGAAATCCGTGAATACTCCATCAAGCAGAACCTGACCACGGTACGTAACCGCGTCAACGAGCTGGGTGTTGCCGAACCGATCGTGCAGCGTCAGGGCGCCAACCGCATCGTGGTTGAGCTGCCGGGCGTGCAGGACACTGCCGAAGCCAAGCGTATCCTCGGCAAGACGGCCAACCTTGAGTTCCGTCTGGCCGCCGAGCCGGGCGCTTCGAAAGCCACTTCCGAGTCGTTCGAATTCCGCGAAGGCAACCGTCCGCCAGCGCAGATCGAGCGTGGTCTGATCATCACTGGTGACCAGGTCACCGACGCCAAGGCCGGTTTCGGCGAGCACGGCACGCCTGAAGTGAACATCCGTCTGGATGGCCACGGTGGCGAGCTGATGAGCCGCGCGACCCGCTCCAACGTCGGCCGCAGCATGGCGGTGATCTTCATCGAACAGCGTCCGGTCACCACTTACACCAAGCAAGTGGTTGATGGCGTCGAGAAAGACGTTGCGGTGCAGACGTTCAAGGAAGAGAAGAAGATCATCAGCCTGGCGACCATTCAGTCGCCGCTGGGTGCGCAATTCCGCATCACTGGCCTGAACGGTCAGGGCGAGTCGTCCGAGCTGGCGCTGCTGCTGCGTGCCGGTGGTCTGGCTGCACCGATGTACTTCGCTGAAGAGCGCACAATCGGTCCGAGCCTGGGTGCTGACAACATCACCAAAGGTATCGACGCTTCCCTGTGGGGCATGCTGTTCGTATCGCTGTTCATCATCGCCATCTACCGCTTCTTCGGCGTCATCGCCACCGTCGCGCTGGCGGTGAACATGGTGCTGCTGCTGGCATTGATGTCGCTGTTGGGCGCCACGCTGACCCTGCCGGGTATCGCCGGTATCGTCCTGACCATGGGTATGGCGGTCGACGCCAACGTACTGATCTTCTCGCGGATTCGTGAAGAGATCGCCGCCGGCATGACTGTGCAGCGGGCAATCAACGAAGGCTTCGGCCGGGCATTTACTGCGATTCTCGATGCCAACCTGACCACCTTGCTGGTCGGCGGCATTCTCTTCGCCATGGGCACCGGCCCGGTGAAGGGTTTCGCAGTGACCATGTCCCTCGGGATCTTTACCTCGATGTTCACGGCCATCATGGTGACCCGCGCAATGGTCAACCTGATCTTTGGCGGGCGTGACTTCAAGAAGTTGTGGATTTAAGGGGCTGCCATGTTACGTACAATCAACTTCATGGGCGTTCGCAACTTCGCGTTCGGCGTCACCGTGTTGCTTACCGTCATTGCCTTGTTCAGTGTCGCCACCAAGGGCATGAACTGGGGTCTGGACTTCACCGGCGGTACGCTCATCGAGCTGACCTACGAGCGTCCGGCCGATGTCACCAAGGTGCGCGAGCAACTGGCGACTTCCGGTTATCACGAAGCTGTGGTGCAGAACTTCGGCGCCACTACTGACTTGCTGGTGCGCATGCCGGGTGAAGACCCGCAGCTGGGCCATCAGGTCGCAGACGCATTGCAGAAGGTCGGCGGCGACAACCCGGCGACGGTCAAGCGAGTCGAGTTCGTCGGCCCGCAGGTTGGTGAAGAACTGCGCGACCAGGGCGGCCTCGGCATGCTGCTGGCGCTCGGCGGCATCCTGATCTACCTGGCGTTCCGCTTTCAGTGGAAGTTTGCGGTCGGCGCCATTGTGTCGCTGATCCACGACGTGATCGTGACCGTGGGTATCCTCTCGTACTTCCAGATCACCTTCGATCTGACGGTGCTGGCGGCGGTGCTGGCGATCATCGGTTATTCGCTGAACGACACCATCGTGGTTTTCGACCGGGTACGTGAGAACTTCCGTGTGCTGCGCAAGGCGACGCTGATCGAGAACATCAACATCTCGACCACCCAGACCCTGCTGCGCACCATGGCGACGTCGATCTCCACGCTGCTGGCCATCGCGGCACTGTTGTTCTTCGGCGGCGACAACCTGTTCGGCTTCTCCATCGCGCTGTTCATCGGTGTACTGGCGGGTACCTACTCGTCGATCTACATCGCCAACGTGGTGCTGATCTGGCTGAACCTGACCACCGAGGATCTGATTCCTCCGGCCAACACCGACAAGGAAGTCGACGACCGTCCATAACGGCCAGCGATTTCCCGGCTGTCAGCCGACAAAAGGCGCGAGTTGAACTCGCGCCTTTTTTTGTGCTCCAAGGCTGGGAGAAGCGCGGGCGCGTCCCGCATGTGATGGTCAGGAGGTTCATGTGAACAAGTCGTTGCTGGTTGGTGCGGTATTGGGTGCTGTCGGTGTCACAGCCGGGGGTGCTGTTGCCACCTACAGCCTGGTTAAAAGCGGCCCTGAGTATGCGCAAGTATTAGCCGTTGAGCCGGTCAAGACACAGATCAAGACTCCACGTGAAGTATGCAAGGATGTAACCGTGACCCGGCAGGCGCCGGTCAAGGATCAACACCAGATTCTCGGCACGGCGATCGGTGCCGTAGCCGGTGGTTTGTTGGGTAATCAGGTGGGCGGCGGTACCGGCAAGAAGATTGCCACCGTGGCCGGTGCAGTTGGCGGCGGTTATGCCGGTAACAAGGTGCAGGAAGGTATGCAGAACCGCGACACCTACACCACTACGCAAACTCGCTGCAACACGGTCAATGACATCAGCGACAAGGTCGTCGGCTACGACGTGCGTTACTCGCTCGATGGCAAGGAAGGCAAGGTGCGGATGGATCGCGATCCGGGCAACCAGATTCCGGTCGACAAGGAAGGCAAGCTGATCCTGTCGCAGAATGAGCCGGCTCAGTAAGGATTTACGGTTGTGAAAAGAAGCACCCTGCGGGGTGCTTTTTTTGTGCTCGCGATTTCTTCAGTCAACCGATCTCCTGTTGATTCACCTGATTAGTGTAGGAGCTGCCGAAGGCTGCGATCTTTTGACTTTGTTTTTTTGATAGCAAGATCAAAAGATCGCAGCCTTCGGCAGCTCCTACAGGGAACGGTGTTGAATCGCAGGCATAAAAAAAGCACCCCGGAGGGTGCTTTTTGGTTTCGCGGAAAGCTTAGCGCTTCAGCGAAGCCGGCAGGTGCGGCTGGATCGCCGTCAGCACTGCCTTGAAGCATTTGGTGTTGCCGGCAACGATGTGGCCTTTTTCCAGGAAGTCGTGACCACCGGTGAAGTCGCTCACCAGACCGCCGGCTTCTTGAATCAGCAGGGCGCCTGCAGCCATGTCCCACTCGGACAGGCCCGATTCCCAGAACGCATCGAAACGACCGGCAGCTACGTAAGCCAGGTCCAGGCTCGCCGAACCGGCGCGGCGGATGCCGGCAGTCTGGCCAACCAGAGCGCGGAACATGCCCAGGTAGTTGTCGAGGTTGTCCATCTGGTCGTCACGGAACGGGAAGCCAGTGCCGAGCAGGGCGCCGTCGAGGCTGGTACGACCGCTGACGCGCAGACGACGACCGTTCAGTTGAGCGCCGCGACCACGGCTGGCGGTGAATTCTTCCTGGCGAACCGGGTCCAGAACCACTGCGTGCTCCAGGCGGCCACGATATTTGCAGGCAATGCTCACTGCAAAGTGCGGAATGCCACGGAGGAAGTTGGTGGTGCCGTCCAGCGGATCGATGATCCACAGGTACTCTTCGCCTTCGATGCCGGTGCCAGCGTGCAGGCCGGTTTCTTCACCCTGAATCGAGTGATTCGGGTAAGCCTTGCGCAGGGCATCGATGATTTTCTGTTCAGCGGCGCGATCGACCTCGGATACGTAGTCCTTGGCGTCTTTTTCGTCGACCTTGATGGTATCCAGGCGCTCGATGGAGCGGAAGATCAGTTCACTGGCGCTGCGGGCGGCGCGCAGCGCGATATTCAGCATGGGCTGCATGGATGTGTCACCTAAGGTTGTTAAAGAAAGCCGCGCATTCTATCAGAACTTTTCTTCAGGTGAAGGACGCTGTTCGCTTTCATAGCTTAACGGTAGGCTGTTCTGTAAGATTTGCCCCCCTTTCCTGTGTCCGAGAGCGCCTCCCTTGCTGCAGAACATTCGTGTCGTCCTGGTCAACACCAGCCACCCCGGCAACATCGGCGGGGCCGCGCGCGCCATGAAAAACATGGGTCTGTCGCGACTGGTGCTGGTCGATCCGCGGGTCTTCCCGCACCACGAGGCCGATGCCCGCGCCTCCGGTGCCGGTGACATCCTTGAAAACGCGCAAGTCGTCGCCACCTTGGAAGATGCTCTGGTCGGCTGCAATCTGGTGCTCGGCACCAGCGCCCGCGACCGGCGTATTCCCTGGCCGCTGCTGGATCCGCGCGAATGCGGTAACAAAGTGGTCGAGGAAGCCGGGCAGGGCGCCGAGATTGCTTTGGTGTTCGGCCGTGAAGATTCCGGCCTGACCAACGAAGAGCTGCAGCGATGTCACTTTCACGTACACATCCCTTCCGACCCGACGTTCAGTTCGCTGAACCTCGGGGCGGCGGTGCAGGTGTTGAGTTATGAAGTGCGCATGGCCTGGCTGGCCGCACAGGGTCAGCCGAGCAAGGTCGAGAAAGAAGAAGTGGCCTCGGTGAAAAGCGCCGAGCTGGCGACCATGGATGAGCTGGAGCGATTCTATGAGCACCTGGAGCAGACGCTGGTCGCCATCGAATTCCTCGATCCGGAAAAGCCACGGCACTTGATGGCGCGCCTGCGCCGGTTGTACGGACGCAGCTCGGTCAGCCGGGCGGAAATGAATATTTTGCGTGGCATCCTCACGGAAACCCAGAAAGCGGCCCGTGGCGAGCTTCTAAAGCGGAAGGATTGAATGATGTTTGAGCGTTTGCGTGAAGATATCCAGAGCGTATTCCATCGAGACCCGGCGGCACGTAACGCTTTTGAAGTCCTGACCTGCTACCCCGGCATGCATGCGATCTGGATTCATCGACTGGCCGGCATGCTCTGGCGCAACGAATTGAAGTGGCTGGCGCGGCTGGTGTCGAACTTCGGTCGCTGGCTGACCGGGATCGAGATTCATCCGGGCGCCAAGGTCGGTCGGCGTTTCTTCATCGATCACGGCATGGGCATCGTCATTGGTGAAACCGCCGAGATCGGCGACGACGTCACCATCTATCAAGGCGTGACCCTCGGCGGCACCAGTTGGAACAAAGGCAAGCGTCACCCGACGTTGGGTGATGGCGTGGTGGTCGGCGCTGGCGCCAAGGTGCTTGGCCCGTTCACGGTGGGTGCCGGCGCCAAAGTCGGTTCCAATGCTGTGGTCACCAAAGAAGTGCCACCGGGCGCCACTGTAGTGGGGATTCCGGGGCGGATCATCGTCAAGACCGATGAAGAGCAGGACGCCAAGCGCAAAGCCATGGCGGAAAAGATCGGTTTCGACGCCTACGGTGTCAGCGAAGACATGCCTGACCCGGTGGCTCGCGCCATCGGCCAGTTGCTCGATCATCTGCAAGCAGTGGACGGGCGCCTGGAAGGCATGTGCGGCGCGCTGAAGGATCTGGGCAGCAATTACTGTGCGAAAGATCTGCCTGAACTGCGTGAAGAAGACTTCGCTTGCGTCAAGGGCAAGGACGAATCGAAAGCCGGCTGAACCGCGGCGCTGCTTTTCGCGAGCAGGCTCGCTCCCACAAGAGCAATGCATTCCAATGTGGGAGCGAGCCTGCTCGCGAAGAACGATCACGCGGTTCCGCTGGCTGTCCGCAGCCCGTCTTTGCTATAGTGTGCGCGCTCTTTTGCGGGTAAACCCGACTAAAGCACTAGGTCTTATAGTTGACTTAAATGCTCGGGAATTGCATACTCCCGCCCATTCCGAACTCCGTGGTAACTGTCCATGCGACTGACTACAAAAGGCCGATACGCCGTGACCGCCATGCTTGACCTGGCGTTGCACGCGCAGCACGGGCCGGTGTCTCTGGCCGATATCTCCGAGCGCCAAGGCATCTCCCTGTCCTACCTCGAGCAGCTGTTTGCCAAGCTGCGCCGCAGCAACCTGGTTTCCAGCGTTCGCGGTCCGGGTGGTGGCTACCAGTTGTCCCGCGACATGCAGGGCATCCAGGTCGCCCAGGTGATCGATGCGGTGAACGAATCGGTCGATGCCACCAAGTGCCAGGGCCAGGGCGATTGCCATTCCGGTGATACCTGCCTGACCCATCATCTGTGGTGCGACTTGAGCCTGCAGATTCACGAATTTCTGAGCGGTATCAGCTTGGCCGACCTTGTCACTCGCCGTGAGGTACAAGAAGTGGCCCAGCGTCAGGACCAGCGCCGATGCAGCAGCAAGGCGCCACGCCTGGACAAGATTGAAGCGTCCGCCGTCGAATGACAGCCGAAGAGCTACCCGCGGCACGCCAGCCCTGATTTAGGAGATAGTCCATGAAATTGCCGATTTACCTTGATTACTCTGCAACCACCCCGGTTGATCCGCGCGTTGCGCAGAAAATGAGTGAATGCCTGCTGGTCGACGGAAACTTCGGTAACCCGGCGTCCCGCTCCCACGTGTTCGGCTGGAAGGCTGAAGAGTCCGTCGAAAACGCTCGTCGTCAGGTGGCCGATCTGGTCAATGCCGACCCGCGCGAAATCGTCTGGACCTCCGGTGCCACCGAATCCGACAACCTGGCGATCAAGGGCGCGGCACATTTCTACGCCTCCAAGGGCAAGCACCTGATCACCAGCAAGATCGAGCACAAGGCAGTCCTCGACACCATGCGCCAGCTGGAGCGTGAAGGCTTCGAAGTGACCTACCTCGAGCCGACCGAAGACGGTCTGATCACCCCGGCAATGATTGACGCCGCACTGCGCGAAGACACCATTCTGGTGTCGGTGATGCATGTCAACAACGAAATCGGCACCATCAACGACATCGCTGCCATCGGCGAGATGCTGCGCGCCAAAGGCGTGCTGTTCCATGTCGACGCGGCTCAGTCCACCGGCAAGGTCGAAATCGATCTGCAGAAGCTGAAAGTCGACATGATGTCGTTCTCCGCCCACAAGACTTATGGCCCTAAAGGCATCGGCGCGCTGTACGTCAGCCGCAAGCCGCGTGTGCGCATCGAAGCGACCATGCACGGCGGCGGTCACGAGCGCGGCATGCGTTCCGGCACCCTGGCGACCCACCAGATCGTCGGCATGGGCGAAGCGTTCCGCGTAGCCAAGGAAGACATGGCCGCTGAAAACGTGCGCATCAAAGCCTTGAGCGATCGCTTCTACAAGCAGGTCGAGCACCTGGAAGAGCTGTACGTCAACGGCAGCCTGACCGCCCGCGTTCCGCACAACCTGAACCTGAGCTTCAACTACGTTGAAGGCGAGTCGCTGATCATGGCGCTCAAGGATCTGGCGGTATCGTCCGGTTCGGCCTGCACCTCGGCGTCGCTGGAGCCTTCGTACGTACTGCGCGCCCTGGGCCGCAACGACGAACTGGCACACAGCTCGATCCGCTTTACCTTCGGCCGTTTCACCACCGAAGAAGAAATCGACTACGCCGCGCAGAAAGTCTGCGAGGCCGTTACCAAGCTGCGCGCTCTGTCGCCGCTGTGGGACATGTACAAAGACGGCGTCGATATCTCGAAAATCGAGTGGGCGGCACACTAACTATAGAAGCCGCCGGATACAGATCCTGTAGCGACGCGGCGTTAACGCAGCGCAGTTGCAGGGTCTCAAGAGCGGCCCTGATGAGTGAGGATTGAGAATCATGGCTTACAGCGAAAAGGTCATCGACCACTACGAAAACCCGCGCAACGTCGGCAAGATGAACGCGGAAGATCCTGATGTCGGCACCGGCATGGTCGGCGCTCCGGCGTGCGGCGACGTGATGCGTCTGCAGATCAAGGTCAACGATCAGGGCGTTATCGAAGACGCCAAGTTCAAGACCTACGGTTGCGGTTCGGCCATTGCCTCCAGCTCCCTCGCCACCGAGTGGATGAAGGGCAAGACCCTGGACGAAGCCGAAACCATCAAGAACACTCAGCTGGCCGAAGAACTGGCCCTGCCGCCAGTGAAAATCCACTGCTCCGTGCTCGCTGAAGACGCTATCAAAGCGGCTGTTCGCGATTACAAGCAGAAGAAAGGCTTGATCTGAATTTCAAGATTCGGCGACGAGTAAGGAGTCAACGATGGCTATCAGCATGACAGAAGCGGCTGCTCGACACGTGCGGCGCTCCCTCGATGGGCGCGGCAAAGGTGAAGGGATTCGTCTGGGTGTTCGCACCACAGGCTGTTCCGGCCTTGCCTACGTGCTGGAGTTTGTCGACGAGGTGGTGGCGGAAGATCAGGTGTTCGAGAGTCACGGCGAAAAAGTGATCATCGACCCGAAAAGCCTGGCCTACCTGGACGGCACCGAGCTCGACTTCGTCAAGGAAGGGTTGAACGAAGGCTTCAAGTTCAACAACCCCAACGTGCGCGGTGAATGTGGCTGCGGCGAAAGCTTCAACATCTGAGGCTGGTCGTGGGTATTCCTTGTCATTTCGCTTTATTCGAGCTGCAACCGAGCTTCCGCCTGGATCTCGAGCAGTTGGCCACGCGCTACCGTGAGTTGGCGCGCGGCGTCCATCCTGACCGTTTTGCCGATGCATCCGAACGCGAGCAGCGCTCGGCGCTCGAGCAATCGGCGCGGCTCAACGACGCCTACCAGACGCTCAAGAGCCCGGCCCAGCGCGCACGCTACCTGCTGAAAATCAGCGGGCATGAAGTGCCGATGGAAGTCACCGTCCACGATCCCGAGTTTCTTCTGCAGCAGATGCAATGGCGCGAAGAGCTCGAAGATCTGCAGGACAGCGCCGACCTCGACGGTGTCGCGGTATTCAAGCGTCGTTTGAAGACGGCTCAGGAACAGCTCAACGAAAGCTTCGCAGCCTGTTGGGATGATGCAGCGCAACGTGAACAGGCCGAACGCCTGATGCGGCGCATGCAGTTCCTCGACAAGCTCACCTACGAAGTGCGCCAGCTGGAAGAGCGCCTCGACGATTAACCCAGTGCTGCCCTGATTGCACGCTGACAGACAGACAAGACCTGATCACCATGGCTCTACTGCAGATCGCCGAACCCGGCCAAAGTCCTCAACCGCACCAGCGCCGTCTGGCTGTGGGCATCGACTTGGGTACTACCAATTCGCTGGTCGCTGCGCTGCGCAGTGGTCTTTCCGAACCGCTGGCCGACGCCAACGGGCAGGTCATCCTGCCGTCCGCCGTGCGTTATCACGCCGACCGCGTCGAAGTCGGTGAGTCCGCCAAGCTGGCGGCATCCTCCGATCCTCTTAACACCGTGCTTTCGGTCAAGCGCTTGATGGGTCGTGGTCTGTCCGACGTCAAGCAATTGGGCGAGCAACTGCCGTACCGCTTTGTCGGCGGCGAATCGCACATGCCGTTCATCGACACCGTGCAAGGACCGAAAAGCCCGGTTGAAGTCTCCGCCGATATCCTCAAGGTCCTGCGTCAGCGCGCTGAAGCGACCTTGGGTGGCGAACTGGTTGGCGCGGTAATCACCGTTCCTGCCTACTTCGACGATGCGCAGCGTCAGGCCACCAAAGATGCGGCCAAACTCGCCGGTCTGAACGTGTTGCGTCTGCTCAATGAGCCGACCGCTGCTGCTGTGGCGTATGGTCTGGATCAACATGCTGAAGGCCTGGTTGCAATTTATGACCTTGGCGGCGGTACCTTCGATATTTCGATTCTGCGTCTGACTGGCGGCGTCTTTGAAGTTCTGGCCACTGGCGGCGACAGCGCGCTGGGCGGCGATGACTTCGATCATGCGATTGCCGGCTGGATCATCGAGAGTGCTGGCCTGTCCGCCGATCTCGATCCGGGCGCACAACGCAATCTGCTGCAAACCGCCTGCGCGGCCAAAGAAGCTTTGACCGATGCAGCCAGTGTGGAAGTGGCTTACGGCGACTGGAAAGCGCAACTGACCCGCGAAGCCTTCGATGCGCTGATCGAGCCAATGGTCGCGCGCAGTCTGAAAGCCTGCCGCCGCGCGGTTCGCGATTCCGGTATTGAACTCGAAGACGTCCACGCTGTGGTCATGGTCGGCGGTTCGACCCGCGTGCCACGTGTTCGTGAAGCCGTTGCCGAAGCCTTCGGTCGTCAGCCATTGACGGAAATCGACCCGGATCAAGTGGTGGCCATCGGGGCCGCGATCCAGGCCGACACCCTGGCTGGCAACAAGCGCGATGGCGGCGAACTGCTGCTGCTCGACGTGATTCCGCTTTCCCTTGGTTTGGAAACCATGGGCGGTCTGATGGAGAAGGTGATTCCGCGCAACACCACCATCCCGGTCGCCCGCGCTCAGGACTTCACCACCTATAAAGACGGCCAGTCGGCCATGGCGATCCACGTGTTGCAGGGTGAGCGCGAGCTGATCAGCGACTGCCGCTCTCTGGCACGGTTCGAATTGCGCGGCATTCCGGCGATGGTGGCCGGTGCGGCGAAAATTCGCGTGACCTTCCAGGTCGACGCCGACGGTCTGCTCAGCGTGTCTGCCCGTGAATTGGGCTCGGGCGTTGAGGCGAGCATTCAGGTCAAACCTTCCTATGGTCTGACCGATGGCGAAATCGCCAAGATGCTCAAGGATTCGTTCCAGCACGCCAATGACGACAAGGTCGCCCGTGTTCTGCGTGAGCAGCAAGTCGATGCCCAGCGCCTGCTCGAAGCGGTGCAGGGCGCGCTGGAGGCCGATGGCGAGCGTCTGCTCGACGCCGAAGAGCGCATGGTCATCGAACTGCAAATGCAGGAACTGGCCGAACTGATGAAAGGTACCGATGGCTACGCCATCGAGCAGCAGACCAAGCGTCTGTCGCAAGTGACCGATGCTTTTGCTGCCCGCCGCATGGATCTGACGGTGAAAGCCGCTCTGTCGGGGCGCAACCTGAATGAAATCGAGGATATCTGATGCCGCAGGTCATTTTTCTGCCCCACGAGAAGTTCTGCCCTGAAGGCATGGTGGTCGAGGCTGCGCCCGGCACATCGATTCTCGAACTGGCCCACGAACACCATATCGAGATGGAAAGCGCGTGCGGCGGCGTCTGCGCCTGCACCACGTGCCATTGCATCATCCGCGAGGGTTTCGACTCGCTGGAAGAGGCCGACGAGCTGGAAGAAGACTTCCTCGACCGTGCCTGGGGCCTGGAAGCGCAATCGCGTCTGGCATGTCAGGCCATCGTCGGTGAGGAAGACCTCACCGTCGAGATTCCGAAATATTCGCTTAACCATGCGGCCGAAGCGCCGCACTGACTGGTAAGACTGTCATGAGCTACGGTTGGAATGATGTTCAACGCATTGCAGAAGAATTGGCGGAAGCCAAGCCGGATGTAGATCCGGTTTATGTCAATTTCGTCGACTTGCAGCGATGGATCATGGAACTGCCTGACTTCGACAACACCTCCGGCCGTGTCGGCGAGAAGGTGTTGGAAGCGGTTCAGGCGCTCTGGATCGAAGAAGTCGACTGATCGTCCTCGCAGGTTAGGCAATACCAAAGAACCCGCGTATAATTCGCGGGTTTAATTTTTCGCAAATTACCGTTTCTGGAGTTACACCATGGCTGTTCAACGTACTTTCTCCATCATCAAGCCTGACGCCGTTGCTAAAAACGTGATCGGCAAGATCACCACTCGCTTCGAAGACGCTGGCCTGCGCGTTGTAGCTTCGAAACTGAAGCAACTGTCCAAAGCCGAAGCCGAAGGCTTCTACGCTGAGCACAGCGAGCGCGGTTTCTTCGGTGACCTGGTTGCTTTCATGACTTCCGGTCCGGTTGTCGTTCAGGTTCTGGAAGGTGAAAACGCTATCGCTCGCAACCGTGAGCTGATGGGCGCTACCAACCCTAAAGAAGCTGCTGCCGGCACCATCCGTGCTGACTTCGCTGAATCGATCGACGCCAACGCCGTTCACGGTTCGGACTCCGAAGCTGCTGCCGCTCGCGAAATCGCTTACTTCTTCGCAGCTACTGAAGTAACCACTCGCTAAGCATTGCTTGCAGAGTGAAGGTGAATCCATGACTACATCGACTGTTAAAACAAACCTGCTGGGTCTGACCCAGCCGGAAATGGAAAAATTCTTCGACTCAATCGGGGAGAAGCGTTTCCGTGCCGGTCAGGTAATGAAATGGATTCACCACTTTGGCGTCGATGATTTCGACGCTATGACGAACGTCAGCAAAGCCTTGCGCGACAAGCTCAAGGCCATTGCTGAAGTGCGTGGTCCGGAAGTGGTCAGCGAGGACATCTCCAGCGACGGCACCCGTAAATGGGTGGTGCGCGTGGCGTCCGGCAGCTGCGTCGAGACCGTGTACATTCCCCAGGGCAAACGCGGCACCTTGTGCGTTTCGTCCCAGGCAGGCTGTGCCCTGGATTGCAGTTTCTGCTCCACCGGCAAGCAAGGCTTCAACAGCAACCTCACCGCCGCCGAAGTCATCGGTCAGGTGTGGATTGCCAACAAATCTTTCGGCAGCGTCCCGGCCACCGTCGACCGCGCCATCACCAACGTGGTGATGATGGGCATGGGCGAGCCGTTGCTGAACTTCGACAACGTCGTCGCCGCCATGCATCTGATGATGGATGACCTCGGCTACGGGATCTCCAAGCGCCGCGTGACCCTGTCCACCTCGGGTGTGGTGCCGATGATCGATGAGCTGGCCAAGCACATCGACGTATCCCTGGCGTTGTCCCTGCATGCACCGAATGACGCATTGCGTAACCAATTGGTGCCGATCAACAAGAAATATCCGCTTAAGATGCTGCTCGAGTCGTGCCAGCGCTACATGTCCGCCCTTGGTGAGAAACGTGTGCTGACCATCGAGTACACCTTGCTCAAGGACGTCAACGACAAGCTTGAGCACGCAGTGGAAATGATCGAGCTGCTTAAAGACATCCCGTGCAAGATCAACCTGATCCCGTTCAACCCGTTCCCGCACTCCGGGTACGAGCGGCCGAGCAACAATGCCATCCGCCGCTTCCAGGATCAGTTGCATCAGGCCGGTTTCAACGTCACCGTGCGCACCACCCGTGGTGAAGACATCGACGCCGCATGTGGTCAATTGGTAGGGCAGGTGCTGGATCGCACCCGTCGCAGCGAACGTTACATCGCCGTGCGCGAGTTGAGCGCCGACAGCGATCTGGCACAGAACGCCGCGAACACTAACTAAGAGAGGATCTCTATGTCCCTGCGCTTTGCGCTGCTGTTGCTGTTGGCCAGCCTGTGCGCTGGCTGTGTCCTGTCGGGTGACTACAACCCGATGAAGACCAGCAAGGGCCGCGATGAAGCGCGGGCTGCCTACGTGCAGCTGGGGCTGGGCTATCTGCAGCAAGGCATGACCGAGCGCGCCAAGGTGCCATTGAAGAAAGCGCTGGAGCTGGACAGTTCCGACCCCGACGCCAATGCGGCCCTCGGTCTGGTGTTCCAAGCTGAAATGGAACCGGCACTTGCCGACGAGCACTTTCGCAAGGCCCTGTCCTCACGTCCCGCCGATGCGCGCATCCTCAACAACTACGGCAGTTTTCTCTACGAAGAACAGCGCTACAAGGAAGCCTACGAGCGTTTTGAACAAGCGGCCGCCGATACCCTGTATCCTGAGCGCTCGCGGGTCTTCGAAAATCTCGGCATGACCGCCGCCAAGCTCGGCCAGCGTGATCTGGCCCAGCAACAGCTGGAAAAAGCCCTGCGCCTGAATCGCCAACAACCGCGCGCATTGCTGGAAATGGCTGAGTTGTCCTTCGAAGACAGGCATTATGTGCCCGCGCGTGACTATTACGACCGTTTCAGCCAGCTCACCGAACAAAATGCACGTAGTCTATTGCTCGGCGTTCGGCTGGCAAAAGTGTTTGAAGATCGCGACAAGGCAGCCAGTTACGGTCTGCAATTAAAACGACTCTATCCCGGTACGCCGGAATATCAGCAATACCTGTCGGAGCAATGATGAAAGCGGCGCATCCCGAAGTTGTAGCAGCGAATCGCGTAAATCCCGGTGAGACCCTGCGCCAGGCCCGCGAAAGCAATGGCTGGTCGCTGGCCGAAGTGGCCCTCAAGCTCAACCTCACCGTGACGTCCCTGAGCAATCTTGAAGCCGGCGCTTTCGACAAGCTGCCGGGGCATACCTTCGCTCGCGGTTACATTCGCGCCTATGCCAAATTGCTCGGCATGGACCAGACCGTTCTGGTTCAGCAATTCGACCAGTCCACCGGCACCGATTCCCAGGGCAGCAACGTTCATGCCCTCGGTCGTATCGAAGAGCCGGTGCGCGTTTCCCACACCATTTTGCGTATCGTCAGCCTGTTGCTGCTGATCGCGGTCATCGGTGGCGGTTTCGTCTGGTGGCAGGATCAGACCTCGCAGCGCACCCGCGATCTGACCAGCCTGGCGCCTGAACACGTCGAAGTCGAAGGCGCGGACGGCACCACGCAGATCCACCCGATCGACGAGCCGGAAGATCAGGCTGTCGCCGAAAATCAGGCCGACAGTTCGACAACGCTGGCCTTGCCGCAGTCGGAAACCAGTGCTGAATCGACCGGCGCCGAATCTGCTGCGCCAGCTACCGAGCCAGCTGCCCCGGCAGTTGCGCCAAGCGCACCGGCACAGACGCCTGCGCCAGTGGTGGCGGCTCCGGCCACTCCAGCGCCGAATGTCCCAGCGACACCTGCCCCGACCGCGCCGGTTGCTCAAGCGCCAAGCGCTGAAGCAGCTGCTCCGGTTGCCGGCGAAGGCCAGGTGCAATTGCAGTTCACCGGCGATTGCTGGGCACAGGTGACCGATGGCCGTGGCAAAGTGATTTTCAGCGGCCTGAAGCATAAAGGCGACAGCGTGAGTGTTTCCGGCAAGCCGCCGCTCGCCGTACGTCTGGGCGTTGCCCGCGCGGCACAGGTCAGCTACAACGGCCAACCGGTCGATATCGCTCCGTTCACCAGTGGCGAGACTGCTCGCCTGAAGTTGGGTCAATAAGTCATGCACGGCGAATCTCCAATCAAACGTCGCGAATCGCGCAAGATCTGGGTCGGCAACGTACCGGTGGGCGGCGACGCGCCGATCGCTGTGCAGAGCATGACCAACAGCGACACCAATGACGTCGCCGCGACCGTGGCGCAGATCAATCGTCTGGAAGCCGCCGGCGTCGACATCGTTCGCGTCTCGGTGCCGGACATGGACGCCGCCGAGGCGTTCGGCAAGATCAAGCAACTGGTCAAAGTGCCGTTGGTGGCCGATATCCACTTCGACTACAAAATCGCCTTGCGCGTGGCCGAACTGGGTGTGGACTGTCTGCGCATCAATCCGGGCAACATCGGTCGCGAAGACCGCGTGCGTGCCGTGGTCGATGCGGCGCGTGATCGCGGCATTCCGATCCGCATCGGCGTCAACGCCGGTTCGCTGGAAAAAGACCTGCAAAAGAAATACGGCGAGCCGACCCCGGCCGCATTGGTCGAATCCGCGCTGCGCCACGTTGAACACCTCGAACGCCTGAATTTCCAGGACTTCAAGGTCAGCGTGAAAGCCTCCGACGTGTTCATGGCCGTCGAAGCCTACCGCCTGCTGGCGAAAGAAATCGTTCAGCCGTTGCACTTGGGCATCACCGAAGCCGGCGGTTTGCGCTCGGGCACGGTGAAATCCGCCGTGGGCCTAGGTATGCTGCTCGCCGAAGGGATTGGCGATACTATCCGCATCTCGCTGGCGGCCGACCCGGTCGAGGAAGTGAAGGTCGGTTACGACATTCTCAAGTCTTTGCATCTGCGTTCCCGTGGCATCAACTTCATCGCCTGCCCGAGCTGCTCGCGGCAGAACTTCGATGTGGTCAAGACCATGAACGAGCTGGAAGGGCGCCTTGAAGACCTGCTGGTGCCGCTGGATGTCGCGGTCATCGGTTGCGTGGTCAACGGCCCCGGCGAAGCCAAGGAAGCCCATATCGGCTTGACCGGCGGCACGCCAAACCTGATTTACATCGACGGCAAGCCGTCGCAGAAGCTGACGAATGACAATCTGGTGGACGAGCTGGAAAAGCTGATCCGCCAGAAAGCGGCCGAAAAGGTCGAAGCTGACGCTGCCGTTATCGCGCGCGGCTGATCGAACGAATTAAGGAAATTTTGTGAGCAAGTCTCTGCAAGCCATTCGTGGCATGAACGACATCCTGCCCGAACAGACCCCGCTGTGGCGTTATTTCGAAGGCACTGTGGCGCGTCTGCTGGATAACTACGGTTACAAGCAGATCCGCATGCCGATCGTCGAGTTCACCGAGCTGTTCAAGCGCTCGATCGGCGAAGTCACCGATATCGTCGAAAAAGAGATGTACACCTTCGAAGACCGCAACGGTGATTCCCTGACCCTGCGTCCCGAAGGCACTGCGGCGTGCGTGCGTGCCGTGCTTGAGCACGGCATCACCGGCGGTGGTCAGGTGCAGAAACTCTGGTACATCGGCCCGATGTTCCGCCACGAGCGTCCGCAAAAAGGCCGTTATCGCCAGTTCCACCAGATCGGTCTGGAAGTGTTCAACCTCGACGGTCCGGACATCGACGCCGAGCTGATCATCATGACCTGGCGCCTGTGGGGCGAGCTGGGCATCCGTGATGCGGTCAAGCTCGAACTCAACAGCCTCGGCACCAGCGAATCCCGTGGTCGCTATCGTGAAGCGCTGGTCGAGTACCTCTCGGCGCACCACGACAAGCTCGACGAAGACAGCCAGCGTCGTCTGAAAACCAACCCGCTGCGCGTGCTCGACACGAAAAATGCCGACACCCAGGCCGTGCTGGTCGATGCGCCGAAAATGGCCGATTACCTCGACGACGAGTCCCGCGCTCACTTTGAAGGCCTGAAGGCGCGTCTGGATGCCGTCGGCATTCCTTACGTGCTCAACCCGAAACTGGTGCGTGGCCTCGATTACTACAGCAAAACCGTTTTCGAATGGGTCACCGACAAGCTCGGCGCCCAGGGCACCGTGTGCGCGGGCGGCCGTTACGACGGTCTGGTCGAGCAGATGGGCGGCAAGCCGACCCCGGGCGTCGGTTTCGCCATGGGCATCGAGCGTCTGGTATTGATGCTCGAAACCCTTGAGCAGATTCCGCAGGAAATTTCCCGTCAGGTCGACGTCTACCTCTGCGCCTTCGGTGAAGAGGCCGAGCTGGCCGGTCTGGCCCTGGCCGAACGTGTTCGCGATCAACTTCCAAACCTGCGCCTGCAAGTCAATGCCGGCGCCGGCAGTTTCAAAAGCCAGTTCAAGAAGGCCGACAAGAGCGGTGCGCTGTACGCATTGATCCTCGGTGACGACGAAATGGCCCAGCAAGTGGTAGGTTTCAAACCCCTGCGTGGCCAGGGCGAACAACAAAGCATTGCCTGGGATGCGCTTGCCGCTCACCTGGCCACCTGCGTCGTGCAGGGTTGAAGCTGTCTTAACAGCCGATTTAGCGATTAAGGAGTATTGGGGTGTCGAGTACCGAAGACGAACAGTTGGCGGATTTGAAGGACTGGTGGACACGCAACGGCAAACCTCTGGTCACCGGCGGCCTGTTGGCGCTGGTCATCGTGTTCGGCTGGCAGGCCTGGCACAAATACCAGAGCAACCAGTCGCAAGGCGCCTCGGTGCTCTATCAGCAATTGCTGGAAACCACGCTGACGCCTGACGGCAAGCCTGATGCCGCACGCGTTGCGGATCTGGCCGGCAAGCTCAACAGCGAGTACGGCGGTTCTGCCTATGCGCAATACGGCAGCCTGTTCGTCGCCAAAGTGGCGGTCGACAGCGGCAAGCTGGACGACGCGGCAACCGAACTCAAAGCCATCGTCGACAAACCGGCCAACCCGGCGCTGGGCGAAATCGCCCGTCAGCGTCTGGCGCAGGTGCTGGGCGCGCAGGACAAGGCCGAAGACGCCCTGAAACTGCTCGACGGCGATGCCGACAAAGCGTTCCTGGCCACTCGCGAAGAACTCAAGGGCGACCTGCTGGTGCGCTTGGGCCGTACCGATGACGCGAACAAGGCGTATCAAAAAGCCAAGGCGGCACTGTCGGATGAAGCGGCGGTCGGTGGCCTTCAAATCAAGCTCGACGACCTGGCCAAAGGGGATGCGTGACGTGATCCGTTGGAAGCATGCAGCATTGCTGGCTCTGGCCCTTCTGGCCGCGGGTTGCAGCAGCAACAGCAAGAAAGAATTGCCACCGGCCGAACTGACCGACTTCAAAGAAGAAGTCGTTCTGCAGAAGCAGTGGAGCCGCTCGATCGGTGACGGTCAGGGCGAAACCTACAACATGCTGGTGCCGGCGATCGACGGTGACACCATCTACGCCGCCGATGTGACCGGTGTGGTGATGGCGCTGGATCGCAGCAACGGCGACGTGAAGTGGGACCAGGATCTGGAACTGCCTGTCTCCGGCGCCGTTGGCGTGGGTTATGGTCTGGTACTGATCGGTACGCTGCGTGGCGAAGTCGTCGCTCTGGACACCAGCAACGGTGAAGAGAAGTGGCGTGCCCGCGTCAACAGTGAAGTGCTCGCGCCGCCGGCCAACAATGGCGACGTGGTGGTGGTGCAGACCCAGGACGATCGTCTGATCGGTCTGGACGCTGCCACCGGCAACCAGCGCTGGGTGTATGACAGCACCCCGGCGGTCCTGACCCTGCGTGGCACCAGTGCTCCGCTGGTGACCAACCGTCTGGCCGTAGCTGGCCTGTCGACCGGTAAAGTGGTCGCGCTGGACATCTCCAACGGCGTGCCGGTGTGGGAACAACGCATCGCCATTCCACAAGGTCGTTCGGAGCTGGAGCGCGTGGTCGACATCGACGGCGGTCTGCTGCTGTCGGGCGGCACGCTGTACGTGGCCAGCTATCAGGGTCGCGTTGCGGCACTGGACCTGGAAAGCGGTCGTCAACTGTGGCAGCGCGATGCGTCGAGCTACGCCGGTATCGCTCAAGGTTTCGGCAGCGTCTACGTGAGCCTGTCCTCGGGCACCGTTGAAGGCGTCGATGAGCGTTCCACCACCGCACTGTGGAGCAACGACTCGCTGGCTCGCCGTCAACTGTCGGCTCCGGAAGTGTTCTCCAGCTACGTAGCTGTGGGTGACCTGGAAGGTTATCTGCATCTGCTGAGTCAGGTCGACGGTCGTTTCGTCGGCCGTGAGCGCATCGACAGCGACGGCCTGCGTGCCCGTCCGCTGGTGGTGGGCGACACGATCTATGTGTATGGCAACAGCGGCAAACTGGAAGCCCTGACCATCAAGTAACAACTATGCTTGGGGTTCATCCCCAAGCGGCCCTGCATCAGCAGGGTTTGCAGCGCCCCCGGGTGTTGCCCCGAGCACCAGCCGCTGCCTCGCAGCGGCTTTTGTATTTTCTGAAATAACGAAGTGGAGAGCCGCATGGTTCCCGTAATCGCCCTGGTGGGCCGACCGAACGTCGGCAAGTCCACCTTGTTCAACCGCCTGACCAGGACTCGTGACGCCATCGTCGGCGACCTGTCCGGTCTGACCCGTGATCGCCAGTACGGTGAGGCCAAGTGGCAAGGGCGTTCCTACATTCTGATCGACACCGGCGGTATCTCCGGTGACGAACATGGTATGGACGAAAAAATGGCCGAGCAGTCGCTGCTGGCCATCGAAGAAGCCGATGTGGTGCTGTTTCTGGTAGATGCCAAGGCCGGTTTTACCGCTGCCGACCAGATGATCGCCGAGCATTTGCGCAAACGTAACAAGCGTTCCCACGTGGTGGCCAACAAGGTCGACAACATCGACCCGGAAATGGCCCGCGCCGAATTCGCCCCGCTGGGCATGGGCCACGCGATCCCGATCGCCGGCGCCCACGGCCGTGGCATCACGCAACTGCTGGAAGCCGCCCTGAGCGAATTCCCGCGCGATGATGACGAGCCGGCTGAAGGTGAAGAGGAAGAAGTCGTTGCCGAAGGCGAGGAAGCCAAGCGCATTCCTGGTCCGAGCGAAAAAGACGGGATCAAGATCGCCATCATCGGTCGTCCGAACGTCGGCAAGTCGACCCTGGTCAACCGCATGCTTGGTGAAGACCGGGTCATCGTGTACGACCAGCCGGGCACCACCCGCGACAGCATCTACATTCCGTTCGAGCGCAATGAAGAGAAGTACACGCTGATCGACACCGCCGGTGTGCGCAAGCGCGGCAAGATCCACGAAGAAGTCGAAAAATTCTCCGTGGTCAAAACCCTGCAGGCGATCAAAGACGCCAACGTGGTGATCTTCGTGATGGACGCCCGCGAGGGTGTGGTCGATCACGACCTGAACCTGCTGGGCTTCGCGATCGAATCCGGTCGTGCGCTGGTCATCGCGATCAACAAGTGGGATGGCATGACGCCGAGCGAGCGCGACTTTGTGAAAGTCGAGCTGCAACGTCGTCTGTTCTTCGTTGACTACGCCGACATTCACTTCATCTCGGCGTTGCACGGCACGGGCGTGGGCAACCTCTACGCTTCGGTGCAGAACTCGTTCAAGTCCGCTGTTACCCGCTGGCCGACCAACCGCCTCACCCAGATTCTCGAAGATGCGGTGGGCGAGCACGCGCCGCCGATGGTCAACAACCGTCGGATCAAGCTGCGTTACGCTCACCTCGGTGGTGCGAACCCGCCGATCATCGTGATCCACGGTAACCAGATCGAGAAAGTGCCGAAGTCGTACGTGCGCTATCTGGAGAACACTTACCGTCGTGTACTCAAGCTGGTCGGTACGCCGATCCGCATCGAGTTCAAGGGCGGCGAGAACCCGTACGAAGGCAACAAGAACACGCTGACCGACCGCCAGGTCAACAAGAAGCGTCGCTTGATGTCGCACAACAAGAAAGCCAGCAAGAAGCGCCGCGACAAGAAGTGATCCGAGGCCCTGCACAATTTTGTGTGGGGCTTTTGTGGCGAGGGGATTTATCCCCGATGGGCTGCGCAGCAGCCCCAAAACCTGTGTCTGCGGTGTATCAGTCAAACCGCATTCAACGGGTTTGCGACTGCTTCGCAGCCGGAACGGGGATAAATCCCCTCGCCACAGGATTGGGTTTGTTCAATGAGAGAAGGGCGCCGTTTGGCGGCCTTTTTTTATGGGCGCCGGATGGGCTATCCTCGGTCTCCCGCGCCGTCGTCAGAGCCGGGTGTTGAGCAGAGAACCCCCGATGATCACCAGCAAGCTGCCGAATGTCGGCATCACTATTTTCACGCAGATGTCTCAGCTCGCGGCGCAGACCGGCGCGATCAACCTGTCCCAGGGTTTCCCGGATTTCGACGGCCCGCAGTCGTTGCGTGATGCGGTCGGGCGGCATATCGCCAGTGGCCATAACCAGTATTCACCGATGACCGGATTGCCGGCGTTGCGTCAGCAGATCGCGGCCAAGATCGCCCGCAGCTATGGCGTGACTGTCGATGCCGATCATGAAGTGACGGTAACGCCCGGCGCGACCCAGGCGATCTTCTGCGCGATTCAGGCAGTGATTCACAGCGGCGATGAAGTCATCGTCTTCGATCCGTGCTACGACAGCTACGCACCGGCAACGGAGCTGGCGGGTGGTCGTTGCGTGCATGTGCAGCTGAATCCGGACGATTTCTCCATTGATTTCGATCAGCTCGCAGCGGCCCTGAGTCCGCGGACGAAAATGATCGTCATCAACACCCCGCACAACCCGAGCGGCGCATTGATCAGCCGCGACGAGCTCGATCAACTGGCGGCGTTGATCCGTGATCGCGACATCTATCTGATCAGCGACGAAGTCTACGAACACCTGGTTTTCGACGGCGTGCCGCATGTCAGCGTGCTGGCCCATGAAGAGTTGTATCAGCGCGCGTTCGTGGTCAGCTCGTTCGGCAAGACGTACCACGTCACCGGCTGGAAAACCGGCTACGTCGTCGCCCCGCCAGCGCTGACAGCCGAATTGCGCAAGGTGCATCAGTACGTCAGTTTCTGTGGCGTCACACCGCTGCAATACGCGCTGGCCGATTACATGGCCGAGTACCCGGAGCACGTTGAAGAGCTGCCGGGTTTCTATCAGGCCAAGCGCGATCTGTTCTGCGATCTGCTCGCGCCGTCGCGCTTCAGTTTTACCCGGGTCACCGGCACCTATTTCCAGTTGGTCGATTATTCGCAGATCCGTCCGGATCTGAATGATGTCGACATGGCCATGTGGATGACTCGCGAGCAAGGTGTCGCGAGCATTCCGGTGTCGGTGTTCTACCAGAATCCACCGCAAGGCCAGCGCCTGATACGCCTGTGCTTTGCCAAACGCGAGGAGACGCTGCGTGAAGCGGCGGCGAAACTATGCGTGATCTGAGTGCATTGCCAGACCTGACCCTGGCGCTGATCCAGACAAGCCTGGCCTGGCACGATCGCCAGGCCAACCTCGAGCATTTCGAGCTGCTGCTGGAGCAGGCCCGGGGAGCCGATCTGATCATCCTGCCGGAGATGTTCACCACCGGATTCTCGATGGAATCAGAAACCCTCGCCGAAGCCGAAAACGGCCCGACCAGCAAATGGCTGCGGGCGCAGGCGGCGAAGTTCGATGCGGTCATCACTGGCAGCGTGATCATTCAGGCGGCTGACGGCAGCCATCGCAACCGCTTGCTGTGGGCGCGGCCGGACGGCGAAGTGCTGCATTACGACAAGCGTCACCTGTTCCGCATGGCCGGCGAGCACAACCATTACACGCCGGGCGAGCGGCAGGTGCAGTTCGAGCTCAAGGGCTGGCGGATTCGTCCGCTGATCTGCTACGACCTGCGTTTCCCGGTGTGGAGCCGCGACGCGCAGGACACCGATCTGCTGCTGTACACCGCCAACTGGCCGGGCGCACGGCGTCTGCACTGGAATCGCCTGCTGCCGGCACGAGCGATTGAAAATCTCTGCTACGTGGCAGCGGTAAATCGGGTGGGCAGCGATGGCAAAGGCTTCGCGTATACCGGTGACAGTCAGGTGCTGGATTTTCAGGGCGAGACGTTGCTGGCGGCGGGGGAGGCGGATGGTGTGTTCAAGGTGATTGTGGAAGCGGCGCCGTTGGCGGCGTATCGCGAGCGCTTTCCGGCGAATCTGGATGCCGACACTTTCGAGTTCACCTGATACTCCCAGCGCCTGTCAGGACGCCTTCGCGAGCAGGCTCGCTCCCACAGGGAAATGCATTCCAAATGTGGGAGCGAGCCTGCTCGCGAAGGGGCCATAAAAGTCAGCCAGAAACCTGTAGGCAAAGAAAGGCCCCGGAGTTTGCACTCCGGGGCCTTTCGCATTTCAGCGGTCGATTACGCCGCTTTCGCCTCTGGCTGGCTCAGCGAGCGGTTCAGCGCGCTGAACAATGCCTTGAAACTCGCCGTGGTGATGTTTTCATCGATACCCACGCCGTGCACTGCACGTTCACCGTTCACCCGCAATTCGATATAGGCCGCCGCTTTGGCATTGGTGCCCGCGCCGATCGCGTGTTCGTTGTAGTCCATGATTTCCACCGGAATCGGCAGGCCGGCGACCAGAGCTTCCAGCGCGCCGTTGCCCTTGCCGCGCCAGTGCAGGTTGGTTTCGCCCTGACCTTTGCTGGCTACTTCGACTTCTACGGCGCTGTTGCCGTTTTCTTCCTGCAAACGATGGCTGACCAGCGCATACGGAGTGTTGGCCTGCAGGTATTCGCTGATCAACAGCGAGTGAATCTGCTTGGCGGTCATCTCCAGGCCCAAACGGTCGGTCTCACGCTGCACGACCTGGCTGAACTCGATCTGCATGCGCCGTGGCAGGCTGATGCCGTACTCCTGCTCCAGCAAGTAAGCGATGCCGCCCTTGCCCGACTGGCTGTTGACGCGGATCACCGCCTCGTAGCTGCGACCGATGTCGGCCGGGTCGATCGGCAGGTACGGCACTTCCCACAGGGTGTCCGGTTTCTGCTGGGCGAAGCCCTTGCGGATTGCGTCCTGGTGCGAGCCGGAGAACGCGGTGTGAACCAGGTCGCCAACGTACGGATGACGCGGGTGCACCTGGATCTGGTTGCACTCTTCGACGACCTTGCGCACGCCGTCGATGTCGGAGAAGTCCAGCTCAGGGTCGACGCCCTGGGTGTACATGTTCAGCGCGACGGTGACGAGGTCGACGTTGCCGGTGCGCTCGCCGTTGCCGAACAGGCAGCCTTCGACGCGGTCGGCGCCGGCCATCAGGCCCAGCTCGGTGGCGGCGACGCCGGTGCCACGGTCGTTGTGGGTGTGCAGGCTGATGATCACGCTGTCACGACGATTGATGTTGCGGCCGAACCATTCGATCTGGTCGGCGTAGACGTTCGGCGTCGCGCATTCAACCGTGGCCGGCAGGTTGAGGATCATCTTGTGCTCAGGCGTCGGGTTCCACACCTCGATCACGGCGTCGCAGACTTCCTTGGCGAATTCCAGCTCGGTAGCGCTGAAGGTTTCCGGCGAGTATTCGAAGGTCCACTCGGTTTCCGGCTGCATGGCTGCGTATTTGACGAACAGCTTGGCAGCGTTGACGGCGATGGCCTTGATACCGTCCTTGTCCTGGTTGAAGACGATGCGACGGAAAGAAGGCGAGGTGGCGTTGTACAGGTGAACGATGGCTTTCTTCGCCCCGCGCAGGGATTCGAAGGTGCGCTCGATCAGGTCTTCACGGCCCTGGGTCAGTACCTGAATGGTGGTGTCGTCCGGGATGTGGCCTTCTTCGATCAGCGTGCGCACGAAGTCGAAGTCGGTTTGCGACGCGGCCGGGAACGACGCTTCGATCTCCTTCACGCCGACCTGCACCAAGGTTTTCCAGAAGCGCAGCTTCTTCGCCGCGTCCATTGGCTCGATCAGCGACTGGTTGCCGTCACGCAGGTCGGAGCTGCACCAGATCGGCGCGGCGTCGATGGTCTTCGACGGCCAGGTACGATCCGGCAGGTTGATGACGGGAAACGCGCGGTATTTCGAAGACGGGTCTTTGAGCATGCTCATCGGGAAATTCCTTGTTGTCTGGGCCGAAAAGAGGCGGCCTGCCGGTTGAACGAATGTTCTTGGAAAAGCGTGGGACGAGGCGCAGCGATTCAGCCTGGCAGTCGTGCGCTGACGAGGCACAGGCTGCGGTGCTGGCGAAGCTGAATGAGGGTGTGAGAGGTTTTCATGGCTTCAACCCTAACCGCGAGGGGAAAGGATGGCAAGCAGTCGAAAAAAATTGAGAGGAATACCCGAAAAGCGGGATTTTGCAGGAATTTATTGCGCCTAAGGCCGTGGAAGTTATTGATGTTTGCGTAAGGCTAGATTGGGGCGCAATTGAGTTTTTTGAGAATCATTGAGTATGGCGGTGTTTTATAGGCCGCCTTCGCGAGCAGGCTCGCTCCCACAGGGGATCTTTGTTGTGAATAAGATCCAGTGTGGGAGCGAGCCTGCTCGCGAAGAGGCCGGTCGCCTCAACCCATATTCAAGGTTGGAAAGCCCCAATGAAAATCGCCGGATCCACCCGCGCGTCATTCAGGCTGACGTTCCAGTGCATATGCGGCCCGGTCGCGCGGCCGGTCGCGCCGACCTTGCCCACCACCGCGCCACGGGCCAGTTGCTGGCCGTTTTTCACGTCGATCTTCGACATGTGGCAGAACATGCTGATAAAGCCTTGGCCGTGGTCAACAAACACCGTGTTGCCGTTGAAGAAGTAATTGCCGATCAGAATCACCTTGCCCGCCGCCGGGGTCTTGATTGGCGTGCCCGCCGGCACTGCGAAATCGAGGCCGGCGTGAGGATTGCGCTCTTCGCCGTTGAAGAAACGACGCACACCGAACTTGCTCGACAGCGGCCCGTTGACCGGTTTGTCCAGCAGCAGATTGCTCGGCGTGTTCGGGCTGAAACTGCGATAAGCCGCGATCTGTTCCGCCAGTTCGCCTTCAATGCGCTTGAGGTTGTCGGCGTTCGGATTGACCTGCTGTTTGTTCTTCAGGGTGATGTGCTGTTCCGGGTATTTCTTGCTGCCCACGGTAAACGGCAGGTTACGCCCGCCACTGCTGATCTGCTGCGCGCCAGGCTTGACCGTCAGCGGCACGCCGACGATCGCCAGCCAGTTGTTCTGCTCTTTGACCACCAGCACCGGTTTGCCTTGATAGGTGGCTTTCGGCGCCTGCGCGGCGGTGCCCAGATCCACCACGGCGACGCCGCCCGGCACCGGTTTGTTCAGCAGCCGAGTGATGTAACTGTCGGCGTGGGCGTTGAAGGTCAGGCAGAGCAACAGCAGCGGAGCGAGAAAACGCGGCATGGATCAGTCCAGTAAAGAGAGGGTGACGGGCGTCAGGTGATTGTCCTCGACGCGCACTTGCAGTTCGCCTTCGCCGAGTTTGGCTTTCAGGCGCTGGCCGGTGTGGGTCTGCGCAGCGTTGCGGATCGCGTGGCCACGCTCGTCGAGCAGGATGCTGTAACCGCGACCGAGGGTCGCCAATGGACTGACCACATGCAGGGTCTGCATCTGACTGTGCAATAGCTGACGACGCTGTTTCAGACCATCGCGCATGGCTCGGGGCAAACGTTCGGCGAGGCTGTCGAGGCGCTGGCGAAGCATCGCCAGTTGGCGTCCCGGATGTTGCCCGGCGAGGCGGGTTTCCAGACGGATCAGGCGTTCGCGGCGGGTATTGAGATGGCGTTCGAAGGCCCGGCGCATGCGCATGTCCAGATCATCCAGACGCTGAGCCTGCTGGCGCAGACGTTCGCCGGGATGGCGCAAGCGACGGGCCATGCCTTCGAGGCGCAGACGATCACGCATCAAGCGGTCACGCATGCGCATCACCAGACGCCGGTGCAGGCTCTCGACCTGACGGATCAGATGGCTGGAATCCGGAGCGAGCAGTTCGGCGGCGGCCGAGGGCGTCGGTGCGCGGACGTCGGCGACAAAATCGCTGATCGAAACATCGGTTTCATGGCCGACGGCGCTGACAATGGGTGTGACACAGGCATCGACCGCGCGCGCCACGGCTTCTTCGTTGAAACACCAGAGGTCTTCCAGCGAGCCGCCGCCACGGGCGAGGATTAGCGCGTCAAAGCCACGGGCATCGGCCATTTTCAGCGCGCGAACGATTTGCGCGGTGGCCTCGCGGCCCTGTACAGCGGTTGGAATCAGAGTCAGTTGCACTTGCGGCGCACGGCGGCGGAATACGCTGATGATGTCGCGAATCACCGCGCCGGTCGGCGAGCTGATGATGCCGATGCGCTGCGGATGCGCGGGCAGCGGCACTTTGCGTTCGGCACTGAACAGGCCTTCGGCGCTGAGCTTTTCCTTCAGCGCATCGAAGGCCAGACGCAGCGCGCCGTCACCGGCCGGCTCCACGGTGTCGAGGATCAGCTGATAGTCGCCACGGCCTTCGAACAGCGAAACCTTGCCGCGCACCTTGACCGCCAGACCATCCTTCAACGCCTGACGTACGCGCGCGGCGTTCTGCCGGAACAGCGCGCAACGCACCTGCGCGCCGCTGTCCTTGAGGGTGAAGTAGACGTGGCCGGACGCCGGGCGCGCGAGGTTGGAGATTTCGCCCTCGACCCAGATGTTGCTGAAGACGTCTTCAAGCAACACCCGCGCGCGGCCGTTGAGCTGGCTGACGGTCAGGACTTCACGGTCCAGGCCAAGTCTTGCAAAGGGATCTTTAATCATGGGGCGCAGTTTAAAGGCATTTGCCCGCCAATCACCATGACGCCGCACAAAACCCTGTGGGAGCGAGCCTGCTCGCGAAAGCATTGTGTCAGCGGACAACAACGGGAATGACACTCCGCCTTCGCGAGCAGGCTCGCTCCCACATGGGATCAATTTGATATCTGGTCGTGCTGCCCGCTACTGGCTACAGTCAGCGCGGTCTTATAAAGGATGCGGACGATGAGCGTGATGGAGCTGTTGGGGGCGTGGTCGTGGGGCGCTGGCGGTTGGGCGGTCATCGGGCTGGCCATTGCCCTGGCCTACATCGTCTTCGGCATCGCCGGTTTCGGCACGGCGCTGGTCGCGGGGCCGATGCTGATTCTGTTCATGCCGCTATCGAAAATCGTGCCGCTGCTGGTGCTGCTGGATTTCGTCGCGGCATTCGGCAATCTGCTGCCCTCGCGGCGCGACGTCGCCAAGCCGGAATTGCTCAGGCTGCTGCCGTGCATGGCAATCGGCTGTACGCTGGGGGTGATCTTCCTGCTGAATCTGAAATCCGATCTGTTGCTGCTGTTGATGGGGCTGTTTATCAGTGCCTATGCGGTTTACAGCCTGTGGGTCAAAGCGCGCCCCGCGCAGTTGTCAGCGGCGTGGGCGGTGCCGATGGGCACGGTGGGTGGGTTGTTCGGCGCGTTGTTTGGCAGTGGCGGCTTTCTTTACGCGATCTATCTGAACAGCCGCCTGCCCAAGGAAGCGGCGCGGGCCACGCAAAGCGCGTTGATCAGTTGCAGCACCGTGGTGCGCTTGAGTCTGTTTGTCATCGCCGGTGTGTATGCCGAGCTACCCTTGTTGATGCTGGCGCTGTGTCTGTTGCCGGCCATGGCGCTGGGCTTGTGGATCGGCAGGCGGCTGAGCATGAGATTGTCGCGCGAGGCGTTTGTGCGGCTGGTGACTTGGCTGGTGCTGGCCAGCGGGATCGCGTTGATGGTGCGCTATTTCAGCACTTGACCGGATTTCTTCAGGGATTAAGCTGCCGGCCGCAGTTCCTTGTGGGAGCGAGCCTGCTCGCGAATGCGGTGGGTCAGCAACAAAAATGCAGCCTGACACTGCGCTTTCGCGAGCAGGCTCGCTCCCACATTGGAAATCTTAAATACTGGCAGCAGGCTCCACCATGAACTCGCAAAGCATTATCGTCCCGAAAATCTCCACCCTGCCGGTGCACGAGCCCCGGGCGCGGGCGATCGTGCGCTGGCTGGTGCGCAAGAATATCATCGAAGAACAGCTGACTACCTGCGGCCGCACCGGCAACCGTATGGCCCACGCCATCGCTGATGGTGCTCGCGCCGTGGTGCTGCACCCGCAAGCGCTGCCGTTCGGCGAGCCGGTCAATGGCCTGGAGATCGTCACCAAACGCTGCATCTACACCCCGGCCAAGGGCTTTCTCGAAGAGGCCGGTTGCGCCGAGTGCCGTCGCGAAGTGGGTGAGGCGCTGTTCGAGAGTCTTGAAGACTGGTTTCCAGGCCGCACCGACAATTTCACCTGCCCCGAATGCGGGCATGAGGACGACATCAACGGCTTTCTGTTTTTGCAGGAATGCGCGTTTTCCAACCTCGGCTTCATTTTCAACAATTGGCTGGAGGCGGGGTTCAAGCAGAGCTTTATCGACGAGTTCGCCGATTGGCTCGATCAACCTGTCTCTTGGGTCAAGGTGGAGCTGTAGGGCCGGGCTTTTCCATCTATCAATTAGGCTGAGTTTTACATTGAACAGCAGGGGGTGTCTGACTATAATGGCGCGCTTCCATTTTCCCGCTCGGGAGCCCCCGCGATGCTGCGTATCAGCCAAGAAGCTCTGACATTCGACGACATTCTCCTAGTGCCCGGTTATTCCGAGGTACTTCCCAACGAAGTCAGTCTCAAGACCCGTCTTACCCGTGGCATCGAACTGAATATTCCTCTGGTTTCTGCCGCCATGGACACCGTTACTGAAGCCCGTCTGGCAATCGCCATGGCTCAGGAAGGTGGCATCGGCATTATCCACAAGAACATGACCATCGAGCAGCAAGCTGCCGAAGTACGCAAGGTCAAGAAGTTCGAAGCCGGTGTGGTCAAGGATCCAATCACCATCGAGGCCGATGCCACGGTGCGTGATCTGTTCGAACTGACCCGTCTGCACAATATCTCCGGCGTTCCGGTCCTGCACGATGGCGACCTGGTCGGCATCGTCACCTCCCGCGACGTACGTTTCGAAAACCGTCTGGAAGCCACTGTCCGCGAAGTGATGACGCCTAAAGAGCGTCTGGTCACGGTCAAGGAAGGCGCCGACAAGAACGACGTCCGTGAACTGCTGCACAAGCACCGCATCGAGCGCGTGCTGATCGTCGACGACAAATTCGCCCTCAAAGGCATGATGACCGTCAACGACATCGAAAAAGCCAAAGCCTACCCGCTGGCCAGCAAGGACGATCAAGGTCGTCTGCGCGTTGGCGCTGCGGTCGGCACCGGTAAAGACACCGGTGATCGCGTGACTGCACTGGTCAATGCCGGCGTGGACGTGGTGGTGGTCGACACCGCACACGGTCACTCCAAAGGCGTGATCGACCGCGTACGCTGGGTCAAAGAGAACTTCCCTGAAGTGCAGGTGATCGGCGGCAACATCGCCACCGGCGCTGCCGCCAAGGCCCTGGCCGAAGCCGGCGCCGACGCAGTCAAGGTCGGTATCGGCCCTGGCTCGATCTGCACCACCCGTATCGTCGCCGGTGTCGGCGTACCGCAAATCAGTGCCATCGCCAACGTCGCCGCTGCCCTTGAAGGCACTGGCGTACCGTTGATCGCCGACGGCGGTATCCGTTTCTCCGGTGACCTGTCCAAGGCCATCGTGGCCGGTGCGTCCTGCGTGATGATGGGCTCGATGTTCGCCGGTACCGAAGAGGCCCCGGGCGAGATCGAACTGTTCCAGGGCCGTTCGTACAAGGCTTATCGCGGCATGGGTTCGCTGGGCGCCATGTCCCAGGCTCAAGGTTCGTCCGACCGTTACTTCCAGGACTCCTCGGCAGGCGCCGAGAAACTGGTTCCGGAAGGCATCGAAGGCCGTGTGCCGTACAAAGGCACCCTGAGCGCGATCATTCACCAGTTGATGGGCGGTCTGCGTTCCTCGATGGGTTACACCGGCAGCGCCAACATCGAAGAAATGCGTACCAAACCCGAGTTCGTGCGGATCACCGGTGCCGGCATGGCCGAGTCCCACGTTCACGACGTGCAGATCACCAAGGAAGCGCCAAACTACCGCGTAGGTTGAGGCTTCCAGCAAAACGTTAAATCACCGGGGCTGTTCATTCAGCCCCGAGTTGTTTCTGATTCACTACATGAGAATGAGTCATGGCCCTCGACATTCACGCTCACCGCATCCTGATCCTCGACTTCGGTTCGCAATACACCCAGCTGATTGCCCGCCGCGTGCGCGAGATCGGCGTGTACTGCGAACTGCACCCGTTCGACATGGACGAAGATGCGATCCGCGAATTCGCCCCTAAAGGCGTCATCCTCGCCGGCGGCCCCGAGTCCGTGCACGAAGCCAACAGCCCGCGCTGCCCGCAGGCGGTGTTCGACCTCGGCGTTCCGGTGTTCGGCATCTGCTACGGCATGCAGACCATGGCCGAGCAACTGGGCGGCAAGGTTGAAGGTTCCGAACTGCGTGAGTTCGGTTACGCCCGCGTTGACGTGGTCGGCAAGAGCCGCCTGCTCGACGGCATCGAAGACCACATCGACGCCGACGGCCTGTTCGGCCTCGACGTGTGGATGAGCCACGGTGACAAAGTCACAAAGATGCCGGAAGACTTCCACATCCTCGCCAGCACCCCGAGCTGCCCGATCGCCGGTATGTTCAACGACGACCGCGCTTACTATGGCGTGCAGTTCCACCCGGAAGTGACCCACACCAAGCAGGGCGGGCGCATCCTCTCGCGCTTCGTCCTCGACATCTGCGGTTGTGAAGCCCTGTGGACGCCGTCGAAGATCGCTGAAGACGCCATCGCCAACATCCGCGCCCAGGTCGGTACCGACAACGTGCTGCTGGGTCTGTCCGGCGGCGTTGACTCCTCGGTGGTTGCCGCGCTGCTGCACAAAGCCATCGGCGATCAGCTGACCTGCGTCTTCGTCGACAACGGCTTGCTGCGTCTGCACGAAGGCGAGCAAGTGATGGCCATGTTCGCCGAGAACATGGGCGTCAAGGTGATCCGCGCCAACGCTGAGGAGCAGTTCCTCAACAACCTGGCCGGCGAAGCCGACCCGGAAAAGAAGCGCAAGATCATCGGCCGTACCTTCATCGACGTGTTCGATGCCGAATCCTGCAAGCTGGACAACATCAAGTACCTGGCTCAGGGCACCATCTACCCGGACGTGATCGAGTCGGCTGGCGCGAAAAGCGGCAAGGCCCACGTGATCAAGTCGCACCACAACGTGGGCGGCCTGCCGGAAGAGATGAACCTGAAACTGGTCGAGCCACTGCGCGAACTGTTCAAGGATGAAGTGCGTCGTCTGGGCCTGGAATTGGGCCTGCCGTACGACATGGTCTACCGTCACCCGTTCCCGGGCCCGGGCCTGGGCGTGCGCATCCTCGGTGAAGTGAAAAAGGAATACGCCGACCTGCTGCGTCGCGCCGACCACATCTTCATCGAAGAACTGCGCAAAGCCGACTGGTACCACAAGGTCAGCCAGGCGTTCGTGGTCTTCCAACCAGTGAAATCGGTTGGCGTGGTTGGCGATGGCCGTCGTTACGCCTGGGTCGTGGCCCTGCGTGCCGTGGAAACCATCGACTTCATGACCGCGCGTTGGGCACACCTGCCTTACGAACTGCTGGAAACTGTCAGCGGCCGCATCATCAATGAAATCGAAGGCATTTCGCGCGTCACTTACGACGTGTCGAGCAAGCCGCCGGCGACGATTGAGTGGGAATGATCCTGCTGCGGTTCGAATAACGAAAAACCCTTGGCGTGAAGCCAAGGGTTTTTTCGTTTCAGAGCCCTGATAACTGATCAGGCGGGTAAACGACTTTGCAGGGTCATGCCGAGCTCGATCAGGCGCTCGGCTACTGCGGCGATGTCGCGGAAGACCATGCCGGTGATGCGGCGCATCGACTGGTCCCAGATATAAAACCGGCCATCTGCGGTGCAATGCACCCTTGTTTGCACGATGTTGCTGGCGCTGTTGCGCCGCACGAGTGTGTATGTGCTTGGTTCTGTTTTCCGTATCACGAACATGCCATTGCGAGGCAGAAGCTTTTCCAGCGTTGCATCATTCCATGGCGGCACGGGGGCCTTGACCTGCAATCGCAGGTCAGCGAACAGAGGGTCGAAGGCGCTGTTTGTCGTCGCCCCGTTGTAAAACGGGCCGCGAGCGACTTCCACTCCCGGGTCGATCCTGAGGTCGGCCACCTCGTCGGGCCAGACTTCTTCGATGCGCAAACCGATGCCGCCCCGGAGTTCGCTTATGCCTGCCAGATCTCTGAAGGTATTGGTATTCGTGGCATCGACCAGAGCCACCCACTTGCCGGGTCTGTTGAGCAGCTTGTCACGCTCCATGATCTGCGTTGCGAGGCGCGCCTTGATCATCTGCTCTTCGATCGACGTGAGCGGGACTTTCAGCGTGCAGGTTTCTGCTGCATCCAGTCCATGAACCCGGACGCCATTGGCTTGGGCAGCCCGGATCAATTCGAGCATGTTGAACCGGTTCTCAGGGTCAGTGCCCAGGCTGGACAAATAGGTACTGAGGTCTTCTGACATGTCCCCCGACAGATAGAAATGGTTGAGGTCATCCTGGGCGAAATCACTCAGCAACCCACGCACGTAGAGGGTTTTGATATGCCGCGCGAACTTGGGCATGTTCTCGATCATGAAACGCGTGCTGGCGATGCGATCGAGGGTTTCACCGACGGCCAGTCCATCAGTATTGGCAAAGATGAGATCAATCAACTCATCAATCTTCATCTGCGGACTGACGGGCGGAATGACCGGGCGCTGGGGCAGGTTGATCCATTTCAACTCCCGATAGAATGCTTCGGCGTCGTTCAGCAGAGCCGTGCGTTGTTCGCCGAAATGGGCCACGTAGCGGTCGGTCGCCAGCAGATAGCGGCGCCCGGCGCTTGTGGTCTCGGCGGAGGCGTTGGGCAAGTTCATTGCCCATCTTCTCATCCCGGGTATTTCCGTCTCTGAGATACCCTTGAGCTTCGTAACCGGGCGTAGCGGACACGGAACGCCTGGAAGCGGTTCGACGCGTGGCAGGTCCACCGACGGTGTTGCCTCGGTTGAGCTCACATCAGTCTCCGGCAAACATGCCTTGCCCACGCATTGACCGCCTCCGCGCAGCCGCAGCGCTGGCATGCGCTCCCACTTGCCAGCGCTTCCCAGGCGGACCGGCAACGAATAAGCGAACTGATTGGGGCGCTCGGGATTGATGATTGCCCAGTTGCCGCTGTCCTGCGAGTCGGCGAAGTAGCGCACGTAATAGGCGGCGCCATCCATTTCGATGGCATGACCGGGCTCGTTGTCGAGGCGGTAAATGCCTTCGTATTTCCCCGGCGTCGCCTCTACGGAATGTTGCGCAAGTAACTCGTTGCATCGATAGCTGGCAGGTACCTTTGGGAAGGTCGAACCTTGCCGTGTAGCAGGCGTATTCAACAGCTCAGTGGCGTCGACCAATGTCGCCCCGCCGGGGATCTCGTTTGCCAACTCGCTGCTTGCTTCTTCAGCGGCTGTGACGGGTGGCGGATCCACAGGGGGCAATAATCGCGTGTCAGCCGAGGCAAGTTCGACCAGCCCGCGCATCTCTTCAGCCTCGGCATACTCAACCTGTGGCCCAACTTCCAACTGCGCGCCAGTGCCAATCAGGAACGGAACATTGAATACGGTTTCGATAGCGCTGAGCACCGCACCGATAACCCCGGCTCTACGCTCGGTCGCCGTAATGCCGTTGATCGCCTGATCGATGTTCAGCCCCATGTTCGCGACGCCGGCGCCGATCAAGGGAAAAGCTGCAGGCCAGCCCACGGCCGCCATCGGGCCGAACACTTTCAGCCCGGCGCTCAGATAGCCGGTCCAGAGTTTCTTGCGCAGGTCACTGTTGGACGTGAGCACCAGATGCGCCTCGGCAACCATGCCCGTGCGGGTCGACTCGCTTAACCACGTGAAGGCGTCACCGCTGATCGCAACGTTGCTGCGGTTGATCATTCGATGATCGCTGTGGCCCCAGGTGCTCACCAAACGGTTCATCAGATCAGTGAGGTTCTCGGTGATGTGATTGCTGTCAGCCAGCGAGAAGTGCTTGAGAAACAAAGAGCGTTTCTGCTCTGAATTCATCTGCTCAAGCATCCACCAGTGCAGATCCGCGGCAGTGTCCATCAGCCGAAAGGCCTGGGCCTGTCCCGGCAGGTAAAGGGTCTGCCGGCCACTGTCTTCGACCAGACGCAGCACGTTGGTGGCGACGTGACCGTCCAGATCCAGCGTGCGCACTTGCGCGCCGACCGGGTACGTCGATCGGAGCATTTGCAGGGTTACCGGCCAGCTTACGGGGCCGATCAGCGAGGTGACGATGCGTTGAAAATCATTGCCGTCAACGTCCCCCTGTTGCAGTGCCTGCACCGCCTGACTGAGAAAATTGCACTTGGCCATGGCGCGGAAATCGTCCGACGAGGTTTGCCAGAATTTGGTCAATTGACCGCTGTAACGCGTGCTGAAATCAACGGCCCAGAATGCCTTCAGCACATCGCTGCCAAGCAGTCGCACTTCGTTGCTCTGATTGAAATTCTCCGCGCCCGGGCCATCCGAGTAGAAGCCGCAGTAAAGGCCCAGCAAATCTGCGTTGTCTTGGTCGGTGGCGCGAAATCGATGGACGACCAGTTGCGTGAGGGTGAGCGTTTCACAAGGCTTTTCGAGCAAGTGCTCCCAACCGGTAAAGGTCAGCGTGCTGCTTTGCGCCGTTTTGAAACGATGGAAATAAACCTGGTCGGGATCAAGGCCAGATAGGCCCTTGGCGGTCAGCAGTTCGATCGCGACTAGCCGGGCCTCATCCAGCAGGCTTGGGCAGTTCTGCACAATGGTAGTGGCGATGGCTTTGAGGGCGGTTTTGTCCGCTGCGTTTGGCAGCAGACGACGTTCGGCAGTGGTCATTCGGGTGTTCATCCTTGAGACACAAAGGCAGAAGATGGCCCATGCGCTCAAGGGGAGGGTGTTAGCCGGTTATCGCGTGTTGTCCTTTTGAAAGTGAGCCAATGCCTTCGCAGATATCAAAGATATTCAGACCGAATAAGATCCGTATCGAACGGAGTCAGCCCTTGTTCAGGTGCGAACACCCTCTGCGCCTGCTCTGCAGAGGCCACTCGTTCGCCTCGTGCTCGCACGTGTAAATCGAAAAGCGTGTGCAGGTCCGGCCTTGGTGTATGCACCAGGGCGCGCAGCATCAACGAAACTCCGCTGAGGTTGTTGTCGACGTTGTTCCAGCGGGGCGATGAAGTCAGCCCCAGATCGGCCCAGATCATGCGACGTTCCACCAGGTCCATCACGAATGGCAGGCAGATACTCGTGTCGGAGGCGATATCGATGCGGTCGACTACGGTGCGCGGCTCGAACACTTCGCCAGATGCCGTATCGGCGCGGGCCATCCAGCCCGCGAAGCATTCAGGAAGGTCACAATATGGCTGCCAGGTAAATGAGTTGAGGGACGTGACGACATAGCGGACGCCCTTTTTGACGAGAGCATCAAGGTCGAGGTCGATGAACTCGGAAGCGCCATTAGGCGCGTCGACGATGTCGCCGCTGTGGTAACCGCCATAACCTTTGAGGTTGTAATAGGCGACCGCTTCCTTGAAGACGAAGTCGCTGTCGAAGAAGGCGGCGGACAAGTCGATGTCCGTGCGGTCACGACCGTTCTTCCACCACAGGAATAGGCGAATGAATCGCGTATCGGGCATTGGCAAGCGACTGCCGCGTACAAGTGTTCGCAGTGACTTCGCTGCGGCGCGCTGTGCCAATGGCACCCGGTATTCGCGCAATGCCGGATCGACAAAGCAGCGGCCCAGCGGTGGCAGCGACGCGAAACGTGCGATCAGGGCGTTCTCGCAAATCTGTGCGGCACGTGCCAATACCTGCGGTGCGATCGACTCTCGACGATCAGCAGTGCCGAAGACTTTCGCCAGCGCTCCTTTAGGTGTGAACGCTCGCAAGGGCAGGGGGCGCGGGGCATTTACCTGGGCCAGTAATTGCAGCAGCACAGGTGAGGACACTTGCGCCGCGACAGCCGCAAAGGCGTCGAGCACCGCGTCCGGTTCTGTGGCACGCCGTAACATCACGTCCAGACGGCGCGCGAATTCTCCGGGACGATCCTGCAGCACCGACGTAAGCGCGGCGATCTGGCGTTGGGCAAGCATGGTTTCGACACGCGACCCGAACGAGGCCGGCTGATCATTGCGTCGCGCTGCGGTGATGGCCGCAAATGCTCGCGGATACTTCTCAGCGTAATCGCCTGGATGCAGGACTTCGGCCAGACGTTTCCAGCGTTCGGCCTGGCGCATCACATCCTCGGTAGCGTTGGGCATGCGGTCGAGCAGGCGCAACAGCTTGCGACGCATCGAACGTTTCATTTTGCTAAAGCGCGTCAACGCTGTCGCCAGCGACACGTCTCCACCATGCAGTGCGATCGCCACGCGCAGCACGTCCGTCGCCGTTTCGACATTTTGCTCAAGGAAAGCCTCAACCTGTGCATCGTCGCCGATATGCAGGATTAGCGCGCCGCCAACGAGCGCGCGAATCTCGCGAAACGGAACGGTCTCGGGCAGTAGACGGAACACATCGCTTTTGTACGTTCGGATAAACCAGCTGACATCCGCAGCTTCCTCTTCGGACAGCGAGGTGCGCGATGAGACCAGCGGCTCGAGCAATGCCTCGAACTCGCCGACACTTCCCGGTTCGATGACCCAATGGATGAAGTTGCCTTCAAGCATGGCTGGCCGAACCTGTTCGCTGGGTGGCAGGCGCCGAAGTGTGTGGTAGTGAATGACGGCGTTGAGATACAACTCCGCCTCTGTCGCTTCGAGGACTTGATTGGGGAAGTCAGGATAAAACGGTCGGTGATGTACATGAGCACCGCTGCGACGGCGCAGGACTCGAATGACTTCACGCAGCCAGTTCTTGAGTTCTACCGCAGAGAGCATGCCGATTCGCTCGATCAGCGGTTCAGAGAGTACATATCGAAACGCCGCGACTTCTTTGACCGCTGATGCGACCTGCGCGCGCGTGGCTCCGCCAGAGCCGGCAGGGACGTGAAGTTTTGTACGGCGCCGCAGGAACAGCTCCTGATTGATCATGATTTCTTCCTTGGTCGCCGTTTCCAGTGAGCTGATGCTCACCTGTGCAATCGATACGAAAACGCCTGCAATAAGCAGGCGCGGTGTGGAGAGCGGAACCCCTAGTTCATGGAGGATAGAAGGAAGGTGTTCCATAGCCACGGCGGCATACTACCGGAGGTCATCGCGGCTTGTCAGCCAATCACATATTTTGAAATGGGCTCGCCTGTTGGCGAACGTCAGCGCCGCGCCACATCGGAAAAATAGAACTTGTCCAGCGTATGCCGCGATTCGGTGTACTCGAACTGGCGGCCGTCCTGCAGGAAGGTCTGGTTGCTGACCACGATGACATGGCTCTGGCCGTCGAGGTCCAGATGGTGGTGGTCGTCCTTGCTGCACGGCATGGCTTCGATGGTGCGCTGGGCGTAGGCGATCTGCAGTTGCAGGGTCTGTTCGATGTGGGCGTAGATCGAATGTTCGGCGATGTCTGCAGACAGGTCGGGAATCACCTCGCTGACGAAGTGGTTGATGTCGAGGATGACGCGTTTGCCGTCGATGCGCCGCACCCGTTTGATCCGGGTGATCGGGCTGCCGGGCTCGGCATTGATGTGTTCGAGCAGCGCACCTTCCAGCGGCACCTGACACATCTCGACCACTTCGGTGCTGACGTCGTTGCCCAGTCGCGGGTGGGTCTCCTGGAAACTGACGATGCCGCCGAGCTGGAATTCGATCGGGTTGGTCGCCAGCACGAACGCGCCTTTGCCGTGAATCTTCTGAGCGAAACCGCGTTCCTGCAACTGGTCGATGGCCTTGCGTACCGTGCCACGGCTGGCCTGATAGGTGTCCATCAGCTCGGTTTCGGAAGGCAGCCGGGCGCCGCGCTCCAGGCGCTGCGTGGTGATGCTGGCAAGCAAATCGCTGTAGATCTGGTTGTATTTGCTCATGGCTGGACTCTGTGCCGACGGTGCTCAAAACCCCGAACCTTAAGGGCAGGGTAGGGGTTTGTCCATGCGGACGAAGGAAAACATCTTAGGTCAGAGTAGGAAGAATCCGCATTTTTCTGATGTTCATCCACGGACGCAAACTCGTACAGACGAGTTGTTGCATTAACTCGTACAGACGAGTATTTTTCCTCTCGGCGTGCTGCCAATAACAACAATCCACGACGGAAGAACAAGCATGAGCCATGACTACCCGAACATCGCCAAGGAGCTGCTGGAAAGCCTCGGTGGCCGCGACAACATCGAGCAGGCGGCGCATTGCGTGACGCGTTTGCGCCTGGCGCTGAAGAACCCCGCGCTGGTGAATGTGGCCGCGCTCAATGGCGTCGATCTGGTCAAGGGTTCGTTCTTCACCGGCGGCTTGTATCAAGTGGTCATCGGCCCGGGTGATGTTGAAAAGGTTTATGCCGAACTGCGCCAGCAGACGGGCCTGGCGGCGTCGACCATCGCCGACGTTAAACAGAAAAGCGCCGAGAAGATAAACGCCATGCAGCGGCTGGTGCGGGTGTTTTCCGATGTGTTCATGCCGATCCTGCCGGCGCTGATCATTGCCGGCCTGTTGATGGGCATCAACAACCTGCTTGGCGCCAAGGGCATGTTCATCGAGGGCCAGACCCTGCTGGATGCCTATCCCAACCTCGACGGGTTGTGGAGCCTGATCAATCTGATGGCCAACACCTCGTTCGTGTTCCTGCCGGCGCTGGTCGGCTGGTCGGCGGCCAAGCGTTTCGGCGGCAGCGAAATCCTCGGCATTGTCCTCGGTCTGATGCTGGTACACCCGGACCTGCTCAATGCCTGGAATTACGGCAAGGCCGTGGCCGGGCTGGACGGGCAGCAACTGCCGTACTTCGACATCCTCGGCCTGTTCCAGGTGGAAAAGGTCGGCTACCAGGGGCAGATCCTGCCGATCCTGCTGGCGGCGTACGTGATGAGCGTCATCGAAAAATGGCTGCGCGCGCGAGTGCCCAACGCCGTGCAATTGCTTGTGGTGCCGATCACCACCATCGTTGTCACTGGTGTGCTGGCGCTGGCGATCATTGGCCCGGTGACCCGGCATATCGGCATCTACATCACCGAAGGGCTGGTGATGCTGTTCGATCTGGCGCCGTTGGTGGGCGGTCTGATTTTCGGTTTGCTGTATGCGCCGCTGGTAATCACCGGCATGCACCACATGTTCCTCGCCGTGGATCTGCAATTGATCTCGAGCCAGGGCGGCACCTTCATCTGGCCGATGATCGTCATGTCCAATCTGGCGCAGGGCAGTGCGGCCCTGGCGGTGTTCTGGATGACGCGCAATGCGCGGGACAAGAGCATGGCCTCGACCTCGGCGATTTCTGCGTATTTCGGCATCACCGAGCCGGCGATGTTCGGTGTCAACCTGCGCTACAAGTTTCCGTTTTACGCCGCGCTGGCCGGTTCGGCGCTGGGCTGCATGTTCCTCTCGCTGAACAAGATCCAGGCCTCGGCCATCGGCGTCGGTGGCCTGCCCGGTTTCATCTCGATCATTCCGCAGTTCATCCCGATGTTCGTCATCGGGATGCTGATTGCCATGCTCGTGCCGTTTGCCCTTACCTGCGTGCTGAGCATGAAGATCGTCCGCCCGGGTTACCGGGTTGCCTGAAATTGAACTGTAGGAGCTGCCGGAGGCTGCGATCTTTTGATCTTGCCTTTCAAAATCGAAAGATCGCAGCCTCCGGCAGCTCCTACAGAGATCGTAAAATTCAAGAGGGAAATCCGCCATGCAAGACTGGCAACGTTCGGTGATCTACCAGATCTACCCGAAGAGCTTTCACAGCCATGCCGGCAACGCCACCGGCGATCTGCTCGGCATCGTCGCCAAGCTCGATTACCTGCAATGGCTGGGGGTCGATTACCTGTGGATCACGCCGTTCCTGCGCTCGCCGCAGCGCGACAACGGCTACGACATCAGCGACTACTACGCGGTCGATCCGAGCTACGGCAGCATGGCCGACTGTGAACTGCTGATCGCCGAAGCGGGCAAACGCGGGATCAAGTTGATGCTCGACATCGTGGTCAACCACACCTCGATCGAGCATGTGTGGTTCCAGCAGGCGCGCAGCAGCCTCGACAACCCTTACCGCGACTTCTATATCTGGCGCGACCAGCCGAACAACTGGGAATCCAAATTCGGCGGCTCGGCCTGGGAGTACGAAGCGCAGACCGGCCAGTATTATCTGCACCTGTTCGACCACACCCAGGCGGATCTCAATTGGGACAACCCCAAGGTCCGCGACGAAGTGTTCAAGATGATGCGCTTCTGGCGCGACAAGGGTGTGGGTGGTTTTCGTCTGGACGTGATCAACCTGATCTCCAAACCGGCGGACTTTCCCGAAGACGACAGCGATGGTCGGCGCTTCTACACCGACGGGCCGAACGTGCACACCTACTTGCAGCAGATGCACCGCGAAGTCTTCGAAGGGCATGAGCTGATCAACGTCGGCGAGATGTCTTCGACACGTCTGGAACACTGCATTCGTTACTCCAATCCGCAGTCGAAAGAACTGTCGATGACCTTCAACTTTCATCACCTGAAGGTCGATTACCCGAATCTGCAGAAATGGGTGCGCGCCGATTTCGATTTCCTCCAGCTCAAGCAGATTCTCTCCGACTGGCAGACCGGCATGCAGGCGGGTGGCGGCTGGAATGCGCTGTTCTGGTGTAACCACGATCAGCCACGCGTGGTCTCGCGGTTCGGCAATGACGGCGAATACCGCGAGCTGTCGGCGAAGATGCTTGGTACCGCGCTGCACTTTCTGCAGGGCACGCCTTTCGTCTATCAGGGCGAAGAACTGGGCATGACCAATCCGGGGTTCGAGAGCATCGAGCAATACCGTGACGTCGAGACCCTGAATATCTTTCGCCTCAAGCGTGAAGCCGGGGCAAGCGACCTCGACAACATGGCGGCGATCATGCAGAAGTCCCGCGATAACGGGCGCACGCCGATGCACTGGCACGCCGGGCACAACGCCGGCTTCACTCGCAGCGAACCATGGATCGGTGTGCCGGCCAATGCTGCACAGATCAATGTCGCGCATCAACTGCACGACCCGGAATCGGTGCTGCATCACTATCGGCGCCTGATCGCTTTACGCCGCACTGAAGCGTTGATCTCCGATGGCATCTATCGGCAGTTGTTGCCGGAGCATCCACAGGTCTGGGCGTACCTGCGCGAGGGGACGGGAGAACGCTTGTTAGTGGTGAACAACTTCTATGGCACTGCCTGTGAGGTCGAGCTACCGGCGCTGATCGACGAAGCCCAGGAGCAGCGCCTGCTGATCAGCAACTACCCGGACTGCCCGCAACGCACGAGTTTGCTGCAGTTGCGACCTTACGAATCCTTCGTGCTGCACCTGACCGACCCCTGATTTTTTAACTGAATAACAACCTTTGAAAAAAACACGCAGAACGCTGCGCGGGGGATTTGTGCGCGCTGAATTCCTGCAACCACACAATAAAAACAACGGGTGGCATATATGAGAGCAACCATAAATTACAGTCTGGCAGTCGCGGGGATTTGTCTGGCAATGCCCACGTCATCACAGGCGCTGGAGTTCGGCGGCTATCTGCGCAGCGGTGTCGGAACCTCGGTCAACAGCAGCAGCCAGTCGTGTTTCCAGTTGCCCGGCGCGCAGACCAAATATCGCCTCGGTAACGAGTGCGAGCAGTACGGTGAGCTCGAGCTGCGCCAGGATCTGTACACCCTCGAAGACGGCTCGGTGCTGAGCGTCGACGGCATGGCATCGCTGTACAACCGTTACGACCGTAGCCTGACGTTCAAGGAAGACAACGGCTCGATTCGCCTGCCCCAGGCTTACGCGCAATGGTCGGCGATGCCCGCGCTCAACGGCGGCTCGCTGTGGGCCGGTCGGCGCTACTACAAACGTAACGACATCCATATTTCCGATTTCTATTACTGGAACCAGAGCGCCACCGGTGCAGGCATTGAAGACGTGTTGCTCGGTGGCCTGAAATACAGCTACGCCTTTTCGCGCAAGGACAACCTTTATCAGAAGGATTACATCAACCGCCACGACTTCAATGTCGGCGGTTTCAACAGTAACCCGGGCGGTGAACTTGAGTTCGGCCTGAGTTACATCGACAAGCCCGACAGCCGCGACGCCCACCGTGGCTGGGCGATTACCACTCAGCACGTGCAGCAGGACTTCCTCGGCGGCAAGAACAAACTGGCGCTGCAATACGGCGAAGGGCCGGGCACCGGATTGGGCTATACCGGTAACGTCAGGCTTGATGACCGCAACAAGAGTTATCGGATCGTCGAGTTCTTCGACTGGCAACTGACGCCACGTTTTGGCGGACAATTCCAAGCGGTGTATCAGAAAGATATTCGTCAGGGCGGCGCCGATCAGAACTGGCTGTCACTCGGTGTGCGTCCGGCCTATGCACTGAGCGAGCAGTTCAAACTGGTGACCGAACTGGGTCACGATCAGGTCGAGGCGGCGGACGGCACGCGCAAGCTGAGCAAGTTCACCTTTGCACCGACCTGGTCACCGAAAGGCCCGGAATTCTGGGCGCGGCCCGAGGTGCGTCTGTATTACACCTATGCCAGCTGGAACCAGGCAGCCAAGCGTGCCGCCAACCTGTTGGCCAAAGGTTCGGCGCTGTCCGACACCGGCGCCTTCGGCAACGCACGGCACGGGGCCAATGTCGGGCTGCAGGTTGAATACTGGTGGAAATAAGCAAAGCGGCTGCGACCGCTCACTCAATCAATACACGCTCAGGTGATGTCATGGCCACACCCCAACAATTGCAGCTGCTGGCTCCTTTATCCGGCGTGCTGATGGCGCTGGACCAGGTGCCCGACCCGGTGTTTGCCGGGCGGATCATCGGCGACGGTTTGTGCATCGACCCGACTTCGTCAACGCTCTGCGCACCGCTTGCAGGTGTGGTCAGCGACGTGCAGGCCAGCGGGCATGCGCTCACCATCACCAGTGATGCGGGTGTTCAGGTGTTGATGCATATCGGCCTGGACACGGTGAATCTCGCCGGCGAAGGATTCACCCGCCGCGTTGACGCGGGGCAGCGGGTCGAAGCGGGGCAGGCGCTGATCGACTTCGATGCTGACTACATTGCCCTGCACGCGCGCAGTTTGTTGACTTTGATGCTGGTGGTCAGCGGCGAGCCGTTCGATTCACTCGTTGGCTCAACCGGGTTGGTCGAGGTGGGCCAGCCAGTGCTGGACGTCGTGGTCGGCGCAGCCGTTGGCGAACATCCAGCGTCGGTGCCGGGCGACGCGGTGTACTCGCAGCCGATCAACTTGCCCAATCCCAATGGCCTGCACGCGCGGCCGGCGGCAGTATTTGCCCAAGCGGCCAAAGCATTTTCAGCGACCATCCATCTGCACAAGCTGCAAGCCCAAGCCAACGGCAAATCCCTGGTGGCGATCATGGCGTTGCAAACGGCCCATGGCGACAGCGTGCAGGTCAGCGCCGAAGGTGAAGATGCCGAGGCAGCGGTCGCGGCGCTGACACGCTTGCTGAGCGAAGGCTGCGGTGAAGCGGTCACAGCGCCCGCGCCGGTCGAAGTCGATGCAGCAGAAATCCCGAACATCCTGCGCGGTGTCTGCGCCTCGCCCGGTTCGGCGTTGGGGCAAGTCATGCAGATTGTCGAAGCGTCGCTCATGGTCAACGAGTTCGGCGCCGAGCCGCCAGTTGAACTGGAGGCGTTGAGCCAAGCACTGATCGAAGCCGACATGGCCCTGCAACATCTGCGCGACACCGCCAGCGGCCAGGCGCAGGCGGAGATCTTCAAGGCGCATCAGGAACTGCTCGCCGACCCGAGCCTGCTGGATCAGGCCCGGGCGCTGATCGACGCGGGCAACAGCGCGGCGTTTGCCTGGAAGACCAGCACCGACGCAACGGCGGCGATGTTTCGCTCGCTGGGCAATGCCTTGCTGGCCGAGCGCGCGGCGGATCTGGATGATGTCGGCCAGCGCGTGCTGAAGCTGATCCTCGGTGTTCACGAGCAGATGCTGGAGTTGCCGGACGACACCATTCTGATCGCCGATCAGTTGACCCCATCCCAGACCGCCGGGCTCGATACGCGCAAAGTGCTCGGGTTTGCCACCGTCGGCGGTGGCGCCACCAGCCATGTCGCGATCCTCGCGCGAGCCTGCGGTTTACCGGCGATCTGCGGCATGCCGGCGCAAATGCTCGGGCTCGGCAACGGCACGCGGGTGCTGCTCGATGCCGATAAAGGCGAATTGCAGTTGCACCCGGACGCCGAGTCCATTGATCAATTGCGCACGCGGCATGAGCGCCAGCGCCAGCGTCATCAGCAGGAACTGGCGCAGGCCAGCGAGGCGGCCTGTACCCGTGACGGTCAGCACATCGAAGTCACCGCCAACGTTGCCTCGCAGGAAGAAACCGCCCAGGCCATGGAGCTGGGCGCGAATGGCGTGGGGCTGTTGCGTTCGGAATTTCTCTACCTGGGCCGTCAGCAGGCGCCGAGCCATGACGAACAGGTGGCCACTTATAGCGCCATCGCGCGCACCATCGGGCCGGCACACAATCTGGTGGTGCGCACCCTCGATGTCGGTGGCGACAAGCCGCTGGCCTACGTGCCGATGGACAGCGAAACCAATCCCTTCCTTGGTTTGCGCGGCATTCGTCTGTGCCTTGAGCGACCGCAACTGTTGCGCGAGCAGTTCCGCGCAATCCTCGCCTGCTGTGAGCTGACGCGTTTGCACATCATGTTGCCGATGGTCACGAATTTGGCCGAACTGCGTCTGGCGCGGCAGATTCTCGAGCAAGAAGCGCGGGTGCTGGGCCTGGCGCACCTGCCAAAGCTGGGAATCATGATCGAAGTGCCTGCCGCTGCGCTGATGGCCGATGTGCTGGCGCCGCACGTGGATTTTTTCTCCATCGGCACCAACGACCTCACCCAATACACCCTGGCCATGGACCGCGATCATCCGCGTCTGGCCAGTCAGGCGGACAGCTTTCATCCCTCGGTACTGCGCCTGATTGCCATGACGGTGAAGGCTGCGCATGCCCACGGCAAATGGGTCGGCGTCTGCGGCGCCATGGCGTCTGAACGCCTTGCGGTGCCGTTGCTGCTGGGGCTGGGTGTGGATGAGCTGTCGGTGAGCGTGCCGTTGATTCCGGCGATCAAGTCGGCGGTGCGCGAGGTGAATCTGGCCGACTGTCGAATCATCGCCGAACAGGTTTCGAATCTGGAAAGCGCCGGTGACGTGCGCGAAGCCTTGCAGCGGTTTCATGAGGCGAAAGTCGATGCCTCGCCGGTAATGGAGAATTGAACATGTTCGACAAATTGCAGCAGGCATTCTGGAAAGCACTGACGCCGGATCTGGTCCCGGATGAGGTGAAAGCCATCGCTGAACCGATTGCCGGCCTGAGCGCCGAGATTGTTGCGGCGCTGGGTGGTGTGGATAACCTCAAGTCGCAGCAACCGGTGGCGCTGACTCGGGTGCGCGTGGCGCTGCACGACGCGGCACGGGTCGACCGTCAGGCGTTGAGTATGGCCGGTGTGTCGGGCGTCATGTGCCTTGAGGGCGGCGTGCTGCACCTGATTACCGGGCTGCGCGTATAAGGCCGACAAGACGTGCGGCCGCAGGTCGCCCTTACTGTTTCTCAACTGCGGGTGTATCGTATTCGCCTTTTGCGGACCCTCGGGGTCTGTCGCTGATACGTGAGGTAGTTGAGTTCATGTCCTTTACCCGTCGCCAAATCCTCGGTGGCCTGGCCGGTCTTGTTGTCGTTGGCGTGGGCGCGGGAGGCGCGTCGCGTTACTGGCTGGGCAAGATGGCCGACGCCGAGGCCGGCCACGACTATGAACTGATCGCCGCGCCGCTGGATGTCGAGCTGGTGCCGGGCCACAAGACCGAAGCCTGGGCGTTCGGCCCGTCGGCGCCGGGCACCGAGTTGCGTGTGCGTCAGGGTGAATGGCTGCGGGTGCGCTTCATCAATCACTTGCCGGTGGCGACTACCATTCACTGGCACGGCATCCGTCTGCCGCTGGAAATGGACGGCGTGCCTTACGTGTCGCAACTGCCGGTGCTGCCGGGCGAATACTTCGACTACAAATTCCGTGTGCCGGACGCTGGCAGCTATTGGTATCACCCGCATGTCAGCAGCAGCGAAGAACTCGGACGTGGTCTGGTCGGGCCGCTGATCATCGAGGAACGCGAGCCGACCGGTTTCAAGTACGAGAAAACCCTGAGCCTGAAGAACTGGCATGTCGACGAGCAAGGCCAGTTCGTCGAGTTCAGCATCCCCCGCGAAGCGGCCCGTGGCGGTACCGCCGGGCGCTTGTCGACGATCAATGGTGTGCCGCTGCCGGTGATTGATCTGCCGGCCGGGCAGGTCACCCGGGTGCGTCTGCTTAATCTCGACAACACCCTGACCTATCGCATCAACATCCCCGGTGTCGAAGCGAAGATCTACGCGCTGGATGGTAACCCGGTCGAGCCGCGCCCGTTGGGCAAGGAATACTGGCTCGGCCCCGGCATGCGCATTTGCCTGGCGATCAAGGCGCCGGCGGCCGGTGAAGAGTTGTCGCTGCGCAACGGTCCGGTGCGTCTGGGTACGCTGCGTTCAGTCGCCAACACCGATGCGCCGACGGACTGGCCGAAAGCGCTGCCGGCCAACCCGGTGGCCGAGCCGGATCTGGCCAATGCCGAGAAACTCAACTTCAATTTCGAATGGGTCGGCTCGGTCTCGGTGAACACCGAAAACGGCAAACCGCCGAGCCTCTGGCAGATCAACGGCAAGGCCTGGGACATCACCGACAAGACCTGTGCTGACCGACCGATTGCCAGCCTGAAACTGGGCCAGAGCTATATTTTCGAATTGAAGAACATGACCCAGTACCAGCACCCGATCCACCTGCACGGCATGAGCTTCAAGGTGATCGCGTCGAACCGGCACAAAGTCGTGCCGTATTTCACCGACACCTATCTGCTGGGCAAGAACGAGCGTGCGCAAGTGGCGCTGGTGGCGGATAACCCGGGGGTGTGGATGTTCCACTGCCATGTCATCGACCACATGGAAACCGGCCTGATGGCCGCGATCGAGGTGAAGTGATGCGCCAGATCCGCCCGGCGGCGATCATCGACCGCAGCCGCGACCGCGACTTCATGCGCGAAGCCTTGACCCTCGCCGCGCAGGGCGCCGCCCTCGGTGAGGTGCCGGTGGGCGCGGTGCTGGTGCAGGATGGCGTGATCATCGGTCGCGGCTTCAATTGCCCGATCAGCACCAGCGACCCGAGTGCCCACGCCGAAATGGTCGCGATCCGCGCCGCCGCGCAGGCAGTGGATAACTATCGCCTGCCGGGCAGCACGCTGTATGTGACGCTGGAGCCTTGCAGCATGTGCGCCGGGCTGATCGTGCATTCGCGGGTGGCGCGGGTGGTGTACGGCGCGCTGGAACCCAAGGCCGGGATTGTGCAGAGTCAGGGGCAGTTTTTTACCCAGGGATTTTTGAATCACCGGGTGTTGTATGAGGGCGGGGTGTTGGCAGAAGAATGTGGTGCGGTGCTGACCGAGTTTTTCCGCGCCAGACGCACTAAAAGCCCCTCACCCTAACCCTCTCCCAGAGGGAGAGGGGACCGACCGAGTTGAATGGACCAAGTCCGCCGACCTGAAATACCGAGTCGGACTCAAGTTTTGAAAAGCTCAACAATCAGCTCCCTCTCCCTGGGGAGAGGGCTGGGGTGAGGGGTAGGCCCACCGCGGTCATGGGAAAATACGCTTACTTCCTGGCGACGATAACTGCCCGCATCGGCGCCGGCAGCCCTTCAATGGTTTTGCTGTGGTCCTCGGGATCAAGAAAATCACTCAGCGACTGATACTTCATCCACTCGGTCCCGCGCTGTTCCTCAACCGTGGTCGTGCTGACATCCACGCAACGAATATCGCTGAAACCCGCCCGTCGCAGCCACAATTCCAGCGCCGGCACCGACGGCAAAAACCACACGTTGCGCATCTGCGCGTAGCGATCTTCCGGCACCAGCACCTGATGCTTGTCGCCTTCGACCACGAGGGTTTCCAGCACCAGTTCGCCGCCCTTGACCAGGCAATCCTTCAGCGCCAGCAAATGCTCGATCGGCGAGCGACGGTGATAGAACACGCCCATGGAAAATACTGTGTCGAAGCCTTCCAGATTCGGCGGCAGGTCTTCGAACGGGAACGGCAGGTGCCAGGCATTCGGCTCGGACAAGTAACGCTGCACCGCCTGGAACTGGCAGAAGAACAGCCAGTTCGGGTCGACCCCGATCACGCTGTCGGCGCCGGCGCCGAGCATGCGCCACATGTAGTAGCCGTTGCCGCAGCCGACATCGAGGATGCGTTTGCCCTTCAGGTCGAGGTGCGGAGAGACCCGCGACCACTTCCAGTCCGAGCGCCATTCGGTGTCGACATGCACACCGAACAGATCGAACGGCCCTTTGCGCCACGGCGACAGGCCCATCAGCGCGGTGCGCATCTGTGCGCGAGTGTCGTCGTCGCAATCGGTGTCGAGTTTCAGGCCGTTGAGCAGGTCGACTTCGCTTGGCTGGATCTTCGGCAAGGCGTCCAGCGCACTTTGCCAGCGCTCCAGATCGCCGTGGCCTTTGTCCATTTTCTTGTCGAGTTGCGCTTGCAGCGTGTTGGCCCATTCGGCCAGCGGTGTACCGGCCAGACGCCGGGCGAGGGGGGACAGGTCAATCATGGCAAGGCAATCAACGAGGCAAAGTTAAGACACTGGAACCACGGCACGACTTTCGAGAACCCGGCGGCCAGCAGGCGTTCGCGGTGTTCTTCGAGGCTGTCGGGCTTCATGACGTTTTCGATGGCGCTGCGTTTCTGGGCGATTTCCAGTTCGCTGTAGCCGTTGGCGCGTTTGAACGCTACGTGCAGGTCGGTGAGCAGGGCGTGTTCTTCGGCATCGTTGAAGCGCAGCTTTTCCGAGAGAATCAGCGCGCCGCCGGGCAACAGTGACTGACGGATGCGCGAGAGCAATTCAGTGCGCTGATCCGGGGCGATGAATTGCAGGGTGAAGTTCAGCGCCACCACCGACGCGGGCTGAAACTCCAGCGCGAGGATATCGCCCTCGATCACCTCGACCGGCAGCAGTTCCTGGAACATCGAATCCTGACCGTTGAGGTATTCGCGACAGCGCTCGACCATCGCCGCCGAGTTATCCACAGCGATGACCCGGCAATCGTCGGTGCGCACATGGCGGCGCAGGGCTTGAGTCACTGCGCCGAGCGACGAGCCGAGGTCGTAGAGCACGCTGTTCGGCTGGGCGAACTGCGCCGCGAGCACGCCGAGGTTTTCGACGATGGTCGGGTAACCCGGCACCGAGCGCTTGATCATGTCCGGGAACACCCGCACCACGTCTTCATTGAAGGCGAAGTCAGGCACCTGGGCCAAAGGCTGGGCGAATAGGCGATCGGGTTCTTTGCTCACGGCGGCGTCCGGCGGTGTCGGTGGAAAAGGCCGGCATTTTAGCCAAAGTGGCGCGGGGATGCTTGGGTTGTCTGATAAAGCACCGAACCGGGTGTAATTCTCGCCGTCCGGGATATGGCTTTCGCGAGCAGGCTCGCTCCCACAGGGGGGGCGCGGTGATCTGTCGGAGCGAGCCTGCTCGCGAAGAAGCTGCAGTCAGTTCACCGAAATGGCGCAGTCGAAGGTCTCAACAGGCAGCACTTCCGGTGCCCACGGTTGTTGCGAGGTCAGGCGCAAACGTCCGGTGCCTGCTGCGAATGCCTGGAAGCGCCAGGTCGAAACCCCCGCTGCGCCAACCACGCCGGCATCTTCCGGATTGCTGTAAACCTCGGGGCTGAGGGCGCGCAACACGCCGCCAGCTGAATCCTGAATCGCCCAGCGGTAGCCGGTGGTCGGGTTGCTTGGCAGGCTGATGATCAGGTTTTGCCCGACGTTGAGCCGCACGGGACATTCGCTTTGTTTTTCCACAGTCACGTTGTGTTTCGGTTGCGTGGCGCAGGCCGCCAGCAAGGAAAGGGCGAGGGGGAGAAACAGGCGAGTGGGGGACATGAGATCAGCAGCTCCGGCGGTTACGACGAACGGCGAGCATAACTGAAGATGGGACAAAGTGTGACGGTCAGGGAGTTCCGTGTTGGCAGCACTGAAGCCATCGCTGGCAAGCCAGCTCCCACAGGTTTCTCGGTTGACCACAAGATTTGTGGGCACATTGAACATTGTGGGAGCTGGCTTGCCAGCGATAGCGGTACATCAGGCACTACATGATTGTCAGAAGAGCACCTTCGCCACGTCCGCAAACCGCTTGGCAAAGTGCACGGTTATCCCTTCCTTCAGATAATCCGGCAATTCCTCAAAGTTACCCCGGTTCGGTTCCGGCAGAATCAATTCGAAAATCTTCTGCCGGCGCGCTGCGATGACCTTTTCGCGCACGCCGCCGATCGGCAATACATGCCCGGTCAGGGTCAGTTCGCCAGTCATCGCCACGCCTTTTTTCGGCGGCTGATTACGTGCAAGCGAGAGCAGGGCGCTGGCCATGGTCACGCCGGCGCTCGGACCGTCCTTCGGCGTTGCGCCTTCCGGTACATGCAGGTGGACGAAGGCTTCGTCGAAGAACTTCGCATCACCACCAAATTGCTTGAGGTGCGAGCTGACGTAGCTGTAGGCGATCTCCGCCGATTCCTTCATCACATCGCCCAATTGCCCGGTGAGCTTGAAGCCCCGGTTAAGCGTATGAATCCGCGTGGCTTCGATCGGCAATGTCGCACCGCCCATGCTGGTCCAGGCCAGACCGGTAATCACCCCGGTGCCGGACAGCACTTGTTCGTTGCGGAACACCGGATGGCCCAGCGAGGCTTCAAGATCTTTCGGCCCGAGTTTGATCACCGCTTTCGGATCGTCGATCAGCTTCATCACCGCTTTGCGCACCAGTTTGCCCATCTGCTTTTCCAGCTGTCGCACGCCGGCTTCGCGGGCATAGCCATCGATCAGTGCTTTGAGCGCGCTGTCGCTGATGCTCAGGCTGCCTTTCGATACGCCGGCCTTTTCCAGCAGTTTCGGCCACAGGTGACGCTTGGCGATGGCGACTTTTTCTTCGGTGATGTAGCCGGACAGGCGAATCACTTCCATCCGGTCCAGCAACGGGCCGGGGATCGAATCGAGGGTGTTGGCGGTGCAGACGAACAGCACTTTCGACAGATCCATACGCAGGTCGAGGTAGTGGTCGAGGAATTCAACGTTCTGCTCAGGATCGAGGGTCTCCAGCAGCGCCGAGGCCGGGTCGCCCTGATAGCTCTGGCCCATCTTGTCGATCTCGTCGAGCATGATCACCGGGTTCATCACTTCGACGTCTTTCAACGCCTGCACCAGTTTGCCCGGTTGGGCGCCGATGTAGGTGCGGCGGTGGCCCTTGATTTCGGCTTCGTCGCGCATGCCGCCGACGCTGAAGCGGTAGAACGGCCGCCCGAGGGATTCGGCGATGGATTTGCCGACGCTGGTCTTACCCACGCCCGGTGGGCCGACCAGCAACACGATCGAGCCGCTGATCTCGCCTTTGTAAGCTCCAACGGCGAGGAATTCGAGGATGCGATCCTTGATGTCGTCCAGACCCGCATGGTGCTTGTCGAGGATTTTGCGTGCGTGCTTGAGGTCGAGTTTGTCCTCGCCGTACACGCCCCACGGCACCGATGTTGCCCAGTCCAGATAATTGCGCGTGACGGCGTATTCCGGCGAGCCGGTTTCGAGGATCGACAGTTTGTGGGTTTCTTCCTCGAGGCGCTTCTGCACTTGCGCCGGCAGGGTTTTGCCTTCGAGGCGCTGCTGGAACTGTTCGAGGTCGGCGCTGCGGTCGTCCTTGGTCAGGCCGAGTTCCTGCTGGATGACCTTGAGTTGCTCCTTGAGGAAGAACTCACGCTGATGCTCGCCGATCTTGCGGTTGACTTCGGCGGAAATTTCTTTCTGCAGGCGCGCGACTTCGACTTCCTTGCGCAGCATCGGCAGGACTTTTTCCATGCGCTTGAGCATCGGCACGCAGTCGAGCACTTCTTGCAGCTCGGGGCCGGTGGCGGAGGTCAGCGCGGCGGCGAAGTCGGTCAGCGGCGACGGGTCGTTGGGGCTGAAGCGGTTGAGGTAGTTCTTCAGCTCTTCGCTGTACAGCGGGTTGAGCGGCAACAATTCCTTGATCGCATTGATCAGCGCCATGCCGTAGGCCTTGACCTCGTCGGTCGGCTCGGTCGGCTGGTGCGGATATTCGACTTCGACCAGGTAAGGCGGGCGATGGTGCTTGAGCCAGGTCTTGATGCGCACGCGGCTCAGGCCCTGGGCGACGAATTGCAGTTTGCCGTTTTCGCGGCTGGCGTGGTGCACCTTGACCAGCGTGCCGTATTCGGGGAGGGCGCCGGTGTCGAAGTGGCGCGGGTCTTCCTGGGGCGTGTCCATGAAGAACAGGGCCAGGGAGTGGTGTTCGGATTTGCTGACCAGTTCGAGGGTTTCGGCCCACGGTTCTTCGTTGACAATGACCGGCAGGACCTGGGCCGGGAAGAACGGACGGTTGTGGATCGGGATGATGTAGACCTTGTCCGGCAGGTTTTGCCCGGGCAGCGCCAGGCCGGTGCCGGAGGAGGTGTGTTCGATGTGGTCGTTTTCGTAATCGTCGTGGTTGTCCGGGCGATCTTGCTGGTCGGTCATGGGGCACCTGCGCAATGGGGTATGGGGTCTTAGATGGGGCAGGGGTGGGGTGGTTTCAATGGGGCGGGTGTGTTTCTGCGTGTGTGTTCAGGTTTGCAAAGTTTTTGACCTTGTTAACCTTGGCGGCCGTTGGGCCGGTGGCAAGATCCTTCAGGTCGGCACGGATGCCTAGTGGAATCTAACAATGTCTGTGCATAACTAGCGAAAAACGCGAGTGTTGGTTAGCTTTAACTATTAAATGGAGTTTTGATGGATTCCGTTCGGCTTATTTCGAACTGGCCTTGAGTCCCTGTAATTTCTGACAGTAGACAACTGACTCAATCGGCCGAAGATTGCGGTTCAATCTCGAACGACAGAGAGGTGTTCGAGAATTTACCAACGTCAAGGAATCGAACCATGAGTCATACCGATACGAAATACAGGGATTTCATCATTCGCGAATATTCTTCCGACACGCCGGGTTTGCGTTTCCAGGTGATCTACAGCGAAACGGATAAGAGTTTGTTGCTGGAAACCCGCAAGCATGCCGAGCAACTGATCATCGATCGATTGCAACGGATGGCAAATGGAGGAAAAGCCTTTTGATTCTGTCGGGTCACGCTGACGACAAGCGTTCGAAGGTTGCGATCTTTTGATTTTTTCTTGAAAGCACCGAATTGCCCAAGGCGAAGTGGACAGACTTCATTGATGCCATACACCTTGGTGCGAATGGAGCATGTTGGGCACGCCTCCATGCAAAAAGGCGCCACCCCTCACAGGGTGGCGCCTTCTTTTTTACCGCCGCTACCGCTTATTCCGGCAGTTTGTACGCAATGATGTAGTCACCCATCTTGGTGCCCAGCGAGCCGTGACCGCCAACAACGAGCAGCACGTATTGCTTGCCGTCCTTGCCGGTGTAGGTCATCGGAGTCGCTTGGCCGCCTGCTGGCAGGCGCGATTTCCACAGTTCTTTACCGGTATTCACGTCATAAGCACGCAGGTACTGGTCAAGGGTGCCGCTGAGGAAGCCGACGCCGCCGGCGGTGACCATCGAACCGCCCATGCTCGGTACGCCGAGGGTGAAGCCGATCGGGATTGGCGAGCTGTCGCGGCTGGTGCCGTTCTTGCGTTTCCACACGACTTTGCCGGTGGTCAGGTCGATACCGGCGACGTAGCCCCAGGCCGGGGCCTGGCACGGTACGCCCAGTGGCGACATGAACGGGTGCATGATCACCGCGTATGGCGCGCCAGTGTTTGGCTGCACGCCCGAAGTTTCGCTCTCGCGCTTGCTGCCGGCTTCGACTTGCTCGCGTGGCACCATTTTCGAGACGAAGGCCATGTAGTTCGGGCTGGTGAACAGCAGTTGGCGAACCGGGTCGACCGAGACGCCGCCCCAGTTGAACACGCCGACGTTACCCGGATAGATCAGGCTGCCCTGTTCCGATGGCGGGGTGTACTGACCTTCGTAACGCAGTTCCTTGAACTGGATGCGGCACAGCATCTGGTCGAACGGGCTGGCGCCCCACATGGCTTTTTCGGTCAGTTCCGGGGCCAGCAGGTTGAGGTCCGAACGGGCCTGGGTCGGTGCGGTGTGGTCGCCTTTCACGGCGCCTTGCGGAACCGGGATTTCCTTGATCGGAATGATCGGCGTGCCGTCACGACGGTCGAGGACGTACAGGCTGCCCTGTTTGGTCGGGGCGATCAGCGCAGGTTTCACGCCGTCAGCGGTTTTCATGTCGAGCAGGGTTGGCTGGCTGCCCACGTCCATGTCCCACAGGTCGTGGTGGGTGAACTGGTAGTTCCAGCGCACTTTACCGGTGGCCAGGTCCAACGCGACGAGGCCGGCGCTGAATTTCTCGGCGCCCGGGGTGCGGTTGCCGCCCCATTGGTCAGGGGTCTGGTTGCCCAGTGGCAGGTAGACCATGCCGAGTTTTTCATCGACGCTGGCCAGCGACCACATGTTCGCCGAGTTGCGGCTGTAGGTTTCGCCCGGGGCCAATGGCTCGGTGGCGTCCGGCTTGTCGCTGTCCCAGTTCCACACCAGGTGCCCATCGCGCACGTCGAAGGCGCGGATCACGCCCGATGGCTCGTTGGTCGACTCGTTGTCGGTGACGTGACCGCCCATGATCACCAGATCACGGGTAATCGCTGCTGGCGAGGTGGAGTAGTAGCCGCCGGCGGTGAACGGGCCGATGCCTTGGGTCAGGTCGACCACGCCGTTGGTGCCGAAGCCTTCGCAGATCTTGCCGGTGTCGGCGTTCAGTGCGATCAGGCGGGCATCAGCAGTTGGCAGGTACAGGCGACGCGGGCAGGCCTGAGCAACGGCCTGGCCGGCTTCGGAGATAACAGCGGAACCGGCGTTTTCAGACTTGGCATAGGCGGCTTCGTCGTAGTACGACACGCCACGGCAGGTCATGTGGGCGAAGCCCTTGAAGCCGACCGGGCTCTTGATCTGTGGATCGAAGCGCCAGATTTCCTTGCCGGTGTCCGGGTCCAGTGCCAGCACTTTGCTGTGCGCGGTGCAGGCGTAGACCATGCCGTTGGCTTTGAGCGGGGTGTTTTCGTTGGTCAGCTCGACCGGGTCATCCGCAGTTGGCAGGTCGCCGGTCTGGATGCGCCAGGCTTCTTGCAGCTTGCCGACATTTTCCGGGGTGATCTGCTTGAGCGGCGAGTAGCGGTCACCGAACTCGGTGCGACCGTACGCTTGCCAGTCGCCATCCGGCATGGCCGGTGCGGTGCTGGTCATGTCGGCGGTGTCGCGGCCCAGTTCACCGAAGGTTTCGCCCGGGTGGGTGAAGAGGCTGGCCAGAGCGGTAACGCCGGCCAGGATCACAGCGACGGTCAGGCCGCCAGTGCCGATTTTCGCCGGGCCGTTGAGCAGCAGCGGACGACGGAACCACGGCAGCAGCATCACGAAACCGAGGACAAACCACAGCGCCAGACGCGGCACCAGTTGCCACCAGTCCAGACCGACTTCCCACAATGCCCATACCGTGCTGGCAAACAGCACGATGGCGTACAGGCCCAGTGCCGCGCGGCGGCGCATCAGCAGCAGAATGCCGCTCAGCGCGATGCCGATACCGGCCAGCAGATAGTAAAGCGAGCCGCCGAGCATGCTCAGCTTGACTCCCCCGGCCAGCATGGCCAGGCCCATCAGTAGAAGCAGGATGCCGAGCAGGCCCGGTAGCAGACGGCCCCGACTCGAAGCACTTTCGGTGCTCATAGTGTGATTCTCCGTGACGTTTATGTAGTCCCGCGCTGTAGTCACTTTAGATGACGATTTGGCGCAGGCATGGTTCAGATAAAAACTTGTTCGGCTAACGAAATGCATTCCTGTGGGAGCGAGCCTGCTCGCGAAAGCGGTGTATCAGGCAACACTGCAGCGACTGACAGGCCGCATTCGCGAGCAGGCTCGCTCCCACAGGGGCTAACTGTGATCTTTAGAACGACGACTGGATCTTGATCCCGCCGATCAGGGCGTCGTCGACGTCGTTCACGCCACCGGGATGGCGGATGTATTGCAGGTTCGGGCGCACGGTCAGCCAGTTGGTCACGTGCACGCCGTAATACAGCTCGGCGCTGTATTCGGTGTCCTGCGGTGGCAGGAACGCCGGATTGTCGTAGTCGTAGACGGCGTTGGCGCGGTTGCTCGCCTCGGCGTTCTTGCGATAGGCCGGGTTGACGTGCACACGAGCGAGGGCGAAACCGATGTCATCTTTGGCGCGGGCGTCGAACGGGCCTTTGTAGGTCAGGCCGGCCTGCACGTAGTTGTCGATGGCGTTGGTTTTCTTGTCATGCATCGTCGCGTTGGCGAACAGGCTCAAGCCGCGCGAGTGGTCGCTGGCGATGCTGGTGACCTGCTGCTGAATGCCCAGCCATACGCCGTGCTTGCTCGAGGCACTGCGATAGGCTTCGCCGCTCAGCGCTGCCGGTTGGTCATTGCGGTCTTTATAGACGTCAGAGGCCTTGGCATTGCTGTAGTAATAACCGGCGCGGTATTCGCCCGGCAGGCCGTTGAGCTTCGGCGTCCACACCAGTTCGACCGGCAGGATCGCGCCCTGGGTGCCGCTGCCGCTGAGTTTGAAACCGTTGCCGCGATCGAGGTTCGACGGGTTCTGCTCGTAGGCGCCGACCTGCGCATACAGCTCGGGCGTCAGGTGATATTTGACCCGCAGTGCCCACTGGCTGACCGGCCAGTTGTACCAGATGCCGCCGACCCAGTTACCGACCTGCGAGCCGCAGAACGCGAGGTTCTGGAAGTCGCAAGGGAAGCTGTTGAAGTCTTCGCCTTCGCCGAAGCGGCCGACCTTGATATCGAGCTTCTGATCGAAGAATTTCTGCTGATACCACATCTGCGTCAGGCGCGTGGTCTGGCCACGACCCCAGACTTCCTGCGCGGAAGTGAATCCGCCAACGCGCGGGTCGTTGATGCGGTCGTTGCTGATGTTGTTGCCGCTGCGTTTGGTGATGGTCAGCTGAAATTCGGCGTCGTTCCAACCGAGGATCTTCTGCAGATCCAGATGGGTGCCGAGGCCGAACTGGTCGCTGTAGCGGGCAGTGCGGTCGTGATCGTAACCGCCGTGCAGATTGCTGCCCATTTCGCCGGTGTAATCGAGTTTGAAGTCGTAGCCTTTTTCCGCGAGTTCTGTGCGCGTGCCGTTCCAGTCACCGAGCATGTACGGTGATTCACTGTCGAAGGCCGGCGCCGCGTGGGCGCAAGTGGCAATGCCGAGGGCGGTGCAGCCGCCAAGGGTGCGCAGGGCAGAGATAGCGCTGTCTCGGGAGAAGGAAAAGTCAGGCATGAAGAAGTCTTTTTTTGATGTTTTCAGGTGCAGGCCGAACGCTTCAGATTGTCGCAGGCAGTGAAGCGTTTCAGCGGAAGGGCGGCAGGATAATGATCTGTAACAAATTGAGAAAGCGCTTTTGCAGACATGCAGCGTTTCGGATTTGGTAACAGTGCGGCAAACGGGCGCATTGTGAGTCGGGCCACAGCCTGCGATCTTCCCGGGTTGGCCTACATTTGCAGGAAGGCCTTCCACCTGCTCTGCCCCTCGGCTAAGGTGCGCGGCTTCTGCATATCACTTCGCCCAAAGGCCCGGCATGAACGAACAATCCCCCGATCCGCTGCACGGCGTGACCCTTGAACAGATCCTCAATGCACTGGTGACTCACTACGAGTGGTCGGGGTTGGCCGAGCGTATCGACATCCGTTGCTTCAAGAGCGATCCGAGCATCAAGTCGAGCCTGACCTTCCTGCGTAAAACCCCGTGGGCGCGGGAGAAGGTCGAGCGCCTGTACGTGAAACTGATGCGCACCAAGCGACCGCTCTGAGATGGACAGCGCGAGGCGCCGACGCCTGATCACCGGCCTGGCCGTGTTGGGCTGGGCCGGATTGACGATTCAGCTGTACCTGATCTTCTTCGCACGATTGAGCATCGGCGCCAGCCTGCTGGGCGGGCTGGTGAGTTTCTTCAGCTACTTCACCATATTGACCAACACCTTGGTGGCGACGGTGTTGACCTGCGCGGTCACCGAGCGCGAATCCGCCGCACGGCGCTGGTTTCTGCAGCCGTGGGTCAGCAGTGGAATCGCGGTGAGTATCGCCGTCGTCGGTCTGGCCTACAGCATTCTGTTACGGCATTTGTGGCACCCCGAAGGCTGGCAGTTTGTTGCCGATGAGTTGCTCCACGACGTCATGCCATTGCTGTTTCTCGGCTATTGGTGGCGCTGCGTCCCCAAAGGCACGTTGCGCCTGTGGCATCTGCCGCTGTGGCTGATCTATCCGCTGGTGTACTTCATCTATGCCTTGCTGCGCGGGCATCTGCTCGGCGCTTATGCGTATCCGTTCATTGATGTGGCGGCGTTGGGTTATCCACAGGTGCTGGCGAATGCCGGGGGGATATTGGTGGGGTTTGTGTTGGTGGGGGTGCTGATTATCGGCCTCGACCGCAAATTGTCCGCACGAAGTTGAGATCCAGTGTGGGAGCGAGCCTGCTCGCGAATGCGGTGCGTCAGCCAGCAAATCTTTCGACTGTGCCGATGCCTTCGCGAGCAGGCTCGCTCCCACAAGGGTGATATGGGTCAGGAAGAGATCACTCTTCCTCAGAGCCCTCGGCGCGCCAGTAGCCGACCGCCTTGATGAACTGTTCATCGAGCCCATGCTCATCGATCAGTACCCGGCGGATCTGCCGTGAGACCTTGGTTTCGGTCGCCACCCATGCGTACAGATTGCCCTTGGGCACCTGCAATTGCTTGACGGTAGCCAGCAGGTTGTCCTTGCCGCCTTCGCGCAGGACCCAGATCACATTGAACGGCGCTGCGCTTTCCAGCACTTGCTGCTCAGCGCCGTTTTCCACTTCGATCACCACCAGCGCCTTGCGATTCGCCGCGAGGTGTTCGAGGCGGCGGGCGATGGCGGGGAGGGCGGTTTCGTCGCCGATCAGCAGATAGCTGTCGAAGATGTCCGGCACGATCATCGACCCGCGTGGCCCGCCGATGTGCAGGAACTGCCCCGGTTGTGCCTGCTCGGCCCAGGTCGAGGCAGGGCCGTCGCCGTGCAGGACGAAATCGATGTCCAGCTCCATTTTTTCCAGGTCGTAACGACGCGGCGTGTAGTCGCGCATCTCGGGCATCGGCCCGTTGTCCTTGCCGGCGCCCAGTTGCATCGTCTCCAGCGCCGCCGCTTGTTCGGCGTTCTGCGGGAACAGCAGTTTGACGTGATCGTCCGTGCCCAGGCTGATGAACCCGGCCAGTTCCGGCCCGCCGAGGGTGATGCGGCGCATGCGTGGGGTCAGGTCGGTGACGCGCAGCACTTCAAGCTTGCGCCGTTTGATTTCGTGCATCACGCGGTGAATGGTTTGAGTATCGACTGCAGTCATTCGGCTTTCTCCGTGGCAGGTTGAACGGCAGGGCCGTCGACGATGGCTTTGGCGGTGTCGTTGAGCAGGTCGCGCACGCGCAGGATTTCCTCGGCGCTCCAGCGCCCGTGGTGCAGCTGCAAGGCATGGCGCAGGTTGTGCACCGCTTCGTGGATTTCCGGCGGACGATCATGGCCGCGCAGCGAGCGCTTGCTGACGTCAATGCGCATGCGTACGCCGTCGAGCGCCACCGCTTGTTCACTTAAAGACAAACGACCGGCGTCGGTGACGCTGTAACGCTTTTTGCCGGCCTCGGCATCACCGGCAATCAAATCGCTCTCTTCCAGAAAGGTCAGGGTCGGGTAGATCACCCCGGGGCTCGGGCTGTAAGCGCCATCGAACATGCCTTCGATCTGGCGGATCAGGTCGTAGCCGTGGCAGGGCTGCTCGGCGATCAGCGCCAGCAACAGCAATTTCAAGTCGCCGGGGGCAAAAACTCGCGGGCCGCGACCGCCGCGTTCGCGACCGGGGCGTTTCTCGAAGCCGTCGCGGCCATCGCCGTGCTCGCGATGGGGGGAATGATGGTCTCTCATTTCGCTTCTCTCTCGTCGTATTTAGATACAACTTAAGATATATCTTAAGCGTTACGCAAGACGTTTTTGGCCTTGTCCTGAGCTTGACGGACGAGCGGTCAAAGCGAAAAAGAGCCGGAAAAAGTTTTTTGATCAATAAATCAAAGCGGTGACCGTAAAGTTAAAGTTATCGCTCTAGTTGTACTTGAGTATATGTTCTAATTCCTCGCAAGTTGCCGCGTTAAAGCGGCTAAGTTGCTGTATGGTTTTTTGCCTGTAACTGTGTGTAGGGCGCAACTTACAGCGAATGTTGCAAGTATCTGTTTTTTGTTCTTTTTTCTGGCGGGGTGTGAGGTTGTTTAACTACGAGTTTGTCGGAAGTTGCCTGCTTACATTCCAGAGGCAACAGCCGATGATGCCCGCCATTGAAAGTTCAAGTTGCTCTGGCGGTCGATGAGCAAATGGTTTGTGAACTTTCAATGACACCCCCTATATAAAGCAAACAGGTACTGAACGATGTTCAAGAAAATCGCAATCGCTGCTCCACTGGCTCTTCTGGCAATGTCCTCCACTGCCTTCGCTGCGGGCGAAGCGTCGCACTCCATCAGCCTGATCGCTCATGTGCCAACCAACGGTTTCTATGTGGTGCCGACTGATCCGGATCTGGTCAACAAGGACCAGGACATGAGCTATCAGCCGACCACCGGCAAGATGGCCGACGTCAACGGTTTCTTCGACGTGCGCAATAACAACGGTTCGGTTCACGCCAGTCTGGAAAGCCTGCCGAAACTGGTTGCCGGCAATACCTCGATCGACCTGCAGGTCATGCTCAACAACAAGGAACTGACCCTGACCCCGCAAATGGTCGTCGGTGAATCCGAGTCGGATGTGAACTACCGCGCCCCGCTGAAAATCTCCGCCAAAGGCAGCAACTTCCAGCCGGGTGACTACACCGGTTCCGTGGCGATGATCTTCGACGCCGTGCCACCGGTTGGCGGCAACTGATCGACTGATCAGGTCCAAAACGCTCGCTTTTCAGCAGTGGCGTCAACCGACGGGGCAGGCAGTGATGTTTGCCCCGACGGACTTTCATTGTCAGTCAATCAGAGTACGAGTTCATGTTCCCGATGACACCCATCGCGGCTGCGCTTGCGCTGTTGTTTTGTGCCAGCGCAGCCGTCGCATCCAACACCGCCGGTACGACGCCACGCAGTTTGCTGGCGCAGGCCAAAGGCTTGCCAGCGGATTTCGAGGAGCATTTCTTTGATGTGCCTCTGGCGGTGCGGGTCGAAGTCGACCAACAGCCGTTGGGTGAGGCCATGGTGGTGTTGTCCCGCGATGATCGCATCACCCTTCTCGAATTCACCGACACCAGCGAAAACCGCTTCGGCCCCGCTGAACGGGAAAAATGGGCAAGCTACCTCAAACCCGGCGTGCCATTAGGTGCGTGCAGCGGTTCCTGCCCCGACCAGTTTCTCGCGGTGCATTACAACCTGGAAAGTTCGCTGGTATCGATCGTCACCGAAAACGCCGAACGCGACCTTCAAGCCAAGCGTTATTACGAGCAACCGAGCGGTGGTAGCAGCGGCCTGATGGTGCGCAACCAGCTCAACCTCAACGGTGGCCAGGATCAGGACCTCGGCGGACGCTTCGGCCTGGAAGCCAGTTCAAGCCTGGGCAACTGGAGCCAGACGCTGAATCTGCAATTGGCCCGGCTTGGTGGCCCCGACGACAAGCTCTACCACGCCGTGCACGAGCTGCACACCCAGCGCGAACTGCAAGGCAGCTTCTTGCGCCTGGGCTATTTCACCCCCAATTCCGAAGGGCTGACGCGCCAGCCGCGCACGTTTGGCACCAGCCCCGATACGGCGGTCGGCCTCATGTACGGCAGCTCCGACAGCCTCGCGATCAACAGCCCGATGCCCAGCGTTTACCCGATCTACGTGACAGCCAACCGGCAGGGTTCGGTGGAGATCTGGCGCGACGGTCTGTTGATCAATACCCAATCGGTGCCGGCCGGTTTGCAGACCCTCGACACCCGGCCGCTGCCCGGCGGTATTTATGAAGTGGAAGTGCGTCTGATCGAAGACGGCCAGATCACCTCCACCACCCAGGAGTTGGTGTACAAGCCCAGCAACTGGCGCAACCTTGACGAACGCTGGCGCTACAACGTGTTTGCCGGTGAAGAAAGCAAACTGCTGAGCAACTGGGACACGCAATCGAGCGGCAGTCCCACCGCCGGTGCGGCGGTCAATTACCTGCTGCACCCACGGGTGATTGTCGGCGCGTCGGCGCGGCAGATCCGCGAAAAACTGCAATACGGTACTTCCATCGACTGGACCCTGGCCAACCACGTCAGCCTGTATGCCAATGTCTACAAGACCGAGGATTACGGCACCGGTCTGGACCTGCAAAGCCTTTACAACTATGGCGCGGGCAGTCTGGTGATCAGCCACAACCGCAGCTGGCTCGACACCACCAACACCTACGACACGCTGCCGGACGGCACGCGCGTTCGTCCACGTAACGTGTTTGTCGGCCAGACCAGCAATTCGTCGCTGGCGCTCAACCATCGGCTGAGCAGCAAGAGTTCGGTCAATGCCCGGGTCTCGCACAGCGAAGGCAATGTCGAAGGCGTGGGCGTGGATCTGGGCTGGACCCAGCGCGCCGTATTGCTGGGCAGTGATGCCAGTTGGCGCCTGTCGGTCTTTGATCGCCCGGGCAGTTTCAGCAGTGGCGATGCGCGCAATCGCGGCGTCGATCTGAGCATCAACCTGGCGTTGGGCGCTCCCGGTCAGCAGCTCACCGGCAGCATCGGTTCACGCACGGCCCGCGACGGCAAACGCGACAACAATGCTTCGCTCGGCTGGCGAAAGGATTTCAAGGATCACGTGCTGCAAAGCGTCTCGGTGACGGCGCTTACCGACACTTACGGCCTGGGCATGTCGAGCCTGACCAATTTCCGCACCGACGCGGTAAACGGCGACGCCTTCGTCCAGCGCTCTTCCTACAACGGCAACTTCACTGGCGGGCTCAACCTCGACAGCACACTGGTGGTCGGCGGCGAAAAGATGCTGCTGACCAGCCAGAGCGACGTGCGCGGTGCGGGAATGATCGTCGACGTCGAGTCGGATATCGACGACATCGTCCTGCGCGCCGACGACTACAGCGGCGGCGGTGCGGCGCTGAAGCCGGGGCGCAATTTCATTCCGATCACCGCTTATCAGAACAGCTCGGTGAGCTTCGACTTCGAAGGCAACACCGTACCGGCCGCCACCATCGAACCGGCGCGAACCCGCTATCACCTGAACAAGGGCGGCATCGAGTATCGCAAGGTTCGCGTGATGAAAACCCTCACCGTGCTCGGTCGCCTGGTCGATGCAAGCGGGCGGCCGCTCAAGGGCCACCACGTGATCAACCACGCCAGCCGTGGCGTGACCGAAGTCGACGGTTTCTTCTCGATGGAAATGAACGCCGGTTCACCCACCCTGGAAGTGCGCCAGGGCAACCAGTTGTTGTGTCAGTTCCGCTTGAACGAGGCCGACCACCGCAGCGAAAACGACGTGTTGATGATCGGCGATCTGCGTTGCACCCCAGACACCCTCGCCGACGTCACTACCACCGAAATGAAGGCAGGCTGAGCATATGAAAATCTTCCAGGCAGGCTGCGCGCTGACGCTGGCGTTGGCCATGTCCACCGCCCATGGATTCAATCAGGAAATCCGTGCGACGTTTCAGCCTGACCCGACGCAGCCAGGCAAGAATCTGTTCGTGAACAAAACCCCCAACACCGGCTACTGCGCAAGCTACCCGGCGCAATGCGCCGACCACAACATTTTCAGCATCGAGATGCCTGTACGGTTCGACTCCACACGCTTCATCTCACGCGGTGAACCGATGCTGGTGAAAGCCCCGGCCGACTGGCGACAATTGACAGTTACCAATATGCAAACGCAGGAAACCGAAACCGTCGAAGTGCGCATCATCGGTATCGGCTCCACGTACATTCTGGGCGATTCCGCGACCAGCATCACCGGCGTGTCAGACGTGGCTGAAGCGCATGACAAATTATGGGACTCCAGCGGTTGGGTTTATGTGCCGGAACCCTGCCGTTACAGCGGTGTGGCGTCCTACGGTACGCACAGTTATCGCTTCTTCTGGAAGACCCCGGTGCAAGCTGGCTGCTCCAAAAATGTCGCTTACCGTCTCCCGTCAATAGCTTTCGACAAGATGGATTTTGCTTATGAATTAAGGACTCCCAATCCGTTGGGCATGTCTACCGGGCAATATACCGGCTCGGTTACTTACACCTTGGGAGGCGGCCGCGATTTTGTTCTGGGCGGCCTCTTGCTGCAGCCGGACGACCCCACGCTGACCCTGGATTTCGTCCTCGACGTGCAACACACCCTCAAGGTCGACCTGCCCCCCGGCGGCACTCGGGTCACGCTCGAGCCCGTGGGTGGCTGGGAGCCATGGATCAACAGTGGACGCAAACCCACGCGGATATTTGCCGACCAGGTCTTCTACATTTCGGCCTCATCGCGTTTCAAGGTCATGATGTTGTGCAATTCCTACGGCGGAAACGTCTGCAACCTGGGTAGCCCGAAGGGCGATACGGCCCCGGTTCATGTCTCGATGAGTTTGCCTTCGGGCATCAGCGGCCCCGGCGGCGGTCCGGTTAACCGGATTTCCCTGGATTTCAATCGCTGGTCAGCGCCGTTTCAGCCTGGCGTGTATGTCGAGCGCAAGCCTGGATATCTTCATTTTGATATGACATCGAAAGACATCGACTTCCTGCTCAGGCCGGGCAAGAACGACCGTTTGCGCGGCAACGTCACCATTATCTGGGATTCGGAAGTATGAGCGTCCCGGTCCGCTTTCACTCAACGTTCATGGAGTTCAACACGATGAACCGTGGTCTTTTGCTGGGCCTGCTCAGCGTTTTTTGCCTGACGGCGCAGGCCGGGCCGCAGATCAATGTCGGCACCGTTTACGACTATCTGGAAGCCGACAAGAGCACCTATCTCAAACGGGTTTTCAACAGCGGCGACGCCACCGCATTCGTCAAGATCAATGTGCTCGAAATCGTTTACGACGACGCCGGCACGCCCAAGGAAATTGCTGTCGAGAACGCCGCCGATGGCGCCTCGCGCAACGGCCTGATGGCCAGCCCGGCGCGGCTGATCGTCCCGGCGCAAGGCATGCAGGGCACACGCTTGCTGTACATGGGCGAACGGGATCGAGAACGCTATTTCCGCGTGCGCTTCGTGCCCGTGGTGCCGGAAAAGGAAGACGATTTTGTCGTCACCGGTGAAGAGCGGGAGGATTACAAAAAGTCGTTGTCGGCCGGCGTCAACGTCATGACCGGGTTTGGCACGATCTTCTTTGTCCGCCCCAGGGACGCGCGTTACGCCACGGCGATCAACGAAACCGAGAGTCGCTACGAACTGCGCAACAACGGCAATACCGTGGTGATCGTCGATGAGTTCAAGAGCTGTTCGCTGAGCAAGGAAAGCGATTGCGGGGCGACCACCAAACACCATGTGCTGGCGGGCAAGTCCTTTGCCTTCAACAAGGAAAAGGGCCGTGAGTACCGCTTCTTTCTGATCGAAGGCAGCGACAAGAAAACCATGAAAGTCGCCAGCCGCTAGGCCGGTTTTCCATTCACGCATCAGGTAGCCAACATGATCAAGCAATGCACCGCCGCCCTGCTGGCGGTCGCCGCCGCGTTGACCGCGGCAGTGACGTGGGCCGCCCGGGAGGAGCACACCTTCGAAGTGTCGCTGACCATTCCCAGCCGACCCTTCTACATCATTCCGGCACAACCGGACTGGATTCACCGTCCGCAGGTGCTGGCCTGGCAGCACGCCACGGACAGCCTGGGCAATCTGGAAAAATCTTTCGACATGCGGCATGACAGCAGCGCCATCGAGGCGCGTCTGGCCACCGAGCCATTCCTTGATACCGGCACAACGGGTGAAGTGATTGAGCTGCGGGTGACGTTCAATGACGTCGTGCTGAGTTCGCACATCATTCCGCAACAAGTGCTTTCGGAAGAAGAGGCGGCTGTCGGTAAACGTGTGCTGCTGAAAATCGAGCCCATCAAACCGCCGGGTGGCTACCGCCCCGGGCATTACAGCGGCAACGTAGTGTTGTTGTTCAACGCCAGCGCGCCAGACGGCAATGACGCTGATGCCTGAATGTCTTACGCGGTGGGTATCGCAAGCACGACCAGGGTCCGTGGGCAGATTCGGCCAGCCTGAAACGCTCGCCGAATGCCGTGTGATGGTTTCAGAGTCCGGCCCTGTCGAGGGCTTCGCGACTCAAGGCGCGGGATAGCTCGTTGCGCTCGTAGCTGATTTTGTCGGCCAGCTTCCTGTACTCCCGGTCGTTGCTGAACACTTGGCTGTCGAGCTGACGGGATTGTTCTTCGAACAGGCGCAGGTTCTCCTGATAACGGTCAGGATAGGTATTGCGCAGGTAATCCTCCCAGAAAGGATCGGTATAGAGATCGATCATGCCGTTGACCAGGCCATCCCCCTGTTCGCGCTGGATGATTCTCTGGTAGGCAGCGTTGAGCTTTTCCTCGCTTACCCCGGCCCGAGGCTGCACAGGCATGCCCCCCGCTTGCCAGGGCAAATCCAGACGCTCGCCCAGGCCCGCTTCGAACGCCCGATGAATCTGGATTTCGTCCGGCGCCGGCAGGCGCGGATCGATCAGGTGTTGCTGCTGCTGACGACTGACCTCCATGGCGGCCTCATCGCTGACCCGATCAAGGCGAGCCGCGCTGCGCGCCAGACGCACGAGTCTGTCTTCCAGCTGCGAGGCCGATGCCGTTTCGTTGTAGGCCTTGGATACCAGGACTTTGAGCCCCAGTGAATTGAACAGCTGCTGGCCCAGATCAGCGCAGTCCTGTGCAGACACGTTCTGCTCGAAGAGCTTTTTGCGCAGATGTTCGTCGAGCGCCGCCGCATCGACCATGTCCCAGACCCGTGCGGTCAAATTCCGCCGCCCCGCGTCAGTCCCGTAATCGGCGGATTCGCGTTGCTTGCGGATCACGCTGAAAAAGCCGGCGGAATCAGGCTCGGCCATCAGGTCATGCCAGGACTGCTCGCGGTATCGGCTGAAGGCTGCCGAAGGGTGGGACGGATCCGCATTGGCGGGCATCAACTTCCAGTAATCAAGCTCATCGGCGGCGGCGGATGAATAACCGGGCACGACGCTCAACCCTACCGACTGGCGATACTCGCCAAGACGCCGCAACTGGTCACTGTCGAATTTGGCAACACTGATCCGTGCGCGAGCCAGCAGGCGCGCCTGATCGCTACCGGGTTCGACCCGGGGCAGGGTGTCCAGCGGATTGTCTCGCATGTCCAGGTAGAAGCCTTTCGGGCGCTGCCGTATCTGTCCATCGACTTCAAGCCATCCTGCCGGCCAATCGCGAATGCGCGTATTGACCAGGTTCAGTTCGACCAGTTGCTCCATGCGCCCGATATCCGGCGGCACACGCAGGTTGTTGCCATTGAGATTCAGGCTGTGCAGGCGGGTGAGATTGCTCAGGCGCGTGCTTGAGTCATAGGTCAGTTCAATGCTGTTGTGCGACAGATCCAGTGTCTGCAACTGATGCATTTTCCCGAGGGCAGCCGGCACCTCCTTGAAACCGCAGCGCTGGGCGCTCAATTGCCGCAGATTCGGGAAACTCGCCAGCAGGCTGTCCGGCGTGGTTGAAAGCGCAATGTTGGCGATGTTCAGTCCGGTAATCCGCTCGAAGTATTGCTGCATCCCGGGACGCCGTCGCAAGTCGCGCCACCATGACTCAAGGTTCGGTAGCGGCAGTTCGGCTGAAAGGTCCAGCGTATAGCCGTGTTCCGGATGGGGATTGCGTGCGCCGGGCCGTTCGTTCTCGCGTTTGAAGCACTTCCTCAACTGCTGCTCGATGTACAAGCCGCCCTCGCGGACGAAATCCGTTGGCAGCGCGATCAGTTCCCCGTTGTCTTCAATGACGGGGGTGTAACTGCTGCGCCAGCTGTCGAGGGCGTTGTCGAGCACTTCGCGTTCGCGCTCAAGGTCGGCGATGGCGCGTTCGCTGTTGCCCTTTTTTTCCAGCGCCGCCAGGAAACCCGCGACCTCTCTGTCGTTGAGTTTCGGGTACAACTGTCTGAGCCGCTGTTCCGGGGTCTTTGCCGCCCAGGGCCAGCCGCGTAGAAGAATCTCCGTCTCGCGGGGGGCGACCGTTCGGATCGGCGGTTGCGCCAGAGCAATACGGCGTTCGGCTGGCGGGGCGCTTTGTTCCATGATCCACAGTTTCAAGGCGCGGCCCTGACCGCGCTGATAACCGGTACTCGCCAGCGTTTCGAGCGGTACGGCGCGCAGGATGGCTTCGTGGAAATCGGTACTGTCATGCAGCAGCTGACCCTTGGCGTCGCGCACTTCATAACGGCCTTCGCCACGCCTCAGCAGCTGCCTTACAGTGCTGGCGTCCTGCGGCCCGACACTGCAGCGCAACGGACCGTGCGGGCTGCCGTCGAACACCTCGATGCGCAGGTCGGCAAAGGTGTCGGTGTGGATTTTCAGCGTATTGAGCGCCAGGCGTTCGGTTTGTTCGGTCATCAGATCGTCCCGATAAAAACCGTCGTACGCGCGACTGGCCGACGCCTCGAAATCCAGCTCCCGGGCCTGATTCTTCAGGCGTAGCGGCAAGTGCTGTTCATCGCTGATGCGTTGCCGTTCGGCGACGCGAGCCTGGCTCAGAACCGTCTCGGCCAAGGGCAACGGCAGATCCGGAAACGACTGTCTGATCACCGCTATGTCGGCGTCGCCGCTGCGCTGCCCGGCCTGGTACAGATGGCGGGCGACGGCGCTGCGCTGCTCATTGAGCGCGTCGGCCAGTTGACCGCGCAGGACCTCGACCCGTTGCTCGGCAGTGACCATCGGGCCGAGCAGATGATTGAACTCATCGTCGCGCAGGAACCCGGCGACCCGCTCGGGCAAATGTCCGGCGTTGAGATCAGCCTGGCTGATGCGCAACGTGTCGGCTTCGGACGCCAGCGCGTTGCCGTATTTATGCGAGTAGCCGGTCAGGTCCTGACGCGCGAAAACCTCCAGCGCGCGTCGCGGCGGCCAGCCCGGCAGGCTGGTCAGCATCGGCTCCAGCCATACCGCATCGGTATCGATCGGCTTGCCGTTACGCAGGTTCTGCGCAGCCTCGATGACATCCTCGTATGCACTGACGCGCCTGACCGTGTCGGCCAGCAGCGGCGGTGGAGGGCTGTTGTCGCTGTGCATGCGACGCAGTTCATCGTGGCTGGTGCCGCTGCTGCGCCGGATGTCCTCCAGTTGCACAGGCGTAAAGCGCTCGACGCTGTGACCCAGGCGAGGCATCAGCCGGGCGTCGGGCCAGTCGCCTGGCGATTCTGCTTCATGCAGCCAGGCGCCGTGACCGTTGTGTTCGATCCTTGGCTGGTAGGCATTTTCTCGACTCGGATGTTTGATCCGGTGGGTTTTGCTGGTGGCATCGGCGGAGGCTTTTTCCACCACATAGAGCTTGCCCTCCAGCGGCAGGACGCTGGCGCTGGCATGTTGATGCAAACCGTGACGATCGGGCTTCGATTGCGCTGCCAGGCTCAGCTCGTCGCGTGCATAAGGGCTTAGGTCGCGATGCCACAGGCTTGGTTTGCCGTCGGGCAATTTGACCTGTTGCATGGCATCGACCTGCGGTGAGAGTTTTATCCGCAACGTTTCGCCAATCTGCGCGCCGGCGCCGAACGCCGCCAGTTGAATGACATCGGTCACCACACTGATGACATGTCCGGCAGCTTCCTCCCAGACGGCTTCGGCCAGATCGACGATGCCTTCAATCACATCGCTGGTCAGTTGATAGGCGGTATAGGCCATCATCACCTCGCCGAGACCAGGCACAAAGGGCGTGGCAATCAGCAGGGCGACGTTGAAGATGTCCGAGACGATCCGCTTGAAGTTGTCCCACCACGCCCAGCGTGCGTTGCTATCGGCATCGGCGGTCGAGACAGCGATTTGCCGCGCATCATTGATGACCTTGTTGAGTTTCTGCTGATAGACGTGCCGCCAGTAATCGCCCTGCAACGGCAAGCGCGTGAACTGCAACCTGGGCTTTTCCACCGGGTCCTTGCGCCACACCGGGCGCTGGTCGGTGCTCTGCTCGCGTTCGTGATGGCGGACGACGAACAACCGCTGTTCGAGTTCGGCAAAAAAATGCCCACGTTGCTGCTGATCGACGAACTGGCTGAAGAATTGCCGGTACGTATGCCCGGTCGAGGCGCTCAGGCGGTCCTCGCGCAACTGGCGGGTCAGTTCGTCACGAAACGCCGCCAGCGACTCGTACTCCTTGAGTGGATGATCCGGATCGTGCGGCACGTAGACGATCAGGCGTCGAACGCCACGACTGTCGGGGTGGCCATGCATCAGCAACAGAATGCCGGTCAGGCGGGTACCGAGCATGGACAGGTCATTGCAGCGAATCGAACGGTTGTTGAGACGCAAGCGCGGGTTTTCCTCTGTGCTGAAGCTGAGCACCATCCTGAAGGTGTCGTACTGGATCTCTGCCTTGAGCAAGGCGATGTGCGCCGCGACGGCGAGGGCGTCTTTGAGGCTGGTGCCGATCTTGTATTGCAGAAGGCTCTCGGCCAGCGCTTCGCCGGGCAGCAAGTAGCCCTGCAAGTGCCTGGCATATTGCCCGCCCAGGTCGAGGTCGCGACACAGTGTCTGGAACTGGCTGATGGGCATTTGGTTTTTGAGCGGCAAGACGTCGAAGTGGCCGCGCGCATCAGGCTGGCTGATGTAGTCCGAGCCTGCACCGACCGTCTCGTTGGCGGCAAAGTTGTGCAGAGCGGCATCGAGCAGTGAGACCGTACGGGTCGTCGAACCGTCGACCACGTCGATTGCATACCAGGGACTGCTGGCGGGGATATACAGGCGCAGCCAGGTCTTCCTGACGTCCGGCTCGATGCCATGGCATTGCTTGATCCTTGCTTTGAGCAGCGGCTCGGCGAAGGCGTACAGGTCGGTTCTGGCCAGCAGATGATCGACCTTGTTCTGCGAGTCCCAGGCCTTGAGATTGGCGGCGGCGAGTCTGCTCGCATACGTACCGGGTGCGCTGTACCAGGGTTCGCGCTTCAGTGGCGTGGCGGCGAGTGCCAGGCTGCGGCTGAGCGTTGCAGTTTTGAACGGCGCGCTGACAGCCGATTCGATGAACGCGTAATGCCGGCCTTTGTCGGCGGCTGCGGCAGGCTGAGGGGAGTCAGACATGGCCAATCATCCTTGATTGTTTGAGGAATGATCAGCGTACCGGCGGCAGGGCAAAACAAAAGTTCAAAGATCGGGAGACAATCGTGTGATCGCCTCAGCGATGCGACAAGAATTCGAATCGGAACAATGCACGAATACCACCTTTTGCGCCGATGGCCTTCGGCGCGACGTGCAGACCACGTTCGGTCAGTGCAGCGTCGATGCCACCACGGGTGCCTGTGGCGGTTGGCACTGTGAGTCGCTGCCCGGTTGCAGATACGGCGTGAGAATCGGCGCCATGCCTTTGAGTACCTGCGTGGGCAGAGCCGAGGTGAACTTGAAGTTCTCCGCCGAGCGCCCCGGGACGAACGCGGTGAGGGTGCCGAAATGGTGGTCGCCGATGTAGAACACAAAGGTCGCCGTGCGGTTGATCGACTTCGAACTGATGATCCGCCCGCCAGACCCGATCGCCGCAATGCGGTTGTCGCCGGTGCCGGTCTTGCCGCCCATGGCCAGCGGTGTGCCGTCGGGCAGTTTGAAACTGCCGGACAGCCGTTTGGCGGTACCGGCGTCGACCACTTGCGACAGCGCCTCGCGCATGGCTCGGGCCACTTCCACCGGCATCACGCGTTTGCCCACGTGCGGGTCGTTGATCAGCCTGGTTTCATACGGCGTATCGGCGGCGAAGTGCAGGCTGTCGATGCGCAGCGTCGGCATGCGCACGCCGTCATTGAGAATGGTGCCGATCAGCTCGGCGAGCGCGGCGGGACGGTCGCCGGAACTGCCGATGGCCGTGGCCAGTGACGGCACCAGGTGATCGAACGGGTAGCCGACTTTCTGCCAGCGCTGATGAATGTCGAGGAACGCTTCTATCTCGAGCATGGTGCGAATACGACTGTCGCGCGCGCCCTTGTGCCGGCTCTTGAACAGCCAGCTGTAGACTTCCTGGCGCTCGAAATGGCTGGCCTTGACGATCTCGCTGAAGGTCGCTTCCGGGTGATGCAGCAGATAACCCATCATCCACAGGTCCAGCGGATGCACCTTGGCGATGAAGCCTTGGTCAGGCAAATCGTAACTGCCGGGGCCATAGGAATCGTAGAGGCGGATCAGACGGTCGTCGGTGAGTTTTTCGTTGAGCTTGGTGCCCTTGAGGTGCGAGCGCACGAAACGGTTGAAGTCTTCCTGACTGGCCTCCGGCAGCAGATAGCGATGCACCGCCGCCATGCGGATCGGCGTCGGGCGGATGCTGTCGAGGAAGGTTTCCAGGCGCGCCTGGGTGTCCTTGTTCTTGTACTTCTTCCAGAACTTGAGCAGGAACGAGGTGCCTTCGCGGTCGGCGAAACTGGCCAGGTATTCCTGGCGGCGGGGGTCGCGATCATCCTTGAGCAATTCGCCGTTGGGGCCTGAGTAGGTGGTGTAGCGGACAATGTCGCGCATCAGCCGAATGAACGGCAGGTTGATCGACTCGCGCAGCGAATCGCGCAGGGTCGGCAGGCGACCGTTGTCCTCTTTGCGGAAGTTGTTGAATCTGTGCAGCCCACCGCCGGTAAAAAACGCCTCGCCGGGGCTGGCCGAGTATTTGCGATCCAGCGCGGCGCCGAGCAGCTTCGACAGGTCGTGATCCTTGTTCTGGATCAGGTAGTCGATGACCCAGCGGCTGAGGCGGTCCTGATCGGGCACTTCGACTTTTTTCAGTTCTGCTACGCCCATCGCGCCGTATTTGTCGTGCAGCTCGGCGACGATTTGCAGGTACGTGGTCAGCACACGCATTTTCGCCGTCGAGCCGAGTTCAAGCTTGCTGCCTTCGTTGATGTCGAACGGCTGATCAGTGCTGTCGGTCTGCACGCGCACCCGCGAGCCGTCCGGGGTCAGTTCGAAGAGGGTGAAGCTGTAACGCACTTGCGTGGTGCTGGTCGGCGTCAGCAGGCGTTCGCCGAGCAGGCCGATTTCGGCAGCGTAGGCCGGATCGGCGAGTTTTTTCAGATAAGCCGTGGCCTGCGTTTGCAGGTCGCCCTGCAGGGTGCTGGTGGCCGACAGGTCGAGGCGATCAAGGTCGTACAGCGGCCGGTTGAGCATGCTCGCCAGGCGGCTGCGGGCAACACTTATGCCCTTGTTGGTTTCAATCGGCTGCATCGTTGGCTGGGTCTGCCAGTCGCGATACGACACGGTGCTCGCCAGCGCAGCGTCAGCGAGGGCGCTGTCGATCACGCCGTTCTGCTTGAGCAGGCGCAGGTGGCTGTCGGTGAGGCTGGCCAATTCGTCGCGACCCTTGGTCAGGTAATGCGAAGGACGGCGCTGGGCGATCATCAGCGAGAGCATTTCACGCAAGGCCAGGCCTTTGGTGGCCATGGTCTGCGGGTCAGTCTTCGGGCTGTTCAATTGCTCGTTGGCCTTGTTGAAATCGCTGCCGTACCAGACCCGCAAACCTTCGGCCATGCCGTGCACTTCACCGTGGCCGGGCACCGCCGAGAGCGGCACGCTGTTGAGGTAGTCGCGCACGATGTTCTGCCGCGAACCGAGGGTCTGCGGGCCATCCTGATAGGCGCGCACGCTGGCGGAAATCATCTGGCGGATCTTCTCCGCGCCCGACACGGTGAGGCCGTCGGGCGAGTGGCGATACTTCTCCAGTTGCGTTGCCAGGGTGCTGCCGCCGGCCGATTGCCCGGGCAGGTGCAGCAACTTCGCCACTTGCGACCACGCGGCCATGCCGAAACGCGGCCAGTCCACCGCCGGGTTGGCCAGCGGCTGTTTCGGGTCGAGGAGAAAGCGGTTTTCGATGAACAGCAGGCTGCTGACCACCACCGGCGGAATCGCCGCGAAGTCGGCATACAGTTGCTGCGGATAGTTGTATCGATACAGCGGCGCGCCTCGGCAGTCGGTGATCGACAACCCCGCCTGGATCTTTTCCGAATACGGCACGAACAGGCCTTTGTCGGTGTAACCGAGCAGGGCGGGGGAGAAGCGCGTCTGCTCGGTGATCACGTAATTGCGCTTGAGCAGGCGCGGGAGGAATTCGTCCAGAGAGCTGTAACCCAGGCGCAGATCGAAAGGGCCGTTGCCCGGATAACGAATCGCTTCGCTGGGACCGGGTTCCAGTTTGTAGGTCAGCGAAGCGGCGTACTGGCTCAGCTCCCGCGCCTGAAAGCGCGAAGTGCGCATTTCCTTGGACGCGGCGAGTCCCACCACCACCGCAATGATCAAAAACAGCAACCAGAAAGCCTTCCACCCGTGCCGCTGACGACGGGGTTTTTCAGGGACAGGCGCTTCATTCACACGTTCAGTCTGAACCACGGTTTTACTCGAATCGGTTTGCCACAAAGCGCCCATAGTCGACTGATCCATTCACGCAGATTGATCGGACTTGTCTGAAGCTTAGACGGTGGTTGGAGCCGGTGAAGAAAATGTGCAGAGCGGAGGCGGTGCTTTGTCTGAATAAAACTGGAACAAACACTGTGGCGAGGGGATTCATCCCCGTTGGGCTGCAAAGCAGCCCCAAAACCTGCCACCACAGTTTCTACAGGCCCACCGCATGTGAGCAAATTGCGCCTGCTACGCAGCCGAGCGGGGATAAATCCCCTCGCCACAAAGAGGCTGTTCACATCCCCATGATGTGTCTGTGCGAGCGATGGACTCCCTGTGGCTAGCCGATTCATCAGTCATGCAGGGACTCCCTGTGGCGAGGGGATTCATCCCCGTTGGGCTGCAAAGCAGCCCCAAAACCTGCCAGCACGGTTTCTACAGGCACACCGAGTCTGAGGAAGTTGCGACTGCTGCGCAGCCGAGCGGGGATAAATCCCCTCGCCACAAGGATGCTGTTCACATCCCCATGATGTGTCTGTGCGAGCGATGGACTCCCTGTGGCTAGCCGATTTATCAGTCTTGCAGGGACTCCCTGTGGCTAGCCGATTTATCAGTCTTGCAGGGACTCCCTGTGGCGAGGGGATTTATCCCCGCTGGGCTGCAAAGCAGCCCCAAAACCTGCCCGCACGGTTTCTACAGGCACACCGCATGTGAGCAAGTTGCGCCTGCTACGCAGCCGATCGGGGATGAATCCCCTCGCCACAAGGATGCTGTTCACATCCTCATGATGTGTCTGTGCGAGTGATGGACTCCCTGTGGCTAGCCGATTTATCAGT
>NZ_JBXAWD010000017.1:0-128066 GCF_057291535.1 Pseudomonas sp. 1L-E-NC-VB-C3 | reverse complement strand
ATATTGGAGGGATTCACCGACTTGAACGAATTGTCTTGAATCCATAATCGATAAGGTTTTTCAGGTCGATGCATAACGCCAGACACTTCGGTCGGTCCCCTCTCCCAAAGGGAGAGGGGACTGATTGGGGGGATATTGGAGGAATTCACCGACTTGAACGAATTGTCTTGAATCCATAATCGATAAGGTTTTTCAGGTCGATGCATAACGCCAGACACTTCGGTCGGCCCCCTCTCCCAAAGGGAGGGGGGACTGATTGGGGGGATATTGGAGGGATTCACCGACTTGAACGAATTGTCTTGAATCCATAATCGATAAGATTTTTCAGGTCGATGCATAACGCCAGACACTTCGGTCGGCCCCCTCTCCCTCCGGGAGAGGGCTGGGGTGAGGGGCTTTTGATCTTATTCGAGCATCTTGCTGAGCAACCAGCTCCCCGCCGGCCCCGGCGGATACAAGCGCGACCACAAGGCGTCGACAAACACCGGTTTCGGCCAGCCGCGCACGTCGAGCTCTATCAGCAAATCATTGGCATAACGCTGCACCAGCCACCGTGGCAACGGTGCCCAGCCAAAACCCTTTTCAGCCATTTCCAGCAGCATCAGATAACTCGGCGCCGACCACACCCGGCCTTTGCCACGGCTGTCATACGGATTGACGATGGTTGCCAGGCGCAGCTCGCGATGTTGCTCGAGAATCTGCTGATCGACATGCTCAAGCTTCGCCAACGCATGCTCACGGCTGACGAACAAGGCAATCTCCGTGCGCTCGGCCACCGTCGAGGTCACAAGGTCCGGCGGGTAGCTGTCCTGCATTTCCGCGAAGGCCAGATGCGCCCGGCCACGCTGGACCAGTTCGATCAGGTCTTCGCATTCGGCAATCAGGCATTCCAGCTCAAGCTCCGGATAACGCTGCTCGAAACCCACCAGTGCCGCCTCGAAACGATACGACTGATAAGTGTCGGAAATCGCCACGGTCAGCTTCGGCTCGACGCCCTGCGCCAATTGCCGTGCGCTCATCTCTAGGCGACTGGTGGCGGCCAGAATCGCCTCGGCTTTCTGCAGCATGACGTGGCCGGCGGGGGTGAGCGTGGGCTTGCGGCTGCTGCGGTCGAACAGCTGCAGATCCAGATCGATCTCCAGGCTTGCCACTGCCGCGCTGATGGTCGACTGACTGCGCCCCAACTTGCGCGCCGCCGCTGAGAACGAGCCTTGCGTCGCTGCCTGGACGAATGCCAACAGCACTTCCTGCGAAGCCATGAACTATCGCCTTGATCGATGGTTATTGGTTTTGAAGTATCGGTATTCAGTTGGATCATGGCAACCATCGTCAATCAAGGAGTCAGGCCATGACTGTCCACAAGTCCATTACCGAACGGGTTTTGCAGGCGGTTGGTTTCGAATTTCTCGCGATTCTGATCTGCACACCGTTGCTCGCCTGGATCATGCAAAAACCGCTGCTCGACATGGGCGCGGTCACCGTGCTGATTGCGATATTGGCGCTGGCGTGGAATGTGGTGTTCAACCGTTTTTTCGACCGTGCTCTGGCGCGGATGAGTCTGGCGCACAACGCCTGGGTGCGGGTGGTGCATGCGTTGCTGTTCGAAGGTGGACTGATCGTGATGGGCGTGCCGCTGATAGCCTGGTGGCTGTCGGTAAGCCTGTGGCAGGCGTTGTTGCTCGACATTGGCGTGTTGCTGTTCTTCCTGCCGTACACCTATGTCTATCACTGGGGTTATGACGTACTGCGCGAGCGCTTCATGGCCCGCCGCACATGTGAAAGCTGAGGTAAACCTGTGGTGAGGGGATAAATTCCCTCACCACAAAGGTGAGTCATCGGGCACAAAGTCAGAGAAACATGCCGCCAGACGCCTCGACCCGCTGACCGTTGATCCACTGTCCACCCTCTGACAGCAACAGTGCCAGTGCACCGCCAATATCATCCGGCAGCCCGACCCGACCCAGCGCAGTGTTGCTGGCAACCATCGCGTTGACCGCGCTGTTATCGCGCACCGTGCCACCGCCGAAGTCGGTTTCAATCGCACCCGGCGCCAGGATATTCACGCCAATCTGCCGCGCCCCAAGCTCTTTCGCCTGATATCGCGTCAGCACTTCCATCGCACCTTTCATCGCCGCATAGGCGCCGTACCCCGGCAGGCTGAAGCGGGTCAGGCCGCTGGAGATATTGACGATGCGCCCACCGTCGTTGATCAGCGGTAGCAGTTGCTGAGTCAGGAAGAACGGTCCTTTCAACTGCACGTTCATCAGCAGATCGAACTGCTCCGGGGTGGTTTCGCTGAACAGCGCATGCACGCCGACCCCGGCATTGTTGATCAGGAAATCAAAGCGCTGGCGCTGAAAAGTCTGTTCCAGTGCTTGTTCAACCTGCTCGGCAAACGCAGCGAAGTTTTCGCTGTGGCCGACGTCCAGTTGCAGCATCGCCGCTTTCGCGCCGAGCGCCTGCAATTCAGTGACCAGCGCCTGGGCCTCGTCGGCGCGGCTGTTGTAGGTGCCAATGATGTCGATGCCTTGCGCGGCGAGGTGCAGGGCGGCGCTGCGGCCCAGGCCACGGCTGGCGCCGGTGATCAGTGCGATTTTGCGATTCATGCGGACTTCCTCGATTGCGTTGAGTGTGGATGGAAGAAGTTTATTTATCCGCCCTGAGGTGATAAACACGGCAAAAGCGGAATCACTGATCGGCTCAGCCGAACAATCACCGGGGTTTGTCATGAACAAACTGGAACTGCTGCGCACCTTCGTCCGGGTCAGCGAACTGTCGAGTTTCACTCTCGCCGGTGAAAGCCTCGGCCTGCAGCGCTCCACGGTCTCCGAACAGGTGCAGGCGCTCGAAGCCTTGCTCGGCACGCGGCTGTTGCAGCGCACCACGCGCAAGGTACAGGCCACCCAGGACGGCATGGTGTTGTATCAGCGCAGCAAGGATCTGCTCTCGCACATGGATGAAATCGAGGGGCTGTTTCGTCAGGACGAGGCGTCGCTGACCGGGCGTATTCGTGTCGACATGCCGAACATTCTCGCGCGAAGGCTGATCCTGCCGCGCTTGCCGGAATTCATGGATCGCCACCCGAATCTGCAGATGGAAATCAGCAGCACCGATCGCCGTGTCGATCTGCTGAGCGAGGGTTTTGACTGCGTGTTACGCATCGGCGCGCAGCCGGATCAGTCAGTGGTCGCCCGGCATCTCGGCGACTTCCCGATGGTCAACTGCGCCAGTCCCGCTTATCTGCAACGCTACGGCGTGCCGCAGACCATCGAGGATCTGGCGCAGCATCGGCTGGTGCATTACGTCGGCGTACTGGGCTCGCGTTCGGAAGGGTTTGTCTATGAGGAGGGTGGCGAAGTGCGGCGCGTGGCGATGGCCGGCAGTGTCACGGTCAACAGCACCGATGCCTATGAAGCGGCGTGCCTGGGCGGCTTCGGGCTGACCCAGGTGCCACGTACCGGCATGCAGCCGCATCTGGAAAATGGCGAACTGGTGACCGTACTGCCGCAACACACCGCACCGCCGATGGCGATTTCCTTGCTGTACGCACGGCAACGGCATTTGCCGCTGCGGGTGCGGGTGTTTATGGATTGGCTCGGCGATGTCGTTCGTTCAACGCTCTGACTTCTCACCTTGGCCAGAACTGTGGGAGCGAGCCTGCTCGCGAAAGCGCCATGTCATTCAACATTGATTTATCTGACACACCGACTTCGCGGGCAGGCTCGCTCCCACAGGGAGGGCTGTGTTGTGTGTGGGATTTGCGCTCAATAATCCCCGCGCTTGCGAAACGCCCAACGCCCGGCAATCACCGTGAACGTCGCCACCAACGCGACCAGCACCCAAAATCCGTGCGGGTCCTGGGACAGCGGCACACCGCCGACATTCATCCCAAAAAAACCGGCAATGATGTTGATCGGCAAGGCCAGCACTGTCACCACCGTCAGGGTGAACAGCGTGCGGTTGCTCTGTTCGTTGAGGTTGGCGGCGATCTCTTCCTGCAACAGTTTGATCCGCTCGCCGAGGGCGGTGAGGTCGTTGATGATCAGCGCAAACTCCTCGGTGGATTTGCGCAACTCCTTGACGTCCTCCTTCTGCAACCACGGCGGCGGACGATTGAGCAAGCGCAGCAACGACCCCGGCTCCAACGCCAGCAGCCGTTGCAGTCGCACCAGCACGCGACGGTTGGCGCCAAGTTCGGCGCGGTTGGTCGACAGGCGTGAAGACAGCAATTCGTCTTCGACCTGATCGACACTCAGGCTGGTCTTGCGCACGATCTGCGTCAGCACCTCACCTTGATCGCGCAGCAGATGCACGAGCAATTCCGAGGGCGAGCGAAAGCACTCGCCGGCCTTTACCGACGAGCGCAATTTATCTACCGAATGCAGCGGTTGCAGGCGCGCGCTGACGATCAGTTTGCTGCGCACGCAGACCCACAGCGTCGACACGTCGGAGGAGACCATGTTGCTGAGGTTGAACACCACATCGTTGACCACCGCCAGCAGCGCCGAATCGACATGCTCGATGCGCGTCGAACGCGAACCTTCGTGCAACGCCTCGAAAAATTCCTCGGGCAATTGCAGATGACTTTTCATCCAGCGCTCGCACGCGGCGTGGGCCAGGTTCAGGTGCAGCCAGAGAAATTCATCGCTCTCACCGTCATCCTGCAAACAGCGCAACGCCGTCGCCGAATCGATCTCGCGACCGCGCTCCCCGGGCAGAAAACGAAAGCCGTAGAGCAAGCCAAACAGGTCCGGGTCGCGATGGCTGATATCGAGGCTTTGGTTCATGGCGGCTCGCTGCGAGGAGGGTGTCTGGGGCAGGATTTTCAGGTTCACCGGAGCGGCATCATCGCAAGCTCACATGACCGTTTTGTGACAGCAAAGTGACTGCAAATCAAAGCGTTACCGGCTGTCGGAAGTTTCTCAAGGAAGGCTCTGGCATGCCGATCACAGGTGAGTTAGGTTGCGCGCCATTGGCCTTGGTCATGGTACGTCGACAGGGAAGTCCGGCCATTTTTCACGTCCGTTCGGGCGTGCCTCATCCCTGCTTCGAGTACCTTGCAATGCTGCAAAAATCCCTGAGGGCGCAAATTCTCGCCCTGTTGAGCGGCAGTCTGTTGGCGATGCTGTTGATCGCGCTGGCCTGCTTTCATTTCCTCTCCAACGGCGTGCAAAGCTACAGCCAGTTGATCGCCGGCCCGCTGCACACTTCGCAACTGATCGATGAAGCCAACCTGCAATTCAAGGTGCAGGTGCAAGAGTGGAAAAACGTTCTGCTGCGCGGCAAGCAACCAGCGGATCTGGCGAAATACTGGAGCCAGTTCGAAGAGCGTCAGCGCGACGTGCAGAACATTCTCGGCGAACTCGCCAGCCAAAAAGGCATCGAGGCCAATCTCAAATCACGTATCGAACGCTTGCGCGACGAGCATCGCCAGTTGGGTACTGCCTACCAGAAAGGCCGCGATGCCTACGTGGCTGCCGGTGGTGATCCGAGCGCCGGCGACGCAGCTGTCAAAGGCGTCGACCGCGCCACCAGCGAGCAGATGAGTGCATTGGTTGCCGAACTGCGCGAGCAGGGCACCGCGCAGTCGGCATTGATCAGTGCCAGCGCTGAGCGCACCGTGTGGCTGGGGCTGTTGGTGATGCTCGCGTCAGGCTTGTTGATCGGTCTGCTGAGCCTGTGGCTGGTCAGCCGCAACCTGATCGAGCCGATCCGCAACCTCATCGATTACGTCACCCGCTTGAGCCGTGGCCAGTTGGCTGAACGTGTTGTCAGCGAGCGTCGCGATGAACTGGGCAACCTCGCTGCCGCAGCGAACACTCTGCGCGATTTTCTGGCGGACACCTTCACTCGCTTGCAACGCAGCGCCGGTGATCTGGACAGCGCCAGCGGCGAGTTGAACGCCATTGCCACGACCATGGCCGGCGGCACCAGCGAGCAATTCAACCGCACTGATCAAGTGGCCACGGCGATGAACGAAATGTCCGCCACGGCCCAGGAAGTCGCCCGTCACGCCGCCGATGCCGCACGTGCTGCCGACGATGCCGATCAGTCGGCGCAGCAGGGTGAAAAGGTCATGCAAACCACCATTCACTCGATCACGCAGATGCGCGGCGAAATCGCCAACATCGCCACGGTGATCCGTCGCCTGGAAACCGACAGCGGTCGTATCGGCAAGGTGCTGGAAGTGATTCGTGGCATCGCCGAACAGACCAATCTGCTGGCGCTCAACGCAGCCATCGAAGCGGCGCGGGCGGGTGAGGCCGGGCGTGGTTTTGCCGTCGTCGCCGATGAGGTGCGCAACCTCGCTCAGCGCACGGCGGAGTCGATCATCGAGATCAACCAGATCATTCAGAACGTGCAGACCGGCGCTGTCGATGCCGCGCAGGCTATCGAGAGCGGCCAGGCGCGCAGTGATGAAAGTGTCGAGCAAGTCACCCAGGCCGGCGCGATGCTGGAGCGCATCACCTTGGCGGTGGAGGCGATTCGCGACATGAACCGTCAGATCGCCACAGCGGCAGAAGAGCAGACTTCAGTGGCCGAGGATATCTCGCGCAACCTGACTGAAATCACCGCGATTGCCAGCACCAACCTGGACAACGTGCAGCGCACCGAAAGTGCCAGTCAGAATTTGCATGGGTTGTCGGGGCAGTTGAATGAGGTGACGGCGCGGTTGAGTGCTTGATTGCGAGTTCAAGCGTCCGGCAACTATCGTAGGTCCTCGCCTGCTCGCGATAACGGTGGAACAGTCAACATTGATGTCGCTGACACTCCGCTTTCGCGAGCAGGCTCGCTCCCACATGATTTACGGCAGGCATGAAAAAGCCGCACGATCGTTAAATCGTGCGGCTCTTCAACAGCGGTCTATCAAGTGTCTTGCTTGTCGCTCAGCACTTTACCGGTGGTGGCATCAAAGTCCACGTCGAACTCTTTGCCGTCAGCAGTTTTAAGTTCAACTTCATACTCATAACCATTGAAGTGGTTATCCAGGTCGGTGTCGGTAATCGTTGCGCCCGGGTGCAGTTTCAGTGCTTCGGCGTTCATCGATTCCAGCGACTTGATCTTGCCGTCCTTGACCAGTTGCGGGATCTGGTCGATGCGAACATCAGCCTGAGCCAGGCCAGCGGTGAGGGTCAGGGCAGAGGCGGTAAACAGGGCAGTCAAAGTTTTCATCGGTTCATTCCTTGGCAGTGCGTTGAAGTGGTTGATCTGTGTAAGTGGGTTCAGATTAACCAGCGCAACTTAATTCACCCTTAAATCTCTGCTCCGCGATAAAACTGCTCTTTGCGGGAGCGAGCCTGATCGTGAAGCAGGCGACTCGATAACAAGTCAGAAACCGTTCTTCTTCAAAACATCGTCAATGCTGCCAGCCGCCGGACGCTTATAAAACTTCAACAGTTCACTGGCGCGGTTGGTAAAGATGCCGTCAACACCCGCTGCCATGACTTTTTCGTAGTCCACCGGCTCGTCGACCGTATAAACGTGCACCAGCATGCCCTGATCGTGGGTGTACTGATTCATCCACGGTTGCACCAGGTCGGAATAGCTCTGATCACCACCATGAGTCAGCTTCGCCGAAGGGCCGGTGCCGATCGCGCCCTGGGCCTTGGCGTAATCGACCCATTGCTTGAATTCCGCTTCGGATTTTGGCTCCTGCTTGCCGTAGAAAACGTTTTTGTCTTTCTCGCCGGACGCGGCAAACGTCACGGCGGATTTCGGCTCGATGCTGCCTTCGCCGACCCACAACAGCAGGATCTTCGGCACTTGCGGCATTTCCTTTTCCAGCAATTGCAGGCTGTTCTTATCGAAGGTCTGCAGGATCACCTTGCCTTTGCCCTGACCGACGCCCAGCGCACTTTTCGCCAGTTTCGAACCGGCCGGGCTCAGCCAGCCGCGATCCTGCAGTTTTTCCTTCAGGTCATGTTCTATGCCGGAAAACAGCTGCGGCTCTTTGGTTTCGATGTACAGGCCCGGCTTGTGCTGCGGGTTGGCGCGGGCGATGTCGATGATTTCATCGAGGGTAAGAATTTTCAGCCCGGCGTAGGACGGGCGTGCGCGGTCAGGGTATTTGGTGTTGAACCAGCTGCCGGCATCGAGGGTTTTCAGTTCGGCCATGGTGAACGCGGTGGCCGGGCTGTCCTTGCGCTCGGGGAATTTGCTGGCGACGTCGGTGGTGCGTTGCAGGTTGTCGTCGTGCAGGGCGAAGAGCACGCCGTCCTTGCTGCGCTGCAAATCCATTTCCAGGTAATCGGCGCCGAGGTCACGGGCCAGTTTGTAGGCCGCAGCGGTGGATTCCGGGGCATCGAACGACGCGCCACGGTGGGCAATCACCGCCGGATGCGGAATGCCATGGGCGGCAGCGATTGCCTTGGGCTCGGGGTGGCTGGCGGCATGCGCCTGACCGAGGCCGAACAACAGACTCAGCACCAGAGCGCTTCGGGTAAAAGTGGCAGGCATGGTCGAGTTCCTTTCGCAGGTTTTTTTCGAGACGTACCTTTTAACAATTGACGCGCCGCAGGGCTATCGCCAGACCGACATAAAGCGAGCAAAACGGAAATTTCCTGCACTTTTGTGGCGCTGTTTGCAGTACGCTTGCCCACGGCATATGCCCCGGCAGAGGGCGCGCCGCTACATTGCCCTGCGTGTAAACCATCATCATCTTTCGTGAGGTTTACCATGCGCATCACCTCCCAACTCATCTGCCAGGCCGCCGACGATCTCAAAGGCTTCGTCGGCCTCAATCGCAAGACCGGCCAATACATCGTGCGCTTCAGCGAAGATTCGTTCGGCATGGACGTGGCCGACGACGGCATCATCCCGGCCAGTGAATTCGTCTGGGCGAGGGCGTCGGAAACCACCATGACGCTCAAGCGCGAGTTGATTCAGTTGCTGCTCGATCAACACATCGACGACCGCATCAACATCACCGAACCCTTACGGGTTTACATGAGCAAGGTTGAAGTGCCGGAGATTGTTGCGGTGCGGAGTCTGGTGCGCGGTTGAAGTTTTGCTGTGTGGTTGCGGGCCTCTTCGCGAGCAGGCTCGCTCCCACAGGGATTTCGTGAACGCCACAGATCCAATGTGGGAGCGAGCCTGCTCGCGAAGGCGACCTTAGTTCTGGCACACGTGAGCGTGCAACTCGCTGGTCAGTCCTTCGATGCGCTCGGTGAGGGTTTTCGTCATTTCGGTAAGGCGGGTGTTTTGTTCCAGCAATGCCAGCAATTGCGCGGAATTCTTCGCCGCCTCTGCCTGACGTTCGGTATTGGCCAATGCCAGAGCTTCGCGGTGCTGCGCATCGGCGTCGGCCTGCGCTTTGTCGCGCGCGGCCTGACGGGTTTGTGCGAGCAGGATCAATGGCGCGGCGTAGGCCGCCTGCAGGCTGAAGGCCAGGTTCAGCAGGATGAACGGGTAAACGTCGAATTGAGTCACGCCCCATACGTTGAGGCCGATCCATACCGCAACGATCAAGGTTTGCGCGCCAAGGAACAGCGGCGTGCCGAAGAACCGCGCAAAGGCTTCGGCGCGGAGGGCGAAGGCGTCGTTGCCGAAGGTCGTATTCAGGTGGGCGTGGGGGCGGTGGAAGCGTAGGTGATCGATCGGGGCGTTGGATACTTCGGGTTTTTCGTTATTCATGGGGCACTCGGCGGGGCTTGGGACGTGTCGTCACTATAGCTCTGCGTTGTGGCGGTCGACCTTCGCGGGCTGCCCACGAAGGTCGCGACTCGTTCTATCGACCCTGCACAAACCTCAATTTGGCACCCGCTCATTGGCAAACATGCTCACCGCATCCACCGCCTCACTGGCGCCGTCGCGAATCTGCAGAATCACCGTGCCGGCCTGATTGGCCAGTTCCACACCTTCTGCGGCGCGGTCGCGGGTGCCTTGCATGCTTTTGATCGCTTGCCGCGTTTCACTCTGGATCAGACTGATCATGTTCGAGATCTCGGCAGTAGAGCCGCTGGTGCGCGCTGCCAGTTGCCGCACTTCATCGGCGACCACGGCAAACCCGCGACCCTGTTCACCGGCGCGTGCCGCCTCGATGGCCGCGTTGAGGGCGAGCAGGTTAGTCTGATCGGCGATCGCGCGGATGGTGTTGACGATGGCGGTGATCTGCTCGGAACGGTCGCCCAGTTGTGCAATCAACGTCGAAGATTGGCTGATGTCCTCGGCGATTTCGCGCATTTCGCTGGCAGCCTGCTGAATCACTTGCGTGCCTTGCTCGGCGACTTTTCGCGTTGCTACCGAGATGTGGTAAGCGGTGCTGGCACTGCGCGCGTCCTGCTCGTGCTGCTCGACACGGGCGGTGACGTCAGACGCGAACTTCACGACTTTGTACAAGCGCCCCGAAGCGTCGTACACCGGGTTGTAATTGGCCTCCAGCCAGACGATCTGACCGCGCTTATCCACGCGCTCGAACTGCCCGTGGAAGAACTCGCCCTGATTCAGGCGGCGCCAGAAATCCTGATAGGCGCCGCTGTTGACCAGCGCCGGCGTGCAGAACAGGCGGTGATGCTGGCCCTTGAGCTCTGCGAGGCTGTAACCCATGCGCGTGAGAAAATTCTGGTTGGCGGTAAGAATATTGCCGTCGAGATCGAACTCGATCACCGCCATCGCGCGATCGATCGCCTGCAGTTTGGCGTTGGCCTCGTTCTCCTGCTGCACCTTGGCGGTGACATCCATCGCGTACTTGACCACTTTGATCACCCGTCCCGACGCATCCTTGATCGGGTTGTAACTGGCCTCCAGCCAGATCGGCTGGCCCTTGCTGTCGACCCGTTCAAAGGTGCCGGACTGGAACTGACCGTTTTTCAGGCGCGACCACAGCGCGGTGTATTGGGCACTGCGACCGAACTCAGGTGTGCAGAAATGCCGGTGCGGCTGGCCAATCGCCTGGGCAGCCGTGTAACCCATGGTCTTGAGGAAATTGTCATTGGCACGCAACACCACGCCATCAAGATCGAACTCGATCACCGCCATCGAACGGTTGATCGCTTCGAGCATCGCGGCCTGGTCAAAAACGGTGTGTTGCAGTTCAGCGAGGGCGGCTTTCTGGCGATTGAAAAACATGCTTGCGATACTCGGGAAGTGGGGAAAATCAAAAGGATTCAGTCCCTATTCCTGCGCCGGCAAACCGAAATGCACAGGCGGCATTCGGTGGTGACTGCTCAATGCCAACGTTCCGTTACTGGCAGATGGCTACTTATACAAAACTTAATAAAGTTGTACAAGAAAGGAATTTTTCGCGAGGTTGTATAACTTTTTACGAAATTAGTTGTACACGGCTCGACGAGCCGGTGATTCACCGCTGATACAGTGCCAGGAACATCTCCAGCGCCGACTCGGCAACTGCATTCTGCGCGTCTGGATCAAGGGCCGCGCGACCCAGCGAGATCTGCGGCCAGAACGCGAATGCCTTGAGCAAACCTTGTACTTGATGCGCGGCAAATTCCGGATCCACCGCTTTGAGCCGTCCGTCGGCTTGCGCCGCGCGTATCCAGACGGTCAGGCCTTCCTCGCGCTCGCCCATGCGCTCGATCATATTCTGCGCACGTTCAGGGGAATGAATGGTTGCGGCAATCGCCACCCGGGCGAGGGTGAGAAAATTCTCGTCAGCCATCATCTGCACTTTTTCTCGCAGCATCTGGCGCAATTGCTCGTGCAGCGGTTGCTCGCGGTCGTAGCGCACCGATGGTTCGGCGATGATCCGCGCCCACAACTGATTGAGGATCTCGGCGAACAGCTCTTCCTTGCTGGGGAAGTGGTTGTACACCGTACGCTTCGACACGCTGGCCGTAGCGGCGATCTTGTCCATGCTGGTGATTTCGAAACCGTGGGCACGGAATTCGGCGATCGCTGCCTGGATGATGGCTTCGCGTTTGCGGTCGGTGAGGCGTTGTGGAGCGGTCATGAGCGGACTTCGGCAGAGAAGGGGGGAAATTACACTCGGCAGTTTACTTGGCGCCGGCTTTGATGCAACCTAGAAACTACACCGCTCAGTGTAATGTTGCGTTAATCCGCGCACCTTACAAACCAGAGCGTTTGGCCTTTGCGTGCAGCTTGGCCATTTTCATTTCCCGTGGAACACCGTGCAGCACACGGTTTTTCGGAGTCGTTCAGTCATGGCCAATCCAGTCTCTCTCCCGGATAACACTCCCACGCCTGAAGCCTCGCGCCAGGATCAAGGGCTGTTTTGCAATCATGCGCCGGTGCAGCGCGAAGGGCTACGCAAAATGCTGCGGATCATGTGGAGCATGATTTTCCACAAACCGCGCAACACCCGTCCGAGCGCCGCCATTCCTGTGCAGCCGCTGACCCGTGAAGATCTGCTCGCAGCCCCCAATCACAGCCTTTACCGCTTGGGGCACTCGACGCTGTTGCTGAAGATGCGCGACAAATTCTGGATCACCGACCCGGTCTTCGCCGAGCGCGCCTCGCCGGTGCAATGGGCTGGCCCGAAACGCTTCCACCAACCACCGATCAGCATTGACGAGCTGCCACCGATCGAAGCGGTGATCCTCTCCCACAACCATTACGACCATCTCGACTACGAAGCGGTACTCAAACTCGCCGCCAAAACCACGTACTTCCTGACTCCACTCGGCGTGGGCGACACCCTGATCAAGTGGGGCATCGACACCAGCAAGGTGCGCCAGTACGACTGGTGGCAGGGCACCGAAATCGCCGGTATCCGCTTCATCGCCACCCCATCGCAGCACTTCTCCGGCCGTGGCCTGTTCGACGGCAACAGCACGCTGTGGGCGTCATGGGTCATGATCGATGCCGACACACGAATCTTCTTCAGCGGCGACAGCGGTTACTTCGACGGCTTCAAACGCATCGGCGAACAATACGGCCCGTTCGACCTGACCCTGATGGAAACCGGCGCCTACAACGTCGAATGGCCCCACGTGCACATGCAACCGGAAGAAACCCTGCAAGCCCACATCGACCTCAAGGGCCGCTGGCTCTTCCCGATCCACAACGGCACCTTCGACCTGGCCATGCACGCCTGGCACGAACCTTTTGACCGCATCCTTGCGCTTGCATGGGAACGCAGTATTGCGATTACCACACCGCGGATGGGGGAGGCGTTCAACCTTGCGCATCCACAACGGGGGAATGCGTGGTGGATGGCGGTTGAAGAGGAGGGCGAGGCGCTAGTGCAGAACGCCTGACGATTTCATCCGGTTCGCCTCGGCGCGAACCGGATGAATCAGATTCCTATTTCCTTCATTCGCCGGTGGTAATCCTCCATCGTAGCGACTGACAAATCCCTGAATTTTCCACGAAGTATCTGACTTAGTGTTTCCAAGGTGATGCCAGTAATTTGCGCCGCTTCAGATTCGTTCAGGTTGGCAGTCTTGATCAACGCGGCCATTTTTGTCGCATATCCCGATTTGATCAGCATTTCATCTGCACCCTGCAGTCGCAAATCTGCGTAGACGTTGCCCGTGCTTCTTTCGATATCCATCCTTAGCGCTCCTTATTCGGCCATCGCAAAATCCCCACGCCCCACCGATTCCCCCGACATCCCCTGCGCCCTGACACTGCGCCCCGGTGCAAACCCCGGGAAGAACACCAACCCCTGCGCTTCAAACCGATAAGCCAGTGCCAGTCTTCCGGCGTCCGCCACGTCCTGCTGCGCTTCGAACCGCTGGATATCTGCCACCGCCACCTCGGCCTCGCGCGACAGTTGTTCAACACTCCAGCCCAGCATGGCGCGGGCCTGGACGCAGTGGGTCGGGGTGAACTGGAAAAGGGCAATGCGTTCGAGGACGTGGTTCATCGCAAGAGAGGCCATGGTGTGCTCCGGGCTCAAAAGTGCTGATTGAAAATGTACTGTGTTTTTGTACAGTTGTTTTCGGCCGGGATCAAACGCATTTTTCGAATTTGCCTAGTTCGTCGGCTCCAACCAGACGGACGGTGCCTGTCCCAGCACACGCCGAAACATCGTCGAAAACGCCGCCGGGCTCTCATAGCCGAAGTCCAGGGCAATCCGCGTCACCGCTTCCCCCGCCGCCAACCGTGCCAACGCCTGCACGACGCACGCCTGCTGACGCCACTGACGAAAGCTGAGCCCGGTCTGCTGCCGAAACAATCTGTTAAAGGTACGCAAGCTTATGTGTAACTGGTCGGCCCAATCCTGCGGGGATTGATGGGCATTGGGCATGTTCAGAAAGGTCTGACACAGACTGAGGAGCTTTCCTTCGGCTGGCATGGGAATGTGTAGGGCAAGGGGCGCGCTGCGTGCCAGTTCATGCAACAGCAAGTTGATCAGCACACCGTCGCGTCCGGCCTGGTCGTACATCAATGGCACGTCCACCGCGTCCATCAACAAATGCCGCAGCAGCGGCGACACGTTGAGCACTTGGCAGTCCGGCCCCAATTCCACGTTTCCCGGCTCGATATACACGCTGCGCGTGCTCACCCCGAGCATCAATACCTCATGGGCCACGCCCGGCGGAATCCACACTGCGCGTTGCGGCGGAACCACCCAATTACCGTTCTGAGTGCTGACCTGCATCACGCCGGTGGCGCCGTAGAGCAATTGCCCACGGCGATGCGTATGAAACGGGAGTAGGTGGCCGTGGGAATAATCGGTACCGATGGCCACGACCGGGCGAGGCGTATCATCGAGCTGATTGATCGAAATATTGCGCATCAGGCGTGTTCCAGCGATTGGCGTAAACGCGAACATTATTGGCCCAACTACTGAAGCCGGCCAGTGCATCACGCTCTAATGTCCTGGGCTCCCCCGATCCTGGACGCCCACCATGTTCTACCTCCTGCTTACGCTGTTCGGTTGCCTCACCGGCATCAGCGCCGTGCTCTTCGGTTTCGGCGGCGGCTTCGTAATCGTGCCGCTGCTCTATCGCATGCTCACCGCCAGCCACGCAGCAGACGACCCCATCGCGCAATCGGCCATGCACATCGCCGTGGCCACCTCGACCTGCGTGATGATCGTCAACGCCCTGATCGCCACACGCAAACACCAACGCGCCGGCAATCTGCTCCGGGACTACCTCTGGCCATTGGGCGGGTTTATCGGCGTAGGCGCGGTCGTCGGCGCCATCGCTGCGATGTGGGTCAGCGGTCAAGTGATCCGCTACGCCTTCATCGCCTACCTGGGCGTGACCATCGTCGATTGCCTGCTGCGTCGCGGATTTCTCACCCAGTCCCAGACGACAATCCCACGGCGACTGACCACGACGGAAACATCCGCCGGCGGCGTAGGCATCGGCGCCATCGCGACCTTCCTAGGTGTAGGAGGAAGCATCATGACCGTTCCGCTGCTGCGCCGCTGCGGGCTGAGCATGTCGCAAGCAACGTCCATGGCCAATCCGCTCAGCGTGCCGGTGGCGTTGGCCGGCACACTGACGTACATGGCGCTGGCCGGGTTCACTGAGTCTGATCTGGGGATTTGGTATATCGGGTATGTCGATGTGCTGGCGTTTGCGCTGCTGACGGTTGGTTCGTTGCTGGGGATCAGATTGGCTGCGCGGTGGATAGGGCGGATACCGGATCGGGTGCATGCGTGGATCTATATTGGTCTGCTGATCGTGGTGCTGCTGAGCATTTCGCTCAAATGAATCGTTGATTGACGCAGTCGAAAGAAATCAGAATCGGCGGCAGAGCGTCGCCCTCCAGTCTTCAGCAGAGAACCAGGATGTTGATCTTCAATTGCACCGAAGCCGCCAGCAAGTTTTTCAGCCGTGTTCATAAAGGCCAAACGATCACGCCGGTGGACACCAAACCGCCGTCATCAGTTGTTGAGGATGACGAGCTGAATGGTGCGGACGAACAGTGGTTGGTTCATGCGATCACTGTGCAGCGCAAACATGTGTTGTTGGTCCTGCACATCAAAACCCGCTATTGCGTGATCCTGGCTGACGCGAAAAAAGCCGACGATCACGAGTTCGTTCTGCGCTTCACCGAGCGTTGGGTGAATGGCCTGATGATCAATGCCCAAAACCATGGCCTCGGACAATGGCTAGACCCCGAGGTGATGTTGGCGCGGATGCAACAGACTTGTGAGCACCAGCGATTCTATCGGCGCGGCCATCGCAGCGCGCAAAAACACATTGATGAAATTGCCTGGTGTTTCCGCAACAAGGTCGCTGGAACAGGGTGCTTGCCACCCAATGAAGTCACGGCGATGGTTTTCGACGAACAAATGAACGACACGCCAAGAAACAGCAAGGGAGCCAAGTCCTACTACTTCCCGGACGAGGAAATGACGCTTCACTGGCTGCGCCATTATTGCTTTCTCGATGATGTCCAGCTGCATGCTGCGAAAGAGCGTAGGCGTCAAGTCGCGCGGGAGATAGCGGAGATGGAGCGCAAGGCTTTTAGGGAAGAGTATGAGAGGCAGAATTCGAATGATTAAGCCGGGGCATGATGCACTCACAGGTTGAGTAACAACCCCATGTCCCCTCATTCCAACCCCGGCGCTTCACGAATAATGAAGTGATCCAGGTTCTCGATATTGGCATTGAAGACCTCGAAAGGTTTTTCGGGGTTCTTCTTGCCGGGCACCTGCTTCAACTCCGGCGTCACCCCATAGAAGAAACAGAACAACGCCTTGTCGCTATCCACAGCGTGCTTGATCTCTTCCAGAAACGCCTTGCGCTTGCGGTAGTTGTCGATCAGCTTCTTGTTCAGATAAACGCTGACCGGATACGGCTTCTTCTTGCTGTCTTCGGGTTTCTTGAACCAGACCTTATCCTCGAAGTCGATCCGAAAACTGGCACTGTGGAAGTCCTCGATCTTCTTGATCCGCCCCCAGTAGATCAGCCCCTTGTTGTCCGTCAGATACTCGATCTTCTTGAAGAACGAACTATACGGCGCCGAATGCTCGCCGACCTTCAACGGCATGCGCTTGAGCAAATCCTTGTCGGCGAAGTTGGAAACAAAACACTCCACCGGATGCGCAAACACACTGGTCTTATCCGGCGCCGACTCACGAATCGCCGACTCTTTACCACTCTCCGCCGCCGCCCGCACCGGGTCATCGCGCAACACATCCGCCACTCCCGCGGGCGCGACAGGCTTGCGCACATACTCACGCCGGGTCAGCAACAACTCTGAGGGGAAGTGTTCCTCACGCCCGTCATCCACCTCGCCATCCGCCGTCTCAACACCCGACGCCGACGCCTTCAAACTCACATACGGACAACCCGCCACATGCTGCGTAGTGGGCAGATTCTTGAAGTGCGGCGTGCGAACGTAATTCACGTTCTTGGCGTTGAACGTGCCCAACTCGTTGGAAGCCTCGAACGCCGAACGACACGCATCGTTGGGGCACTGGAAGTGTTCCTTCGCGGAGTCAAACGCCACCGTCTCGTCGAAATTGAGATCGCGAACGTCATAGATCGACAACTTGTCGTCGAGGCTGAGGCAGTAGGCGAGATCGAATTTCATGGTGGGGCTCGGATCCTTGAGTGGGGGAGGGGTATTAATAGCGGGAGGCGGCGCGGGTTGCACTGATTGTTTTCGGGGTGATGCGGATTCTTTGGGAGACAGCCTGCTGGCGATTGGTGGCATCAACCTAATCTCGAATCCAGACACCGACCCAGCAGCAACACATTGAATTGTGGTGAGGGGATTTATCCCCGATGGGCAGCGAAGCTGCCCCATTTATTCAAAAAAACAAAAAAATCCGCTGCTTGGACCTCAAACAGCGGATTTTGAAACCCTCAGCAACCACGCAACAATCGCGAAGCTCTACGCCACCATGATTCCTGCCGATTGAACGAATCCTCCGCCAACAAACAAGGCATATCCCGCAAACGAATCCACGGCTCGTCCTGCCAGTGCAACGTACTCAGCGACATTTGCGGCCAACTCAAAACACTCAACGTCGGACGCTCAACCGAGCGCGCCGTACGAGCATCACGCAGAGCAGGCACAACCTGATGCGTCAGCCACTCACGAAGCTGTCGATGCTCAGGACAGTAGTGATAGATCAGCAGTGCATACACACCCGACTCACTGACCATCATGTGGTCCTCAGCTTCGCCATAGGTCTCCAGGCACATCGTCTGCCGCTGATCAGCGTCGAGTTTGCGCAACTGACGTTCATCAAGATGTTTGCCCATCAACCGGCCCAGTTCATGGACGCAGAACCATGCTTGGTTCTCGACTAGAAGGGCGTGCAGATGGGTTTTGTTGCGACTAAAGCGAGTCGGTAAAAGTGGCTCAGACATGGCGGGCCTCCGAAGTCGGAAGCGATGAGGGTGTTCTACAGGTACAGCGATTCACCTTCATCATGAAGACTGGATAGTCAGGCATTTCCATTTACCTCTGGCTGCTTTCTTAGGGCATTCGTTAGGGTGTCGGGAGCTAAGAAACCCACCAGAGACGGGCCGGACATATTCCCCTTTCGGGTCTTGTATTCGCCCACTCCCGACATAACGGGATTTTTCGCAGGCGTAGAGAAACCGCAGACGAAAAAAAGCCGCAGGACTCTCGGGTGCGGAGGACCGCTCTGGTTTTTAGAGTTTCTTAGGCTCGGAGCTGAGGGTATGGGCATCAGGGATGGTCGTCAAGCAGCGACTTTTCCTACTGATCCTGAAGCGAAACGAAACCTGGACAAAGATGCAGAGTAAATTATGCTGTGTTTATATCCAGTGCTTGATTGCCATTGAATCACGCAGCTGCCATATCCGTGTCGCCACGACTCACCTCACGGAATCCAGGAAATTTCATTTACTTTGGAGTTTTGCGGGATAGAATGGTGACCATTCGTCACAGCTTTGACCCAGAGGATCTTCGGGCTCATGAATCTTTTTGAAACACCGTCTTTTGAATCCTTGAGCGAAACAACCTCGGGTTCGTACGAGCCTGATACCCATCCTGTTACTGATCTGGCGCTGCTGCACAAGCTGCTGGAGATCTACGACCAAGGGCAGTTGGCTGAAATTCTCAACGACGTTAGCCCGAGCCACTGGTGCCGTGAAACCATCAATCGCTGGATCAAGGGAAAGGCCTCGCCGAAGCTCTCCCACATTGAGTTCACTCGTCTGAAGGATCTGCTGCCCAAGCGCTTGAACCACAAACCTTCATTCACTTTTATCGATCTCTTTGCCGGCATTGGCGGTATCAGGAAAGGGTTTGAAGCCATCGGTGGCGAGTGCTTGTTCACATCCGAATGGAACAAATACGCCGTTAAAACGTACAAGGCGAACCACTACTGCGATCCTGCTCGTCATCGCTTCAATCTCGATATCCGCTCGGTCACGCTTTCAGACAAGCCCGAAATCAGTGACGAGGAAGCCTACAAGAATATTGATCGTGAAATTCCTGATCACGATGTTCTGCTGGCAGGTTTCCCATGTCAGCCGTTTTCTCTTGCAGGTGTATCCAAGAAGAATTCCTTGGGTCGTAAGCACGGTTTCGAATGCGAGACCCAAGGCACTCTGTTTTTCGACGTGGCGCGGATTATCGCCGCAAAGCGCCCGGCCGCTTTTTTGCTTGAAAACGTGAAAAACCTTAAAAGCCATGACAAGGGCAATACGTTCCGGATCATCTGCGAAGCGTTGGATGAACTGGGCTACGAGGTTGCAGATGTCAACGCGCCAAAAGGCTCAGATCCCAAAGTCATCGATGCCAGACACTTCGTGCCGCAGCATCGTGAGCGAATCGTGCTGGTCGGCTTCCGGCGCGACTTGAATGTTCACCAAGGATTCACACTGAGCGACATCAGTAAACTCATACCGAAGCAGCGACCTAGTTTTGGTGATCTGCTTGATAAGGAAGTGGACGAAAAATACATCCTCACTCCCAAGCTTTGGGATTACCTCTACCGGTATGCAGAGAAGCACCGTGAGAAAGGCAATGGTTTTGGCTTTGGCCTGACTCGTCCAAACGATGTTGCTCGTACACTCTCGGCGAGATATCACAAGGATGGTTCGGAAATCCTGGTTGACCGTGGGTTTGTCGATACCTTGGACTTCAACAGTGAATTGAATCATCTCAATCGCCCTCGGCGATTGACTCCGCATGAGTGCTCGCGCCTGATGGGTTTTGACAAGCCTGGGGAAAGTAAATTTGTGATTCCTGTCTCCGATACCCAAGCGTATCGACAGTTTGGGAACTCCGTGGCGGTTCCTGTTTTTGAGGCTGTGGCTCGGTTGATGAAAGACCGCATTTTGGCAGCGAAGGAAAAAACTGCTGACAAGGAGCGCCCCCAGCTGGAGTTCGCTCTTCCTGAATAATGCGCTGCCTTCGCTCTTGAGTGGTTGATGTGTAAAAGCCCTGACGCCCAATGCAGGGCTTTGCGTCATCAGCTTACCCCTCTCTTGAGGCTTCTCTCAGAAAGGCAATTCTGCGAACCTGTCAGGGATTTCCACTCCTTAATTGTTCAGCGGCCATACCCATGACAAGCCTTTCCCAATGGATTGAAGACAAGAATCAAGATGAATGGTGGATATTCATTAAGCGGCTTTCAGCCAACGACACAGGGCTGACGGGGGGCAACGGGGTAGGTATCTATGTCCCCAAAGCTGTTGTCGCGAAAGCGCTCCCGTCCATTTCAAGCACCTGTTGTCTCAATCCTGATTGCAGTCTGACTGCACGAATCACTTCACATGGTCTTCCAGAGCAAACGCTGAGGGGTATCTACTACAACAATCGTCATTTCGAAGGTACTGGGTCTCGCAACGAACATCGTTTGACAAGATGGAATACAGATTTTAGAAACAGCCCTGCACAGGATCCCGAGAATACTGGAGCATTAGCGATTTTTGCTTTTCATGTGCCTCATCTGGGGCGAGATTCCGAATTTTTGGATATCTGGATCTGTAAAGGGTTGGAAGAGGAAGAGTTTGTCGAGAGCAAAATTGGCGAAGTAATTCCCGGCAGCTCGCTTTTTGAAAGAGGTGACCGGTTGTTTGCCGGCTTCGCTGCTGGTTTGGATAAAGAGCCTAGCCATGTTGCGATTCCTCCAGTTTGGGAAGACCGATTCCCAACTGGTGAAGAGATTATTGCCTACCTTCCCACGGTTTTTCGTTTCGGCAAGACAATGCCCGATGATCTCATCATCGAGCGGCGTGACAACGAGTACAAACTGTTCCGCCAGATTGAAGAGCTTCATATTCTGCACAGAGTTCAACAGGGATTCAGTTCCGTTGACGAATTTATGCAGGCGGCGAACTCGGTCAGCAATCGGCGTAAATCGAGATCTGGAAGATCTTTAGAGATACATCTCGAGCATCTATTTCGGCAGTTCGGACTTGAGCAATTTAGTTCCCAATGCAGAACTGAAGGGAACAAGCGGCCCGATTTTATCTTCCCTTCATGTGCTGACTATCATGACCCAGCGTACCCTGAGGAGAATCTGCGCATGCTGGCTGTCAAGACAACCTGCAAAGACCGCTGGCGTCAGGTTTTAAATGAAGCCAAAAGGGTGGAACAGATTCACCTTTTTACGCTTCAAGAGGGCGTTTCTCCTCATCAATTTGCAGAGATGAAGGATGAGAATGTCAAACTAGTGGTTCCTAAGCCATTGCATACGAAATACCCGGATGAAGTGCGTGGACAGCTTATGACGCTGAATGACTTTATTGTGGAAGCCAAAGATATACGCTGACACACCTAATCAATGATGCACTCGAGAGGGGGGCTAGACGGATTCGTCCCACGCCTCTCTTCGACGCATAGGCTGAATAGCTGAACCTTTCTTAGCAACGAGGTTTCTAGGTGGAGTTGTCATGGACATAGTTGACTCGGCAACTCGCTCCAGAATGATGTCCGGCATTCGTGGAAAGAATACTGCCCCGGAAATGTTGGTCAGAAGGTTCCTGCATGCGCGAGGCTATCGGTATCGGATCCACCGGAAAGACCTTCCTGGGAAGCCAGATCTTGTACTTCCCCGCCTGAAAGTGTGCATTTTCGTCCATGGTTGCTTCTGGCATCGTCATCCGGGTTGCGCCTACGCAACTACTCCCAAAACACGCCATGAATTCTGGGAGGAAAAATTTCAGAAAAATGTAAAGAGGGATTCAGCCAATATTGAGGCTCTTGAATCTGCCGGCTGGCACGTTCTGATAGTTTGGGAGTGCAGTCTTAAGAATGACCCCGATACTTTGGAGGGGCTGTATGAGAAATTGCGCGTGATCGCTTTACACCAGTCAGCTTAATGATGGTGTGGGCAGAGAGCGTTGGGTGAGTTCGAGAGAGCTGCTTATTCTGTAGCAAAAAATCGGCTCTTCCTTGAGCCGATACAATTAGCCCTTCGGAGGAAACGGATCATCTCCGTAGGTGTTGCGCTCTCGAATTTGCCCATTCTGTCCGTGAATGAACATTTCGCTGCCTTGGTTCTTTGCGATTTCGCGCGCGAGCTGAATAGCCTCTGCTTGCGTGTTCACAACTTTTGTAGCCTTCGAGTTGCCCGCCCCTTTCACGGCCCAGTCGTCTCCATGCGGTACTACATGCTGATTTTTCTTGGACATGATAAGAATCCTATCAATGTGGATGTCTAAGCTTTGGCAAAATTGCCTAGCTTGCCGATTTACCATGGAAATAAGATTTCGTACGAAACCCAATCTCCGACGATCAGCCGTTGACACCGCTCAAAGGTCGTCCATAATCACGCCCCGCATTTCCCAAATGCTTTCGTGATTGTGGGTCCCCTCGATTACGGCCCGTACAAGTGGGCTTTGTTCACCAGTACGGTCAAGACTCACAGCATCCGCGCCAACGGTTGCTGTGAGTTCCTTGTTTTTATCCCCTCATCTTTTTCGCGATCTCTCGAAAGCAGACGCAGAGGCTACTTGTAGCTATTTCTGTGCTGAATGCTGAGTGGTTAGGAGCTGTCCGCGAGATACGACAAATTGAAGCCGCTAATCGTAATGACAGCGGCTTCGCTCTGATCTAATTCAAATTCACAAAAAACACGAAGGGCTAACAGCCTCGTCGATGTTTCAGGCTGCGCACTCAGAAATCAATCCCAGCTCAACGCCCCACCAGTCTGATACTCAATAACCCGTGTCTCAAAGAAATTTTTCTCTTTCTTCAAGTCCATAATCTCGCTCATCCAAGGGAACGGGTTAGTCGTCCCTGGATATTCCTCTTTCAAACCAATCTGCGACAAACGACGGTTAGCGATGAACTTCAGATAATCCTCCATCATCGCCGCGTTCATGCCCAGTACGCCGCGAGGCATGGTGTCGCGTGCGTATTCGATCTCCAGCTGGGTACCCTGCAGAATCATCTGGGTCGCTTCTTCCTTCATTTCGGCATCCCACAGGTGTGGGTTTTCGATTTTGATCTGGTTGATCACGTCGATGCCGAAGTTCAGGTGCATGGATTCGTCGCGCAGGATGTATTGGAACTGCTCGGCGACGCCGGTCATTTTGTTGCGGCGGCCCATGGAGAGGATTTGGGTGAAGCCGCAGTAGAAGAAGATGCCTTCCAGAACGCAGTAGTAGGCGATCAGGTTGCGCAGCAACTCTTTGTCGGTTTCCGGGGTGCCGGTTTCGAACTTCGGATCGGAGATCGAGCGGGTGTACTTCAGGCCCCAGGCTGCTTTCTTCGCGACCGATGGGATCTCGTGGTACATGTTGAAGATTTCGCCTTCATCCATGGCCAGCGATTCGATGCAGTACTGGTAGGCGTGGGTGTGGATCGCTTCTTCGAAAGCCTGGCGCAGGATGTACTGGCGGCATTCCGGGTTGGTGATCAGGCGGTACACGGCCAGGACCAGGTTGTTGGCAACCAGGGAGTCGGCGGTGGAGAAGAAGCCGAGGTTGCGCATCACGATGCGGCGCTCGTCGTCGGTCAGGCCTTCCGGGTTTTTCCAGAGGGCGATGTCGGCGGTCATGTTGACTTCTTGCGGCATCCAGTGGTTTGCGCAACCGTCCAGGTACTTCTGCCAAGCCCAGTCGTACTTGAAAGGTACGAGTTGGTTGAGGTCGGCGCGGCAGTTGATCATGCGCTTTTCGTCAACGGCGACACGGGCGGAGGCGCCTTCGAGTTCGGCGAGGCCTTCGGCGACGTCGAGGGAGTTCAGTGCAGCCTTGGCGCGGGCCACGGCGGCCGAGTCGTCGGCGGTGACGGCGCGGGCTTCCAGCGCTGCGGCACCGCCGGCGTTGTCGAGGCGGTCCATGTTGGCTTCGCTTGCGTGGCCGGCGTTGGCGCCTTTCACGGTTGCGACTTCACTGTCTTCTTTATCGAATTCGTCCCAGCTCAGCATGACGTGTCGTCTCCTGCGTGAGGGCTTGTGCCCGTGTGAAACCTGAAGGGTTGGTTTTTCACACGGCCAAACAAGCCGCGTTGGATGTCGTTTTTTGCAGCGCTGCACGCAGGCAAATAAACAGAAATTTTGACGGGTTCCGAGAGCCTCTGATGGGCGCAATCAGCGTATGGCACTGTTGCGGGGCTTCAGAATGGCTTTTGCTCCCTGTAAGGGAATATTGCTGACCCGTATGGGGCGGCATTATAGGGAAATTTTTACCGGCGTGGTGCGGCGAATCGGCTCATGGCGAGGCCGAGGAGGCGGTGGATTTCGGTCCGACCGAGGGATTACAGGGCTTTGCGCGGAATCGGCCCCGGCAGATTTTTTTTCGTTAATTTTTTGCCAGGTGGTTTTTTGTTTAAAAAATAGCCAGAAAAGCGGGTTTTTCACTATATCTAGTGTTTTGCAAGCGTTTTTCACGGCTCCAGACACAACTGAGCCCGACCGTAGCCGGGCTGGAATCGACCCTCAATGTAGCGCTGAGCGATCCGATTCGGTGCAGTCTGGTTCAGTTCGTGCAGCCGTTGCCCATGATGCTGTAGCGCAGGATGTGGCGTTGGCCTTTGGAGTCGTCGTATTCCATTTTTGCCGGTACTACTTCGCAGACATTTGGCACTTCGCTCATCGATACAACTTTGGCGATGTCCAGATGTGTGGAGTAAGTATATTCCTCGATGACCGGTTGTTGCTGTGCGACATCAGTCGGGACCTCGTCTGCCATGGCGGTTGCGCACAGACTGCTGAGGGCCAGAACCAATAAAGCTTTCATTTCTAATTCACCTTTTTGAGGTCGAGTGGGGTCACGCAACCTTTTTAGGGTTGCGTGTGGAGCTTGAGTATTTGATGCGTTACTTGGAGAGCTGGATTAACGGCCTTCGTGGGGGCTGTAACGTTGTTAATCGCGGTTGCCTTGTTGGCGAGGTGAATTTTAGGGTGGTGGGGCCGGGGTAAACAGAGCGGGTTTTGATAAACACTTTTGGCATATTTGGTAACAATCCCCCAAACACCCCATTCCCTGTAGGAGCTGCCGAAGGCTGCGATCTTTTGACTTTGATCTTGAAAACAGATCAAAAGATCGCAGCCTTCGGCAGCTCCTACAGGGGCGCGTGCGCAGGGGGAGGGTTGTTACTACCATCGTCGAATGGTTCTATGGGGCCCACCCGGCTACAACAGGGTCATACAAAAACAACTATTACACCGAGGTAGGAAAGATGAGTGCGGCTTCTCTGTATCCCGTTCGTCCCGAGGTTCTGGCTAACACGCTGACTGACGAGGCGACCTACAAAGCCATGTACCAGCAGTCGGTCGTCAACCCTGACGGCTTCTGGCGCGAGCAAGCCAAGCGTCTGGACTGGATCAAGCCTTTCACCACGGTGAAGCAGACGTCGTTCGACGATCACCATGTCGACATCAAGTGGTTTGCCGACGGCACCCTGAACGTTTCCTACAACTGCCTCGACCGCCATCTGGCTGAGCGCGGCGATCAAGTCGCGATCATCTGGGAAGGTGACGATCCTTCCGAGAGCCGCAACATCACTTACCGCGAACTGCACGAACAAGTGTGCAAACTCGCCAACGCCCTGCGGGGTCAGGACGTGCACCGTGGCGATGTGGTGACCATTTACATGCCGATGATTCCCGAAGCCGTGGTCGCCATGCTGGCCTGCACCCGGATCGGCGCGATTCACTCGGTGGTGTTCGGCGGTTTCTCGCCGGAAGCCCTGGCCGGTCGCATCATCGACTGCAAATCGAAAGTGGTGATCACCGCTGACGAGGGTATTCGCGCCGGCAAGAAGATTTCCCTCAAGGCCAACGTCGACGACGCGCTGACCAACCCGGAAACCAGCAGCATCCAGAAGGTCATCGTGTGCAAGCGCACCGGTGGCGACATCAAGTGGAACCAGCATCGCGACATCTGGTACGAAGACCTGATGAAGGTCGCGGGCACCGTTTGCGCGCCGAAAGAGATGGGCGCCGAAGAAGCGTTGTTCATCCTTTATACCTCCGGCTCCACCGGCAAGCCGAAGGGCGTGCAGCACACCACCGGCGGTTATCTGCTGTATGCGGCCATGACCCACGAGCGCGTGTTCGACTACCGGCCGGGCGAAATCTACTGGTGCACCGCCGACGTCGGTTGGGTCACCGGCCACAGTTACATCGTCTATGGCCCGCTGGCCAATGGCGCGACCACCGTGCTGTTCGAAGGTGTGCCGAACTACCCGGACATCACCCGGGTGGCGAAGATCATCGACAAGCATAAGGTCAACATCCTCTACACCGCGCCGACCGCGATCCGCGCGATGATGGCCTCGGGTCAGGCGGCGGTGGAAGGCGCCGATGGCAGCAGCCTGCGTCTGCTCGGTTCGGTGGGCGAGCCGATCAACCCGGAAGCCTGGGACTGGTACTACAAGAATGTCGGCAAGTCGCGTTGCCCGATCGTCGATACCTGGTGGCAGACCGAAACCGGCGGCAACATGATGAGCCCGCTGCCGGGTGCTCACGCGCTGAAGCCGGGTTCGGCGGCGCGTCCGTTCTTTGGTGTGGTGCCGGCGCTGGTCGACAACCTCGGCAACATCATTGAGGGCGAGGCTGAAGGCAATCTGGTGATTCTCGATTCGTGGCCAGGCCAGGCGCGTACGCTGTACGGCGATCATGATCGTTTCGTCGATACCTACTTCAAGACCTTTCGTGGCATGTACTTCACCGGTGACGGCGCGCGTCGCGATGCCGACGGTTACTACTGGATCACCGGGCGTGTGGACGACGTGCTCAACGTTTCCGGCCACCGCATGGGTACCGCCGAGATCGAAAGCGCGATGGTCGCGCATCCGAAGGTTGCCGAAGCTGCGGTGGTGGGTGTGCCGCATGACATCAAGGGGCAGGGCATCTATGTCTATGTGACCTTGAAGAACGGCGAGGAGCCGACCGAGCAATTGCGCCTGGAGCTGAAGAACTGGGTGCGCAAGGAGATCGGCCCGATTGCTTCGCCGGACGTGATCCAGTGGGCGCCGGGGCTGCCGAAGACCCGTTCGGGCAAGATCATGCGCCGCATCCTGCGCAAGATCGCCACGGCGGAATACGACGGGCTGGGCGATATCTCGACCCTGGCGGATCCGGGTGTGGTGCAGCATTTGATTGATACGCACAAGACCATGAATGTTGCTTAAGCGTTAGAAGCATAGGAGCCCTGTCCGGTGATGCCGGGCGGGGCTTTTTTATGGCTGTGAGGTTTGTGGTAGCTGGGAGGGCCTCTTCGCGAGCAGGCTCGCTCCCACAAGGAAGCGGGCGCATTTCAAATGTGGGAGCGAGCCTGCTCGCGAAGGCGATCTGTCAGACACCGCAGTAGTCAGCTGTAGGAAACCGCAACACCCCAACCAATAATTATCGATCTCCCCCGTCAGACCTTTCCCGCTGTTACCCGCCACAACCCAATGTGTAACCGCCCGCGCCAAACCGGGGCGAAGGGAAACGCGGTGCGCCGTTTCAGAGCCTCCAAAGCCCTGCTGAAAAATAAGACATAACGCTGCGCTTGCCGGATTAGAAGGGTTTACGAATAATAGGCCCGCAACTTGCAATATGTATCGGTTCACTGTCTTTCGCTCTTGCATGAATTTGCAGGGCTGTCAATGAGCTCAAACCGCTTTCTCGGTGCATCTGTAATTAGTTGTCGCATTGAAGAAATATCGGCTTCGGGCCTGTCGTTAGAATGCCGATCACTCGCTCATCGTGGCTGACGTTGAAATCGCCTGCGGTTCCAATGGGAAATTTCCTCCGATGCGCAACCGATTTCCGATTCACCCATTCGCATATTGGGCTGTCGCTCACTCTGCCGTTTTTGCCCTTTACCGATGGAGTCCCAAGATGAAGAAACTTGTGCTGCTTGGCGCCCTGGCACTGTCCGTGCTGTCGATGAATGCCTTCGCTGACGAAAAACCGCTGAAGATCGGCATCGAAGCGGCTTACCCTCCGTTCGCTTCGAAAGCACCGGACGGCAGCATCGTCGGTTTCGACTACGACATCGGCAACGCGCTGTGCGAAGAAATGAAGGTCAAGTGCGTGTGGGTCGAGCAAGAGTTCGACGGCCTGATACCGGCTCTCAAAGTGCGCAAGATCGACGCGATCCTGTCGTCGATGTCGATCACCGAAGATCGCAAGAAATCGGTCGACTTCACCAACAAGTACTACAACACCCCGGCGCGTCTGGTCATGAAGGCCGGCACTCAGGTCAGCGAAGGTCTGGCTGAACTGAAGGGCAAGAACATCGGCGTACAGCGTGGCTCGATCCACGAGCGTTTCGCCTGCGAAGTTCTCGCTCCATTGGGCGCCGAGATCAAGCCGTACGGCTCGCAGAACGAAATCTACCTCGACGTGGCTGCCGGTCGCCTCGACGGTACCGTGGCTGACGCCACCCTGCTGGACGACGGCTTCCTGAAAACCGACGCCGGCAAAGGCTTCGCGTTCGTTGGCCCGGCGTTCACCGACGTCAAATACTTCGGTGACGGCGTAGGTATCGCGGTGCGCAAGGGCGACGCCCTGAAAGACAAGATCAACACTGCCATCGCGGCCATCCGCGAGAACGGCAAATACAAGGCAATCCAGGACAAGTACTTCGCCTTCGATATCTACGGCAAGTAACACGTCTCTGCGACAAGTCCGAAATGGCGCAAGCAACAGAATCTCTGCGGTTTGCGCCATTTTTTCATCCCAACTTTCGAGGACCTGAATCATGTTGAAAGGCTACGGGGCTGTCATCCTCGATGGCGCATGGCTGACGCTTCAGCTCGCCTTGTCGTCCATGGCTCTGGCCATCGTTCTCGGGCTGATCGGTGTCGCGTTGCGCCTGTCGCCGGTGCGCTGGCTGGCGTGGCTGGGCGACCTGTATTCGACGGTGATCCGCGGCATTCCCGACCTGGTGCTGATCCTGCTGATCTTCTACGGCGGTCAGGACTTGCTCAACCGCGTCGCACCGATGCTCGGCTATGACGACTACATCGACCTGAATCCGCTGGCCGCCGGTATCGGTACCCTCGGTTTCATCTTCGGTGCGTACCTCTCGGAGACGTTCCGTGGCGCGTTCATGGCGATCCCCAAAGGCCAGGCCGAAGCGGGCATGGCGTACGGCATGAGCAGTTTCCAGGTGTTCTTCCGGGTGATGGTGCCGCAGATGATTCGTCTGGCGATTCCCGGCTTCACCAACAACTGGCTGGTACTGACCAAGGCCACCGCGCTGATTTCCGTGGTCGGTCTGCAAGACATGATGTTCAAGGCCAAGCAGGCGGCAGATGCCACGCGCGAGCCTTTCACCTTCTTCCTCGCAGTGGCGGCGATGTACCTGGTGATCACCAGTGTCTCGTTGCTGGCACTGCGTCACCTTGAGAAGCGCTACTCGGTAGGCGTAAGGGCGGCTGATCTATGATCTTCGACTACAACGTCATCTGGGAGGCACTGCCGCTGTACTTCAGCGGCCTGCTGACCACCCTCAAACTGCTCGCGCTGTCGCTGTTCTTCGGTTTGCTCGCGGCGTTGCCGCTGGGGCTGATGCGCGTCTCGAAAAACCCGTTCGTCAATGGCGCCGCGTGGCTGTACACCTACGTGATTCGCGGCACGCCGATGCTGGTGCAGCTGTTCCTGATCTACTACGGTCTGGCCCAGTTCGAAGCGGTGCGCGAAAGCTTCCTGTGGCCGTGGCTGTCCAGCGCAACGTTCTGCGCCTGTCTGGCCTTTGCCGTCAACACCAGCGCCTACACCGCAGAAATCATTGCCGGCAGCCTGAAGGCCACGCCGAACGGTGAGATCGAAGCGGCCAAGGCCATGGGCATGTCGCGCTTCAAGCTGTACAAGCGCATCCTGCTGCCGTCGGCCCTGCGCCGGGCGCTGCCGCAGTACAGCAACGAAGTGATCATGATGCTGCAGACCACCAGTCTGGCGTCGATCGTGACCCTGATCGACATCACTGGCGCGGCACGTACCGTCAACGCGCAGTTCTACCTGCCGTTCGAGGCGTACATCACTGCCGGCGTGTTCTACCTGTGCCTGACCTTCATTCTGGTCAAGCTGTTCAAACTGGCCGAGCGTCGCTGGTTGAGCTACCTCGCGCCACGGAAGCACTGATATGCAACGCATCGACCACGTATTGCCATGGAGCCACCTGGGCAGCGAGCGCAAGGTTTCGGTTTTCCGGTTCGGTGAGGGCGAGCGCAAGGCCTACATTCAAGCCAGCCTGCACGCCGATGAACTGCCGGGCATGCGCACCGCCTGGGAGCTGAAAAAGCGCCTCGGCGAACTCGAAGCCCAAGGCTTGCTCAACGGCGTGATCGAGCTGGTGCCGGTGGCCAATCCGATCGGCCTCGGGCAATTGCTGCAAGGCAATTTCCAGGGCCGTTTCGAGGCGGGCAGCGGCAAGAATTTCAATCGTGATTTCGTCGAGCTCAGCGCGCCGGTCGCGGCGGCGCTGGGCGAAAAACTCGGTGATGATCCGCACGCCAATGTGCGCCTGATCCGTCAGGCAATGGCCGACCACCTGGCCGGATTGCCTGAAGCGAGCAGCCAGTTGCAAGGCATGCAACGTGTGCTGCTCAGCCACGCCTGCACCGCCGATGTAGTGCTGGATCTGCACTGCGATGCCGAAGCCGCGCTGCACATGTATGCGCTGCCGCAGCACTGGCCGCAGTGGCGTTCGCTGTCGGCACACCTGAACGTCAAGGTAGGTTTGCTCGCGGAAGATTCCGGCGGCAGCTCCTTCGATGAAGCCTGCTCGTTGCCATGGCTGCGCCTGTCGCGGCAGTTCCCCGAGGCGCAGATTCCGCTGGCGTGTCTGGCGACGACGATCGAGCTGGGCGGGCAGGCCGACACCGGCCGCGTCGAAGCCGAGGCTTATGCTGAAGGCATTCTGGCGTTCCTTGCCGAGCAAGGTCTGATCACCGGCGAGTGGCCGGACCCGGCCTTCGAACCGTGCGAAGGCATGCCCTTCGAAGGCACCGAATTGTTGTTCGCACCGCACCCCGGTGTGGTGAGTTTTTCCCGCAGGCCTGGCGAATGGGTCGAGGCGGGCGATGAGATTTTTCAAGTGATCGACCCTGTGTCCGATCGGGTCAGCACGGTATGTGCTGGTACGTCCGGGGTGCTGTTTGCCATTGAACGGCTGCGCTATGCCCAACCCGGTTTCTGGCTGGCCAAGGTGGCGGGGCGCGAAGCGCTGCGTCACGGGCGCTTGCTCAACGACTGACTGACTGTTTTTGTGAGAACCGACCGCATGTACAAACTTGAAGTCCAAGACCTGCATAAACGCTATGGCAGTCACGAAGTGCTCAAGGGCGTGTCCCTGAAAGCCGCCGCCGGCGATGTGATCAGCATCATCGGCTCCAGTGGCTCCGGCAAAAGTACTTTCCTGCGTTGCATCAACCTGCTCGAGCAGCCGCACGCCGGCAAGATCCTGCTCAACAACGAAGAGCTGAAACTGGTGGCGAACAAGGATGGCGCGCTGAAAGCCGCTGATCCAAAACAGCTGCAACTCATGCGTTCGCGCCTGTCGATGGTGTTCCAGCATTTCAATCTGTGGTCGCACATGACCGCGATTGAAAACATCATGGAGGCACCGGTGCACGTGCTCGGCGTACCCAAGTACGAAGCGCGCGAAAAAGCCGAGTACTACCTGAACAAGGTTGGCGTGGCCCATCGCAAAGACGCGTTCCCGGGGCACATGTCCGGTGGCGAACAGCAGCGTGTGGCTATTGCCCGTGCGTTGGCGATGGAGCCGGAGGTGATGCTGTTCGACGAACCGACCTCGGCCCTTGACCCGGAACTGGTCGGCGACGTGCTGAAAGTCATGCAGGCGCTGGCGCAGGAAGGCCGCACCATGGTCGTGGTGACCCACGAAATGGGCTTCGCCCGTGAAGTGTCGAACCAGCTGGTGTTCCTGCACAAAGGCGTCGTCGAAGAAAGCGGCAACCCGCGCGAAGTGCTGGTCAACCCGCAGTCGGAGCGCTTGCAGCAGTTTCTGTCGGGCAGCCTGAAATAAATCAGGGCTGCCGTTGTGCACCAGATTAGGTCATGCTTCGCGATCTTCTGGCTGGCTCAGATCCCTGTGGGAGCGAGCCTGCTCGCGAAAGCGGTACAACAGCCAGCAATTATGTTGACTGGTACACCGCCTTCGCGAGCAGGCTCGCTCCCACATTCTGATCTTCACCGGTTTCAGGATTTGTGTTCATTTCCGGGCTAGCATTGGCCCATGCCTTCATCACCGTTGTTCGTTTCGGATTGCCCGCCCATGACTGCCCATCGAATTGGTTTCCTGATTTGGCCCAGCACTAAAGCGTTGACGCTGGCGCTGGCGGAGGAGGCCTTGCGTGTTGCGCAGCGGGTGCACCCGGACGTGGTTTACGAACTGTCGTTCTTGCAGGCCGAGCCGCAGACCGAAGGGGCCTGGCAATTGCCCGGCGAACCCTGGGCCGGCAAGCTCGAGAATTTCCAGAAACTGTTCCTGCTCGCCGACGAGCCGCCGACCACCCTGGCGCCGGCGCTGAGCAGTGCGCTCAAGCAACTGGTGCGTGCCGGTTGCGTGATCGGTGGTCTGTCGGCCGGTGTCTATCCGCTGGCCCAGCTCGGTTTGCTCGACGGTTATCGCGCCGCCGTGCACTGGCGCTGGCAGGACGATTTCGCTGAGCGCTTCCCGAAAGTCATCGCCACCAGTCATCTGTTCGACTGGGATCGCGATCGTCTGACCGCCTGCGGTGGCATGTCGGTGCTCGACCTGCTGCTGGCGGTGCTGGCCCGCGATCACGGCGCGGAACTGGCCGGTGCGGTGTCGGAAGAACTGGTGGTCGAGCGCATCCGCGAGGGCGGTGAGCGTCAGCGCATCCCGTTGCAGAATCGCCTCGGCTCCAGCCATCCGAAGCTCACCCAAGCGGTGTTGCTGATGGAAGCCAACATCGAAGAGCCGCTGACCACCGACGAAATCGCCCAGCATGTGTGCGTGTCCCGTCGGCAGCTGGAACGGATCTTCAAGCAATACCTCAACCGCGTGCCGAGCCAGTACTACCTGGAATTGCGCCTGAACAAGGCCCGGCAGATGTTGATGCAGACCAGCAAGTCGATCATCCAGATCGGCCTCTCGTGCGGCTTCTCCTCAGGGCCGCATTTCTCCAGCGCCTATCGCAATTTCTTCGGTGCCACGCCGCGCGAAGATCGCAACCAGCGGCGCAGCAGCAGCCCGTTCGAATTGTCGTCAGTGCCGCCGGAGCGTGGCTGAGCGCGGATCGACCCTCAATCGATTTCCATGCCGCCGGAGAAATCATGGAAATCCTCAATCGTCTGATACGCGGTGTCGTTGCTCGACTGCTGCTCCAGCAGGCGCAATTGATACGCCGCCTCATACCGCTGCAGGCGCTGCAAACTTTCGGCAGTCAGCGGGTTGTCGCTGAAGTCGTATTCGGTCAGCACGTCGCCGGGCTGTAAAGGAAACTCGCCCGGCAACTCGGTGATCGCGTTTCCGGACAAGTCGGCGTACATCAATCGAGGCAGTCCGAACAGGCCGTCAGGCACCTTGCTCAAGGCACAGTTGCCCAGACGCACATCGGTCATCTGCGGGAAATGACTCAGATCCGGAGCGATGTTGAGCGGATTGTCGCTCAGGTCCACCGAACTCAGGTTTCTCAGCGTTGCGAATGCTCCTGCGGTCTGCGCAGTCAGCGTGATTTCACAGCCCGGCAGATACAGGCTGCGCAGCCTTTCCGTGGCGAAAATCGGGGCGGGAAACTCGCCCAGCGGATAATTGCGGATGTCGATGCCTTTGAGCTTCGGGAACAGCTCCAGCAGACGATCGATCCGAGGCGCAGCGGACGCTGTGGTGGTCAGTTTCAGTTGTTCGATGTGGTCGAAACGCGCGGTCAGCGGCGGCAGCTCACCGGTAAACGACAACTCGCAGCTGACCCTTGGCCCTGTCAGGAACGAGGGCGCACGGCGCAGGTCGTCTTCGAGGTTTTGCCTGAAGTGCTGGCGGTTGAGTCTTTCCCTGGCTGCCGCTTCGGTCGCAAGCGGCATCTGCGTGTCAGTATCGTTGGGAGTCTCGTTGGCCCAGCTATCCAGGCGTTCGAGCAGGCTGGTGAGTTCGGTTTTGCGGCGCATCAGCTCAACACGTCCATCGGCCAGCGTGCCCGCAAGCTTGTAGACCAGATCGTTGGCATCGAAGCCGAACAGCGATGGATAAAGGCTTTGCGCCAGATCGATGTCTTGCTGTTGGACCCAGACACCGAAGTTGTCAGCCTTGGCCTGAAATGCGGCCTTGATCCGTTCTCTGGAAGCAACCGACAACGGGTTGCCGCCCAATTCAATACCGCGATCGGAATACTGCGTCAGTTGCGCCGGCAATTCGCTGATGTTGTTGTCGCTCAGCAACGCGACTTCCAGGTGCGGCAGCTGTTCCAGCCCGGCGGGAACACTATCGATGCCGGTGTTGATCAGGTCGATGAACGTCAGGTTCTGCAGGGTCGATAGATCGGGCGTCACCTGCAGAGGGTTGCTATACAAATCCAGAGATTTCAATCGGGTCATCGTGGACAGGATCGCTTGTCCGGCAGGATCCAGAGTGATCTGGCACTTGCTCAGCATCAACCTCTCAAGCAACGGCAGGCTTGGCAGCGATTGGGGTATCCGGCCCAAGGCGAAATCCTGCAGTTCCAGTCCGCGCAGCCCGCTGAAGCTTCGGAAAAAACCATCGGGAATGTTCAGCCCCGGATTGCCCTGAAGGTTGAGATGCGTGATGTGGCTGAAGTCAGCGGTCAGTTCCGGCAATTCGCCGGTGAATGTCGCATCGGCTTCGAAAGTATTGAACCGCAGGGCTGAGTTTTCGTTTTGCCGGCCGCGCCAGAGTTTCTCAAGGTCGCTGCTGAATCTTTGTCTGGCAGCGAGTTCTGCAAATCTTTCCGGCGCAGTCCAGGGCAGCTCTGTCGAAGGGTTGTTGACCGGCAGGCGCGCGCTCCATGTGTTGAGATCACTGGTCATGCGGGCGATTTCCGCCTCCCATCTGATCAGTTGCGCCGTGCCGGTCTGTAATGTCCCGGGCAGGCGATAAATCATGTTGATCGCAGCGTTTTCGCCCAGTCGCGGGAACAGTCTCTGCGCTATGGCAATGTCAGCCGATGCCGGCTTGATCCGGAAGTTGCGCCCTTGTGCGGCGTAGTAGCGCTTGACGCGCTCGCGGGCATTCATGGAGAGAGGATTGTCGTTCAGATAGACGCTGTCGGCCCGCTCGGGATGCAAACTGAAAACAGCGTCGGGCAGCACGGTTATCTGGTTGTTATTGAGATGGAGCTCTCGCAGCAGCGGATGCTCGGCGATGCCCTTCGGCACGCTCGTCAGTTCGCTATGGCCGAGCGAGAAGTTCGTCACCTTGGGCAGGATTGTCAGGTCTGGCGCGTTTGTCAGTGGGTTATGGCTCAGATCGAGCAACCGCAACTCGGGCAGCGCGCCAAGTACCTGCTGCCCGGCAGGGGTAAGCGTCAGCGCGCAGTCATTGAGTTTGAGCTCTTTGAGATAGTGCAGACGGCTGACGAATGAAGGGATGTCATAGAGTGTGAAAGCTTTCAGTTCCAGCATCTGAAGATTCGGGAACAAGGCAGCGAACGGCTCCAGTCCCGCGATCGTCACGTTGCCCGCCAGCTTGAGGCTGGTAACGTGATCGAAGTTGACCGTCAGGCGCGGCATTTCGCCGAGGAACTTGAGGTCTGCCGCGAAAGAAGTCGTGCGCCTGCCGGTACCCATCGATCTTTCGCCCCAGAAATCCTTTATCAATTGCTTGAAGTCCGAGCGTGCGGATCGTTGCGCCAAACGCTCGCTTGCGCTCAAGGCCTGACCGGTAACCGGGTGCGCAGACGGCGTTGCCAAGGCCCAGCGGGTCAGGTCATCGCGCATCTGTTGCTGTTCTGCTTGCCAGCGAAGCAGCTGTTGGCGACCGTCGGCCAGGTCGCCGGGCAAGTCGTAAATCATCTCGCTGGCCTCTTGCTTGTTCAGACCGGGAAACAACTGCCGGGCGAGGCTCACGTCCGGCTCGGCCGCCAGTACGTCGAAGTCGTTGCGATGGAGGCGGTAGTAGTTTTTGATCTGGTCGCGGGTGGCGGCCGATAGCGGGTTGTCGGCAAGGTCAATGCCGTCACTGCGCTCGGCGGGGAGGTCGAACAGCGCCTCGGGCAGTTGCGTGATGCGGTTGCCTGCGAGCACTGCGGTTCGCAACCCCGGATGGCTGGCCAGTCCTTCAGGCACGACGGTCAGCCCGCAGTTGGACAGATCGAGATAGATCAATTCGGGCAACGAGTTCAGGTCGGGGAACGTACCCAACGCATTGTCGCTCAGGTCCAGCGAGTCGAGGCTGCCAAGTGACAGCAGCGCAGCCTGGTTTTCCGGGGTCATGACCACGCCACAATTTTTCAGCTCCAGATCGCTCAGTTGAGGCAGTTTTGCTTCGCCCAGCGCAAGCGGTCCCAGTTCGAAACCGTTCATTTTCAGCTTGGCAAGGTTGGGGAAGCACTCCACGAAGCGCAGGGCAGCGGTGCTATTGGCGGTGCCGGTGAGGTTCAGCTGCGTCGCGCGCTCGAGACCGGCGCTGAGTATCGGCATATCCCCACTGAACGTCGCCGTTGCCCTGAGTTCTTCAAGGCGCGGGTACAGGGGCGGGCTGCGCCAGAATTGCTCGATCTGTTGCGCAAAGGATCGCCGGGCCTCCAGTTCGCGGGCCTGTGCCTCGAGGGGAAGACGTTCCCCCGACTCAGAGGCGGTCACGGTGGCCTGGTTGATCCATTGACTGAGTTCGAGATTCAGCACGCCGAGTTCGTTTTCCCAGCGGGACAACTGTGCGCCGCACTCCGCCAATGGCCCGGGCAATCGGTACAGCACCTGTGTTGCGCCTTCCGTGTCGAGGGATGGAAACAAGGTGATGGTGCGTTGCAGATCCTCCTGCACGGGCCGGACGCCGAAGTGCCTTCCGGTGTGCTCGTAGAACACTTTTACCCGCTCGCGAGAAGCCGCCGTCAACGGGTTATCGGCGAAGGTATAACCATCGCTGAGGGAGCTTGCCAGGTTGAAAAAACTGTCCGGTATCCGCGTGATGCGGTTGTGATCGAATTGCGCCGAAATCAGGCGCGGATGATCCAGCAGATCGTCGGGCACCGTGTGAATGCCGGTATCCGACAGGTTCACGTAGCGCAACGAAGGCAGTGTGTGCAGGTCCGGAGGCAGGCCCAGCGCATTGCCTTGCAGATCGAGCAGGGTGAGCTGCGGCATGGCCGCGAGCACTGACTCTGTGACCGTCGTCAGACTGATCCGACAATTGCGTAAGCGCAATTCGCGCAGCGAGCGCATCGAAGTCAGTGCTTGCGGCAGGCTCGACAGATTGAGATTGCGCGCATCGATATTCTGCAACTGGCTGAAGGACTGCAGAAAGCTGTCGACGGAGGTGGTCATCGGGCTGCCATCAATGGCGAGCGAGGTGATATGACTGAAGTCTGCTGACAACACGGGCAAGTCGCCCATCACCGCAGGTGTAAGGCGCAAGGCGTATCCGGCGGCAAAGCCCCGGTGATTGATACCCGTGACGTGCTCCCGTCTCCAGGCTTTGAGCAATTGCTCCCTGAGCAGCCTGCGATTCTGGATTTCGGCGCGCTTCTCCAGCGAGGTGAGCGCCGTGCCGGTTTCCGGGTGCACGGCGGGCGGATTGTTGGCCCAGACATGCAGTTCGTTCTGCAATTGCAGGTAGTCATTTTGCAAACGAAGCATTTCGGCGCGCGGGCCTGCGGGACTGCTTCGCATGCTTTCGGCGAGGAAGCGCACTTCATGGTTCGACATGCGTGGATAGAGCACTCGGATGTCTTCTTCGAGGGTGTGCGGCTGGTAAGCGGGGCGCGGCGGACGCGGAGCATGGGCGTAACCGTCGGTACCGAGCAGGCGCAGGGTGTCGACAGCCGGTGCTCGGGACTGCGAATGGGCAATCACCTGACGCCACTCGTTGCGCTCGAGCGTGCGTTCACGAATGGCCGCCTTCAGCGCCTGACCCTGGCCGATCCGCATGTCGAGGCTCTGGCGCTCGCTGTCGGGCAATGCGTACAACAGGCTGGAATAGAAATCAGCGAGCGAATGCAGCTGCTGCCCACGATCGTCATAAGGTTGGTATTGGCCATCGTCGCGGCGAACCAGCACCTTGTATTCGGGCGCATCGTCACGGCCGATCGTGTCCAGTAACCGGCCCTCGTAGCGCCCGTCACGGATTTCGATGCGTACATCGCCGCTCCAGCCCGGCAACAATTTGAGGCTGTGCAGCGCCAGAGAATCAGAGTCGTGATTGCTCACCGAATCCAGCTCAAGGCCCTCATAAGCGCGGGCAACGCGCACCTCGTCACTGGCCATCTGCATGAGTGCTTGCTGGCGCGGGGGCAATTGTCCTTCGCTGATCTGCAACAGTTCGCTGCCGGTCGCGGTATCGAGCAGTTCGCGGGTAATGCTGGCCGGCAATTGCGGAGGGTGAATCTTGAGTCGTGCAGCCAGCGGGTCGTCGAGGTGCTGGAGGGCTTGATAGCGTGACTCGAACAGCGCGCTGGTGTTGCGTCTGGCGAGGTCGGCCACTTGTTTGCGCAGGTTGTGGCTGCGGACCTCGATGGACGGCGTCGGTCCCGCGAAGGGCTCGTCCAGCAAGGTTTTGATCTGCGTCTCGTCGAGGGCTTGGAGCAGGGTTTTGAGCACGTCGCCACCGGCCAGCGTGTCGTGGCGTAGTTCGATTACCGGCAGGCTTGTGTCGGCAGACGATTGCCACAGTTGCTCGCCTTGGCGATCGAGCAGACGCAGGCACTGGTCGCCTGGCCAGCGGCCGTATTCGCTGAGCACCTGCAGTTGCATGGCCGGGTCGGCGCGCAAGAAAACTTCAGCGTCAGCGCTGTCGAGCTGGTCGATGAAGCGTTGCAACTGCTGATCAATCTTGAAGCGCTGGATGCTGTCGGCCAGCAGAGGCGGAACGCTTTCCTGCTCGACATGCATTTTGCGCAACGCGTCTTCGCTGGTTCCGCTGATCTGCAGCACGGTTTCGCGCTCGCTCGCGGACAAGCTCTCGACCGCAGGGCCGATACGGCGCAGCGCGGTTGCGCCATCCCATTCCAGCGGTTGCTCCAGTTCAGTGTGCCAGGCACCTTCGCCATTGTGGCGCAGCACCGGTTGGTATGCGTCGGGGCGACTCGGATGTTCGATGCGGTACTGCCCCGGCACCTGACTTTCCGTGACCGCAAAGTGCGCGTCCTCCAGGAGCAGCAGGCGCTTGTCTTCATGGGTATGCAGACCCAAGGCATCGGGTTGCGAATCGGCACTCGGGCGCTGCGGATGTTTGTAGCGTTCGAGATCCGGTTGCCAATAGCGGGTGTCACCATTGGCCAGTTGTACCGGTTTGAAGCGGTCGATGAACGCCACAATTTCCTTGGGCAATACCTTGCGAAACTCGGCCGCGCCAATCGCGCCGCCGACGGCGAACATGCCCAGCTGGATCATCGATTCCACGGTGCCCATCAAGTGTTCGACCGCTTCGGTCGTGCGTCCCTGCGCCCACTCGACAATGCCTTCGAATACTTCATCGAGCATCTGATAGGCCATGTACGCCATCATCGCTTCACCGAGCACCGGCACGAAGGGCGCGACGATCATCGCGGCGGTCTGGGCGATGGAAGAGAGGATGTTGAGCAGCGAATCCCAGAACGCCCAGCGCGCCCTTTGATCGACCAACGCAGTCGGTACGGCAATGGTTCGGGCGTCATTGAAAATCTTGTTCAGTTTTGCCTGGTACAGGTGTTGCCACACATCGTCGTAAAACGGCGTCAGCGCAGTCTGCAGATCGGGCCGCTCCACTGCGGCTTCGCGCCACGCCGGCCGAGGGTCGCCGGGTTCGTGCGGGTGCCAGCGGATTTCACTCAGCCGGCTGTTGAGGGTGCTGAAGAAGAAGCCGCGCTGGTCGTGATTGACGAAGCGGCTGAAGAACTGCTGATAGTCCCTGGAGCGCAACTGGCGCGTCAGTTCCACGACCATTTCCAATGGCGAGGCGTACTCCTTGAACGGATGTTCGGGGTCATCCGGGACGTAGGCGACGACGCGCGCTGCATTGCGTGTCATGTACAGGTCCGGGGCGAATACCACGATGCCGGTGAGCGGTGCGCAAAGCATCGTCATGTCATGACACAGCAGCGGGGCGCCGTGCACATGCAGGCCTTTCACACCGTCGAGCATGGCTTCGATCAGGCGTACCGCGTTTTCCGACACGTCGCGGTTCATCCGCGCCCATTGCAGGGCCGATTTCATCGCGGCCTTCTGGCTGGCGTCGATCTTGCCGCGCAAGACCGACGCGACCATCGGATCGGAGTAGCCCAGATTGTCTTCCAGACTGGCTTTGTATTTCGCGCCGATATCCAGTCGACGGCACAGTTTTGTGAATGCGGGAATGCTCAGTTTCGCCTTGATGTCGGGCAGGGTTTCAAACTGTCCTGTAGCCGAAGGTGCGCTAGTAAATGTCGACTCGGCTTCGAAGGCGTCGTCTTCGGTTTCCCTTTCTTCGAAGTTATGCAGTGCCGCCTCAAGCAGTGACACGGACCAGGCGCGGGCGCCGGTGCGGATCGGAAACCATGGGGTGGTGGCAGGAATGTACAGGCGCACGTAGGTGTTTCTGACATCCAGTTCCAGATCGAAGCAGCTTTTCAGCTCGGCCTTGAGCAGGGGCTCGGCGAAGGCGGCAGCGTCCTGCAAGTGCTCAAGGCTCTTGTCGACCCGGCTCTGCGCGGTGATATGCGCCGCCCCAAGGCTTTTCATCAACGCGTGCTGTTCGGCTGGCGCGACCTTGAGCGCGGCCGGCTGTTGCGGGACGCTGTTCTTCAGCGCTTCGCGCCGCGTGGCTGAGGTGTCGCCCAGCCAGGCCGGAATCGCGTTTTTCAGTGGTTGGTAATGCTCGTCCGCATGTTGCGCGTCATGTACGGCGTCCGGGGTTGTCGATGGGGGTGCTTCAGACAAATGCATGGCCATTCCTTGGCGTTGGGAAGAACCCTCAGCAAATCAGCGGCAAGCGACCACCGTGCGGTAGATATTTATGTCTCTGCCGTGGGGGCTGACTTGGTATCCTGCGCGACCTGCCGCAAATCGGCCGCGCCCGGTAAACTGCGCCTTTGCGACGCTATATGTCGCATTGCCGTAAACCCGGGAAAATCCGGGGTTTGCGCTATAAGAAGTTGTCGCTTGGCGACAAGGCCGGGCACCCAACTGTCCTTACAATCCCCTCATCGCTCGCCAGTTCCAGGCGGGTGTTCCTCTTCAGGAGACTCCGATGTCCGTTGAGCACGCTGCGGTACAACGCGCCGATTTCGACCAGGTAATGGTTCCCAACTACGCGCCTGCCGCTTTCATTCCGGTGCGTGGCGCCGGTTCCCGGGTCTGGGATCAGGCCGGCCGCGAGCTGATCGACTTCGCCGGCGGGATTGCCGTCAACGTATTGGGCCATGCGCATCCGGCGCTGGTCGGCGCGTTGACCGAACAGGCGAACAAGCTGTGGCACGTGTCCAACGTGTTCACCAACGAACCGGCCCTGCGTCTGGCGCACAAGCTGATCGACGCCACGTTTGCCGAGCGCGTGTTTTTCTGCAACTCCGGCGCCGAAGCCAACGAGGCCGCGTTCAAGCTGGCCCGTCGCGTCGCATTCGACCGTTTCGGCACCGAGAAATACGAAATCATCGCCGCTCTGAACAGCTTCCACGGCCGTACCCTGTTCACCGTCAACGTCGGTGGCCAGTCGAAGTACTCCGACGGTTTCGGCCCGAAAATCACTGGCATCACCCACGTTCCCTACAACGATCTGGCCGCGCTGAAAGCCGCGGTGTCCGAGAAGACCTGCGCGGTCGTGCTGGAACCGATCCAGGGCGAGGGCGGCGTACTGCCGGCCGAGCTGGCTTACCTGCAAGGTGCCCGCGAACTGTGCGACGCGAACAACGCGCTGCTGGTGTTCGACGAAGTGCAGACCGGAATGGGCCGCAGCGGCAAGCTGTTCGCCTACCAGCATTACGGCGTGACCCCGGACATCCTCACCAGCGCCAAGAGCCTGGGCGGTGGTTTCCCGATCGCGGCAATGATGACCACCGAAGCGCTGGCCAAACATCTGGTCGTCGGCACCCACGGCACCACTTACGGCGGCAACCCGCTGGCCTGCGCCGTCGCCGAAGCGGTGATCGACGTGGTCAACACCCCTGAGGTGCTGAACGGCGTGAACGCCAAGCACGACAAGTTCAAGACCCGCCTGCAACAGATCGGCGAGAAATACGGCCTGTTCACTCAGGTGCGTGGTCTCGGTCTGCTGATCGGTTGCGTGCTGAGCGAAGCGTGGAAAGGCAAGGCCAAGGACATCTTCAACGCCGCCGAACAGGAAGGCCTGATGATTCTCCAGGCTGGCCCGGACGTGATCCGTTTCGCCCCGAGCCTGGTGGTGGAAGATGCCGATATCGATGCCGGTCTCGACCGCTTCGAACGTGCTGCGGCGAAGTTGACGCAAGCCTGATGGACCTTTCGGCGCCTGGAGTTTTTCCGGCGCCGAACCAATTTTTGATACCGGGCACATTCACCTGTTGGATTGAACCTGTGGTGAGGGGATTTATCCCCGATGGGCTGCGCAGCGGCCCCAGATTTTTGGGGGTGCTTCGCCCCCCAGCGGGGATAAATCCCCTCGCCACAAGTCCCATTCCTGCATCGATCTTTATGTGGGCCCGGTTTTTTCTGTGAATATTGAAGAGAAAGGAGTGACACCATGCTGGTGATGCGCCCCGCGCAAATGGCTGATCTGGGCGAGGTACAGCGTCTGGCTGCGGACAGCCCGATTGGTGTCACTTCCTTGCCGGATGACGTGGAACGTCTGAGCGACAAGATCGCCGCGAGCGAAGCTTCGTTTGCCGCCGAAGTGAGCTTCAACGGTGAAGAGAGCTACTTCTTCGTCCTCGAAGACTCGAGCACCGGCAAACTGGTCGGCTGCTCGGCCATTGTCGCTTCCGCCGGTTATTCGGAGCCGTTCTACAGCTTCCGCAACGAGACTTTCGTCCACGCCTCCCGCGAGCTGAAGATCCACAACAAGATCCACGTGCTCTCGCAGTGCCACGACCTGACCGGCAACAGCCTGCTGACCAGTTTCTATGTGCAGCGCGAACTGGTTGGATCGCCGTGGGCCGAGCTCAATTCCCGTGGCCGTCTGCTGTTCGTCGCCAGCCATCCAGAGCGTTTTGCCGATTCGGTGGTGACCGAGATCGTCGGTTACAGCGACGAGAATGGCGACTCGCCGTTCTGGGATGCGATCGGACGTAATTTCTTCGACCTCAACTACGCCGAGGCCGAGCGCCTGTGCGGGCTGAAAAGCCGCACCTTCCTCGCCGAGCTGATGCCGCATTACCCGATCTATGTGCCGCTGCTGCCGGACTCCGCCCAAGAGGCGATGGGCCAGGTGCACCCGCGTGCGCAGATCACTTTCGACATCCTGATGCGCGAAGGCTTCGAAACCGATCACTACATCGACATCTTCGACGGCGGCCCGACCCTGCATGCACGGGTTTCCGGGATCCGTTCGATCGCTCAGAGCCGCGTGGTGCCGGTGAAGATCGGCGAGCCAGTGAAAGGTGCCGGGCGTCAGTACCTGGTGGCCAATGCGCAGTTGCAGGATTACCGCGCGGTGTTGCTCGAGCTGGATTACGCGCCGGGCAAACCGGTGACGCTGGATATGGAAGCGGCCGAAGCCCTGGGCGTCGGTGAAGGTGCCAGCGTGCGCCTGGTGGCGGTTTAACGCCTTAGCGAGTTTCACGGGTGGCGCGAGCGGCCCGTTTGAGGAGATAGCATGATTGTTCGTCCCGTACGCAGCAGCGATTTATCCGCGCTGATCGACCTGGCCCGCAGCACCGGCACCGGCCTGACCACATTGCCGGCCAACGAAGAGCGCTTGACCCACCGGGTCGGCTGGGCCGAGAAGACCTTTCGCGGCGAAGCCGGGCGTGGCGATGCGGACTATCTGTTCGTGCTCGAAGACGATGACGGCCGCGTGGTGGGGATTTCCGCCATCGCCGGCGCGGTCGGCCTGCGTGAGCCCTGGTACAACTTCCGCGTCGGTCTGACGGTCAGCGCTTCGCAAGAGCTGAATATCTACCGCGAAATCCCGACGCTGTTTCTGGCCAACGACCTGACCGGCAATTCCGAGCTGTGCTCGCTGTTCCTGCACGCTGATTACCGCAACGGCCTCAACGGCCGGATGCTGTCCAAGGCGCGCATGCTGTTCATCGCTGAGTTCCCGGAGCTGTTCGGCAACAAGATCATCGCCGAAATGCGTGGCGTGTCCGATGACGCCGGGCGCTCGCCGTTCTGGGAAAGCCTCGGTCGGCACTTCTTCAAGATGGAATTCAGCCAGGCCGATTACCTGACCGGCGTCGGCAACAAGGCGTTCATCGCCGAACTGATGCCGAAATTCCCGCTGTACACCTGCTTCCTTTCGCCGGACGCGCGCAACGTCATCGGCCAGGTGCACCCGGACACCGAGCCGGCGCTGGCCATGCTCAAGAGCGAAGGCTTCAGCTACCAGGGTTACGTCGACATCTTCGACGCCGGCCCGGCCATCGAATGCGAAACCAGCAAGATCCGCGCGGTGCGTGACAGCGAAGCACTGGTGCTGGCCGTAGGCACGCCGGGCGATGACGCCACGCCGTTCATCATCCACAACCGCAAGCGCGAGGATTGCCGCATCACGGCTGCACCAGCGCGCCTGGCTGCGGGCACCCTGGTGGTCGATCCGCAGACCGCGAAACGTCTTCAACTCAGCGCCGGCGATCAGGTTCGCGCCGTGGCGCTGTCCGCTGCACGGGAGTCGAAATAATGAATTCGCTATACATCGCAGGTGAGTGGCTGGCCGGTCAGGGCGAGGCCTTTCAATCTTTGAACCCGGTGACCCAGCAAGTGCTGTGGGCGGGCGAGGGCGCCACTGTCGCGCAGGTCGAATCGGCGGTTCAGGCTGCTCGCCAGGCATTTCCTCAGTGGGCACGTCGCACCCTCGAGGAGCGCATCAGCGTCCTCGAAGCTTTTGCTGCTGCGTTGAAAAACCACGCTGACGAACTGGCTCGCACCATCGGCGAAGAAACCGGCAAACCGCTATGGGAAGCTGCGACCGAAGTCACCAGCATGGTCAACAAAATCGCGATTTCGGTGCAGAGCTACCGCGAGCGGACCGGGGAAAAGAGCGGCCCATTGGGCGACGCCACCGCCGTGTTGCGCCACAAGCCCCACGGCGTGGTTGCGGTGTTTGGTCCTTACAACTTCCCGGGTCACCTGCCTAACGGTCATATCGTCCCGGCGCTGCTGGCCGGTAACAGCGTGCTGTTCAAGCCCAGCGAACTGACGCCGAAAGTCGCCGAGTTGACGGTCAAGTGCTGGATCGAAGCCGGCCTGCCGGCAGGCGTGTTGAACCTGCTGCAGGGCGCGCGGGAAACCGGCATCGCTCTGGCGGCGAATCCGGGTATCGACGGTCTGTTCTTCACTGGTTCGAGCCGCACCGGCAATCATCTGCACCAGCAATTCGCCGGGCGTCCGGACAAGATCCTTGCGCTGGAGATGGGCGGCAACAACCCGCTGGTGGTCGATCAGGTCGCTGATCTGGACGCGGCGGTGTACACGATCATTCAGTCGGCATTCATTTCCGCCGGCCAGCGCTGCACTTGCGCCCGCCGTCTGCTGGTGCCGCAAGGCGCGTGGGGCGACAGCCTGCTCAAGCGTCTGGTTGAAGTCAGTTCGACCATTGAAGTCGGTGCCTTCGATCAGCAACCGGCGCCGTTCATGGGCTCGGTGATTTCCCTCGGCGCGGCGAAAGCGCTGATGGATGCGCAAGAGCAATTGCTGGCCAACGGCGCGGTGGCGCTGCTGGAAATGAGTCAGCCACAGGCGCAGTCGGCTTTGCTGACCCCGGGCATTGTCGATGTAACGGCCGTGGCTGAGCGTCCGGACGAAGAACTGTTCGGGCCGCTGCTGCAAGTGATCCGCTATGCCGATTTCGGTGCGGCGATCAGTGAAGCCAACAACACCGCTTATGGGCTGGCCGCCGGTTTGCTCTCCGATTCCGAAGCGCGTTACCAGCAGTTCTGGCTGGAAAGCCGCGCCGGCATCGTCAACTGGAACAAACAACTGACTGGTGCCGCGAGCAGCGCGCCATTCGGCGGTGTCGGCGCCTCGGGCAACCACCGCGCCAGCGCCTATTACGCAGCGGACTACTGCGCATACCCGGTGGCGTCGCTGGAAACCCCGAGCCTGGTGTTGCCATCGGCTCTGACGCCTGGCGTGAAAATGGCGTAGCGCCCATTCGCGAGCAGGCTCGCTCCCACAGGTTCAGTGGTGTTCACACATTTTGTGTCCAACCTAAATCCTGTGGGAGCGAGCCTGCTCGCGAAGGCCGCACTGCGGTCGCAAAGAATAGTTACTGAAGCCTATAACAACAGATTCTCGTGGAGCCTCGCTGATGAAATCCTATGAAGTCAATTTTGACGGTCTAGTGGGGCCGACCCATAACTACGGTGGTCTGTCCTACGGCAACGTCGCCTCGCAGAGCAACAGTCAGCAATCCTCGAACCCGAAGGAAGCGGCGCTGCAAGGTCTGGCAAAAATGAAAGCGCTGATGGACATGGGCTTTCAGCAAGGCGTGCTGGCTCCGCAGGAACGTCCTGATGTGGCGGCGCTGCGCCGTCTGGGCTTCAGCGGCACTGACGCGCAAGTGATCGAGCGCGCCGCCAAGGAAGCGATGCCGCTGCTGGTCGCCAGTTGCTCGGCGTCGAGCATGTGGGTGGCCAACGCCGCCACGGTCAGCCCGAGTGCCGACACCGCTGACGGCCGCGTGCACTTCACCGCTGCCAACCTCAATTGCAAATATCACCGCAGCATCGAACACCCGACCACCAGCCGCGTGCTCGGCGCGATGTTCGCCAATCAACAGCACTTCGCCCATCACGCCGCATTGCCGGCAGTGGCGCAGTTCGGCGACGAAGGCGCGGCCAACCACACGCGTTTCTGCCGTGAGTACGGCGACGCTGGCGTCGAGTTTTTTGTGTTCGGCCGCAGTGCGTTCGACAACCGTTTCCCGGCGCCGCAGAAATACCCTGCACGGCAGACCCTCGAAGCCTCGCAAGCCGTCGCGCGTCTGCACGGTCTGCGTGACGAAGGCGTGGTCTACGCGCAACAGAATCCCAACGTCATCGATCAGGGTGTGTTCCACAACGACGTGATCGCCGTGGGCAACGGTGAAGTGCTGTTCTATCACGAGGATGCGTTCCTCGAGACCGACAAGATGCTCGCCGAACTGCAAGGCAAACTGGCCAAGGTCGGCGGTAACTTCCAGTCCGTTTGCGTGCCGCGCTCGGCAGTCACCGTGGATGACGCGGTGCGTTCCTACCTGTTCAACAGCCAGTTGCTCTCGCGTCCTGACGGTTCGATGCTGTTGATCGTGCCGCAAGAGTGTCAGGCCAACGAACGCGTCTGGGCTTATCTGCAGAGCCTGACCAGCTCCGGCGGAATGATCCGCGAAGTTAAAGTCTTCGATCTCAAGCAGAGCATGCAGAACGGCGGTGGCCCAGCGTGCCTGCGTCTGCGCGTGGCGCTGAATGAAACCGAACTGGCGGCGGTCAACCCAGGCGTTATCATGACGGCCCCGTTGTACGGTTCGTTGACCGCATGGGTTGAAAAGCACTACCGCGACCGCCTGAGCGAAACCGATCTGGCGGACCCGCAATTGTTGCTTGAATGCCGGACGGCACTGGATGAACTGACGCAAATCCTTAAACTGGGCGCGGTTTATCCCTTCCAGATCAATTGATCGCCAGCGCGCTGCCCGAACGTGGCGCGCGGCGTGTCACCCCAAGAGAGTAAAAACATGAGCGATTCCCTGCAGCTGATCCTTGAAGACACCGACGGCACGCAATTGCAAACCTCGTGCACCCGCGTTGCGGTCATGTGGCAAGGCAAAGAGCTGTGGATCCAGCAGGACGGCCGTGGCCAGCTGCTGATCGGCGTGGACGTTGAGGAAGGTGACGAAGAGTACGCCAACCTGCTGCTGCGCCCATTGGCGACTAATCTGGTAAGTCTGCAACTGGAAATGGAACCGGCTGACCTCGGCGCTGACGAGGATCACGTACACGGCCCGGATTGCAACCACGACCACTAAGGAAACCGCTCTATGCTCGCCCTCGGCAAACTGCTTGAACTGACCCTCGCCGGCCGCGAACCGGCGGAGAAGACTCAACTGACTGTCGAAGGCGTGCGCATGCGCTGGTTGAGCGAAGGGGCGCTGGAAGTGCGGCCCCCGGAAGCGCGCGACAATGGCCTGGACCTGCTGCTGTCGGCAGGCATCCATGGCAATGAAACGGCACCGATCGAGTTGCTCGATCGGCTGCTGCACGACATCGCACGCGGCGATCTCAAGCCGCGCGCACGCATTCTGTTCCTGTTCGGCAACCCGGAAGCCATCCGCAAGGGCGAGCGTTTCGTCGAGCAGGACGTCAATCGACTGTTCAACGGTCGCCACGAACAAAGCAGCGGCTCGGAAGCGTTGCGCGCCTGTGAGCTGGAACGGCTGGCGGCGAGTTTCTTCAGCAAGCCCGATCGCGAGCGTCTGCACTACGACCTGCACACGGCGATTCGTGGGTCGAAGATCGAACAGTTCGCCTTGTACCCGTGGAAGGAAGGGCGCCAGCATTCCCGTCGCGAACTGGCGCGCCTGCGCGCCGCCGGCATGGAAGCAGTGCTGTTGCAGAACAAACCATCCATCGTGTTCAGTTCGTACACCTACGACAAACTCGACGCCGAGGCTTTCACCCTGGAACTGGGCAAGGCGCGGCCGTTCGGGCAGAACGACGGCGTTAACGTTTCACTGCTGGAAACCCGCCTGAAGCAGATCATCGAAGGCGCTGAGCCGGAGACAGAAGAAGGGCTGGATGGCTTGCAGCTGTTCAGCGTGGCGCGGGAAATCATCAAGCACAGCGATGCGTTCCGCCTGAATCTGCCGGCGGATATCGAGAACTTTTCCGAGCTGGAGCCGGGTTATGTGTTGGCCGAGGATCTGGCCAATACCCGCTGGGTGATCGAAGAGCAGGGCGCGCGGATCATCTTCCCCAACCCCAAGGTCAAGAACGGCCTGCGCGCCGGCATTCTGATCGTCCCGACCACTGACGAAAACCTCGCCTGAGTTCACCCCATCCCGTGTTGTGATCGTTCCCACGCTCCGCGTGGGAATGCAGCCCGGGACGCTCCGCGTCCCAACAGCGGACGCAGAGCATCCATTGAGGCATTCCCACGCAGAGCGTGGGAACGATCATGTGAGAATCAGACTGCTACCGCGCGCGGCTCCGTGCGACGCAACGCGCGAATCTTCTGCAACGTATCCGCGCAAGTCCGCGCCGCTTCCTGACCCTTGTGCACAAAGTGCTCGAAGAAGAACTTTTGATGCTCTTCGCCCGAATGGAAGTGGTGCGGGGTGAGCGACACCGAGAACACCGGCACTTCGGTTTCCAACTGCACCTGCATCAGGCCGCTGACCACCGATTGCGCGACGAATTCGTGGCGATAAATGCCGCCGTCCACCACCAAAGCGGCGGCGACAATACCAGCGTAACGGCCGGACTTGGCCAGCAGCTTGGCGTGCAGCGGCATTTCAAAGGCGCCGCCGACTTCAAAAAAGTCGATGTCCGCTTCCTGATAACCCTGCACCAGCATTTCAGCGACGAAGCCTTTACGGCTCTGGTCGACGATTTCCTTGTGCCAGCAGGCCTGGATGAACGCGACGCGCTCGCCCTGGGGGTGTTTGCTTTTGCTGTCGATAGCGGTGGGTTGCATGTTCTGACTCCTGTTTGTGTGAAAAACAGGGCGTTATGAATCGAAAGGGATGCAAGGGTGCGAACGCAGGCACGGATGCACGCGGACGGCCCTTTGGCGTCGATCCCGTTCTCTCTTCATCCGGACTATGACCGTCGGCCCCGGAATCACACCGGGTCTGCTGACCTTGCCGACGCACCCGACTCAAGTCGTGTGCAGCGCCAAGCGCTCGCGGGCTATGCGCATTGCGCGCAATTACCGCCGGTGGGGAATTGCACCCCGCCCTGAGAACGTTTCGCCGCCCATAGGCGGGCGGCGGCAAGTTTGTAACACATATTTCCCGGCCATGCACATGACACTGCGGGAGCGAGCCCGCTCGCGAAAGCGGCTTCACATTCAACGAAGATGCTGACTGTTACTCCGCTTTCGCGAGCAGGCTCGCTGCCACATGGGCTTTGTCTTCTCGAGGAAGAATGGGATTTTTCCTCGTTCTAGGGTTGATTAATCTGTGCGATGACCGCAGTAATCCCACTTCACAAAGGGATTTCCCATCTGACCAGAGGCCAGGTTCATGAGCGTTATCGATCTTCGCAGCGACACCGTCACCCAACCGACTCCCGCCATGCTCGACGCGATGACCGCAGCGGACACCGGCGACGATGTGTACGGCGAAGATCCGACGGTCAATCGCCTCGAGGCCGAACTGGCCAAACGCTTGGGTTTTGCCGCCGCGCTATTCGTGCCGACCGGGACCATGAGCAACCTGCTCGGCCTGATGGCGCACTGCGAGCGTGGCGACGAATACATCGTCGGTCAGCAGGCGCACACCTATAAGTACGAAGGTGGCGGGGCGGCGGTGCTTGGCTCGATTCAGCCGCAGCCGCTGGAAGTGCAGGCCGACGGTTCGCTGGATCTGGATCAGGTCGCCGCCGCGATCAAACCGGACGATTTCCATTTCGCCCGCACGCGTTTGCTGGCGCTGGAAAACACCATGCAGGGCAAAGTGCTGCCGCTGGAATATCTGGCGCGCGCGCGACGCTTTACTCAGGAACACGGCCTGCAATTGCACCTGGACGGCGCGCGGCTGTACAACGCGGCGGTCAAGCTTGGCGTCGATGCCCGGGAGATCACCCAGCATTTCGATTCGGTGTCGGTGTGCCTGTCCAAAGGCCTCGGCGCACCGGTCGGTTCGGTGCTGTGCGGTTCCGAGCAACTGATCGGCAAGGCGCGGCGTTTGCGCAAAATGGTCGGTGGCGGCATGCGTCAGGCCGGGTTGCTCGCGGCGGCTGGCTTGTACGCGCTGGATCATCACGTCGAACGGCTCGCGGATGACCATGCCAACGCGCAGTTGCTCGCCGAGGGGCTGCGTGAGGCCGGTTTCGTCGTCGAGCCCGTGCAAACCAACATGGTTTATGTGCAAATGGGCGACAAGGCCGCAGCACTCAAGGTTTTTGCCGGCGAACGCGGGATCAGGCTCAGCGCCGCTGCGCGCTTGCGCATGGTCACGCACATGGACGTCAGCCGCGCGCAAATCGAGCAAGTGATCGCGACATTCGTCGAGTTTTCACGCAAGTGACAGCGTCAGCCGTCCAATTGACCGTTTCTATCGTATAAACACGCTGTACCCCGCGCGCAGGGCCGATATAATGCGGCCCTTTGCCGTCGCTTCGTCTCATGACGTTTCGAACAGGCCTTTGGCCGCAGCCTCCGTGGAAGAACCTAATGAAAAGCGCAGAAATCCGTGAAGCCTTCCTTCGCTTCTTCGAAGAGCAAGGCCACACCCGTGTAGCCTCCAGCTCTTTGATTCCGGGCAACGACCCAACCCTGCTGTTCACCAACGCGGGGATGAACCAGTTCAAGGACTGCTTCCTGGGCCAGGAAAAACGTGCGTACACCCGTGCCACCAGCAGCCAGAAATGCGTGCGCGCCGGCGGCAAGAACAGTGACCTGGAAAACGTCGGTTATACCGCGCGTCACCACACGTTCTTCGAAATGCTCGGTAACTTCAGCTTCGGCGACTACTTCAAGCACGACGCGATTACCTTTGCCTGGACCTTCCTCACCGGCGTGCTCAAGCTGCCGAAGGAAAAGCTCTGGGTCACCGTCTACGCTACCGACGACGAAGCGTATGACATCTGGACACAGAAAATCGGTGTGCCGGCCGAGCGCATGATCCGCATCGGCGACAACAAGGGTGCGCCGTACGCTTCCGATAACTTCTGGACCATGGGCGATACCGGCCCGTGCGGCCCGTGCACCGAGATTTTCTACGATCACGGCGAGCACATCTGGGGCGGCCCGCCGGGCTCGCCGGAAGAAGATGGCGACCGCTACATCGAGATCTGGAACAACGTGTTCATGCAGTTCAACCGCACCGCCGATGGCGTGTTGCATCCGTTGCCAGCGCCGTCGGTGGACACCGGCATGGGCCTGGAGCGGATCAGTGCGGTGATGCAGCACGTCAACTCCAACTACGACATCGACCTGTTCAAGAACCTGCTCAAGGCTTCGGCTGAAGCGATCGGCTGCGAAAACGGCGATCAGTCGTCGCTCAAAGTCGTTTCCGACCACATCCGTTCCTGCGGTTTCCTGATCGCCGACGGCGTGCTGCCGTCCAACGAAGGTCGCGGTTACGTGCTGCGCCGGATCATCCGTCGCGCCTGCCGTCACGGCAACAAGCTCGGCGCCACCGGCAGCTTTTTCTACAAGATCGTCGCGGCGCTGGTCGCCGAAATGGGCGAAGCCTTCCCGGAACTGAAGAAGCAGCAAAGCAACATCGAGCGCGTCCTCAAGGCTGAAGAAGAGCAGTTCTCCAAGACCCTGGAGCACGGCCTGAAAATCCTCGAGCAGGATCTGGCCGAACTCAAAGGCACCGTGGTGCCGGGCGACGTGGTGTTCAAACTCTACGACACCTACGGCTTCCCGATGGACCTGACCGCCGACATCGCCCGCGAACGCGGCTTGACCGTTGACGAAGCCGGCTTCGAGCGCGAGATGGAAGCGCAGCGTGTTCGCGCGCGTTCGGCCAGCTCGTTCGGTCTGGACTACAACACCCTGGTCAAGGTCGACGTGGCCACCGAGTTCACCGGTTACGCCGCCACCAGCGGCTCGGCGAAAATCGTTGCCATCTATAAGGATGGCCAGTCGGTCGACGTGCTGAGCGAAGGTCAGGAAGGTGTGATCGTGCTCAACCAGACGCCGTTCTACGCCGAATCCGGTGGCCAGATCGGCGACTGCGGTTTCATTCAGGCCGGCAGCAGCCGCTTCGACGTGCGCGATACCACCAAGACCGGCGGCGCATTCCTGCACCACGGTGTGCTGGCCTCGGGCAGCCTGACCATCGGCGCGCCGGTGGAAACCCACGTCGACGCCGAAGTGCGTCACGCCACCGCGCTGAACCACTCGGCCACCCATTTGCTCCACGCCGCGCTGCGTCAAGTGCTCGGTGAGCATGTGCAGCAGAAAGGTTCGCTGGTCGACAGTCAGCGCCTGCGTTTCGACTTCAGCCACTTCGAAGCGATCAAGCCAGAGCAGATCAAGCAGCTGGAAGATATCGTCAACGCCGAGATTCGCAAGAACTCCGCCGTTGAAACCGAAGAAACCGACATCGAAACCGCGAAGAACAAAGGCGCCATGGCGCTGTTCGGCGAGAAGTACGGCGACAGCGTGCGCGTGCTGAGCATGGGCGACTTCTCGGTCGAACTGTGCGGCGGTATCCACGCCAACCGTACCGGCGACATCGGCCTGCTGAAAATCATCAGCGAAGGCGGTGTGGCATCGGGCGTGCGTCGTATCGAGGCAGTCACCGGTGCTGCGGCGCTGGCCTACTTGAACGCGGCGGAAGAACAACTCAAGGAAGCGGCCAGCCTGGTCAAGGGCAGCCGCGACAACCTGATCGACAAGCTCTCGGCGGTACTGGAGCGCAACCGTCTGCTGGAGAAACAACTCGAGCAGTTGCAGGCCAAGGCAGCCAGCGCGGCGGGCGACGATCTGTCGGCCTCGGCGGTGGACGTCAAGGATGTGAAGGTGCTGGCCGCCCGTTTGGACGGTCAGGATGGCAAGGCGCTGCTGGCGCTGGTCGATCAGCTGAAAAACAAACTCGGCCGCGCAGTGATCCTGCTCGGCGGTGTCCATGAGGAAAAGGTCGTACTGGTTGCAGGCGTAACCAAGGACCTGACTGGCCAACTCAAAGCCGGTGATTTGATGAAACAGGCTGCTGCGGCAGTGGGCGGGAAGGGCGGTGGTCGTCCGGACATGGCGCAGGGCGGTGGTGTCGATGCCGGCGCGCTGGATGGCGCACTGGCGCTGACCGTTCCATTCGTCGAGCAGGCTTTATAAGACGGCTCGCCAGGCCCGCAGTCTAGTGGTGGGCCTGGCGACTGTTCGAAAGATTATTGGGCGCCCTTCATGGGCAGAGGCGGCTTTGAAATGGCTTTGATCGTACAGAAATTTGGAGGCACCTCGGTCGGCACTGTCGAGAGAATCGAGCAGGTCGCCGACAAGGTTAAGAAATTCCGCGATGCCGGCGATGACCTGGTGGTTGTGCTGTCTGCAATGAGCGGCGAAACCAACCGTCTGATCGATCTGGCCAAGCAAATCAGTGGCGAGGCACAACCGGTTCCGCGCGAGCTGGACGTGATCGTCTCCACCGGTGAGCAGGTGACGATTGCCCTGTTGGCCATGGCGCTGATCAAGCGCGGTGTGCCGGCGGTGTCGTACACCGGTAATCAGGTGCGGATCCTGACCGACAGTGCGCACAATAAAGCGCGTATCTTGCAGATTGATGACCAGAAGATTCGCGGTGATCTGAAGGCTGGTCGCGTGGTGGTTGTCGCCGGTTTCCAGGGTGTCGACGAGCACGGCAACATCACCACCCTCGGTCGCGGCGGTTCCGATACCACCGGCGTGGCACTGGCTGCGGCCTTGAAAGCGGATGAATGCCAGATCTACACCGACGTCGACGGTGTCTACACCACCGACCCGCGTGTGGTGCCGGTCGCTCAGCGTCTGGACAAGATCACCTTCGAAGAGATGCTGGAAATGGCCAGCCTCGGTTCCAAGGTCCTGCAGATCCGTGCGGTGGAATTCGCCGGCAAGTACAACGTTCCGCTGCGCGTACTGCACAGCTTCAAGGAGGGTCCGGGCACCCTCATTACTATTGATGAAGAGGAAACCATGGAACAGCCGATCATTTCCGGCATCGCTTTCAACCGCGATGAAGCCAAGCTGACCATCCGTGGCGTGCCAGACACCCCGGGCGTGGCGTTCAAGATTCTCGGCCCGATCAGTGCCGCGAACATCGAAGTCGACATGATCGTGCAGAACGTCGCGCACGATAACACCACCGACTTCACCTTCACCGTGCACCGCAACGACTACCAGGCTGCACAGACCGTGCTGGAAAACACCGCTCGCGAAATCGGTGCCCGTGAAGTGGTTGGCGACACCAAGATCGCCAAGGTCTCGATCGTCGGCGTCGGCATGCGTTCTCACGCAGGCGTGGCCAGCCGCATGTTCGAATCCCTGGCAAAAGAAAGCATCAACATCCAGATGATATCGACTTCGGAAATCAAGGTTTCCGTAGTGATCGAAGAGAAGTACCTGGAACTGGCCGTGCGCGCGCTGCACACGGCTTTCGAACTGGATGCTCCGGCCCGTCAGGGCGAGTAATCCGCTTCTGTGAAGGGCGCGGTCTGACCGCGCCCTTTATTTTTGAATGGCGCGAGCCCCGGAACTGTTCTTTTGCTCGCGCTGGTCAATACTCAGGCATGTAGGGCTACGATCGCTGCGGTTGTAGGTCGGGTGCCTTTTTTTTGCAGACTGTTGTCCCTGAAATGAATGGCGTAAGGAGAAAGGTATGCTGATTCTGACTCGTCGGTGCGCGGAAAGCCTGATTATCGGTGACGGCGAAATCACCGTGACCGTGCTCGGCGTCAAAGGAAACCAGGTGCGTATCGGCGTCAACGCTCCGAAAGAGGTTGCGGTGCACCGTGAGGAAATTTACCTGCGTATAAAGAAAGAGAAGGACGAAGAACCAAGCCATTAATTTTTATCGATTTTTATGTTTGCAAACGGGGAAGAAGCTGGTTAATATACGCCCCGTGTTGCGGAGAGCTGGCCGAGTGGCCGAAGGCGCTCCCCTGCTAAGGGAGTACACCTCAAAAGGGTGTCGGGGGTTCGAATCCCCCGTTCTCCGCCATTATTTGCTTAGTACGTCGTAATCTGGCTTCTTCTGTAAGTTGTTGAAATTACTAGAAAAAGTGTTTGACATAGAGATTAGACGGCCTATAATGCGCGGCAACAAATGCACTCGTAGCTCAGCTGGATAGAGTACTCGGCTACGAACCGAGCGGTCACAGGTTCGAATCCTGTCGAGTGCACCATTTAAGAGTTATTTGCTGTAAGGTGAGTAACTCGGCTTCAGCCAGTTGTGGTCTGGTCTAAAAACACAAAATGCACTCGTAGCTCAGCTGGATAGAGTACTCGGCTACGAACCGAGCGGTCACAGGTTCGAATCCTGTCGAGTGCACCATATACCAAGAAGCCCGCGTTTAACGCGGGCTTTTTGCTGTCCGGGATTTGGCTTTTCCCTTCACGCAGCCTCTTTCATCAAAATCAATTTGAGCACTGCGGCCTCGCTTGAGGTCGTAACGATAGCTCGTGGTCGATGTGCGGGTGTTGATCTTGTCGGGCTTGCCCAGTGCGCTTTCGACGTCCCGCTGACTCATGCCGGCAATCACTCGCCGATTGATGATCGCTTCGCGCCGCTGTCTGTTGTCGATCAGGTTTCCACATTTATGTTCAGTGCCGCCGACGATGCCCGGTTCGCGTCCGCTGTCTTTCATGCCGGTCACAGCTTCGTGATTGAACTCCGGCATGATTGCGACCCAGCCGGGTGAATACGGGTGGACCTCCTGAATTGAGAGTTGCTCGCCAGTTGCGCAGCTCATCGACGTAAACGTGACGCTGCCGTCAGCAGCCTGGCAACGATGAAGTGTGGTGGCGTTGGCAGGCGTGAAGTGGAGCAGGGCGGTCAGTAGAAGAAGCGCTGGTTTTGCTGGCATTCGATGTCCTCCATGACGATCTAAGCTCAAGGGTAGTCGCTGCTTTTTGCATTGCCGGTGTGTTTTCTTTTCGAGATGAGTCGTCGCATTTGCACGGGTCAGGCAGGTGCTCAGGTTTGTTTCGCAAGCGCTTGTTTCAGCCGTGATTTTTTCAACGTTTTAAACCGTCAGGCGTGTATCATTGCGCCCGTCAGCCCCGCCGGGGCTTATGGAAAACCTCCATGGACTTACCCAGTAGTTGTTCAGTAAACCGTTTCACCAATCATGAATTGACTGATTGATCCTTCCGGCGTGCCCCGCTGCTGGGAGTGGAGTTCGCCTATGTCCGAAATCGAAGTAAAGAAAACACAGGAAAGCCTGCAGGACCGCCTGGCTCAGGTCGTCGAGTTGCTGCAGCGCCAGCGTGTCGTTGAAGACCTGACTCATCGCCAGGAAGGTCCGCACCACGACCGCGTGGAAAACCTGGTTCACCGGCAAAACCTCGTCGAGCTGCAACGCAAGCTCGATGATCTGCACTCCGCCGACGTCGCCTACATTCTCGAAGCCTTGCCGCTGGACGATCGTCTGACGCTCTGGCAACTGGTCAAGGCCGACCGCGACGGCGACATTCTTCTCGAAGTATCCGATTCCGTCCGTGAAACGCTGATCGCCGACATGGACGATCACGAGCTCCTGGCTGCCGCCAAGGACATGGACGCCGACGAACTCGCTGACCTGGCCTCCGAGCTGCCGCGAGACGTTGTCCATGAGTTGATGGAGAGTCTGGATAACCAGCAGCGCGAACGCGTGCGCTCGGCGCTGTCCTATGACGAGGATCAGGTCGGTGCGCTGATGGACTTCGAGATGGTGACGATCCGTGAGGACGTCAGCCTTGAAGTGGTTCTGCGCTATCTGCGTCGCCTCAAAGAGCTTCCCGGTCATACCGATAAACTGTTCGTGGTTGATTACGACGGCGTGCTCAAGGGCGTGCTGCCGATCAAGCGTCTGCTGGTCAACGATCCGGAGAAGCAGGTCGCGGAAGTGATGGCCAGCGATCCGGTGAGCTTCCACCCGGACGAAGATGCCTACGACGCTGCTCAGGCGTTCGAGCGTTACGACTTGATCTCCGCGCCGGTGGTCGACAAGAACGGCAAGCTGATCGGGCGTCTGACCATCGATGAAATGGTCGACCTGATCCGTGAGGAAAGCGAAAGCGAAGTCCTCAACATGGCCGGTCTGCGCGAAGAGGAAGATATCTTCGCCTCCGTGTGGAAATCCCTGCGTAACCGTTGGGCGTGGCTGGCGGTGAACCTGATCACTGCATTTGTGGCATCGCGGGTGATCGGTCTGTTCGAAGGTTCGATCGAGAAATTGGTGGCACTGGCGGCGCTCATGCCGATCGTGGCGGGTATCGGTGGCAACTCCGGTAACCAGACCATCACCATGATCGTGCGCGCCATGGCGCTGGATCAGGTCAGCACCGGCAACACTTCGCGCTTGATGCGCAAAGAGCTGGCGGTCGGTTTGATCAATGGTCTGGTCTGGGGCGGGGTGATCGGTGTGGTCGCGTACATGCTCTACGGCAGTTGGTCACTCGGCGTGGTAATGACGGCGGCGATGACACTCAACCTGTTGCTGGCGGCGTTGATGGGGGTGTTGATTCCGATGACGCTGGCGAAGATGGGCCGCGATCCGGCGATGGGTGCCAGTGTGATGATCACCGCAATGACCGACAGCGGTGGCTTCTTCATCTTCCTCGGGTTGGCGACAATCTTCCTGCTCTGACCTTGTGCAATGAAAAGCCCGTCAAATCGACGGGCTTTTTTGTGCCTGCCAAACAAATACGGGCGCAAGTACAAGTAACGGTGGCGAGGGGATTTATCCCCGCTGGACTGCGCAGCAGTCCCATTGTTTTTGGGGCTGCCATGCAGCCCAGCGGGGATAAATCCCCTCGCCACACTCCATTGCCAAGCGGCCATCTGTCATATCGCGGGCAAAAAAAAGCCAGCAATCATGCTGGCTTCAATATGTTCGGTATAACTCAGGACGCGTCTGCGGCCATTTCAGCGTCGTGGGCGATCAGCGACACCAGGGCGTTCTGCTGACGGTGCGACAGCTGACGGAAGCGCTGCAACAGCTCGCGCTCGTGCAGCGACAGCTCCGGGCTGTCCAGGCGCATGCTCAGCTCTTCGCCCAGTGCGCCTTCCTGAATAAGACTCTGCTCAAGGCGCGCAATGATTTCGGAGTTCATGCTGCGATGATGATTGCGAGCCACCTCGGCAATGCGTTCACGCATTCCGTCTGGCAGACGTACGACAAACTTGTCAGCCGTACGGCTGGAATAAATTGCCTGTTTCAATGGGCGCATATATTTAACCGGTTAGTTCAGGGGAGCGGTTCTCGGGATTGGCCGCAGGATGTGTGGTAGGACAAGCATCCGGACCAATTGGTTCAACCTGAATTGTTAAGAGGCCGGCATCATGCCTCAAAATTGCCAGATCATTGGCGTCAATTCTGTGACAAATATTGAGCCGGGTAAAGGCGTAATGCCAGCACCAGTTGTCAGAAATGCGGACTGGTTTGAAAACTTTCCATCCTTCCGTATCGCTGCCCGCTTTCGCATGCACATCTGTTGATGTCCGAAGACCTTAGAACGTGCATGCTATGCGGCTCGCTATTCTTGATCCCTATGTGTACAGGATAGTGGCAATTTGCCGATTTACTAGAGGCAGGACCCGTCGGAGGGCGTTTTCGGGATGGATGGCAAGCTTTTTTACCTGATGGGGCCGTCCGGTTCGGGCAAGGACAGCCTGATCGAAGCAGCGCGTGAGCCACTGCGTGAGTTGAACTGTGAAGTGATGCGCCGGGTGATTACCCGATCGGCGGAGTCAGTCGGCGAAGATGCAATCGGCGTGACGCCTGAAGAGTTCGACCGGCGACAGCACGCTGGCGCTTTTTCCTTAGCCTGGCAAGCCAACGGCCTCTCTTACGGCATTCCAAGGGAAATGGATGAATGGTTGCAAGCGGGCCGGCACGTATTGGTTAACGGGTCGAGAGCGAACCTGCGTCAAGCAATGGAGAAATATCCAACGCTGGTGCCGGTTCTGCTGACAGTCAACGATGAGGTCCTGCGTAAGCGCCTGCTCAAGCGTGGCCGGGAAACCCCTGAGCAAATCGACGCAAGACTCGCGCGCAACGCACTGTTCAAAGACCGCAGATCCAGCGACAGCCCCGTTCATCAGATCGAAAATTCTGTTGATCTTGCTGAAGCTGTCTCTGCATTACTTGAGCTGATCCGGCTCAACGCAGAACCGGATCAAACTTGATCTTGCGCCCTGCAATCAGCGCCAGCACAAACAGCACCGCAAACACGCCACAGCCAACCAGAGGCAAGGTGACTTCCGTCTCCTCGAACAGCGCCAGATGGGTAACGCCACTCAGTAAAGCGAGGATCAGAAATCCCGTCGCTGATTTGGACATGTTGTACTCCTGAGGATATTTCAAAAAACCAGACGTTCGGTGGTCGGCGCCGAGGCTAGCTCAGGCTCGCTGACCATTTGCGTAGAGGCATCGCTGCGATCACTCAGCACCGCCCACTGCGGCGCTTTCTGCACCTGCAAGTAATGCGGCATGCGCTGCGCCACTGGCTGCTCGATGTCCGCCTTGGGAAAAAAATGCGATCCGAGCAAGAAGGCCAATGCCGCTGCGTTTGCAAGCAAGAGGGTGCTGTTCATGGCACGACGCTCCAAATTGTTCTTTTTGATAGAACAGCCATAGCAGTCGCCGTGCCAACAGTGTAACGGCTGATAAGTCCTTTAAAAACAAGGGTTTGGTAAGGTTTTTCGGGCGGCACTGATTGCAAACTGCAATGACCGCTTTTTCGCGTAGTGCAAATTGCCCGGTAAAAGTTCCCGCAATCTTGCACGGCGCCTGCCTACACTTAAAAAGCCCTACGGACGACATGACAAAACAGGGGCCGGCCGTTAACATGCACGCCGTCTGTCGCCCCGCGTACAGCGCGCTTCAATCAGTGTCTCAGTAGCTCAATTGGATAGAGCATCCCCCTCCTAAGGGGAAGGTTGCAGGTTCGAACCCCGCCTGGGACACCACTTCTTGAAAACGAAAAGCCCCGTCGCATTTATCCATTGCGACGGGGCTTTTTGGTTTGGTCGACGAACAGGCGTTCTGCACTGTTACAAACTCCGGGGTTCCACCTCTGCGGTTGCAGCGGATCATCCTGCGCCGGTGCTGACTGACGATCAGTCGCCGTTCAGTTCGACTTTGCCGAGAGTGCTGCTGACGTCTGTGACATGCCGACGGCCGTGGACTTCGTAAGTAGTCCCGCTCGCCTCGACGCCCGGCTTGCGCACGGCCAGTTGAGCGAATAACCCCGTCTTTTCGCTGTAACTTCCGAACCAGTCAATCAGCGCCCCGATGTAGCATTCGCCGCCGATCATTACCGGCAAATCGGCGATCTTTTCGATGGTGTAGTGCCCTGGACCGTAGCTGTAGTAATCGTCGTCTCCGGCACCCGTGGGAGGAATAGGGCAAAGGGGCGCGTTAGCGGTTGATTCCGATCCGACTTTCATTGCCTGGGTGATGGCGTGTTCGAGTGCCCCGTGCAGATCCGCGTCAAGCTCGTAGGTGCTGGTGCCATCCTCTTTATGTTGAGTCGTGGGCACCTGCAGGGCGTAACTGTAACGCACGGACACCGTCGGCACCTGACGGTTGACCTTCAGCGGATTGAGCAGATACAGGTTGTCGACACCGTAGGCGCCGTTTCGGTAGGCGGCATAGATTCTGTCGTGAAGCTTGATCCAGCTGATTGCCTGATTAGCGCCACGGTCGTTGGTGTAAAACAGCGAGCTTTCCGGCTCGACCGATCTCTTGACGAACCGCTCGCCCTTGCGGCGCCAGGTTTCCACGTAGGTGAACAAGCCGGTGCCGCCTGCGTATGTGTCGACGATAAGGTCGCGCTGGCCATCATTGTCCAGATCCAGCAGTGCGTAGGAAGACCGTCCGGTCTCGGCGGCGCCGTCGATGCTTGAGGCGTTCAATGCTTTCCATTCGTCCTCGCTCACGCCTTTGGGACGCGACTTGGGGAAGTTGGTTTGCTCGCCGTAGCTGTCGACTGGATCGCCCGCGAACGATGTCTGCGAAGACTCGAAAGCCCGTGCGGCCAAGGCATGTTCCAGGGCAAATTCCGGGTGGTTTTTGCTCTCGGCACGAATGCTTTCCTGCAGATCGTTCATCGCCTGAAGATCCACGGCGTCCGGCTGCCACATTGCGGCTTGCGTCCACTGTGCCTGCAATGCTTGCAGGCGCTGGCGGTAGCTGCCATCCAGGCAAGCGACATCGACTGCGCAGGCATTGCGGGTTTTTAGCCAGGCGCGCTGGGTGCGCTTGAGCTCAGGTTGCGTCGCTGTGGCAGTTGTCATCAGTTGGCGATACAGCGTGCCCATCTGCGCGTCTAGCTCATACAGCGATTTATTCGCGCAAATCATGTTTTCCACGTCGTTCGCCGCTTTGGTGCAGTCCATTGCCGCCGCACTCATTGGCTGGATAAACAGCAGCAAAAAGGCCGACAGGATGTAGCGTCCCTTGATGTACACGATTCAGTCCTTATGCAAATCCTTGAGCAGGCGCGCAGAGTAATACTCCAGGCAACATTCTTGAAGCACCACCCTCAGGCCCGGGCATTTTTGGCCGATAACCCGAACGGTGAGTTCAGACTCCAGCGAAATCGCTTGATGGCGCATGGCCTCCAGCTATCATCTGCGCGCCTGAAATCGCCTCGGTTCGTTTTCTTCAATTGCCTGGAAATCCTCGATGTCGTCGTATCACCAAAAAAGCTTTCTGATCGTCGATGATTTTTCCGATTTCCGCAGTTCCGTGCGTTCGATGTTGCGTGAGCTCGGCGTTAAGGATGTCGATACTGCCGACACTGGCGAGCAGGCGCTGAAGATGTGTTCGCAGAAGTCCTACGATTTCATTCTTCAGGACTTCCACCTCGGCGACGGCAAGAAGAACGGCCAGCAGGTGCTCGAAGACCTGATGTCGGAAAAGCTCATCAGTCACGAAGCCGTTTTCGTCATGGTCACCGCTGAGACCAGTCAGGCGATGGTGCTCAGCGCGCTGGAGCACGAGCCGGATGCGTACCTGACCAAGCCGTTCAACCGTTCCGGGCTGGCCCAGCGCCTTGAGCGTCTGGAGCAACGCAAGACGTTGCTCAAACCGATTCTGCAGGCCCTTGATCGCGGTAAGCCGGTCGAGGTGCTCAATGCCTGTATTGCCTTGTGCAAGCAGGACATCCGCTATTCGCCGCTGTGCCTGCGCTACCGCGCCGACGCCCTGCGTGACATGAACCAGAACGAAGCGCTGGAGCGGCTCTACGACGGCATCATTGCCGACCGTCCATTGCCGTGGGCCTTCGCTGGATTGGGCAAGTTGCTGTTCAAGCGCGGGCAGGTCTCGCAGGCCAAAGAAGTTTATGAAAAGGCCTTGAAAGTGTTCCCGATGATGCCGGCGCTTTATGACGGCATGGCTGATGTGCTGGTGGCTGAAGGCGACAGCAAAGGCGCGCAGCGGGTGCTCGAAGAAGCGATTCGCCTGTCGCCGCTGGCGGTGCGCCGTCAGGCTCTGCTGGGCAAACTGGCGATGGCCAACGAAGATTTCGAAACCGCCTCGCGCGCTTATCGTCAGGCCGTGGCGCAGGGCGCGCAGTCGCGTTTCAAGGACCCGGAAAGCAATCTCGGCCTGGCGCACGCGCTGATCAGCAAGGGTAGCGATCGCGGGCTCGACACGCGTACGCGACTGGAGATCAACACCACCCTCAGCGCTGTGGCCAAAGAAAACCCGAGCGACCCCGGTCTGCAGATTCGTGCGCGTTTGATGAAAGCCACCAGCCTGTTGCTCAACGACGCCGAAACCGCCGACAAGCTCACCGAACAGGCGCTGATGCGCCTTGATGGCATGGAGCAATTCATGAGTCCCGAGGCGGCGTTGCTGGTGGCCAAGCAGTTGCAGATGCTCGGTCAGGCCGAGGCGGGCACTTCGATGCTCAAGAGTTGCGCGGAGATCTACGGTGATGACCCGGCGGTGATGAAAGACATCGCCAAGCTCACCGACGATCCGACGATTCTCAGTTCGAGCAACGCTGCGGCCGATCTCAACCGCCAGGGCGTGCGCGTGTACAAGACCGGCAATCTGGTCGAGGCCCGCGAAGTGTTCCGCAAGGCGCTCAAGCTGCAACCGAAAAACATCAGTATCGCGCTGAACCTGGCCCAGTCGCTGCTGCACGGCACCGACACCAGTGTGCCGTCGGCGGAGCTGGAAGAATGTCGGGCCTGCCTGAAACTGGTGGGCCTGATGCCCGACACCGACGCGCGGTTTGCGCGTTATCAGAAGCTGAAAAGCAAGGCGTTTGGCGAATGAACCCAATAGATCCGGCGCTGGATTTTTCCACGGTGATTGCCTCCACCGTTCACGACATGAAGAACTCCCTGGCCATGCTGATGCAGGCGCACAGCCAATGGCTGGCGCGTCTGCCGAAAGAGCTGCGCGACGGCTCGGAGCAGGGCGTGATCGACTTCGAGTTCGCCCACCTCAACGGCATGCTCGTGCAGTTGCTGGGGCTGTACAAACTTGGCGTGAATCAGTTGCCGCTGCAGCCGGCGTATCACGAACTCGACGATTTCATCGAGGCGCAACTGGCCGCGCATCAGGAAGTGTTTGCCAGTCGCGGCATCATCGCCACCTATGAAGTCGATCCGTTGAGCCCGCTGGGTTTCTTCGATCGCGAGCTGATCGCCTCGGTGCTCGGCAACTGCATCAACAATGCGATTCGCTACGCCCGCGAGTCGTTGCTGATTACTGTCAGCGACGAAGCCGGGCAACTGGTGTTGAGCATCAACGACGATGGCGACGGCTATCCGGCAGAGATGCTCGAGCGTCAGGCCGATTATGTGCAGGGCATCAATCACAGCAGCGGCAGCACCGGCCTCGGTCTGTATTTCGCCAATCGCATCGCGGCGCTGCATCAGCGCAACGGCGTGGAAGGGCGCACCGAAATCAGCAATGGCGGGCCGTTGGGCGGTGGGGTGTTCAGCCTCTACTTGCCCTGAGGTCTGGTGTTGGAGCTGCCGAAGGCTGCGATCTTTTGATTTTAAAAAGCAAGATCAAAAGATCGCAGCCTCGTTGCACTCGTCAGCTCCTACGGCTCCTGCACAAGATCGGGATTTTTGTGGGCGCTGCTTGATATTCCGAACAGCCGCAGCCTATTTTGTCCGGGTCGCCGTTCGCGGCTCGCACAACAACAAGGATTGCGTCATGACAACCGATGGCCAGGGTTCACTCGCGCAGCGATTGACCGGCATTGATGAGATTGAATGTGTCACCCCGGATCTGAACGGTGTGCCACGGGGCAAGGTGATGACCGCCGAGGGTTTCCTCGAAGGGCGGCGTTTGCAGTTGGCGCGGGGTGTGCTGCTGCAATGCATCATGGGCGGCTATCCGCCGGCGCGGTTCTACGGCAGCGATGACGGCGATCTGGCGCTGGTCGCCGATCCTGCGCAGATTCACCGTTTGCCCTGGAGCGACGAGCCGCGTGCCATGGCGATTTGCGACGCCGACGAACTGAGCGGGGGGAGCTCAAGTCTCTCGACCCGTGGCCAGCTCAAAGCGGTCATCGCCCGTTACGCCGCGCACGGTCTGGCGCCGGTGGTGGCGACCGAACTGGAATTTTTTGTCTTCGCACCGAACACCGATCCGACTCAGCCGTTCCGTCCGCCGGTGGGCCTCGACGGCCGCCGCGAGGATGGTCAGTCGGCGTTCAGCGTCAGTTCCAACAACGGCCTGCGACCGTTCTTCAGCGAAGTATATAAATGCATGGCCGCCCTCGGCCTGCCGCGCGACACGTTCATGCATGAAATGGGCGTCAGCCAGTTCGAGATCAATCTGCTGCACGGCGATCCGCTGCTGCTGGCCGATCAGACGTTCCTGTTCAAGCACCTGCTCAAGGAAGTCGCGCTCAAGCATGGCCTGAGCGTGGTGTGCATGGCCAAACCGCTGGCGCACACGCCGGGCAGTTCGATGCATATTCACCAGAGCATCGTTGAGATCGGCAGCGGCAAGAATGTCTTCACTGACTCGAACGGCGAGCCGACGTCGATGTTCCGCCACTTCATCGGCGGGCAACAGGCAGGCCTCGCCGATTTCACCGCACTGTTTGCGCCCAACGTGAATTCCTATCAGCGCCTGTGTCATCCGTACGCATCGCCGAACAATGCCTGCTGGTCCCATGACAATCGCGCCGCCGGCTTGCGTATTCCCGCCAGCTCGCCGGCCGCACGTCGGGTCGAAAACCGCTTGCCGGGCGCCGACGCCAACCCGTATCTGGCGATCGCCGCCAGTCTGGCCGCGGGTTTGCACGGCATCGAACAGGAGCTGGAGCCGAGCGCGGCAATCCAGGGTGAGTTCGCCGTGCCGGATAATCTGGCCTTGCCGTGTACCTTGCACGCCGCGCTGGAGCGTCTGAAACGTAGCCAGTTGGCGAGGGAACTGTTCGGGTCGGAGTTCATCGAAGGCTACATCGCTTCGAAGACCATGGAGTTGACCAGCTTCTTTGATGAAATCACTCCCTGGGAGCGCCGTGTGCTGGCCGCCCAGGCCTGACGTATCGCTGCTGCCGGGCTGTCGTTCTGACCGCCCGGTATTTACTGCAAGGAGCCGCTCGGAACGCCGATGCGCCAAATCTGGAAATCCTTTCGAGCGCTGTATTTCGCCTCGCTGATGATGTTGATCGGCTCAGGCCTTCTTTCTACTTATCTGGCTTTGCGTCTGGCCGCCGACAATGTCGACGGGCTGTGGGTCGGTGCGCTGATGGCGGCCAACTATTTCGGTCTGGTGCTGGGCGGCAAGATCGGCCATCGCCTGATCGCCCGGGTCGGGCATATCCGTGCCTACTCGGCGTGTGCGGGGATCGTCGGCGCGGCGGTGCTCGGTCATGGTCTGGTGGACTGGCTGCCGGCGTGGCTGGTGCTGCGGACGATCGTCGGTCTGGGCATGATGTGTCAGTACATGGTCATCGAGAGCTGGCTCAACGAGCAGGCCGATGCCAATCAGCGTGGCCTGGTGTTCAGCGGTTACATGATCGCCTCTTATCTGGGCCTGGTGCTGGGCCAGCTGATTCTGGTCATGCATCCCGGCCTCGGGCTGGAACTGCTGATGCTGGTGGCGCTGTGCTTTGCCCTGTGCCTGGTGCCCGTGACGCTGACTCGACGGATTCACCCGGCGCCTCTGCACCCCGCGCCGATGGAGCCGCGCTTCTTTATCAAACGTGTGCCGCAATCGCTGAGCACGGTGCTCGGCGCCGGTTTGATCATCGGTTCGTTCTACGGTCTGGCGCCGCTGTACGCCTCGCAACAGGGGCTGACGACCGAGCAGGTCGGTCTGTTCATGGGTAGCTGCATTTTTGCCGGCTTGCTGGTGCAGTGGCCGTTGGGCTGGTTGTCCGACCGTTATGACCGCGCATTGCTGATTCGCTGCTTTGCCGGGTTTCTGGCGGTGGCGGCGTTGCCGTTGGCGATCATGCCGCAGGTGCCGCTGGAGGTGTTGTTCGTCGTCGGCTTCTTCTGTTCGCTGGTGCAGTTCTGCCTGTATCCGCTGGCGGTGGCGTTTTCCAACGACCACGTCGAAGGCGATCGCCGGGTGTCGCTGACCGCGATGTTGCTGGTGACCTATGGCGTCGGCGCGAGCATCGGGCCGCTGCTCGCGGGTGTGCTGATGAAGTTTCTCGGCAGTCAGAGCCTGTATGCGTTCTTCAGCTTCTTCGCGCTGGTGCTGGTCTGGCGGATTCGTCCGAAAGCAGTGACCAACCTGCATCAGGTCGACGACGCACCGCTGCATCACGTGGCAATGCCGGACAGCATGTCGAGTTCGCCGCTGGTGGCGGCGCTCGATCCGCGTGTTGATGAGCAGGTGGTGCAGGAGCAGATGGTGCAGGATCCGGCGCCGGTCACTCCTGAGCCCGAACCGGAGCCCGAGCCCGTTGCGCAGCCGGAAGCAGTCGTTGAAACCGAACTGGACAGCGGCAATGACGATAAGCCTGCGCCGGATATCAGTGGTGGCAGGCCTTGAGTCGCACATAAACACCGGCGCATAAAAAAGGGCAGTCCCGCACAGGACTGCCCTTTTTATTTGTCGCTGCGACTCAGAGATCGTCTTTGTCGAAACGCCGTGCTTCACGCTGCAACTGGTAAACGAAACGCTCGACGTTGCGCGCAGCCTGGCCACTGATGTTGTGGAAGCGCAGACCGGCGAAGGTGATGTTGAGTTTTTCTTCGAAGTGCAGGTAGCGCAGCTCGACCGATGTTGGCTGATTGCCGAACAGCGGCGGGGCGATCAGGCGGTCGTAGACCTGGCCCAGTTGCAGGCGATCAGTGATGTCGCCTTCGAAACGGAATTTGCAGCCAGTGGCGGAGATGTCCAGCAGCTTGCCGTGCAGAGGAACCTTGAGCTTTTCGCCGCCCAGTTCAACGCTGACCAGGTCGGTGAGTTTCAACGCAGCGCGGAAGGCGTTGCGGCGCTGGTGGTAGACCACTTCGCTCGGCAGGTCGCCGGTGTAGAAACGGTCGCCGTCGGATTCTTCGATGTTCAGCGTGCCGTTGCATTCCCAAGCGATGCGCACGCCGTCATGAAAGCCTTCGACCTTGAACGGTTCGCCCGCTTGCAGGAAGCGCTCGCCATCGCGCGGGATCATTTCGTCCAGGGCGATCGTCGCGGTTTCGCGGTCGACCTTGATCAGGTAACTCTGAAAACGCTGGCTGCGTTCATGGAAGGTGATGATCAGTGGATCGTGGCTGTCTTGCAGCTGGCGCAGGTTGCTGGAGATTTCCAGTGGCGTGGTGAGCACCTTCGGAGGCTGCGGAGCATCATCCGCGCTTAGGGTGTTGGACACGGTTCTTCAATCTCCAGACAAAATAAGACGACTGGCCAGTATTTTGCCAGCATGTTGCGCAGGTGGATAGTACAGGGTCACCGAATGGCTCATGCCTGGCTGAGCGTTCGCGGCTTGACCGGTTTGGCAAAGGTCCCGCTGGCGTCGTAAAGCGCTGGCGGCTCACCGCCGGTGAGGATCTTCAGCTGATTGGCCGTGGTCGCCTGCTGGATCTGGATCGACTGGCCATTCTTGACGTTGGCAGCCTGGCACTGGGCGATCAGCGCGGTCAGGGCATCGCCCTGGGTCAGCAACTGGTCGCCAATGCTCGAGTGACTGGCCAGTTGCTCAAGACCTGTGCGATCGGTCGGCAGGTTGAGGCTGGCGAGGATTTCGCTGCGCTTGCGGCCATGCTGCTCGAGCAGAATGATCAACGCTTGCTTGGTCGCCAGAATTTCTTCCAGCAACGGCATGTCACGACCATGCAAAGCGAGGGATTCGGTTTGCAATAACTCCAGCAATTGTTGCGCTGGAGCAAAGTCGTCGTTGATCAGTTGCAATAAGTTAGTGTCGTGCATGGCTGGCCTTGGGGTTTAAGCGTCCAAAAGCCTGGCGCCGGCAAAAGCCTAGCGCTGGGCTTCGAAGTTGAGCAGTTTGCTGGCTACACGGTTGCTGTCGACTTTATAGCTGCCATCGGCAATCGCGGCTTTCAACTCGGCCACACGGGCTTTGTCGACAGCAGGCTGATCGCGCAGCTTGTCAGTGACCTTCTGCAACTGTTGAGCCTCATTGCTGAGGTGTACCGACTCCCCGCTTTTGGCGACATTGGCCTGTTCGGCCTGGGTATTCAGCGGCGCGGAGGGGCTGTTTTCAGCGCTTTCCTTGGCGTTGCTGGTACGTGTGCTGCCGGTTAGTGACGAGGAACTGTTCAATCGGTTGAAATCGATAACCATGATAAAAAACCTCTGGGAATTTGGACGCTTGCCATGTTTTCGGCTATCCCCTGAAAAACTTTAGGCCCAATCAACCATAAGCTTGCATGCGCCGTTGCGAGACCTGCTGCGGCACAGTTTAGGGAAGCGACGGGATCGGCGCCAGTTTTCTCCACGAGGCTTTTACATGGCCACTTCGACCTGTCCCGGCGCAATCACCTGCGCCTTGATAACTCTTTGAGAATTAAGGTTTTTTACTCGAATCTGTTCTTTCATGCCGCCATTGGAGAGCGCTTCCCCCGGCATGCGTACGGCAAGGGTGCCGCTGCGCGCAGTGATCACCACCTGGTCACCCTTGCGGACCACTTCGGCCTGTTCCAGATGCACCAGGGTGATGACCTGATCGGCGACCGTTGGTCGGGTAAGTTTCTGCCCGATCGCTTCGTCGACGGAGGTCAGGAAACCCTGGTTGATCGTGCTGACGTCGCGCTCGCGCAAGGTCACGTCCTGCGGCTCGATAATGCCGGCGCGTTTCAGCGGACGAGTGGTCGTCACGATCTCGCGAAACAGGCGGACTTGAGCGGGTACGAACACCGTCCAGGGCGAGCTGCCTTCGCAGCGAACCTTCACCGTGACGCGGCCCAGCGGGCGTGCCGGGCTCTCCAGAGTCGCTGTCAATTCCTTGTCGCACATGGGCATGCGCATGCGCGGGTCGAGCTGGTTGACTTCGATTTCGTAGCGGCCTTCGGTTTGACTGGAAGCCAAATAGTCTTCTACGGTGAATTCAAGAAAGCCCTGAGTCACGCCGATAAGCATATCAGGCAAGGTAACCGCATCTGCATGGGCAGGACTGCCAGCAAGCAAGCAGCAAACGGCGGACACCGCGCAAAGCCCTTTGCGAAGGGAAGATGTCAGGCGTCGGGAAAATGTCGTTTGAGCGTTCATACGAGTTAAAAAGCAAGCGCCGTGCCGTTTAGCAATGAATGTGCGTCGCAACAACACTTGGCGTTGATGTAGGAGTCTGGGCATGGCTGGTGTAATGGATTCGGTGAACCAGCGCACGCAACTGGTAGGGCAGAATCGCCTCGAGCTGCTGTTGTTCCGTCTCGACGGGCCGCAGCTCTACGGGATCAACGTGTTCAAGGTACGGGAAGTGTTGCAATGCCCGTCCCTTACCTTGATGCCCAAATCCAGTCCTGTCGTGTGCGGGGTAGCGAATATACGGGGAGCGACCATTCCGATCCTGGATCTGGCAATGGCAACGGGCTCCGGTGCGTTGAAAGACAAGAACAGTCCGTTCGTGATCATCACGGAGTACAACACCAAGACCCAGGGTTTCCTGGTCCGCTCGGTGGAGCGCATCGTCAACATGAACTGGGAAGAGATCCATCCGCCACCCAAGGGCACCGGTCGCGATCACTACCTGACCGCTGTGACGCGGGTCGACAACCAGTTGGTCGAAATCATCGACGTCGAGAAGGTGCTGGCCGAAGTGGCGCCGACGCCGGAAGCGATTTCGGTGGGCGTGGTCGATGTCGAGACGCAGACCAAGGCATTGTCGCTGCGGGTGCTGACGGTCGATGACTCGTCGGTGGCGCGCAAGCAGGTCACGCGTTGTCTGCAGACCATCGGTGTCGAAGTGGTGGCGCTGAACGACGGCAAGCAGGCGCTGGATTACCTGCGCAAGCTGGTCGACGAGGGCAAGAAGCCGGAAGAAGAGTTCCTGATGATGATTTCCGACATCGAGATGCCGGAGATGGACGGGTACACCCTGACGGCGGAAATCCGCGGCGACGCACGCATGCAAAAGCTCCATATCATCCTGCATACTTCGTTGTCGGGGGTATTCAATCAGGCGATGGTGAAGAAAGTCGGTGCTGATGACTTTCTGGCCAAATTCCGTCCTGATGACCTCGCATCCCGGGTAGTCGACCGGATCAAAGCAGCAGATATCAGCTAGGGGCCTTCTGCCCCTGGCGGTCAACACGATTTAAGAGGCGGCATCATTGTCTACGGGTAATTTGGATTTCGAACAGTTCCGGGTCTTCCTGGAAAAAGCCTGTGGCATTCTGCTCGGTGAAAACAAGCAGTATCTGGTCTCGAGCCGTCTCAACAAACTGATGGAGCAGCAAGGCATCAAGTCCCTGGGTGAGCTGGTACAGCGCATCCAGACCCAGCCGCGCAGCGGTTTGCGCGAGCAGGTGGTCGATGCCATGACGACCAACGAAACCCTGTGGTTTCGCGACACCTATCCGTTTGAAGTCTTGAAGAACAAGGTACTGCCGGAAGCGATCAAGGCCAGCCCCAACCAGCGTCTGCGGATCTGGTCGGCGGCCTGCTCGTCGGGACAGGAACCGTACTCGCTGTCGATGTCGATCGACGAGTTCGAGCGCAGCAACCTGGGTCAGTTGAAGATGGGTGTGCAGATCGTTGCCACCGATCTGTCGGGCCTGATGCTCAACAACTGCAAGACCGGCGAGTACGACAGCCTGGCGATCGGTCGCGGTCTGTCGCCGGAACGCCTGCAACGCTACTTCGACCCGAAAGGGTCGGGGCGCTGGGTGGTCAAGGCGCCGATCAAGAGCCGGGTGGAATTCCGCTCGTTCAACCTGCTCGACAGCTACGCGGCGCTGGGCAAGTTCGACATCGTGTTCTGCCGCAACGTACTGATCTACTTCTCTGCCGAAGTGAAGAAGGACATCCTGTTGCGCATTCACAGCACGTTGAAGCCGGGCGGGTATCTGTTCCTTGGCGCTTCGGAAGCGCTGAACGGATTGCCGGATCATTACCAGATGGTTCAGTGCAGCCCGGGGATTATTTACAAGGCGAAATAAGCGGTTTGCGCTGATACAAAAACGGGAGGCCCGCAAAGGCCTCCTTTTTTTATGCCCGAATTATTTTCCACGAATCCCCTGTGGGAGCGAGCCTGCTCGCGAAAGCGGTCTGTCCATAAGACAGTTGGCGCCTGACACGCCGCCTTCGCGAGCAGGCTCGCTCCCACAGGGATCTGCGCTGACCTGGCAACGACGGCAAGCGGCAGAAAAGCGGCATCCGGCGGTAACCGGTTGCCGCTTTTCTGGCATTGCCGCTTAGCCTGTTCGGCACAAAGCCCCGGAATACGGGGCTTTGATCATTTGGCACGGCGCTTGCTAAAGCTCAAGTACGAAAAACCGGTCACCTGAAGGTTCCCGACATGAGCATCAGCTTCGACAAAGCGCTGGGCATTCACGAAAAGGCATTGGGCTTCCGCGCCCAGCGTGCCGAAGTGCTGGCCAACAACATCGCCAACGCCGACACCCCGAACTACAAAGCGCGGGATCTGGATTTCTCCAAAGTGCTCGAAGCACACACCGAGAAGACCAAGACCGGCGGCCACTTTGCCCTGAACATGACCAACAGCCGGCACATCGAGGCTGAAGGGCTGGGCAATGGCGACGAGTCGCTGATGTATCGCACGCCGATGCAGCCTTCGATCGACCAGAACACCGTCGACGCTCAACTGGAACAGTCGAACTACGCGGAAAACGCCGTCGGCTTCCAGGCCAGCTTCACCTTGCTCAACAGCAAATTCAAAGGGCTGGTGTCAGCCCTGCGCGGAGAATAATCCATGTCCCTGTCCAGCGTTTTCAACATTGCCGGCAGCGGCATGAGCGCGCAGACCACGCGTCTGAACACCGTGGCGTCGAACATCGCCAACGCCGAAACCGTTTCGTCGAGCATCGACCAGACCTACCGCGCCCGTCATCCGGTGTTCGCCACCATGTTCCAGGGCGGCCAGGCCGGCGGCAGCAATTCGCTCTTCCAGAACCAGGACGCGGCCGGGCAGGGCGTGCAGGTGCTTGGCGTTGTCGAAGACCAGAGCAACCTCGAAGCGCGCTACGAGCCGAACCATCCGGCTGCCGACGCCAAGGGCTACGTCTACTACCCGAACGTCAACGTGGTGGAAGAAATGGCTGACATGATTTCCGCGAGCCGCTCGTTCCAGACCAACGCGGAAATGATGAACACCGCCAAAACCATGATGCAGAAGGTACTGACCCTCGGTCAGTAATAAGGGGCGACTGCCATGAGCGTTACGGATACCACCAGCAGCCTGAGCATGAACGACATCCTGGCCAACTCGTCGAAGAAGGCCAGCAGCACGACGTCGGGCGGCATCGCTTCGGCGACCAACAGTGCCACCGGCGGCCAGGCGCTGGGCAAGGATGCTTTCCTGCAATTGCTGGTCACCCAGCTGAAAAACCAGAACCCGCTCGACCCGCAGGACAACAGCGCCTTCGTCGCGCAGTTGGCGCAGTTCAGCAGCCTTGAAGGCATCACCACGCTGAACTCCACTGTCAGTGGCCTTGCCGGCAACTACAACTCGTCGCAGGCGCTGCAAGCGTCGTCGCTGGTCGGTCGCAACGTGATCGTGCAGACCAACACCGCCCAGCTCGATGACCCGAGCAAAGGCCTGACCGGTTCGGTCACCGTGCCTTCGTCGATTGCCGGCGGCACCGTGACCATCACCGACAAGGACGGCAAGACCGTGCGCACCATCGACCTAGGCAGCCGCGCTGCCGGCGATGCCAGTTTCACTTGGGACGGCAAGGACACCGCCGGCACCGTGGTTCCGGTCGGCACTTACACGTTCAAGGCCAACGCACCGATCAACGGCACCGCGACCGACCTGGCGACCTACCTGCCGGCGACCGTCAACAGCGTGACGATCAGCCAGACCGGTGGCGAGCTGATGCTCAACCTGGCCGGCAAGGGCACCGTTGCCCTGTCCAAAGTACAAACCATTGGTATATAGAGCCGACTAACCCGGCACGAAGGAGTGGAACATGTCTTTTAACATCGGCCTTAGCGGTCTCTATGCCGCCAACAAACAACTCGACGTCACCGGCAACAACATCGCCAACGTCGCCACCGCCGGTTTCAAATCCTCGCGCGCAGAATTCGAAGACGTCTATTCGTCGACTCGTCTGGGCAGCGGCAGCAAAGTGATCGGCAACGGCGTGCGCCTGGCCAACGTTTCCCAGCAGTTCACCCAGGGTGACATCAACAACACTGGCAACGTGCTGGACATGGGCATCAACGGTTCCGGCTTCTTCACCATGAGCAACAACGGCTCGATCTCGTACACCCGTGCCGGTACGTTCAAGGTCGACAACGCCGGTTACATCACCAACACCGACTACACCTCGCGTCTGCAGGGTTACGGTGTGGATGCCAACGGCAAGATCATCAACGGCGTGTTGACCGATCTGAAGATCGACACTTCGAACCTGGCGCCGAAGTCGTCTTCTGCGGTGACCTCGAGCATCAACCTCAATTCGTCTTCGCCAGTGATCGTTGATACCGGCGCCAGCGCCGTCAAGTTTGATCCGTCGAAGCCTGAGACTTACACCAAGTCCTTCAGCACACCGATCTATGACACCCAGGGCAACGCCCACGTCATGGACCAGTACATGGTCAAGACTGGCGGGAACACCTGGAAGGTTTACACCCTGGTCGATGGCCGTAACCCGGACGCTACCGGCAGCAACCCTGTGACCACTGCGCCGGTTGCTTCGACATTGTCGTTCGACAGCTCCGGCAAGCTGGTTCAGGTGAGCACGCCTAACCCGGCGGATCCGGCCAACCCGATCATCAGCAGCGATCTGAAGATGACCGGCTGGGTGCCGGGCACTGTGACCAATGGCGTGTTTACGCCTAACGGCGCGGCAGCGAACCCGAATGGCGTGACCATCTCGATGGCCAACACCACTCAGTACAACGCTGATACCTCGCGTACGATCCCGACTCAGGATGGTTACGCCACTGGCCAGATCACCAACCTGACCATCGACGGCACCGGTACGCTGTTTGCCAACTTCAGCAACAACCAGAGCAAGGCGATTGGTCAGGTTGCACTGGCCAGCTTCACCAACGAACAGGGCTTGCAGGCTGTCGGTGGCACCAGCTGGAAAGAGACTTTCGCTTCGGGTATTCCGGGCTATGACGCGCCGAAGACCGGTACGTTGGGTGAGGTGGTGTCCAACTCGCTGGAAGAGTCGAACGTTAACCTGACCAATGAGCTGGTTGATCTGATCAAGGGTCAGAGCAACTATCAGGCGAACGCCAAGACTATTTCGACTCAGAGCACGATTATGCAGACCATTATTCAGATGACCTGATTCGGGTTTCTGACTGGTTTTTTGGGCCCCTCGGTTTTGAGGGGCTTTTTTTTTGGTCGTGGCGGCCTTTGGGCCGACCAGGCTGTTGGGTTTTGGGTGAATATCCGTTGCTTCGGTAGCGGCTGCTGGCGGTTTCGCCTGACGGCGACTTACTTTTTTACAAGCGCCTAAAAAAGTAAGCAAAAAACGCTAGCTCCTGCGTTCCGCCCTCGCAGGCTCGGGTTCCTTCGCTGCGGGATCGATCCGGTCGCAGCGGCTCCGGTTTGCTTCGCTGCACCTCCTTCCGCTGTGTCTGGCTGCGCCAGACGGTCGCTGCGCTCCCACGCCCGGATCAATCCCTCCGCTCAGCCTTCCGACGTCGCCGGTGGATCAAGATCAAGAGCACTCGAGCTTGCGCTCATTGTTGAGTGGGGCGGCTTCGCCGCGGGCAGCTGCGCTGCTTTTGCCTTTTTGTGGGAGCGAGCTTGCTCGCGAAGGCGGCATGTCAGCCGACCTGTTCTTGAAGTGGTACCCAATCCAACTGTAGGAGCTGCCGAAGGCTGCGATCTTTTGATCTGGCTTTTGCTTTTGCTTTTGCTTTTGCTTTTGCTCTGGCTTTTGATCCGGCTTTTGATCTTTTGCCCCTTCGGCAGGCTTCGTTACGGGATCGATCCGGGGGTGGGAGCGCAGCGACCGTACGACGCAGTCGTACACAGCGAGTGTAGGTGCAGCGAAGCCAACCGGAGCCGCTGCGCCCGGATCGGTCCCGTAACGAAGGTACCCCGAGCCCCAGCGAGCGGGCCGTACGCCGGGGCAAAGCCTTTTGGGTTACCTTTTTGGCGTCTGAAAAAGGTGACTCGCTGTAAGAGCGAAACCATAAGAAGCCGTTACCGCAGCAACGGATATTCACCCAAAACCCCAAGAGCCTGGTCGGCCCAGAGGCCGCCAAGGCCGCCAAAAAACAAAACCCCCGACAAACCAGAAGTCTGTCGGGGGTTTTCTTTTGTCTCGAGATCCCAGGCGTCTCGCAACGCCTGATCTCAGCTCAGCTTATTGGCAAGCTTCGCAATCCGGCTCGTCGATCGCGCAGGCCTTTGGCACTGGCGCCGGACCTGCCGGAGCGGCCAGAACCGAATCGTCGCCGTGGTTGCCGCCGCTGGAAACAGCGTTCAGCTTGCCGGTGTTGATGGTCGACTTCTCGGTGCTGGTCGCGGCCAGGGCACGGAGGTAGTAAGTGGTTTTCAGACCGCGGTACCAGGCCATGCGGTAGGTCACGTCGAGCTTCTTGCCCGATGCGCCGGCGATGTACAGGTTCAGCGACTGGGCCTGGTCGATCCACTTCTGACGACGGCTGGCGGCGTCAACGATCCACTTGGTGTCCACTTCGAACGCGGTCGCATAGAGCTCTTTGAGTTCTTGCGGAATGCGCTCGATCTGCTGCACCGAACCGTCGTAGTACTTCAGGTCGTTGATCATCACCGAGTCCCACAGACCGCGAGCCTTCAGGTCGCGAACCAGGTACGGGTTGATCACGGTGAATTCGCCCGACAGGTTCGATTTCACGTACAGGTTCTGGTAGGTCGGTTCGATCGACTGCGAAACGCCAGTGATGTTGGCGATGGTCGCGGTCGGTGCGATGGCCATGATGTTCGAGTTACGGATGCCTTTCTGTACACGGGCGCGAACCGGTGCCCAGTCAAGGGTTTCCTTCAGGTCGACATCGATGTACTTCTCGCCACGCTGTTCGATCAGGATCTGTTGCGAATCCAGCGGCAGGATGCCCTTGGACCACAGCGAGCCGTTGAACGTCTCGTAGGCGCCGCGCTCGTCGGCCAGGTCGCAGGAAGCCTGGATCGCGTAGTAGCTGACCGCTTCCATCGACTTGTCGGCGAACTCGACGGCAGCGTCGGAGCCGTAAGCGATGTGCTGCAGGTACAGAGCGTCCTGGAAGCCCATGATGCCCAGACCGACCGGACGGTGGCGGAAGTTGGAGTTCTTCGCTTGTGGCACCGAGTAGTAGTTGATGTCGATCACGTTATCGAGCATGCGCACGGCGGTGTTCACGGTGCGTTGCAGCTTGGCGGTATCGAGCTTGCCGTCGACGATGTGGTTCGGCAGGTTGATCGAGCCCAGGTTGCAAACGGCGATCTCGTCCTTGTTGGTGTTCAAGGTGATCTCGGTGCACAGGTTCGAGCTGTGGACCACGCCGACATGCTGCTGCGGGCTGCGCAGGTTGCACGGGTCCTTGAAAGTCAGCCATGGGTGGCCGGTTTCGAACAGCATGGACAGCATCTTGCGCCACAGGTCTTTGGCCTGGATGGTCTTGAACAGCTTGACCTTGCCCGGGTACTCGGTCAGCGCTTCGTAATACTCGTAGCGCTCTTCGAAGGCTTTACCGGTCAGGTCGTGCAGGTCCGGTACTTCGGATGGCGAGAACAGGGTCCACTTGCCGTCATCGAAGACACGCTTCATGAACAGGTCAGGGATCCAGTTGGCGGTGTTCATGTCGTGGGTACGACGACGATCGTCACCGGTGTTCTTGCGCAGCTCGATGAACTCTTCGATGTCCATGTGCCAGGTTTCCAGGTAGGCACACACAGCGCCTTTGCGCTTGCCACCCTGGTTCACGGCGACAGCGGTGTCGTTCACTACTTTGAGGAACGGCACAACGCCTTGCGACTTGCCGTTGGTGCCCTTGATGTACGAACCCAGCGCACGAACAGGCGTCCAGTCGTTGCCCAGACCGCCGGCAAATTTCGACAGCATGGCGTTGTCGTGGATCGCGTGATAGATGCCCGACAGGTCATCCGGCACGGTGGTCAGGTAGCAGCTCGACAGCTGTGGACGCAGGGTACCGGCGTTGAACAGGGTCGGGGTCGAAGCCATGTAGTCGAACGAGGACAGCAGGTTGTAGAACTCGATCGCACGGTCTTCTTTCTGCTTCTCTTCGATCGCAAGACCCATGGCCACGCGCATGAAGAAGATCTGCGGCAGTTCGAAACGCACGCCATCCTTGTGGATGAAGTAGCGGTCGTACAGGGTCTGCAGGCCCAGGTAAGTGAATTGCTGATCGCGCTCGTGGTTGATCGCCTTGCCCAGTTTTTCCAGGTCGAAGGTGGCCAGCACAGGGTTCAGCAGTTCGAACTCGATACCTTTGGCGATGTAGGCCGGCAGGGCCTTGGAGTACAGGTCGGCCATTTCGTGATGGGTGGCGCTTTCGGCGACTTCGAGGAAGTTCAGGCCTTCGGCACGCAGGGTGTCCATCAGCAGGCGGGCGGTGACGAACGAGTAGTTCGGCTCGCGCTCAACCAGGGTACGGGCGGTCATCACCAGGGCGGTGTTGACGTCGGTCAGGGCCACGCCGTCGTACAGGTTCTTCAGGGTTTCGCGCTGGATCAGGTCGCCGTCGACTTCTTCCAGGCCTTCGCAGGCTTCGGTAACGATGGTGTTCAGGCGGCCCATGTCCAGCGGCGCGAGGCTGCCGTCGGCGCGGGTGATGCGGATCGACGGGTGAGCGTTGACTGCTGCTTCGGCAGGAGCGTGAGCTGCGCGCTCTTTCGAACGGCCGTCACGGTAGATCACGTAGTCGCGAGCGACTTTCTGCTCGCCGGCACGCATCAGGGCCAGTTCGACCTGGTCCTGGATTTCTTCGATGTGGATGGTGCCGCCCGATGGCATGCGACGCTTGAAGGTCGCGGTGACCTGTTCGGTCAGGCGCGCAACGGTGTCGTGGATTCGCGACGAAGCGGCAGCGGTGCCGCCCTCAACTGCGAGGAACGCTTTGGTGATAGCGACGGTGATCTTGTCATCGGTGTAAGGAACGACAGTGCCATTACGCTTGATCACGCGCAGCTGGCCAGGCGCGGTGGCTGCCAGATCCGAAGTCGAATCGGCGGCCTGCGGCAAGGTGCCCTGCGGGTTCTCGCGAGTTGTGTCGGTTTGCATGGGGGGTGGTCTCCACATTCTCTATGTTTGTTTGGCACCGTCATGGTGCTCACCGTTCTGTACCGAAGCACTGCAACCGACGGGCGTCGGCATTACAAACTTCGGAACAGTAGGAAAAAGGCTGCAACGCCGCATCCTTGCCGAAGTTTTGGTTACGAGCCGAAGCTCGCCACCGGATTCCTTCGCGGGTGGCAGTCATGACTGCAACACCCATACCGTTTTGTCCGTTTCGGACCAAATAAAACGGTGCCATCCGCCAGTGCGGTTTGGGCTTGAAAAAACTCGCTTGTTCTACCGGAAACCGGCCATAAAGCACTTGAGTTTCAGGTCTGAAATGTGGTTGGGCGTTTTAGGTGAAAACCCTATATGTAGGGTCTCCGTTTTCGCCGTGCTACAAGATAATGCGTTTCAGGGGGGGATTGCAACGTACTACCTGTGGATAAGCCTGTGCGTAATTTGTGTAAGAAACAGGGAAAACGCGTGTAGGCCGCGAACCTGCTGAGCCAGACCGTTTGTCACTGTTTTTTTGCCTGGAAAAACGCTTCAGCGGTTTTTTAAGGGCGCGAACCCTATCACAGAATTCCGCCTTGTCCGAACGCATTTACCGACTTGTTTTCCGGGTGATCGGCGTTTATACAATCGCTGGGCGCATGGGCATTTTTATCCTCCTGAAACATGACAGATGATCGGGAGATACACGCAGGATTGTGGGAGCGAGCCTGCTCGCGAATCGGTTGACCACTGAGCATTCAGGTTGAAGCAACAGACGCTTTCGCGAGCAGGCTCGCTCCCACAGGTTTTGTCCGTGTCAGGCGATTGTCTTTCTTCTTTTAATAAAAACAGCAAGCAGAGGTCACCGGTGGAGCAACAAACCTGGCAGGTATTGATCGTCGAGGATGACCAGCGACTGGCCGAGCTCACCCGCGATTACCTGCAAGCCAATGGCCTGCGCGTGGAGATCGAAGGCAACGGTGCGCTGGCGGCGGCGCGGATCATCAAGGAGCAGCCGGATCTGGTGATCCTCGATCTGATGCTGCCCGGCGAAGATGGCCTGAGCATCTGCCGCAAGGTGCGCAGCCAGTACGACGGGCCGATCCTGATGCTCACCGCGCGCACCGATGACGCTGATCAGATCCACGGCCTCGACCTCGGTGCCGACGACTATGTGTGCAAACCGGTGCGCCCGCGCTTGTTGCTGGCGCGCATCCAGGCGTTGCTGCGACGCAGTGACACACCGGAGCCGGTCGCGGAAAAATCCCGGCGGTTGCAATTCGGTCCACTGGTGGTCGACAACGCTTTACGCGAAGCCTGGCTGAGCGACAACGGCATCGAGCTGACCAGCGCCGAGTTCGACCTGCTGTGGCTGCTGGTGTCCAACGCCGGGCGGATACTTTCCCGGGAAGAAATCTTCACTGCATTGCGCGGCATCGGCTACGACGGCCAGGACCGCTCGATCGACGTGCGCATCTCGCGCATCCGCCCGAAAATCGGCGACGACCCCGATCATCCGCGCCTGATCAAGACCATTCGCAGCAAAGGCTATCTGTTCGTCCCTGAGGCCTGCGCAGACCTGGCGCTGTGAATTCGATCTTCCTGCGCATCTACGGCGGCATGTGCGCCGCGCTGATTCTGGTGGCGGTGCTCGGCGTGCTGGCGCTGAACCTGCTCAATCAGGTGCGCAGCGAGCAATATCGCGAACGCCTGGCCCACGGCACCTTCTCGCTGATGGCCGACAACCTGCAGCCGATGAACCAGACCGAACGCCATCGCGCGTTGCTGGTGTGGGAGCGGCTGCTCGGTATACCGCTGACGCTGAAGAAATTCTCTGAAACCGACCTTGATCTGGCCCAGCGCACCCGTGTGTTGCGCGGTCAGGCGCTGGTCGAGCAGACCGGGCCGCATGCGGCCAAGGTCTATCGGCTGATCAGCGAAAAAGAGCAGCTTGTATTGGTAGGAGAGGTGCAGCAGATCAGCGAGCAACTGGCCCGGGCGACCATCTATTTGCTGGCTGATGAGCTGGTGCGGGTACCGGTCGGCGAACAGCCCAAGCGTCTGGCGCAGATAAAGCAGGAAAAGGGCTTCGGCTTCGATCTGCGTCTGGTCACGGTAAATGACGCCGACATGGACGAAGACCAGAGTCGTCGCGTGGCCGAGGGCGATACGGTGATGGCGCTGGGCAAGGGCGGCGATTCGATCCGCGTGTTTGCCGGCATGGTCGGCACGCCGTGGGTGCTGGAAATCGGCCCGCTGTATCAGATGAATCCGTACCCGCCGGAATGGCTGGTATTGATTGCCGCGCTCGGTCTGACGCTGATCGGTCTCATCGTTTATCTGCTGGTGCGTCAGCTTGAGCGGCGTTTGCGCGGTCTCGAAGCAGCGGCCACGCGCATTGCCAAGGGCAGCCTGGAAACCCGTGTGCCGGCGCGCGGCGCTGACTCTGTCGGGCGGCTTGCGTCGGCGTTCAATGGCATGGCTGAGCACTTGCAACAGTTGCTGGCGATCCAGCGTGAACTGGTGCGCGCGGTGTCTCATGAACTGCGTACCCCAGTGGCGCGGCTGCGTTTCGGTCTGGAGATGATCGGTACGGCGACCACCCCGCAGGCGCTGGAAAAATACCGCGAAGGCATGGATCACGACATTGAAGACCTCGATAAGCTGGTCGACGAAATGCTCACCTATGCACGACTGGAGCAAGGCTCGCCGGCGCTGACCTTCCAGCGCATCGATCTGGATGCGCTGGTCAATCAGGTGATCGCAGAATTGGCGCCGCTGCGCGCCGAGGTCACGGTACAGCGCGGTTTGTGTCTGTCATCGGCCGACAACGACGGCGCCTGGGTCGAGGCTGAACCGCGTTATCTGCACCGAGCGCTGCAGAATCTGGTGGGCAACGCGATGCGCCATGCGCATTCGCAGGTGACGGTGAGTTATCAGGTCGGCCAGTTGCGCTGCCGCATCGACGTCGAGGACGACGGGCCGGGCGTGCCGGAAGTGGCTTGGGAGCGGATCTTCACGCCGTTTCTGCGCCTTGACGATAGCCGCACGCGGGCGTCGGGCGGGCATGGTCTGGGACTGTCGATTGTGCGGCGGATCATTCACTGGCACGACGGCCGCGCGATCATTGGCAAGAGCAAGAGCCTGGGTGGGGCGTGTTTCAGTCTGAGTTGGCCGAGGAATCAGGAGCGCCGCTGAGATTCGGGATACCGCCTTCGCGAGCAGGCTCGCTCCCACATTTGAAATGCAATCCCCTGTGGGAGCGAGCCTGCTCGCGAAGGCGCCATAACAGACAATGCAAATCCTCAGGCTTGAATACTGACCAGACTCAACAACTGCCCATCCTGCACTGCAAACTGCGCCTCCAGCTCCGATCCGTTGCGCCATTCGCTCGACAGATCCGTCAACAACCGCAGCCTGACCTGTCCCGCCTCAGTCCATTCCAGCACTTCGGCATGCTCGAAATAAAAGCGCTGCTGCACGATCGGGTAGAGCGCCTTGAACAAACTCTCTTTGACCGAAAACGTCAGGGTCACCCGCAGCGCCAGTTGCTCCTGAGAACCCGCCGCCATGCGTTGCAGTTCCGCTGGCGTGAGGATTTCCCCGGCCAAGCGTTCGGCGCGCTCATGGCTCAACAGGTTTTCCAGATCCATGCCCAGGCCGCGCCAGTGCTGCTTGTTGGCAACAATCGCCGCCGCACGGCCGGTGCTGTGAGTGATCGAACCGCAGATATGCGCCGGCCACACCGGGGCGCGGTCTTCGCCGATCGGCGGGACGATATACAGACCTTCGAGTTGTTGCAGCGCGGCCCGGGCGCAGATGCGTCCAGCGAGAAACTCGGCCTGGCGCTTGGCCACCGAGCGCTGAATGCTCGGCGGCGCCAGCACAGCGCTGCGCTGGAAGTCATCGCCAAGCAGTCGGGCCGGGTCGAAGTGAGTACTGAGCAGCACGGTATCGGCCAGGACCGTCGGCAACGGCCAGTGGCTGTCGAGCGCAGTGCAGCAGGCGGGCAGGGCGGGGGTGAAGTTCATGGCGGGCATTTTGCCGGTTAGTCGGGGCGAGGTCGAGATCGGCGGTGAAGCCTTCGCGAGCAGGCTCGCTCCCACAGGGGATCTTCTGCGCGACAGATATCCAGTGTGGGAGCGAGCCTGCTCGCGAAAGCCGCGCCTCGGCGTTACTGACTCAACCGAAAATCTTCTTGAAGAACGCCTGCATATCCGCCCACGACTTCTCATCCGCCGCCTTGTTGTAACCAATGTCCGGCCCGCCATGCTCGCCATGGCTCAAACGATCGGCATCCGGATTGCTGAAACCATGCATGGCGCCATCCAGACTGACGAACTGGAAGTCCGCCCCGGCCTTGTCCATTTCTGCCTTGAACGCGGTGACATTGTCCTGAGTGACCATGCTGTCCAGCGCCCCATGCTCGACGAGGATTTTCGCCTTCACACTGCCCGGAGTCGCCGGAGTTTTGGTCGCCAGCGCTCCGTGGAAACTCACCACACCGGCCAGGGGCACACCCTGACGCGCCGCATTCAGCACCACGGCGCCACCGAAGCAATAGCCGACGGCGGCGATTTTGTTCGGGTCGGTCTGCTTTTGCTTCTTCAACAGATCGAGCCCGGCGGCGAAGCGTTTACTGGCGGCATCGGCGTCCTTGGTCGCTGCCTGCATGAAGGCCATGGCGTCTTTCGGATGCTCGGTGTTCTTGCCTTCGCCATACATGTCGATGGCCAGCGCACTGTAGCCGAGTTCGGCGAGATCCCGCGCGCGGCGCTTGGCGTAATCGTTCAGCCCCCACCATTCGTGGACCACGACAACGCCGGGGCGTGGGCCTTTGATCGCGTCGTCATAGGCGTAGTAACCGATCAGCTGGCTGCCGTCGGCGCTTTGGTAGGGGATTTCTTCAGTCTTGATCGCAGCCTGGGTGAGGCTGCTGACCGCCAGCAAAGTGAGGGCGAGGAACAGGCGCATGGACGGATCTCCTTATTGAAAGTGGTCAGAACAGCCTAGTCGATCCGGTTCAGGTCAGGTTCAGAGACGGTTCAGGGGCCGTACAGGGGCGGCTCAGTAACCTTGCGCCATACCCAAACAGCACTGTGAAAGAGGAAATACCCATGACTCGTTTAACCAAATTGCTGCTGGCTTTTACCCTGTTAGGCTCCAGCATCGCGGCGAATGCCGACGACACCAGCAACTTCGCCGGCCTGACATTCGGCCAGACCAGCGACAAGATCGACAAGTCCCACGCGCTCAACAACAACCTCGGCAACCCCAACGTCACTGGGGCCATCGACGGCAACAACACCTACGGCATGCGCCTCGGTCAGCAAAACAGCCAGGGCCGCTACTACGCCACCTACGACAACGTTTCCGGCTCGCACAATGGCGTTAAACTGCGCCAGGAAAATCTGCTCGGCAGCTATGACCTGTTCTATCCGGTGGGCGGCAGCACCAAATTGTTCGGCGGCGCCACGGCCGGTCTGACCAAGCTGACGCAGGATTCGCCAGGTTTCAGCCGTGACAGCGACATCGGTTACGCCATTGGTGGCCAGGTCGGTGTGTTGCAGCAAGTTTCGCAGAGCACCTCGGTAGAACTCGGTTACCGTTACCTGCGCAGCAACGCCAGCACCGAAATGAAAGAAAGCGGCGGCAGCAAACAGGGCTCGCTGGACTTGACCAGCAGCGCGCAGACCTACCTGTCGGCCAACTACTATTTCTAAGCGGTTGTCGCAGTTTGAAGTGTGGGAGCGAGCCTGCTCGCGAAATGGGTGTATCGGCCGACACTTGCTTGGCTGATCCACCGTATTCGCGAGCAGGCTCGCTCCCACAGGTAGTTGCCTGGAGAGTTCAAGAGATAGGGAGAAAAGCATGAAACTGTTGGTCGTCGAAGACGAGGCGCTGTTGCGTCATCACCTGCAAACCCGTCTGACGGAGAGCGGTCATGTGGTCGAGTCCGTGGCCAATGCCGAGGAGGCGCTGTACCAGACCGGCCAGTACAACTTCGATCTGGCGGTGATCGATCTCGGCCTGCCGGGCATGGGCGGGCTCGACCTGATCCGCCAGTTGCGCTCGGGCGGCAAGACCTTCCCGATCCTGATCCTCACCGCGCGCGGCAACTGGCAGGACAAGGTCGAAGGCCTCGCCGCCGGTGCCGACGATTACGTGGTCAAGCCGTTCCAGTTCGAAGAACTCGACGCACGCCTGAACGCATTGCTGCGCCGCTCCAGCGGTTTCACCCAGTCGACCATCGTCGCCGGGCCGTTGCTGCTCGACCTCAATCGCAAACAGGCCAGCCTCGATGAGCAACCGCTCGCGCTGACTGCTTACGAATACCGCATCCTCGAATACCTCATGCGCCATCATCAGCAAGTGGTGCCCAAGGATCGCTTGATGGAGCAGCTCTATCCGGACGATGACGAGCGCGATCCGAATGTCATCGAAGTGCTGGTCGGCCGTCTGCGCCGCAAGCTCGAAGGCCCGGCCGGGTTCAAACCGATCGACACCGTGCGCGGCCTCGGTTACCTGTTCAATGAGCGCTGCACTTGATCCGTTCCCTTCGCGTTCGCTTGATGCTCGCCGCCACCACGTTGGCGGTGTTGTTCATGCTTGCCTTGCTGCCGGCGATGCAGGGTGCCTTCAGCCTTGCCTTGCAGGACTCGATCGAGCAACGTCTGGCCTCCGACGTCACCACATTGATTTCCGCCGCACGGGTGGAAAACGGTCGGCTGGTGATGCCGTCGCAATTGCCCGACGAACGCTTCAACCTCACCGATTTCCGTTTGCTCGGCTATATCTACGACCGCGACGGCAAGTTGGTGTGGCGTTCGAAAGCCACCCAGGAAGAACAGATCAACTACAAACCGCGCTACGACGGCCTCGGCAATGAGTTCGCGCGGATCCGTGAAGCCAGCGGTCAGGAATTTTTTGTCTACGACGTCGAAGTCAAATTGCTCGGCGGCAAAAGCGCAGCGTTCAGCATCGTCGCTCTGCAACCGGTACGTGAATACGAAACCACCCTCGAAGGCCTGCGGGAAAATCTCTATCTGGGCTTCGGTGCGGCGTTGCTGGTATTGCTGGCGCTGCTATGGATCGGCCTGACCTGGGGCCTCAAGGCCTTGCGCCGCTTGAGCCAGGAACTCGACGAAATCGAAGGCGGCACCCGCGAAAGCCTGACGGAAAAACACCCGCGTGAACTGCTGCGCCTGACCGGCTCGCTCAACCGCTTGCTGCTCAGCGAACGCCAGCAACGCAGCCGCTACCGCGACTCCCTCGACGACCTCGCCCACAGCCTGAAAACCCCGTTGGCGGTGCTGCAAGGCGTCAGCGAAGACATGGCCCAGCGTCCCGCAGACCGCGACCAGGCCTGGGTTCTGCAAAGCCAGATCGAACGCATGAGCCAGCAGATCAGCTACCAACTGCAACGGGCCAGCCTGCGCAAAAGCGGCCTGGTGCGCCATCAGGTGCGCCTGCGACCGGTGCTCAAAAGCCTGTGCGATACGCTGGACAAGGTCTACCGCGACAAACACGTGCGCGTGACCTTTGATCTGCCCGAGCACTGTTACGTGCCGATCGAGCAGGGCGCCTTGCTGGAAATGCTCGGCAACCTGCTGGAAAACGCCTATCGCCTGTGCCTCGGCGAAGTGCGGGTCAGCGTGCGCGAGTCCTTGGCCGGGATCGAATTGTGCGTCGAGGACGATGGGCCGGGTGTTCCACTCGATCAGCGTGCGCGGATTCTCGAACGCGGCGAACGCCTGGATGCCCAGCATCCCGGGCAGGGCATCGGGCTGGCGGTGGTCAAGGACATCATCGAAAGCTACAACGCGCGTTTGGCCTTGGGTGATTCACCGATGGGTGGGGCGGCGTTCAGGATTGATTTTCCTGCGGTGTGATTGCGAGCTGCCCTCACCCTAACCCTCTCCCAGAGGTAGAGGGGACTGACCGAAGTGTCTTTGGAAAATTATCGACCTGAGCGATTTGCAGCGAATATGGATTCAATAGAGAGCTTGCAGGTCGGCGTATTTCTCAAGCATCCCCCAATCAGTCCCCTCTCCCTCCGGGAGAGGGTTAGGGTGAGGGGCTTTTGATTTAGCGCCTCATTGCTCCTGCGACCGATAAGCCCCCGGTGTCAGCCCCGTCCATTTCTTGAACGCCCGATGAAACGCCGAAGGCTCAGAGAACCCGAGCTGCTCGGCAATCTGTTGCAACGACAGCTCCGCCCGGCCCAGATGGTAGATGGCGATATCCCGCCGCAGCTGATCCTTGAGTTCCTGAAAACTGGTGCCTTCCTCGCGCAAATGCCGGCGCAAGGTTTGCGGGCTGATATGCAGATGCGCGGCGACGGCTTCCAGATCCGGCCAACTCGCAGCGTCGCGACTGAGCAAGCGGCGCAGGCGGCTGCTCAGGCTGTCGCCGTCGTCCGGGCGTGAGAGCAGGTCGGCGGGGGAGCGTTCGAGAAAATGTTTGAGCGTGCGTTCGTCCTGCAACAGCGGCATGGCCAGATAGCGACTGTGAAACAGCAGGCTGCTTTGCTCGGCATCAAAGGTCAGCGGGCAGGGGAACAGCAGGTCGTATTCGCTGCCGTGCTCGGGGCGCGGATAGCTGAAGGTTGCCTGCTCCAGGCGTATCCGCTGGCCGATCAGCCAACTGCCGAGGCGGTGCCAGATCACCAACAAACTCTCGCTGAGAAAATGATCCGGGTCCCACGACTGCGCGTCGTCCAGGCTCAAACGCACCCATTCGTCTTCGCGACGCAGGGTCAGGCGTGGGGCGTCGGGGAACAGGCTGTAAAACAACAAGCCACGTTGCAGAGCCTTCTCCAAGTTACGGCAGTGAATCGAGGCGTGGCACATCATGGCGAAGCTGCCGGGCTTGCTCGGCGCATTGCCGAAACCCAGGTATTCGTCGTCCAGCGCCAGCCACAGCCCTTGAATCAGCCGGGTGAACTGCTCCGGGGCAATCCGCGCGCGGGGCTCGTCGAGCAACTCCGGGCTGATTCCCAGTTGCTGCAACAAGCCTGAATAATCCAGGCCACGCCGGCGTGCACCGCCAAGGGCGGCGCGGGCGAAATGGCTGGCGATGGTGCGTTCGCGCATAAGCGGCAATCCTTGTTCAGGCACCGATCGTAATGGCGGGCCGGCAACGCCACAAGGCGGATTTCCGCCAAATTGCAGGACGCTGAACGCTCAGTTGGCGGAAATCCGCCATGCCTCAAGTCGCTGATTGGTGACAGGGAACTCCCGCAGGCCCTGATATCAAAAGGCTTGCTGCCATTCGCACCAATCTGGCACGACGTTTGCGATACAAGCCACAGAAGCGTGCATTCTCCGACCGGGAAAAATGCCGTTCCAACAACAAATCCCTCCAGTGCAGGAGGGTTCGCAATTAAGGTTCGGCGCTCGACAGATGGATGTTGCCGCTGGACGCTTGAGGAAACCTGCAATGACGACTCGTCAGCCACTGTACAAATCCCTGTATTTCCAGGTGATCGTTGCCATCGCCATCGGCATCCTGCTTGGTCACTTCTATCCGCAGACCGGTGTGGCCCTCAAGCCACTGGGTGACGGCTTCATCAAGCTGATCAAAATGGTCATCGCCCCGATCATCTTCTGTACTGTTGTCAGCGGCATCGCCGGCATGCAGAACATGAAATCGGTAGGCAAGACCGGCGGTTACGCGCTGCTGTACTTCGAAATCGTTTCCACCATTGCCCTGCTGATCGGTCTGATCGTGGTCAACGTTGTGCAACCGGGCGCCGGCATGCACATCGACGTCACCACCCTGGACGCCTCGAAAATCGCCACCTACGTGACGGCCAGTAAAGACCAGAGCATTGTCGGTTTCCTCCTCAATGTGATCCCGAACACCATCGTCGGCGCGTTCGCCACCGGTGACATCCTGCAAGTGCTGATGTTCTCGGTGATCTTCGGCTACGCCCTGCATCGCCTCGGCTCGTACGGTCGTCCGCTGCTGGACATGATCGATCGCTTCGCCCACGTGATGTTCAACATCATCAACATGATCATGAAACTGGCGCCACTGGGTGCGTTCGGTGCCATGGCGTTCACCATCGGTGCCTACGGTGTCGGCTCGCTGGTGCAACTGGGCCAGTTGATGATCTGCTTCTACATCACCTGCGTCCTGTTCGTCGTGCTGGTGCTGGGTGCGATCTGCCGGGCTCACGGTTTCAGCGTGTTCAAACTGGTGCGTTACATCCGTGAAGAGCTGTTGATCGTACTGGGTACGTCCTCGTCGGAATCGGCACTGCCACGCATGCTGATCAAGATGGAGCGTCTGGGCGCGAAGAAATCCGTCGTGGGTCTGGTGATCCCGACCGGTTACTCGTTCAACCTTGACGGTACTTCGATCTACCTGACCATGGCCGCCGTGTTCATCGCCCAGGCGACCGACACGCACATGGACATCACCCACCAGATCACCCTGCTGCTGGTGCTGCTGCTGTCCTCCAAAGGCGCGGCGGGTGTGACCGGTTCGGGCTTCATCGTCCTGGCCGCGACACTGTCGGCAGTAGGTCACCTGCCGGTTGCCGGTCTGGCGCTGATCCTCGGTATCGACCGTTTCATGTCCGAAGCCCGCGCACTGACCAACCTGGTCGGTAACGCTGTAGCGACCATCGTAGTGGCCAAGTGGGTCAAGGAGCTGGACACCGATCAACTGCAGACCGAGCTGGCTTCCGGCGGTCGCGGTATCTCCGATGAGCGTGAAGAAGACGACCTGGGTGTGGCTGAAGGCCCAACCCCGAGCAATGTGAAGTAAGCATCGCTTGCACAGAAAAACCCGCTTCGGCGGGTTTTTTCTTGCCCGGAATTTGAGCGCAACGGTCACACCTGCTGACATTTGCGGTGATTGCCGCATCGGCAATGGCTGCCTAGGCTGAGTACATCGCCCAAGGAGTTCACCCATGTCTGCACCGCTGGCCTCACTGAAGATTCTCGATTTCTCCACCTTGCTGCCGGGGCCGTTCGCCTCGTTGCTGCTGGCGGACATGGGCGCCGAGGTGCTGCGCATCGAATCGCCGACGCGTATGGATCTGCTGCGGGTGCTGCCGCCGCATGATGGCGGGGTCTCAGCCAGCCACGCCTATCTGAACCGCAACAAGCGCAGTCTGGCGCTGGACCTGAAACAGCCCGAAGCGCTGCAGATCATCAAGCAACTGCTGGGCGAATACGACATCGTCCTCGAGCAGTTTCGCCCCGGGGTGATGGAGCGCCTGGGCCTGGGTTATGAAGCGTTGAAAGCGATCAATCCAAAGCTGATTTATGTGTCGATCAGCGGTTACGGCCAGACCGGGCCGTACAAGGAGCGCGCCGGGCATGACATCAACTATCTGGCGCTGGCGGGACTTGCCAGTTACACCGGACGCGTCGACAGCGGGCCGTTGCCGTTGGGCATGCAGGTGGCGGACGTGGCGGGCGGCTCGCTACACGGCGTGATCGGCTTGCTGGCAGCGGTGATTGCCCGTCAGCAAACCGGGCAGGGCACCCATCTGGATGTGAGCATGACCGACTGCGCGTTCAGCCTGAACGCCATGGCCGGCGCTGGCTATCTGGCCTGCGGCGCGGAACCGGGCCGCGAAGATCAGATGCTCAACGGCGGCAGTTTCTATGACTATTACCGCACCCGGGATGGGCGCTGGATGTCGGTGGGCAGTCTGGAGCCAGCGTTCATGCAGCAATTGTGCACGGCGCTGGGCCGGCCGGAGCTGGCGGCGCAAGGGTTGTCGCCCAAGCCTGAGCAACAACAGGCGCTGAAAGAGGCATTGCAGATCGAATTCGAACGGCATGATTTTGCAGAACTGTGTGAATTGTTCGCCGGGGTCGATGCCTGTGTCGAGCCGGTGTTGAGTTTGGGCGAGGCGTTGCGCCATCCGCAGTTACAGGCGCGGGAGCTGGTGACCCAGGTGCCGCGCGGCGATGGTACGACGCAGGCGCAGATGGCCTGTCCGTTGAAATTTTCTGAGGCGTTGCCGGAGCCAAGGCATGTTGGCGCGGGGTTGGGGCAGCATACGGACGAGGTGTTGGGGGAGTTAGGGTTGAGTGCTGAGCGGATCGCCGAGTTGCGTTCGGCCAGGGTGATTCTGTAGCGCTCATGCCGCCGCCTTCGCGAGCAGGCTCGCTCCCACATTGAAATGCATTCCCCTGTGGGAGCGAGCCTGCTCGCGAAGGGGCCCGCCGATACTCTACAAAACTGTCATTCCACCCGCATTTCACCACTGAACACCAGCGTACTGCGGCAGCGCCGGCATAAATACCGCCGCCCTTGCCGCACCAGGCCATGGCGCTGGGCGGTAAACGGGAAATCACTGTCGGGGCACGGGCATTTGTAGATATAGCGGGTCACGCTGCGCCGCTTGATTTCATAGGTGTGGCAGCGATCCGGCGGCAGTTCGTAGACGCCGCGCATGATCAGTTGCCACTCCTCGCCATGGGGCTGGATGCGGTCGCCGAACAGTTGATGAGCGATCAGGTGGGCGACTTCGTGGGCCACGGTCTGCTTGAGGAAGTGTTCGGTGTTTTCCCGGTACAGCTGCGGGTTGAAGCGCAGCAGGTTCTCGTGCAGATGCGCGACACCGGCTTTCTGCCCGCGCAGCTTGAGACTGACCACGGGGCGTTTGAAGGAACGTTTGAAAAAGGATTCAGCGAGTTGGTAACAATCTTCGACGCGGGTATTGAGTTGCTCGGGCATGCTTGATGGATCTCCAGAGACGCCGAGTATGCCGCAACCCCGGCGACTTGCGAATCGCCGACCTGCCGAATGGTCGTCGCCCCAACGAGAAGGCCGCCTTGCGGCGGCCTGTATTGGCAGATGTTGTTTTTCTCAGGGAGGAAACAGGTCAGTTGGTATAGACCGGCCCGACACCCAGGCCCCAGACAATCACAGTGAACGCCATGATCGCCACCAGCACCACCAGCCCAACCGCGAGCACCGAGCTGGAAAACAGAAAGCCTTCATCCGAAGGGATGTTCATGAACGTCGGCAAGCCGACATACAAAAGATAGACCGTGTAGCAGATGGCCGCCGTACCGACGATCATCCCCAGCCACATGTGCGGATACAGCGCCGCCAGACCGCCGACGAACAACGGTGTCGCCGTGTAAGTGGCGAATGCCACGCAGCGGGCCAGGCTTGGATTGGCGTCATAGGTGCGCGCCATCCAGTGCACGAAGGCGCCCATTACCGCGACCCCGCCGAGCATCGCCAGGTAGGACATGATGGTCATCCACAGAGCGCTTTCAAACGTGAGCATTACCGGCGCGCGGTTGCCGATCACCCAGCCGACCTGGGTCGTGCCGATGAACGCCGAAACAGCGGGGATCGCCGCTAGAATCAGCGTATGCGTCAGGTACATGTGGCTGATGCTTTCCTCTTGGTCGCCACGGATCTCCTTCCATTCCTGATCGGGGTGGGTAAACAGTCCCACTACGTGATGGATCATGCCATTCACTCCTCTTGTCATTGCCATCGCCCCCCAACGGAGCGCCTACGGGCCAAGATGGCCGAGCAAATACAGGTCTTCAGATGTGTGCGACCTTATGTCGCAGTATAGAAAGGAGTCCAGCGCACCGGTATGCCGGGCTTAGAGCAAATCGCGCTGTAAACATTGCAGGTAATCGCCTCGGGGTCTTGAGGGGAAGGCATTTTTGGGGTTGAAACACTTTTGTGGCGAGGGGATTTATCCCCGTTCGGCTGCGCAGCAGTCGCCAAGCCATACACCGCGCAGTGTCAGGCAATACGAGTTCTCAGGTTTAGGGGCTGCTTCGCAACCCAGCGGGGATAATTCCCCTCGCCACAGATGCTTCGCGCTACCGGGGTTTTTGCGTAAAATGCCGGCCTTTCGTCACACCTCACGGATTTCGCGTCATGGGCACTCTTACGGTCAACCAGAACAAACTGCAAAAGCGCCTGCGCCGCCTGGCCGGCGAAGCGGTCGCCGATTTCAACATGATCGAGGACGGCGACAAGGTCATGGTCTGCCTGTCCGGGGGCAAGGACAGCTACACCATGCTCGACGTGCTGATGCACCTGCAGAAGGTTGCACCGATCAAGTTCGACATCGTCGCGGTGAACATGGACCAGAAACAGCCGGGCTTTCCCGAGCACGTGCTGCCGGCCTACCTGAAAGAACTGGGCATCGAGTACCACATCGTCGAGAAGGACACTTACTCGGTGGTCAAGGAACTGGTGCCGGAAGGCAAGACCACCTGCTCGCTGTGCTCGCGTTTGCGTCGCGGCACCCTGTACACCTTTGCTGACGAAATCGGCGCGACGAAAATGGCCCTCGGTCATCACCGCGACGACATCGTCGAAACGTTCTTCCTCAACATGTTCTTCAACGGCACCCTCAAAGCGATGCCGCCGAAGCTGCGCGCCGACGATGGCCGCAACGTGGTGATTCGCCCGCTGGCTTACTGCAACGAGAAGGACATTCAGGCCTACTCGGACTTGAAGCAATTCCCGATCATCCCGTGCAACCTTTGCGGCTCGCAGGAAAACCTGCAGCGCCAGGTGGTCAAGGAAATGCTTCAGGACTGGGATCGCAAGACCCCGGGCCGTACCGAATCGATTTTCCGCAGCCTGCAGAACGTGGTGCCGTCGCAACTGGCCGACCGCAACCTGTTCGACTTCACCAGCCTGAAGATCGACGAAACCGCGGCTTCGCGTTTCGTCAATGTCGTCAATCTGTAAACACAACCTGTAGAAGCAGGCCCTGTGGTTGAGGGGACAGCTTCTGCATGGGTTATTCATTTCCAAACCTCAGGAGAGGGCATGCGCGATTACAAGTGGCTGCACGAATACTGTCTGAACCGTTTCGGTTCGGCGGCTGAACTGGAAGCCCATCTGCCCGTTCCCAAGACCCCCGCACAACTGCGCAAGATCCGCGACGACCGCTACCTCTCGACCATGGCCCTGCGGGTTTTTCGCGCCGGGCTCAAGCACAGCCTGGTCGACGCCAAGTGGCCGGCGTTCGAAGAGGTGTTCTTCAAGTTCGATCCGGAAAAAGTCGTGCTGATGAGCGCCGAGCACCTTGAGCGGCTGATGCAGGATGCGCGGATCATCCGCCATCTGGGCAAGCTGAAAAGTGTGCCGCGCAATGCGCAGTTCATTCTCGATGTGGAAAAGGACAAGGGCAGCTTCGGCGCATTGATCGCCGACTGGCCGGTGACCGATATCGTCGGCCTGTGGACGTACCTGAAAAAGCACGGCCACCAACTCGGCGGGCTGTCGGCGCCACGCTTTTTGCGCATGGTCGGCAAGGACACGTTCGTGCCGAGCTACGACGTGGTCGCGGCGCTGAATGCGCAGAAGATCGTCGACAAAGTGCCGACCAGCCAGCGCGATCTGGCGACGGTGCAGAACGCGTTCAACCAATGGCACGAACAGAGCGGCGGACGGCCGATGAGCCAGATTTCGATGATGCTCGCCTATACCGTCAACCATTAAAACCGCGTCGCTGCATTCGCGAGCAGGCTCGCTCCCACCTCTGGAATGCATTCCCTGTGGGAGCGAGCCTGCTCGCGAAAGCGGTTGGTCAGGCGACGCTGATCTCGCCTTCGCCAGCCAATTTGCGATTCAACTGATAGCGCCAGCGCACATACAGCAGCGCCGAGCAGAACACCGCCAGGCTTGCGGCCATTTCCAGCAGGCCGAACAACTGCCGGTTGGGGTCGTACGCCGCCAGGGCGCCTTTGATGAAGTACAGGTTCACCACAAAGCACATCCACGAATGGCCACGGGCGCTGCCCATGATCATCGCCGGGGCGAGGACCAGCCACGGGATCAGCTCGACCAGCAGAATCACCCAAGGCCGCGCGCCATGCAGGTCGGCGAACAGCAGGTAATAAGCCGCCAGCAAGCCGGCGAGGGCGAAAAAGCTCAGCAGGCTGAGCACGCGCATCGCCTTCACCCGTGGCTCAAGCCACTCTATCGAGGGCAGGACTTTCGGCTTCTTCGCCATCAGCCCACCAGCTTCTGTGCGGTTTTCGCCAGGCGCAGACCAAGTGCGCGACACAGCGCCACTTCGTGCTGATCAAGACCGTTCTTGCCGTCGGCACCGGCGTGATGGCTGGCCCCGTAAGGCGTGCCGCCACCTTCGGTTTCGAGCAGGGCCGATTCGCTGTAGGGCAGGCCGGTGATCAACATGCCGTGATGCAACAGCGGCAACATCATCGACAGCAGCGTGGTTTCCTGACCGCCGTGCAGGCTGGCGGTGGAGGTGAACACGCCGGCCGGTTTGCCGACCAGCGCGCCGGTCAGCCAGAGGTTGCTGGTGCCGTCGAGGAAGTACTTGAGCGGCGCGGCCATGTTGCCGAAACGCGTCGGACTGCCCAAGGCGAGGCCGGCGCAGTTCTTCAGATCATCGAGGCTGGCGTAGAGCGCGCCTTCAGCGGGAATCTCCGCCGCTACCGCTTCGCATTCGGTGGAAATCGCCGGCACTGTGCGCAGACGCGCTTCCATTCCGGCCTGCTCGATGCCACGGGCGATTTGCCGGGCCATCTCGTTGGTCGAACCGTTGCGGCTGTAATAGAGAACCAGAATGTACGGCGTGCTCATGGCAACAACTCCAGCACGTTTTCCGGTGGGCGACCGATGACGGCTTTGTCGCCTGCTTCAAGAATCGGCCGCTCCATGAGTTTCGGGTGCGTGGCGATGGCGTCGATCAGCTGCTGCTCGCTGAGGCTGGCGTCGGCCAGGTTCAGGGTTTTGTATTCGTCTTCACCGCTGCGCAGCAGCTGTCGCGCGCTGATCCCGAGCTTGCCGAGCAGGGCCTTGATCTGCGCGGCGCTGAGCGGCGTTTCCAGGTAGCGCACGACATTCGGATGCAAGCCGCGGGCTTCGAGCAGTGCCAGCGCGCCGCGGGATTTCGAGCAGCGCGGATTGTGATAAAGCGTCAGATCGGTCATGGCGGGTCGCTTCTGGCGTAAAGTGGCGGCTATTCTAACTGTGCGGCGCGCAATCCAGAACCGTCAGAGGCGATGGGTCGCAGGCGCTTTCGAATTTTCACAAGGAACACGACATGACACGGCGATTGGCAGCGGCATTGACGATAATCGGGGCGTTGATGCTGGGGGGCTGCGGTAATGATTACGGCATCGACCAGAACGGCCAGAAGGTAGCGTCCGAACGTCTGGACAAGCAGTGGGTGGTGCTCAATTACTGGGCCGAATGGTGTGGCCCGTGCCGCACGGAAATTCCCGAGCTGAATCATTTGGCTGATGAGCTCAAGAGCAAGAATGTCGGGGTGTTCGGGGTCAATTTCGACAACGTGCAGGGCGCGGAGCTGAAAGAGGCGAGCGAGAAACTCGGCATCAAGTTCACCGTGCTGGCGCAGGATCCGGCCGAGCTGTTCGACCTGCCGCGCAGTGAGGCGCTGCCGGTGACGTTCATTATTGATGACAAGGGCAAGGTGCGTGAGCAGTTGCTGGGTGAGCAGACGGCGGCGGGGGTGATGGCGAAGCTGGAGGCGTTGCAGGCTACGAAGTAAACCGCCAGAAGCCCCTCACCCCAGCCCTCTCCCGGGGGGAGAGGGGGCCGACCGAGGTGTCTTTCGTCGTACATCGACCTGAGACACCGAGTTGATTATGGTCCCGTCAGACAGAATCCAGTCGATTATGGATTCGGCGAAGAATTACCACGTCGACATAACTCTTCAATATCCCCCAATCAGTCCCCTCTCCCTCTGGGAGAGGGCTAGGGTGAGGGCCTTGGCGATCCAGGGCGGATCAACCCTCTTCCAGCCACCAGCGCAACGGTTTGCCTTCAGCCGGCCAGAAGCGTATCTGCTCGATTGGCGAAATGTCCCAGCGCTCGACTTTTTCCAGCGCCTGCAAGAAGCGTTGTTCCTGCTCCATCAGCGCCGGGGCGCAGAGCTTGCGGGTCTTGCCGATCTTGCCGAAGCTCAGCTTGTCGCCGTCCTGCGTGTACGGCGCGAACCAATGATTACAGCCGCCGTTGCCGTAGGCGCGGCCGTCATCGCCGAGGGTCACGGTCAAATGGCTGTAATCCATCAGTGGCCGCTCGCCGATCCATTCCAGAATGTAGCTGCGGTTGTGCTGCAGTTGTACCGGCTCTGCGGCGCAACCAGCCAGGCCGACACCGATCAGTGCGGTCAGGGCGAGGCGTTTCATCATGCAGGCTCCTGGCATTTCGGGCACAGGTGCTTGTCGCCGACGGCTTTCCAGCCGAGCTCGGCGATGCGCGCGGTGGCGGCGGGTTTCTCGGCGGTCTTGCCGAGTTTGGCATCCACAGCGAATTCGAAACTCAGCTCTTTCGCGCAGCTGTCGCAGTTGACCTGCCAGGTGTGAATGGCCAGTTCGCCGAACACCGGGCCTGTGGTCATTGCGGTCCATTGGCCTGGCGGATTGATCAAGTGGCGGACCGTGTCGACGGTCAGGCGCATGGACAAATCCTTGCTGCCTTTGAGGGTGACCAACAGGGCATCGCCGATGCGGATCGAGCCACCGTTACCGGTCACCTGATAGCGGCCCGGAACGAGGGCGCGGCATTCGGTGAGGGTGTGTTGCGGGTTCATCAGGGTGTAGCGGAAATCGTGTTCGACCATGGGTCCTCCAAATATGCGCGACATGCTAGCACGGGCTCGATTGCAGAATGATGCACGCGTGCGACCTTCGATCCGGTTCAAATGCAGCGACAGTCATGGCAAACTGCCGGCCCCCGAATCTGAAGGAACGGAACATGGCGCTGATCGAATGTTATGAATGCAAGCGGAGCATCAGTTCCGAAGCGCTGGTGTGCATTCACTGCGGCGCGCCGATGGCCGAACATGCCGCCATGCAGGCGCAATCGACGGCGGCACCGGTGCAGGCCGCGACGATTTCCTTCGGCAGCCTGCCACGCAACAACGCAGTGCCCGAGGCGGTTGCGCCGCCAGTGTCCGAGCCTTTACCCAAAGTGATGCCGGCAGCAGCAGGGCGTCGCCGTCGTCAGCAGGCCGCAGAACAGGCCCGCGAGGAGCAGCAACCGCTCAACGCCGATGGCAGCCGCCCGGTGGAGGGCTGGCTGAAAATCATGGTGTTTCTGCTACCGGCGTTTTTCGTCTGGTTCCTGCTGCGCAACGGCCATTCGAGCAAGCAGCGCCTGCTCGGGTTCGGCTGGCTGGGCTTGCTGATCCTGGCGTCTTCGCTGTCCAAGTAAAACCGTTCAACCCTCGACCTGGTTCTGCGGCGCACCTGCCGCCCAGGTCGCGATGTTGTGCAGGGTGGTCGCGGCAATCGCGCCCAATGCTTCGCGGGTCAGAAACGCCTGATGCGCGGTGATGATCACGTTGGGAAACGTCAGCAGACGCGCCAGCACATCGTCCTGCAACGGCAGGTCGGAGCGATCCTCGAAAAACAGCTGCGCCTCTTCCTCGTAAACATCCAGCCCCAGATACCCGAGTTGGCCGTCCTTCAGCGCGTCAATCAGCGCTGGCGTGTCCACCAGCCCGCCACGCCCGGTGTTGATCAGCATCGCCCCCGCCTGCATGTGCGCCAGTGAATCGCGATTGATCAGATGCTTGCTCTGTTCGTTGAGCGGGCAATGCAGGCTGATGATCCGTGATTGCGCGAGCAACTCCGGCAGGCTCAGATAACGTGCGCCCAAGGCCAGCACCTCGGGATTGGGATACGGATCGTAGGCCAGCAATTCACAGCCGAAGCCGTGCATGATTTTCGCGAAGGTCGCACCAATTTGCCCGGTGCCGACGATGCCGACGGTTTTGCCGACCAGATCGAAACCGGTCAGGCCATGCAGGCTGAAATCGCCTTCGCGGGTGCGGTTGTAGGCACGATGCAAGCGACGATTGAGGGCGAGGATCAGCGCCACCGCATGTTCGGCCACGGCGTGCGGCGAGTAGGCCGGCACACGCACGACGGCCAGGCCAAGGCGTTTCGCCGCCGGCAGGTCGACATGGTTGTAACCGGCCGAACGCAGGGCAATCAGCCGCGTACCGCCAGCAGCGAGGCGTTCGAGCACCGGGGCGCTGAGGTCGTCATTGATGAACGCGCAGACCACCTCGTGCTGCTCGGCCAACGCCGCCGTATCGAGGCTCAGTCGCGCCGCTTGAAAATGCAATTCGAGCCCGGCCGGGCAGTCGGCGCCGAGAAAGCTGTCGCGATCGTAGGTCTGACTGCTGAAAAAGATTGTGCGCATGAATCCTCCTGGAACATCGACGCGGGCCGCAATGGCCCGCGACAACTGTAGCGCTTTGCGCGTGCAGCGCCTTGCCGTGGATCAGGCGCTGATGCGCGCCTGCGCGGCGAGTCGATTGATCGAGCGCTCCAGTTCATCCAGCGCGGCGGCGGCTTTCGGATCGTCCTGCTTGAGCAGGGTTTCGCTGCGCTGGCAGGCGGCGCGCAGTTGTGGCACGCCGCAATAACGGGTGGCGCCATGCAAGCGGTGCACGCGTTCGAGCAGGGCATTCTGGTCGTGGCTGTCACGCGCGGCGCGTATCGCTTCGCGGTCGGCTTCCAGCGAGGCCAGCAGCATGGCGAGCATGTCCGCCGCCAGATCCGCCTTGCCGGCCGCCAGACGCAAGCCTTCTTCGTGATCGAGCACTGGCAGTTCCTGCTGACTCGCCGTGCTGTCGCCGCTGCGATCCGGTGCCTGATTGCGCAGGGCCAGTCCGGTCCACTTCAACACCACCTGCGCCAGTTGCCGCTCGCTGATCGGTTTGGTCAGGTAGTCGTCCATGCCGCTTTGCAGCAGCGCGCGTTTTTCATTGGCCATGGCGTGGGCAGTGAGGGCGACGATCGGCAGCGGCGTGCAATGCCGCTCGCTTTCCCACTGGCGAATGGTTTCGGTGGTCTGGCGACCGTCCATGCCCGGCATCTGCACGTCCATCAGCACCAGATCGAAAGATTCGCTCTGCACGGCTTTGACGGCCGCGTAACCGCTTTCGACCGCGAGCACCCGGGCGCCCATGTCTTCGAGCAGGGTCTGCACCAGCAACAGATTGGCCGGGTTGTCGTCGACACACAGGACGCGCGGCGCACGGCTGGACAGCGGCTCGCCCGGTTCGCTGCGGGTCTGGCGCGGATTGACCAGATCGGACAACGCCCGGCGCAGCTTGCGCGTACACGCCGGTTTGGCTTGCAGCTGGCTGTGCGGGTTGGGCACCGACAGATGAAACAGCGTCTGTTCGGTGGTCGGGCACAGCACCAAAACTTTGCAGCCCAGGTGTTCGAGGTCCCAGATGTGCTGGTTCAAGCGTTCCGGGAGCATGTCGTTGCTGGTGATGCCGATCACCGCCAGATCGATCGCCTGATCGGTCTGATGCGCGCCGGTAACGCCATTGCTCAGGCTCTCCAAAGTATTGAACGGCGTAACTTGCAGTCCGCAGTCTTCCAGCTGATGTTGCAAGGCCTGACGCGCCAGTTCGTGATTTTCCAGTACCGCCACGCGGCGTCCGAGTAATGGCGCAGCGGGCAGGTCTTCGGCGTCGTCGCGAGTCTTGGGCAGGCTCAGGCTGATCCAGAATTCCGAACCTTCGCCCGGCGTGCTGTCGACGCCGATCTCGCCGCCCATCTGCTCGATCAGGCGCTTGGAAATCACCAGCCCCAGGCCGGTGCCGCCGGGTTGGCGCGACAGCGAATTGTCGGCCTGACTGAAAGCCTGAAACAGCGCGCGCACATCCTGATTCGACAGGCCGATGCCGGTGTCCTGAATGCTGATGCGCAGTTGCACGCTGTCTTCGTGTTCGTCTTCGAGCATCGCCCGGGCGACGATGGTGCCTTCGCGGGTGAATTTGATCGCGTTGCTGACCAGATTGGTGAGGATCTGCTTCAGGCGCAGCGGATCGCCGACCAGCGACAGCGGCGTGTCGCGATAGACCAGACTGACCAGCTCAAGCTGCTTGGCGTGCGCGGCCGGGGCGAGAATGGTCAGGGTGTCTTGCAGCAGGTCGCGCAGGTTGAACGGAATGTGATCGAGCACCAGTTTGCCGGCCTCGATCTTCGAGAAATCGAGAATCTCGTTGATGATCCCCAGCAGACTGTCGGCAGACTTTTCGATGGTGCCGAGATAGTCGAGCTGGCGCGGGGTCAGTTCGCTTTTCTGCAACAAGTGAGTGAAGCCCAGAATGCCGTTGAGCGGGGTGCGGATCTCGTGGCTCATGTTGGCAAGGAATTCGGATTTGATCCGGCTGGCTTCCAGCGCCTCTTTGCGCGCCAGGTCCAGTTCGATGTTCTGGATCTCGATGGTTTCCAGATTCTGCCGCACGTCTTCGGTGGCCTGATCGACGCTGTGCTGCAACTCTTCGCGGGCGTTCTGCAGGGTGCCGGCCATGCGGTTGATACCCGAGGCCAATTCGTCCAGTTCCTGACTGCCGAGGGGCGGCAAGCGGGTTTCCAGATGACCGTCCTTGAGTTGGGCGACCGCCTGTTTGATCTGGCTCAGCGGACGGTTGATGGTGCGGCCCATGCGCAACGCGAGGAGGGCGGCGCCGGCAAGTCCGGCGGCGATCAGCAGCAGGCTGGCGAACAGGCTGCGATAACCGCGCAACAGCATGCCGTTGTGCGACAGCTCCAGCTCGACCCAGCCGAGCAGGCGTTCGGATTCTTCGGGAATGATTTCACCGGCGAGGTTGCGGTGCTTGCCGAACACCGGCATCAGGTAGCGCGTCGCGTCATTGCCGCTGCGTCGTTGCAACAGCGCGCTGTCGCCGCTTGGTGCCTGATTGAGCATGGTCGGGCCGGCGTGGGCCAGTGGCGAGCGGTCCGCCGCGAGGAAGGTCACCGCGCGCACGTCGGGTTGTTCAAGGGACTGGGTGGCGATGCGTTCGAGCAGATCGGCGTCGCCGTGACCCATCGCCGGCGCCACCAGCGGCGCCAGTTGCTCGGCGATCATTTCGCCGCGCTGCATCAATTGGCTGTGCAGGTCGGTCTGCTGCGTCCAGGTGAAATAGCCACCCAGCACCAGCGCCATCAGGCTGGTCGGCAACAAGGTCAGCAACAGCACGCGACCTTTGATTCCCAGTTTCTTGAGCACGCCTATCTCCCGCATCCCGCTGATCTGTTGACACATGCGTGCATCCGGCACGCGACATGGGCGCAGTGTAGCGATTTGCAGGCGGGCAATCTTGCGGAAAATGCAGCGCCGCCGACGCACTCGTTCGTCCGACAGGCCAAGCTTGTGTTGCCCGCTGTCGGACAATCTTGAATAATCCGCCAACTGAGAATTACTTGCAGATACTCATGACTCCTGTTTCCGTTGGCCAGCCACGCATCCTTTCCATTGAAGACGACCCGGTCCTCGGCGCGTATGTGCACGAGCATCTGGGCCGCAGCGGTTTTCAGGTGACTTGGTGCCAGAACGGCCAGGAAGGTCTGAACATCGCCCAGCGCCAGCCTTTCGACGTGGTGCTGATGGATATTCTGCTGCCGGGGCTCGATGGTCTGCAGTTGTTGACGCAATTGCGGCAGAGCCATTCGACGCCGGTGCTGCTGATGTCGGCGCTGGGTGCCGAGGCCGACCGCATCAGCGGTTTCCGCCTCGGTGCCGATGACTATTTGCCCAAACCGTTCAGCATGGCCGAGTTGCATGTGCGCATCGAAGCGATCCTGCGCCGGGTGGCATTGGATCGGCGCCCGCCTGCGGTTACCGCTGCGGTGGTCAGCGGCACCCTGCGTTTCGATGACGAACACTGCGACGTGTTCTTCGGCGAGCAAGCGGCCGGGTTGACCCGCAGCGAATTCCGTCTGCTGGAAACCCTGCACCGCAACAACGAGGAGGTGCTGAGCAAAGCCTTCCTTTATCAGCATGTCCTGCAACGCGGCTTTGCGGCGCATGACCGCAGCCTCGACATGCACATCAGCCAGATCCGTCGCAAACTCAAAGCCATCGGTTACACCGAGCGTGAAGTGCGCACGGTGTGGGGCAAGGGCTATGTCTTGAGTGGCGCCGATGAAACTGTCTGAGCTGCCGGGGCGGCATTCGCTGTTCTGGAAACTGGCGTGCCTGCTGGTGGCGTTCTGTCTGCTGATGATCTGGCTGAGCTGGTCGTGGGGCCGCTACATGGAGGAGCGCAATCAGTTCCTCTCCAGTGACGCGCGCAACACCCTCGGCCGTTATGCCGCGCAAGCCGAACAGGCGTGGCAGCGCGGCGGGCGCAATGGCGTCGATGACTGGTTGCAGAGCATGGAATTGCGCGAGGCCAGTTGGGTCGGGGTGATCGGCGCTGATTTGCAGTCGCTGAGCAGCCAGCCGTTGAACGCCGCGGAGGTGCAGCACCTTACCTTTTTGCGCGGCCTCGACTGGCCGATCCACAAGAAGGGCCGACCTTGGCTGCGGGTACCGTTCCCGCAGGATCCGGCCGCCGGCATTCTGGTCATCGAGTTGCCCGAGCGCTTTGTTCCGGGCAAGTACCGGGTGTTCTGGCGGGTGATCACCAACGGCGTGATTCCCGGGCTGTTCACCCTGTTGCTCTGTGTCGGCCTGTATCGCCTGCTGGTGGTGCCGCTGAACAACCTGCGCGAACAGGCCAACGCCTGGCGCGCCGATCAGTTGAACGTGCGCCTGTCGAGCGGCATCACCCAGCGCCCGGATGAACTCGGTGAGCTGGCGCGGGCCTTCGATTCCATGTCCGAGCGCTTGCAAAGCACGGTCGCCTTGCAGCAGCAGTTATTGCGCGACTTGTCCCACGAACTGCGCACGCCGCTGAGCCGTCTGCGTGTGGCCAGCGAAAGCGAACAAGGTCTGCCGCAGCTTCGCGAGCGCATCGGCCGCGAGGTCGACGGCATGCAGCGGCTGGTCGAAGACACCCTGCAACTGGCCTGGCTCGACACCGACCGCTCGCCGTTACCAAATGAAGCGATCCAGATTCAGGCACTGTGGGAAATGCTCACCGACAACGCCTGTTATGAAAGCGGCTGGCCGAGCCTGCAATTGCAATGCTCGGTCGAAGCTTCGTGTTGGGTGCGCGGCAACCTCAATACCCTCGCGCAAGCGCTGGAAAACATCCTGCGCAATGCCATTCGTCACTCGCCCGAGGGCGGCATCGTGCGTCTCGATGCACGGCGTGATGGCGAGTATTGGCATTTGTGGCTGGAGGATCAGGGCGGCGGCGTGGCTGACGAAGATCTGCAGCGGATCTTTTCGCCGTTCATTCGATTGGACGGATCGAGACCCGGGGATGGTGGCTTTGGCTTGGGTTTGAGCATTGCGCGCAATGCGGTGCAGCGCCAGGGCGGGTTGCTCTGGGCGCAAAACACCGGGGCGGGGCTGCGGTTGAATTTGCGCTTGCTGGCGGATGATGGCGTCGCCCATGCGGACGCCTTCGCGAGCAGGCTTGCTCCCACAATGGCTGTGCATTCACCGCAGATCGCATAAGCAAAATTCATCCCCTGTGGGAGCGAGCCTGCTCGCGAATTCAAGCATCACCACAAGAACTGAGTGTTACTCAAATAAAAGTCGCACCACTGGCGCGACTTTTATTTGCTTATTCCCATAAACCATAAGCACCGCACTTTGCGTGATATGGCCTGCGCGGGTTTGCCGGTATGATAGGCGCCCCCGCACGTCTGGATTGCGAATACGCCATGACCTTGCAGTACCCAACCATCGCCGATTGCGTCGGCAACACGCCGCTGGTGCGTTTGCAGCGCCTGCCCGGCGCCACCAGCAACACCCTTTTGCTCAAGCTCGAAGGGAACAACCCGGCGGGTTCGGTCAAGGACCGCCCGGCGTTGTCGATGATCACTCGCGCCGAGTTGCGCGGGCAGATCAATCCCGGCGATACGCTGATCGAGGCGACCTCCGGCAACACCGGCATCGCGCTGGCGATGGCCGCTGCGATCAAGGGTTACAAGATGATCCTGATCATGCCGGACAACTCCAGCGCCGAGCGTAAAGCGGCGATGACCGCTTACGGTGCCGAGCTGATTCTGGTGACTCAGGAAGAGGGCATGGAAGGCGCCCGTGATCTGGCCCAGCGTATGGAAGCCGAAGGCCGTGGCAAGGTGCTCGACCAGTTCGCCAATGGCGACAACCCGGAAGCGCACTACACCACCACCGGTCCGGAAATCTGGCGTCAGACCCAGGGCAGCATCACCCATTTCGTCAGTTCGATGGGCACCACCGGGACCATCATGGGCGTGTCGCGCTACCTCAAAGAACAGAGCGACAGCGTACAGATCGTCGGCCTGCAACCGATGGAAGGCTCGGCCATTCCCGGCATCCGCCGCTGGCCGCAGGAATACCTGCCGAAGATTTACCAGGCTGACCGCGTCGATCGCATCGTCGATATGGCGCAAAGCGAAGCCGAAGACGTTACCCGGCGTCTGGCCCGCGAAGAAGGCATCTTCTGCGGCGTGTCCTCGGGCGGCGCGGTGGCAGCGATGCTGCGCCTGTCCAGAGAAGTTGAAAACGCGGTGATCGTCGCGATCATCTGCGACCGTGGCGACCGTTACCTGTCGACCGGCATTTTCGACGCGCCGAACTGATGGCCAAACACGAGAGAGGCCTGCGCTTCCAGCCCACCGGCGGCAGCAAGGCGCCACAGATCCCGACCGGCAAAAAGCAGCGCTTGAACATCGAGCGCCTGGCCAATGACGGTCGCGGTATCGCGTTTTTCGAAGGCAAAACCTGGTTCGTCCTCGGCGCCCTTGCCGGTGAAGAGGTCGAAGCGCGGGTGCTCGGCGCCCACGGCAAAGTGGTCGAGGCGCGCACCGAACGCGTGTTCAAGGCCAGCGAGTTGCGGCGCCCGGCAGCATGCCCGCACTTTGGCCGCTGTGGCGGTTGCAGCGTTCAGCACTTGCCCCACGACGAACAGCTCGCCCTGAAACAGCGCATGCTCGCCGAGCAATTGTCGCGGGTGGCCGGTCTCGAACCTGAAGAGTGGGCGGCGCCGCTGAGCGGCCCGGAATTCGGTTACCGTCGGCGCGCGCGCATCGCCGTGCGCTGGGACATGAAGGCAAAAAAACTCGAAGTGGGTTTCCGCGCTGCCGGCAGTCAGGACATCGTCGCGATCAGCGAATGCCCGGTGCTGGTACAGCCTTTGCAACCGATCATGACCCGCTTGCCAGAGATGTTGCGGCGCTTGAGCAAACCGCAGGCGCTGGGCCATGTCGAGTTGTTCAGCGGCTCATCTCTGGCGCTATTGCTGCGGCACATGGCGCCGTTGTCCGAAGCGGATCTGACCATTCTCAAGGATTTCTGCCAGTTCCATGAAGCGCAGTTGTGGCTGCATGGCGAAGGTGAACCGCAACCGGTCGAAGCCGGTCAGAGCCTCGGCTATCGCCTGGAACAGTGGGATCTCGAGCTGGCGTACCGGCCGGGTGACTTCGTTCAGGTCAACGCCGGGGTCAACGAAGCGATGATCGCCCAGGCGCTGGACTGGCTTAAACCGACGGCTGAAGAACGCGTGCTCGACCTGTTTTGCGGGTTGGGAAATTTTGCGCTACCGCTGGCCAAAAGCGTCCGTGAAGTGGTGGCGGTGGAGGGTGTGCAGACCATGGTCGAGCGAGCCGCTGCCAACGCTGTCAGTAACAATTTGCATAACACAAAGTTTTTTCAAGCCGATTTATCCCAGCCTTTGAGCGATGCCCAGTGGATCGGAAACGGCTTTTCTGCGGTACTCTTGGACCCACCGCGTGACGGTGCTTTCGAGGTGGTGCGCAAGCTCGCGACCCTGGGTGCCAAGCGGTTGGTATATGTGTCGTGCAACCCGGCCACGCTGGCGCGCGACACGCAGGAATTGATCAAGCAGGGCTACCGGTTAAAACGTGCCGGGATTCTCGATATGTTTCCTCAGACGGCACATGTCGAGGCCATGGCGTTATTTGAAGCGAGCCAGGACGGCTCGTCTGAATCCGTCTGATCTGTCCGCGCAGCGCTCGCCGGAGCCCCGCGAGCGCGAACGGACACTGAGGATCAGCGATTTGACGCATTGAATCTGCGTCGTAGGGAAGGTAAAGCAGCATGGTACAGGTGAGAGCACACCAGCCGATCAACACCGACGGCAGTATCAATCTCGAGGCCTGGCTCGATCACGCGGTCAGTGTCGATCTGGCACTGGATCGCGAGGCCTTGAAAGAAGCCTGCGAGTTCGCTCGCGAGGCCGAACAGCAGTCCAATGCGAAGAAGAATCTGTGGGCCGAAGGCTCCGGCAGTTTCAGCACTGGCCTTGAGATCGCCGAGATCCTCGCCGACCTCAAGCTCGATCAGGATTCGCTGGTCGCAGCCGTTTTGTATCGCGGCGTGCGCGAAGGCCAGATCGAGCTGGCGGCCATCGGCCAGCGCTTCGGTCCGGTAGTGGCCAAGCTGATCGACGGCGTGCAGCGCATGGCGGCCATCAGCGCCAGTCTCAGCCCACGGCAATCGATGGTCATGGGCACCCAAGGGCAGGTCGAGAACCTGCGCAAGATGCTCGTGGCCATGGTCGATGACGTGCGCGTTGCGCTGATCAAACTGGCCGAACGCACCTGCGCCATCCGTGCGGTGAAAACCGCTGACGATGAAAAGCGCAACCGCGTCGCTCGCGAAGTCTTCGACATCTATGCGCCACTGGCGCATCGCCTCGGCATCGGTCACATCAAATGGGAACTGGAGGACTTGTCCTTCCGTTATCTGGAACCCGATCAATACAAACAGATCGCCAAGTTGCTCCACGAGCGGCGGCTGGATCGCGAGCGCTTCATCAGCGACGTGATGACCCAGCTCAAGGACGAACTGCAGGCCACTGGTGTCGATGCCGACATCAGCGGCCGGGCGAAACACATCTACTCGATCTGGCGCAAAATGCAGCGCAAGGGTCTGGAATTCAGCCAGATCTATGACGTTCGCGCCGTGCGCGTGCTGGTGCCGGAAATGCGCGACTGCTACACCGCGCTCGGTATCGTCCACACCCTGTGGCGGCACATCCCGAAAGAATTCGACGACTACATCGCCAACCCGAAAGAGAACGGCTACCGCTCGCTGCACACGGCGGTGATCGGCCCGGAAGGCAAGGTCCTCGAGGTGCAGATCCGCACCCACTCCATGCACGAAGAAGCCGAACTCGGCGTCTGCGCGCACTGGCGCTACAAGGGCACCGACGTCAAATCCGGCTCGAACCATTACGAAGAGAAAATTTCCTGGCTGCGTCAGGTGCTCGAATGGCATGAAGAGCTGGGTGATATCGGCGGTCTGGCCGAACAGTTGCGCGTCGACATCGAGCCCGATCGGGTTTACATCTTCACTCCCGACGGACACGCCATCGACTTGCCGAAAGGCGCGACGCCGCTGGATTTCGCCTATCGGGTGCACACCGAAATCGGCCACAACTGCCGGGGCGCGAAGATCAACGGGCGTATCGTGCCGTTGAACTACAGCCTGCAGACCGGCGAGCAGGTCGAGATCATCACCAGCAAGCACGGCACGCCGAGCCGCGACTGGCTGAACCCGAACCTCGGTTACGTCACCACCTCGCGCGCGCGGGCGAAGATCGTTCACTGGTTCAAATTGCAGGCTCGCGATCAGAACGTTGCGGCCGGTAAAACCCTGATCGAGCGCGAACTCAATCGCCTCGGCCTGCCGGCGGTGGATTTCGACAAGCTGGCCGAAAAGGCCAACATGAAAACCGCCGAAGACATGTTCGCCGCCCTCGGTGCCGGTGACCTGCGTCAGGCGCATCTGGTCAACCTTGCGCAGCAACTGGTCGAGCCTGAGCGCGGCAACGAGCAACTGGAACTGATCCCGCGCAAGGCGACCGGTTACAAGCCGGGCAAGCGCGGCGATATCCAGATCCAGGGCGTCGGCAACCTGATGACGCAAATGGCCGGTTGCTGCCAGCCACTGCCGGGCGATGCGATTGTCGGTTACATCACCCAGGGCCGTGGTGTGAGCATTCACCGCCAGGACTGCGCCTCGGTGCTGCAACTGGGCGGGCGCGAGCCGGAGCGGATCATCCAGGTCAGCTGGGGCCCGGTGCCGGTGCTCACCTATCCGGTGGACATCATCATTCGCGCCTACGACCGTTCCGGGCTGCTGCGTGACGTCTCGCAGGTGCTGCTCAACGAGCGCATCAACGTGCTGGCGGTCAACACCCGCTCGAACAAGGAAGACAACACTGCGCTGATGTCGCTGACCATCGAGATCCCCGGTCTGGATGCGCTGGGGCGGTTGCTGGGGCGGATTTCGCAATTGCCGAACATCATCGAAACGCGGCGTAACCGTACCCCGTGATGCAATTGATTGTTCCCTGTGGGAGCGAGCCTGCTCGCGAAGAGGGCGTGTCAGTCGACATCTTTGTTGCAGACACAGCGCTTTCGCGAGCAGGCTCGCTCCCACAATGGTTTTGTGGTGAGACAGAAAAATGATGTACAGCCTCGAAGACCTGCTCCACTTGATGAGCCGTCTGCGCGATCCGCAGTTCGGTTGTCCGTGGGACATCAAGCAAACCTACGCGACCATCGTCCCGCACACCCTCGAAGAAGCCTATGAAGTGGCCGATGCCATCGAGCGTGGCGATCTCGACCATTTGCAAGGCGAGTTGGGCGATCTGTTGTTTCAGGTGGTGTATTACAGCCAGTTGGCCAAGGAAGAAGGGCGGTTCGAATTTGCCGGGGTGATCGACAGCATCACGCGTAAACTGATCCGCCGTCATCCGCATGTGTTCCCGACGGGCGACCTGTACGCGCCGCTCGACGTGCCGCGCTTGAGCGAAGAGCAGGTCAAGCAGCGCTGGGAAGAGATCAAGGCCGAAGAGCGTGCCGAGAAAGCCTCGGCGCCCGAGCAGTTGTCCTTGCTCGACGACGTGCCGGCCACCTTGCCGGCACTGTCGCGCTCGGCCAAGTTGCAAAAACGCGCCGGGCAGGTCGGTTTCGACTGGCCGGACGCTTTGCCGGTGCTCGACAAGGTTCGCGAAGAGCTCGATGAAGTGCTCGAAGCCATGTCCGAAAACGATCCGGTGGCGGTGGCCGACGAGATCGGCGATCTGCTGTTTTCCGTGGTCAATCTGGCCCGGCATCTGAAGGTCGATCCGGAAACCGCCTTGCGCGGCGCCAACGGCAAGTTTGAAAGACGTTTCCGTTTTATCGAACAGGCATTGCGCGACACCCACCGTCCCATGGAAGATTGCACCCTCGAAGAGTTGGACGCCCTGTGGGGCGAAGCCAAACGCCAGGAAAAGAATGAGCCCAGCTGCGGCTGAGCCGTTGCCCAAGTGAGTAAGCATTGATGAGCCTTTCCCTTCGCGACCAGTTGCTCAAAGCAGGCCTGGTCAACCAAAAGCAGGCCAAGCAGGTCAGCAAAGACAAGCAGAAGCAACAGCGCCTGGCTCACAAAGGCCAGGCCGAGCTGGACGATTCGCAGCAGCGCGCCGCCCAGGAAGCCATGGCCGAGAAGGTCAAGCGCGACCAGGAGCTTAACCGTCAGCAGCAGGAGAAGGCCGAGGCCAAGGCCCGCGCTGCGCAGGTCAAGCAGTTGATCGAAGTCTCGCGTCTGCCCAAGCTGACCACCGAGGACTACTACAACTTCGTCGACGACAAGAAGGTCAAGCGCATCTCGGTCAACACGCTTATGCGCAACAAGCTCAGCAGCGGTTCGCTGGCGATCGTGCACCACAATGGCGGCTATGAAGTGATTCCCCGTGAAGCGGCGCTGAAGATCCAGGAGCGCGACCCGCAGCGCATTGTCCAGCTCAACGTGCAGACCGAAGAGGTCAACGCTGAGGACGATCCGTATGCGGCGTACCAGATCCCTGATGATCTGATGTGGTAAAGCCTCGGCTGTAACAACGACGAACCCCGCTCATGGCGGGGTTTGTCGTTTTCAATGCTGTGGTTGCCTCAGGCAGACTTCAGCTCTCGTTGCTGTTCTTGCATTTCCAACTCGGCCTTGTAGTTATGCGCATCGATCTCGTTGTGGAACATGCCGACCAGCAAGTCTTGTTGATGCACATCCCAGATACGGATGCCGGCGGCCAGGCCTTCGTGGGACATGTGTGAATCGTCGCGTTCAGTTACTTTTACAGTCATCTGCTAGCTCCAGATCTCAAGTTACTGCACCAAGGCATGTGCAGGACTCTGTTATAGGATTTGGTAGCCAGCTAAGTAAACCGCCAATTGGCGCAAGGTGTTGTTGCGAATTTCGCAACAAAGCTGCAGGCCGCGTAAACCGCGACATTCGGTCGCAGGGCGGTAAGTTTCATGACAGAAGTTTCATCTCCCGACACCCGGAAACCCACTGTGGGAGCGAGCCTGCTCGCGAATTCGGTGGGTCAGACGACGATAGGGTGACTGGAATATCGCATTCGCGAGCAGGCTCGCTCCCACAGGGTTTTGCGGTGTACCTGCTATATTCTGCAGACGAAAAAAAAACGCCCCGAACCAGTCGGGGCGTTTTTTGTGTGGCTCAGCAGCGGGGAATTATTTGCCTTCCCAGCGCTTCAGTACCAGCGTGGCGTTGGTGCCGCCGAAGCCGAAGCTGTTGCTCATCACGGTGTTGATGGTGGCGTTCTCGCGGGTCTTGGTCAGCACCGGCAGATCGGCCACTTCCGGGTCGAGCTCGTCGATGTTGGCGGAGCCGGCGATGAAGTTGCCTTCCATCATCAGCATGCAGTAGATCGCTTCGTGTACGCCGGCGGCGCCCAGGGAGTGACCGGACAGGCTCTTGGTCGAGCTGATCGCTGGAGCCTTGTCGCCGAACACTTCACGCACACCTTTCATTTCCGCAACGTCGCCGACCGGAGTCGAAGTGCCGTGGGTGTTCAGGTAGTCGATCGGGGTGTCGACGGTGGACAGCGCCTGCTGCATGCAGCGGATCGCGCCTTCGCCGCTCGGGGCAACCATGTCGTAGCCGTCGGACGTTGCGCCGTAGCCAACGATCTCGGCGTAGATCTTCGCGCCACGGGCCAGAGCGTGTTCCAGCTCTTCGACGACAACCATGCCGCCGCCGCCAGCGATGACGAAACCGTCGCGGTCCTTGTCGTAGGCGCGGGAAGCTTGTTCCGGGGTGTCGTTGCGCTTGCTGGACAGGGCGCCCATCGCGTCGAACAGGAACGACTGGCTCCAGTGCTCTTCTTCACCGCCACCGGCGAAGACGATGTCCTGCTTGCCCATCTGGATCTGTTCCATGGCGGTACCGATGCAGTGAGCACTGGTGGCGCAGGCAGAAGCGATGGAGTAGTTCAGGCCCTTGATCTTGAAAGGCGTGGCCAGGCAAGCGGAAACGGTGCTGCTCATGGTCCGCGTTACACGGTACGGGCCAACGCGTTTCACGCCTTTCTCGCGCAGGATGTCCAGCGCTTCCATCTGGTTCAGCGTGGAAGCACCACCGGAACCAGCGATCAGGCCGGTACGCGGGTTGGACACTTGCTCTTCGGTCAGGCCGGAGTCAGTGATGGCGTCTTTCATGGCCAGGTAGGCGTAAGCCGCTGCATGACCGACGAAGCGATAGATCTTGCGATCGATCAGCTCTTCAAGGTTGAGGTCGATGGAGCCGGAAACCTGGCTACGCAGACCCATTTCAGCATATTCCGGGTTGAACCGGATGCCAGGGCGGCTTGCACGCAGGTTAGCGGAGACGGTCTCTTTGTCATTGCCCAGGCACGAAACGATGCCCAGACCAGTGATAACGACGCGGCGCATGCGAATAACCCTTAGAAGTTGTCAGTGGAGGTGAACACGCCGACGCGCAGGCCTTCGGCGGTGTAGATTTCGCGTCCGTCGACACTGACCGAACCATCGGCGATGGCCATGTTCAGCTTGCCCTTGAGGACGCGTTTGATATGAATGTTGTAAGTGACTTTCTTGGCGGTCGGCAGCACCTGACCGAAGAATTTCACCTCGCCCGAACCCAGCGCACGGCCGCGGCCCGGCAGGCCTTGCCAGCCCAGGAAGAAGCCGACCAGTTGCCACATGGCATCCAGACCCAGGCAGCCCGGCATTACCGGATCGCCTTCGAAATGGCAGGCGAAGAACCACAGGTCAGGGTTGATATCCAGCTCGGCGACCAATTCACCTTTGCCGTACTTGCCGCCTTCTTCGCTGATATGGGTGATGCGATCCACCATCAGCATGTTCGGGGCGGGCAGTTGCGCGTTACCCGGGCCGAACAGCTCACCGCGACTGCAGCGCAGCAGGTCTTCCCGAGTAAAGGCGTTTTGTTTGGTCATGCGAGCTCCTCAATAATCCCATGCGGCAGGTGGGGCAGATCTTCCCGACCGTTCAAAGCGTTCATGCCTCGAACCGGCAGCCTACTCATAGACTATTGCGTTGTGGTGAAAGTCACAGCACCAAGGACATGAATGTACACTTGTGCACTGAAATTTTTAATCAAGCCCCTTTTGGGGCTCGTTCGGGTGCCTAAGACTGCCGCACTTTCGCTTTTCACGCCAGTCGCAGATGGTCGAAAGGCCCACACTACGACACCCAGCGCTGCAAAATCTGCTGCAGGTCATTGCGTTTGAACGGCTTGGCCAGGTAATCGTTCATCCCCGCTGCCAGACAGGTTTCGCGATCGCCCTGCAAGGCGTTGGCGGTCAGCGCGATGATCGGCACATCGCGGCGTCCGGGCAGGTCGCGGATCTGCCGTGTGGCCTCGTAGCCGTCGATGATCGGCAGCCGGCAGTCCATCAAAATCACTTCGAACTCGCTGCCCTCGGCACTGCGCACCGCCTGCGCGCCATCGGTCGCCACACTGACGGCAAAACCCAGACTGCGCAGCATCGCTTCGATCACGGTCTGGTTGACCGGGTTGTCTTCGACCAGCAACACATGGCGTCCTTCACCCTGACCACTACCGTTCGGCGCTCGCGGCGCGGCCAGCGCTGGCATTGCCTGCTTATATAGCGCCAATGGAATTTCCAGAGTGAATACCGAACCGCGTCCTTCCTCACTCTGCGCGCGCAACGTACCGCCCATGCGTTCGGCCAGAGTCCGTGCGATCGGCAGACCAAGACCGGTGCCACCGTAACGACGGGAGATCGAACTGTCGGCCTGCTGGAAGGCATTGAACATCAGCTCCAGACTTTCCGAAGAAATGCCGATGCCGCTGTCACGCACCGAGCAGGTGAACCACAGCAGTTCGTGATCCAGCGATTGCCATTGCGCCTCTATGCTGACCCGGCCCTGCTCGGTGAACTTCAAGGCATTGCCAACCAGGTTGACCAGAATCTGCCGGATCCGCGTCGGATCGCCCTGCACCTGCAAGCCGCGCATGTCGTCGGGAATGCGCAGATTCAGTGCCAGGCCTCGCTGCACCGCGCTGTGCTGGAACGATTGCGCGCAGGCGCCGATCAGCTCGGCGAGATTGAACGGGATGTGCTCCAGCTCCAGCTCCGAACGCTCGATTCGCGAGAAGTCGAGAATGTCATTGATGACCTTGAGCAAGTGCTCGGTCGACTCCGAAGCAAGCGCGGCGTATTCGACCTGCTCCTCGGTCATCTCGGTGGTTTCGAGCAACTGCAACATGCCCAGCACGCCGTTCATGGGCGTGCGCAATTCATGGCTCATCATTGCCAGAAAGTCGGATTTGGCGTTGTTGGCCTTTTCCGCTTCTTCGCGGGTCTGGATCAGTTGCGCCATCGCTTGCTGCTGTTCGCGACTGGCCTGCTCCAGCGCCTGGGCGAGGTTATTGATGTGCTGCGACAGCGCACCCAGTTCGGTGTCGTCGACAATCGGCAGCGGGGTTTTGTAATCGCCTTCCTGAATCGCCTTGACCGCATCGCCAATGTCACGGATCGGCTGCGACAGACTGCCGGCCAAACGACGGGCGACGACGAAGGTGAAGAGCAGGGCGAACAGCGCGAGAATCCCGGCCTTGAACAGGATCTCCTGCTGGCGCTGACTGAAAGCGTCATTGGACAGGCCGACGATCACTCGCCCCAGATAATCCTCGCCGGCGGCGCTGTTGCTGACCTTGCCGTCCTGGAAGAAGTCGTTGTGCAAGGCGATCCGTTGCAGACGCACCGGGGCCTGGAACACTTCGACCTGGTGCGGGCGACTGTGGCTGTCGGCCGGTTGTTCGACATACACCAGAATCCGGTTGGCGCTGTCCTGCACTTCGAGAAAGCGCACGTTGGGCGTGGCGAGTGTCGCCTTGAGCAGGCTTTCCAGCACTTCGTTGTTGCCGGAGATCACTCCGTATTCCGTGGCCGGGGCGAGTTGGTTGGCGATCAGTTGGCCGGTGTGATTCAGCTCCTGACGCAAATCCTGGATGCGGACGAAGGTAAAGAAACTGATCAACAGCAGCGTCAGCAGCAGCGCCGGGCCGAGGCTGATCAGCTGCGTGCGGGTGTTGATGTCCCAACGGCGGCGAAAATTCATGGGCGGCGCTCTCCTTCGGCCAAGGCACTGGCGACAGATGCTTCATTCAACGGTTCGATGCCTAAGGAACGAGCCACCTGCGCATTACTTGAGACTTTGAAACGAGCGGGGTAAAGCGCTCGCGGCCAGGCGCTGGTGGGCTGATCGAGCAAATGGTCGAGGACCGCCAGCCAGTCGCTCTGGTCGCTGTAGGTACTGGCGAGGCTGCCAGCGCGAACGAATGCAATGTTGGGGCCGATCAGCGCAACCTGCCGCGAGTAGCTGCTGAGCAGGAGGTTTTTCGCCGTTTGCGAGTTGTACAGATCGGGGTCATCGAGGCCGAGCAAGACGTCGCTGCTTTTCAGCACCGCTTGCAGCGGACGGCTGTCGTGAATGTTGTCCCAGCGCTGACTGACAATCTCCAGGTTCAATGGCCGCGCAGCCACGCGCAGTTCGTCGAGCAGGAACTCGCCGTGCTCATCGAACAGCACACCGACCCGCCGGGCCTGCGGCAAGATTCGCCGGATCAGTTGCAATTGCCGGCTCAGCGGCGGGTCGCTCCAGAGCAGACTCAGGCGCGCCGGTTGGGCATCGGCGAAACGCTGGCGCGCCTGCAAGCGGCTGATGCGCAACACCAGCGTCGATGGGCCTTGTGAGTCTTGCAGACGCCAGTCGAGGCTGGGCAGGTCGAGCAGAATCAAGCGCAGACTGGCCGGTAATTTGCCCGGTGCCGGCAAACTGGCCAGCGGCTGGAACCGCACATTGTCGGTCGGGCGCAGTTCACTCAGTGCTTGTACGAAAGCCTGCACGCCGGGGCTTTCCTCGGCGCCGGTCAACAAAATATCCGCCGCTTGCACCGCGACCCCGTGCAGCCACGCGGTCAAGAACAGGCAGAGCCCCGCCAGCCAGTGGCCAAGGGTTGGCGTCTTCCGTGACGGGCCGTTGCGCATCCTAGAACTCCAGCTCGGCACTGAAATACATTACCCGGCGTTCATCGTAATTATTGTCGACGAAGGTATTCGGCTGATGATCGAGGCGCTGTTGCAGCACGCCGGCCAATTGCAGCTGAGCTTTGCCAATGGCGATGCGTTTGGCGATGCGCGTGTCGACGCGTTCGAAGCGATAGCCGTTGAGCGCGTTGTCACCGTAATAGAAGAGGGCGCTGTTCCAGCCATGCCCCCAGTTGCGCAGCCAACCGGCGGAACCGCTGTTGCGCGAGGTCAACTGCTGATCCAGCGGATTGCTCGCCTCGGCGTCGACGAAGGCGTAGGTCAAACGCAAACGGTCGGCGCTATTGAGGCGCCAGTCGAGTTGCGTTTCGGTGCCGCGAAAGCGCGAGCTGTTGGCATTGCTGGCGATGTACTGATTGTTGCGCAGCGGCTCGCTGATCATCCCAGTGATTTCGTCGTAGAACAGCTTCACGTCGACGGCCAGTCCGAGCTCGGCGAAGTAGCCGTTGTAGCCCAATTCCCGCGAGCGCATGTGTTCCTGATCGAGATCGCCGGGGCCGCGGGTCTTGACGAAATAACGCGCCGACGACTGGCCATAGGCCGAGGGTCGCAGGTTGCTGACCTGATAGCTCCAGTTGACGTTGTTTTCGAACATGTCCGGCGAACGGATTGCCTCCGAGTACACCGCGCGCAGGCCGTGACGCGGGTTGATCAGGTAGTTGACCGCGAAGCGCGGGGTCAGCGAACTGCCGATCAGTTGCGTGTCTTCGAACATCGCACCGCCCTGCACCAGCCAGTGCTCGGTAGCGCGCCATTCCAGTTGGCCGAAGGCGCGCCAGGTGGTGTCGTCGAGGGTGCCGTTGAAGTAGGTTTCGGAATCGGCGCGGTCGTAGCGGTAATTCAGGCCGCTGACCAGACGCAGGCTGTCGGCCAGGCTGAGGGTGTCCTGCAGTTCGAGGTCGTAACGCGACTCGCGGGCACTCTGGTCGATATCGCCGCACAAGGTCTGGCTGGCGCCGTTGCGCCATTGCTCGAGCACTTGATTGGCCAGCGCCATTTCCTGCGGCGTGCCGGGCGCCGCGCCGGGGCCGGTGAACCGGGTGATGTTGCGCGCCAGCCGTTCGGTGTAATTCGGGTTGAGCTGCCACAGCTGCGTCAGTTCAGGGCTGAACGACACTTCGGCATCGCAGGCGCGCCAGACCTGCTGGCGATCCCAGTGCTGCGCCGAACCTTGCACATAAAGGCTGTGTTCGGGATTGATGTCGAGGTTCCAGCGCACCGAACCGGCGTAATCCTTGGCCACCACGTCGGAATTGTTCCCGGCGTCGGTAATCCCCGAGAACACCGGGCGGTAGGTATAAGGCCGCTGATTGCTGCCGTCTTTGGCGTTGAGCTGCCAGTCGAGGCTTTGATCTTCATTGAGATCATGGCTGACCGCCAAGCTCAGACGGTTCAAGCGCCGACTGTCGCGATAATCGGCGCCGTTGCGGTCGCTGTCGAAACCGTCGTCTTCCTGGCCGGACAGCGACAAGCGCAGATCGCCGCCATCCCAACCGGTGCCCTGACTGGCATAAAAGTCGTTGATGCCACGCTGGCCGCGAGTGATCTTCAAACGCGTGCCATGGCTGTCGGCCGGGTGGCGGGTGATGATGTTGATCACCGCCATCAACGCGTTGGCGCCATAGCTGACAGTGTTCGGACCGCGAAACACCTCGATCCGCTCGATATCTTCCATCGCGACCGGAATATCGCTCCAGTCCACCGTCGCCAGCCCGGCGCGATACACCGAACGGCCATCGATCAACACCTGCATGCGCCGTGCTTCGCTGGCGTTGGTGCCGTGGTAGTTCACCGCTGGCTGATTGCCGTTGATGCTGCCAACCATCATCCCCGGTACCAGTCGCAGCAGTTCGCTGATGTCGCGGGCGCCGCTGGCGCTGATCAATTCGCTGTCGAGAACGGTCATGCTCCCCGGTACTTCGGCCGGGGTCTGCTTCAGGCGCGTGGCCGTAAGCACCGGCGGCAGCGTCTGGCTGTCGACGAACAGATCGTCCGCCAGCACCAGCGGGCTGAACATCAGCGCGAGTAACAGGGGCGAGCGCGGGGAAGGAGGGCCAGAAAACACGACACAGCCTGCAGAGAGAAGAATTGGCGCGCATGTTAACCGAGGGCTGCGACTTTTCCAGTGACGTTGCAGGCATTTTCCTAGGTTTTATTGGTCTTCTTCCTACAAATGTCGGTAATTGTTGCTGGGGCTGGCCGCCACCGGGTCGCCCCGTATAATGCCCGGCATCGCCACTGGTATGGATTAACGGATTGCATATGACTGAACAGCGCCCGATTGCGGTCCTGGGAGGCGGAAGTTTTGGTACCGCCGTGGCCAATCTGCTGGCCGAGAACGGCCATCAAGTCCTTCAGTGGATGCGTGACCCCGAGCAGGCCGAGGCCATCCGGGTCAACCGCGAAAACCCGCGTTACCTCAAAGGCATCAAGATTTTGCCAGGGGTGACCGCTGTCACCGACCTGCAAGCCACTCTCGACGCTTGTGATCTGTGCTTTGTCGCGCTGCCGTCCAGCGCCTTGCGCAGCGTACTCGCCGCCCACGCCGAGCGCCTGAGCGGCAAGATGCTGGTCAGCCTGACCAAAGGCATCGAAGCGCAGACCTTCAAGCTGATGAGCCAGATTCTCGAAGAGATCGCCCCGCAGGCGCGGATCGGCGTGTTGTCCGGGCCGAACCTGGCGCGGGAAATCGCCGAGCACGCGCTGACCGCCACGGTGGTCGCCAGCGAAGACGAAGAACTGTGCAAAGCGGTGCAAGCCGCCCTGCACGGTCGTACCTTCCGCGTTTACGCCAGCGCCGACCGTTTCGGTGTCGAGCTGGGCGGTGCGTTGAAAAACGTTTACGCGATCATCGCCGGCATGGCGGTGGCGCTGGAGATGGGCGAGAACACCAAGAGCATGCTGATCACTCGCGCCTTGGCGGAGATGACCCGCTTTGCGGTGAATCAGGGCGCCAACCCGATGACCTTCCTTGGTCTGGCCGGGGTTGGCGATCTGATCGTCACCTGTTCGTCACCCAAGAGCCGCAACTACCAGGTCGGCTTCGCCCTCGGTCAGGGCTTGAGCCTTGACGAAGCCGTGTCGCGTCTTGGCGAGGTCGCCGAAGGGGTCAACACCCTCAAGGTGCTCAAGGCCAAGTCCCAGGAAGTCGGCGTGTACATGCCGCTGGTCGCCGGGCTGCACGCGATCCTGTTCGAAGGACGCACGCTGGAGCAGGTGATCGGTCTACTGATGCGTGCCGAGCCGAAAACCGACGTCGACTTTATTTCCACCAGCGGTTTCAACTGATTCAGCTGTTACACGGACAGGAAGCAAGCCATGAACGATCCGAAAAGCGAAACCCAGTACGAATCCATCCTCCTGCGGGTGTTGTGGATGATCGTTTATCTGCTGGTCTGGCAAGTCGCGCAGTTCATCCTCGGCGCGGTGGTATTGGTGCAACTGATCTACCGCCTGATCTACGGCGCACCGAGCGCCAGCCTGATGAATTTCGGCGACAGCCTCAGCCAGTTCCTCGCGCAGATTGGCCGCTTCGGCACGTTTCACAGTGACCAGAAGCCCTGGCCGTTCGCCGACTGGCCGGCGCCGCGCACCCCGGAAGGTGAAGCGCCGCACACTGTCGCCCCGGCCGCGCATCCGGTGCGCGATGAGGAGCCCAAACTATGAAACTGTGGGTATTGCGTCATGGTGAGGCGGTGCCTCACTCGAAGATCGATTCCGAGCGCGAGTTGACCGAGCATGGTCGTAAAGAAGTCCTGAGCAGCGCCGCGCATCTCATGGGCCAGCCGCTGACGGCGATTTACGCCAGCCCTTATCTGCGCGCGCAGCAAACCGCGCAGATCGTGCGCGACGCATTGGGTTTCGAGCCGGAGATTCGCACGGTCGAGTGGCTGACGCCGGATAGCGATCCGGACAAGGTCGCCGAGCAATTGGTGTCCGTCAGTAATGTTTTGCTGGTCAGCCACAACCCGTTGGTGGGCAACCTGCTCAGCTATCTGCAGCACGGCGCCGGACATCCGCCGGAGCGGGTGAGTACGGCGGGGCTGGCGGAGCTTGAGCACAGCGAGCTGCTGATTGGCTCGATGAAGCTCAACAGCCTCAAGCACCCTTAACGCCATATCCCTGTGGGAGCGAGCCTGCTCGCGAAGGCGGCGTGTCATTCACCCTTTTTGGGGCTGACATACTGCATTCGCGAGCAGGCTCGCTCCCACATTGATTTCTGCCAACCCATGAAATTATTTGTTTGAAAATTCCAACCAAGCACTTGCTTGGTTGACTACGCTTGCTCCAGACCAAAAAAACAGGAGCGAGTCGCATGTCTGCCGCCTTCCGTTTGCCGCTGGACGTGTTCTACGAACGGGAAGCCCGGCACCCGCGCCAGCGCTTTCTTGTGCAGCCCATCGGCGGCGGTCAGGTCGAGACGCTGACGTGGGCCGATGTCGGCCATCAGGCCCGCTGCGCCGCGCACTGGTTGCGGGCGCGGGAGTTGCCGCCCGGCAGCCATATCGCCCTGATCTCGAAAAATTGCGCGCACTGGATCATCGCCGACCTGGCGATCTGGATGGCCGGGCATGTGTCGGTGCCGCTGTACCCCAATCTCACCGCTGAATCCGTTGCGCAGGTGCTGACTCACTCGGAAAGTGCGCTGGCGTTCATCGGTAAGCTCGATGACTGGGCAGGCATGGCGCAAGGCGTGCCGACGGGTTTACCGACCATCAGCCTGCCACTGCATCCGCCGGGCGAGTTCGATTACAGCTGGGCGGATCTGCAGAGCTGTGCGCCAATCCAGGACGATCCACGTCCCGCCGCCGAGCAATTGGCGACGATCATTTACACCTCCGGCACCACCGGCCTGCCCAAAGGCGTGATGCACAGTTTCGCCAATCTCGGTTTCGCTACCAGTCGCGGCACGCAGTTGTTCGGGCTCAACGAGAACGATCGGCTGCTGTCGTATCTGCCGCTGTGCCACGTCGCCGAGCGCATGTTTGTCGAATTGGCCTCGATCTATACCGGCCAGACCGTTTTCTTCGCCGAAAGTCTCGAGACTTTCATCACCGATCTGCAGCGCGCGCGGCCGACGGCAATGTTCGGCGTGCCGCGTATCTGGACCAAATTCCAGATGGGTGTGTACAGCAAGATCCCGGCGCAGCGTCTGGATTTCCTTCTCGGGTTGCCCTTCATCGGCAAGCGGGTCGGGCACAAAGTGCTGGCCGGGCTCGGCCTGGATGCCTTGCGCGTGGCGTTGTCCGGTGCCGCGCCGGTACCGCAGACCTTGCTCGCCTGGTATCAGAAACTCGGCCTCGATGTGCTCGAGGTGTACGGCATGACCGAGGGCTGCGGCTATTCGCATATCTGTCTGCCGGGGCGATACAAACAGGGCTGGATCGGCCAGCCGTGCCCGGAAGTCGAGGTGCGCATTGATGAGTCCGGCGAGGTGCAGGTGCGCAGCCAGGCCAACATGCTCGGCTATTTCAAGGAACCGCAGAAAACTGCCGAGACGCTGACCGCCGACGGCTTTCTGCGCACCGGCGACAAGGGCGAGCAGGACAGCGAAGGGCGCCTGCGCCTGACCGGCCGGCTCAAGGAAATCTTCAAGACCAGCAAGGGCAAATACGTCGCGCCGGCGCCGATCGAAAACCGTCTGGCCGTGCATTCACGCATCGAGCAAGTATGCGTGGTGGGCGATGGCCTGAGTGCACCGCTGGGGTTGTGCGTGCTGTCGACGGTCAATCAGCAAGAGCCTCGTGCCAGTCTGCACGCCAGCCTGGAAAAGCTGCTGGAGGAGGTCAACGCCGCCCTCGACAAGCACGAACGCCTGCACCGACTGGTAGTGGTCAAGGACAACTGGGCGGTGGACAACGGCTTCCTCACGCCGACCCTGAAAATCAAACGCAACGTCATCGAAGACCGCTACGGCGCGCGTTTCGAAGAATGGAGCGCGCGCAGCGAGGCAGTGCTGTGGCAGGATTGAGCGTCGATTACAACAACAAAGGAAGTCTGCGATGAGCTTGTGGCGTACTACTCCCGACATCGAACAGCTGAATGCGATCCAGAAGAACACCATTGGCGAAGTGCTGGATATTCGCTTCGAAGCCTTCGACGAACAGTCGCTGACCGCGAGCATGGTCATCGACCATCGCACCCACCAGCCTTACGGTCTGCTGCATGGCGGTGCATCGGTGGTGCTGGCGGAAACCGTGGGTTCGATGGCCAGTTATCTGTGCATCGATGCCAGCAAGTTCTATTGCGTCGGCCTGGAGATCAACGCCAACCACTTGCGCGGCTTGCGTAGCGGAAGGGTGACGGCGGTGGCCACGCCAATTCATATCGGCCGCACCACGCATGTCTGGGACATCCGTTTGACCAGCGACGAAGGCAAGGCCAGTTGCGTGTCGCGCCTGACCATGGCGGTGGTGCCGCTGGGGGAACAGCCGCCGCTGCGTTGACATCTATCGGGTTCCGTCAGGTCGAGCCCTCACCCCAGCCCTCTCCCAGAGGGAGAGGGAGCCTACCGTGTGGTTTTCGCGATCCTCGTCGACCTGATAATTCGAGTCGAGCTCAGGTCCCGGACACTCCCCCGATCTGCTCCCTTTCCCCCTCGCCCCCTTGGGGGAGAGGGCTGGGGTGAGGGGGCAGCGGTCTCGCTGATGCACATCACCCTGACCGGACTGTCATCATTCCTGGCACTTACAGTCATTGCTGCGACGCCGGCTCTTGCGGACAATCAACGCCACGATTCCCGCTCATGGATTTGCCCGCATGTCGCAACCGATCTTTTTCGCCCACGCCAACGGTTTCCCCTCGGGGACCTATGGCAAGTTGTTCGCGGCGCTGGCGCCGGAGTATCGGGTCGCGCATCTGGAGCAGCATGCCCATGACCCGCGTTTTCCGGCGGACGACAACTGGTACAACCTGGTCGATGAACTGATCCATCACCTCGAGCAGCAGGAGCAGCCGGTGTGGGGCGTCGGCCATTCTTTTGGCGGTCTGCTGCATTTGCACGCGGCGTTGCGTTGTCCCGAGCTGTATCGCGGCGTGGTCATGCTCGACTCGCCAGTACTGACCCGCACTGATCAGTGGGTGATTCGCGCGGCCAAGCGCTTTGGTTTCATCGACCGGCTGACACCCGCCGGGCGCACCCTCGGGCGGCGTGAAGAATTCGCCGATCTCGACAGTGCACGCAGTTACTTTTCCGGCAAAACCCTGTTTCGCGGCTTCGATCCGGAATGCTTCGATGCCTACCTGCAACACGGTTTGCATCAGGTCGACGACAAGCTGCGTCTGCGTTTTGACCCGGCCACCGAAATCAGCATTTATCGCGGCGTGCCGCACACCAGTCCCGGGCGCACCCGCCAGTTGCAGGTGCCGCTGGCCATCGTGCGCGGGCACAAGAGCCGGGTGGTCATGCGCCATCACACACGTTTCGTCTCGCGCCTGCCCCAGGGCGAGGCGCTGAGCATGCCCGGCGGGCACATGTTTCCGCTGGAGCGCCCGCAGGACACGGCGCGATTGCTCAAGAGCCTGTTCATGCGTTGGGAACAGCGGCAGAACAAGGATTGCGCATGAGCCCGACCTGCGAAGAAGTGCGCCTGAACCTGCCGCACATCGAATTGGCCGCGCATATGTTCGGCCCCGAGGACGGCCTGCCGGTGATCGCGTTGCACGGCTGGCTCGACAACGCCAATAGCTTCGCCCGGCTGGCGCCCAAGCTTGATGGCTTGCGCATCGTCGCGCTGGACATGGCCGGCCACGGTCATTCCGCTCATCGACCAAGCGGCGCCGGTTATGCGCTGTGGGACTACGCCCATGATGTACTGCAAGTCGCCGAGCAGCTGGGCTGGAAGCGTTTCGGCCTGCTCGGGCATTCGATGGGCGCGATTGTCTCGATGGTGCTGGCCGGTTCGCTGCCCGAGCGCATCAGCCATCTCGCGCTGATCGACGGCGTGATTCCTCCGACAGACAAGGGCGAAAACGCTGCCGAACGCATGGGCATGGCCCTGCAGGCGCAACTTGATCTGCGGGAAAAGCGCAAACCGGTCTACACCACCCTCGAGCGTGCCATCGAGGCGCGGATGAAAGGCCTGGTGGCGGTCAGTCGCGAAGCCGCTGAACTGTTGGCCCAGCGCGGGTTGATGCCGGTGCCCGGCGGTTACACCTGGCGCACCGACAATCGCCTGACTCTGCCATCGCCGCTGCGCCTTACTGAAGAACAGGCGATGGCGTTTGCCTCGCGCGTCAGTTGCCCGGCGCGTCTGGTGGTCGCGGCGGATGGCATGCTGGCCAGGCATCCTGAGTTGCTGGAGCGTCTACCCTTCAGCCACGAAGAGTTGCCGGGCGGGCATCATTTGCACCTGAATGACGAGGCTGGCGCAGGTCTTGTAGCAGACTGTTTCAATCGCTTCTTCGCCATGCCTTGACTTGCAGCGGGCAACTGTCGAGGCTGGGCGGGTTGAAATGGGAGACAAACTCGATGGATTTCTATACCGCTGCGACCCCGACCCGCCCAGCCATGACCGTCCGGTGAGGCTGACTATGCGGTCACTCAGTCTCTTCGCGCTGTGCTGCTTCAGCTCCTTGTCCTTCGCTGCCGATGTGCCGGGCAGCCAGGATCTGCAAATCGTGCCGCGTCTGGCCGATGCTCAGATCGTCGACTATCGCCCGGCGGCCGAGCTGGAGCGCATCTACCCGCTGGGCTCGATCCGCAAGATCAGCGGCCAGTTGCGGTTCGACGGTCAGGTCACCGCCCGCGGCCAGACTACCTCGGTGACCTACGAGTTGCCGCCGGAACATTCCGCCACCGAAGCCTTTACTGCCGCCCGCGAAGCCCTGCAACAGCAGGATGCCGAATTGCTGTTCTGGTGCCAGGCCCGCGATTGCGGCGAAAGCAGCCTGTGGGCCAACGAGGTGTTCGGCAACGCCAAGCTGTATGGCTCTGACGAGCAACAGGCTTATCTGTTGTTGAGGCTGGCGGCGCCAAAGGACAACACGCTGGTGGCGCTTTACAGCATCACTCGCGGCAATCGCAAAGCCTATCTGCATGTCGAGCAATTCGAGGCTGCGGCGCCGTTGGGCGAATTGCTGCCGACCTCGGCGACCCTGCTGCGTCAGTTGAAAAGCACCGGCGAGCTGGATTTTCCGAAACTGGTCGATGAACCGGATGCCACCTGGTTGCGCCTGATTTCCCGTGGTCTGAATCTCGACACGACCTTGCGGGTCACGGTTTCCGGGCCCAAGGCCGAAGCCTGGCGCCAGGCGCTGATCAATCAGGGCGTACGGGCGGCACGTCTGGAAGCCGGCAATCTCGAAGGCTCGGGCCTGCGCATCGACTTGTTGCGATAAGCTGTGCCGGGCGAGCACGCACACAGTGTTCGCCTACTCTTTCGCTGACTGACTTTGCCGGGACTTCCCATGCTCAATAACGATCGCCTGCTGGTGCAGATTCTGCTGCTGGTGTTGTTTGGTGCCAGCCTTTGGGTGATGGCGCCGTTCTGGTCGGCGCTGTTCTGGGGCGCGGTGCTGGCGTTTGCCAGTTGGCCGCTGATGCGTTTGCTCACGCGCTGGCTCAATGGCCGCGAATCGCTGGCCGCGTTGATCCTGACACTGGGCTGGATGTTGCTGGTGGCGGCGCCACTGGTGTGGCTGGGTTTCAACCTCGCCGATCATGTGCGCGATGCCACGGCATTCATCAAGGATGTGCAGGTCGACGGTTTGCCGGAAGCACCGACCTGGCTTGGCAGCGTGCCTTTGGTTGGTGAGCGGCTGGTGTCGATGTGGGATAGCATCGATCAACAGGGCGCGGCGTTGATGGTCTCGATCAAGCCGTATCTGGGGCAGGTCGGCAACTGGTTGCTGGCACGCAGCGCGCAGATCGGCGGGGGGATTCTCGAGCTGACGCTGAGTCTGGTGTTCGTGTTCTTTTTCTACCGTGACGGGCCGCGACTGGCGGCGTTTGTGCACAGTCTGCTGCAGCGCTTGATTGGTGATCGTGCTGGCTATTACATCGAACTTGTCGCCGGTACGGTGCAGCGGGTGGTCAACGGTGTGATTGGTACAGCGGCGGCGCAGGCAGTGCTGGCGTTGATCGGCTTTTTCATTGCCGGGGTTCCCGGGGCGCTGGTGCTGGGAATCGTCACGTTTCTGCTGAGTCTGATTCCGATGGGGCCACCGCTGGTGTGGGTGCCGGCCACGGCTTGGTTGGCGTGGAAGGGCGAGTACGGGATGGCGGTGTTTCTCGGGATCTGGGGGACGTTCATCATCAGTGGCGTGGACAACGTGCTCAAGCCGTATCTGATCAGCCGTGGCGGTAATCTGCCGTTGGTGATTGTGTTGCTCGGGGTGTTTGGCGGGTTGATTGCGTTTGGCTTTATCGGGTTGTTTATTGGGCCTACGTTGTTGGCTGTGGCTTATAGTCTTTTGACGGATTGGAGTAAGAGTCAGGCTCGGGTCTAGGGGGGGCTTGGCGGCCTTTGGGCCGACCATGCTTGGGTTTGTTTGGTGTGAATATCCGAATGTTTCGCTGCGGCGGCTGGCGGTTCCGCCCTTACGGCGGGTCACCTTTTTCAAACGCCAAAAAGGTAACCCAAAAGGCTTGCTCCTGCGTTCGGCCCTCGCAGGCTCGGCTTCCTTCGCTGCGGGATCGATCCGGGCGCAGCGGCTCCGGTTTGCTTCGCTGCACCTACACTCGCTGTGTACGACTGCGTCGTACGGTCGCTGCGCTCCCACGCCCGGATCAA
>NZ_JBXAWD010000016.1:0-130370 GCF_057291535.1 Pseudomonas sp. 1L-E-NC-VB-C3 | reverse complement strand
GTTTCCCCATGTGAGAGTAGGTCATCGTCAAGATTAAATTCCGAAACCCCAATTGCGAAAGCAGTTGGGGTTTTGTTTTGCCTGCGAGAAAGTTTCAGCGCTATGGCGAACAAAATTGCACAGTTATTTTCGAAGCAGAACACTAGAATAGCCCCATCTTTATCGGAGCCAGAGCCTGTATGTCAGAATCGGTTGACGCCCCCGGGCTGTCAGATTTACCGCTGGAAGACTTGATAGCCTGCCACGAGTGCGACCTGCTGATGCGCAAGCCGACACTTGCCCATGGTGAGAAAGCACTCTGCCCGCGTTGTGGTTATGAGTTGTACGCCCATCGCCATAACGTGGTGCAGCGCAGCCTCGCCCTGGTGATTGCCGCGTTATTACTTTACGTGCCGGCAAACTTTTTACCCATCATGCAACTCAATATCCTCGGGCAATCCTCGCAGGATACGGTCTGGAGTGGCGTAGTCGGCCTGTTCAGCACCGACATGCAAGGTGTGTCGATCGTCGTCTTCCTTTGCAGCATGGCCATACCGTTACTCAAGTTGTTGTGCCAGCTGTTTGTGTTACTGACGATTCGTTTCGATGTCGGCCGAAGCTACGGTTTGCTGCTCTATCGTATTTACCACCACCTTAGGGACTGGGGCATGCTCGAGGTCTACCTCATGGGCGTCCTCGTCGCGATCGTGAAGCTGGCGGATATGGCAGCAATCACCGTCGGCCTCGGACTGGCATGTTTCATTGGCTTGTTATTGGTGCAAGTCTGGCTGGAGGTGGTGATGTCACCGCATCAGATCTGGCAGGCATTATCAGGAGAGGATGCCCATGCGGGCGATTGATGCGGGCATTCTGGTGTGCACCGAATGCCACGAACTGAACAAGCAGGAAGCTGACGTCGATGAGCAGAGCTGTACCCGCTGCGGCGCGCAGGTTCACGCTCGCCGCCCCAACAGCCTGACCCGCACCTGGGCGCTGTTGATCACGGCAGCCATTATCTATATTCCGGCCAACGTCTTGCCGATCATGACGGTCAGCTCTCTGGGCCAGGGTGAGCCGAGCACCATCATGTCCGGCGTGATTGAACTGGTGCAGCACGGCATGATTCCGATCGCAAGCGTGGTGTTCATCGCCAGTATTCTGGTGCCCACGTTCAAACTGGTCGGCATCGCGTTGTTGCTGTTTTCCGTGCAGCGTCGGCAGCCATTGTCGGCCCGTCAGCGCATCTGGATGTACCGATTCATCGAGTTCATTGGCCGCTGGTCAATGCTCGATATTTTTGTGATCGCCATTCTCGTGGCGGTTGTCAACTTCGGCCGGATAGCCAGTGTCGAAGCCAATCTGGGCGCCGTCGCCTTCGCCTCTGTGGTGATTCTGACGATGCTCGCCGCAGTTACTTTCGATCCCCGACTGATTTGGGATAACACGGAGTCGGACGACGACCATGACTGATTTGCCTGTAGCGAAAACCCGACCGGCTTCGAACTGGTCGGCCATTTGGGTGCTGCCTCTGATCGCGCTGATCATCGGCGGCTGGCTCGGCTGGCGTGCTTATTCCGAGACCGGTATCGAGATTCAGGTGCGCTTCGAAAGCGGCGAAGGCATCCAGGCCAACAAGACTGAAGTGGTCTACAAAGGCATGCCGGTCGGCAAGGTCAAGACGCTCAAGCTCGACGATGAGGGCAACTCGAAAGGGGTGATCGCCACCATCGAGATGAACAAGGATGTTGAGCAGTACCTGAAGACCAGCACGCGGTTCTGGCTGGTCAAACCGAGCGTGACCCTGGCCGGTATCACCGGTCTGGAAACATTGGTCTCGGGTAACTATGTCGCCATCAGTCCCGGTGAAGGCGAGCCGGTTCGCAAGTTTAAGGCTTTGGCCGAAGAGCCGCCGCTGTCCGACGCCAAGCCCGGTCTGCACCTGACCATCAAGGCCGATCGCCTCGGCTCGTTGAATCGCGGCAGCCCGGTGTTCTACAAACAGATCAAGGTCGGTCAGGTCAAAAGCTACGTGCTGTCCGAGGATCAGAGCACCGTTGAACTTAAGGTGTTCATTGAGCCGACCTACGCCAAACTGGTGCGCAAACATACTCGTTTCTGGAACGCCAGCGGCATCAGCATCGACGCTAACCTGTCCGGCGTGAAAGTGCGCAGTGAATCCCTGGCTAGTATCGTCGCCGGTGGTATCGCGTTCGCGACGCCGGAGAATCGCAAGGACAGTCCGGCGACCGATCCGAGCCTGCCATTCCGTCTCTATGAAGACTTCGACGCTGCCGCTGCCGGGATTCGCGTGAAGGTCAAACTCAGCGATTTCGAGGGCCTGCAAGCCGGTCGCACGCCGGTGATGTACAAAGGCATTCAGGTCGGCAACCTGAAAGCGCTCAAAGTCGATCCGGACCTGAACAGTGCAACAGCCGAGCTGACCCTCGATCCGTTGGCCGAAGACTATCTGGTTGAGGGCACGCAGTTCTGGGTGGTCAAACCGTCGATATCCCTTGCCGGTATTACCGGCCTGGAAGCGCTGGTGAAAGGTAACTACATCGCCGTGCGTCCGGGCGACAAAGGCGCTGCGCCGAAACGCGAATTCGAGGCGCGACCGAAAGCACCACCGCTGGACCTGCGTTCGCCAGGCCTGCATCTGGTGTTGTTTACCGATTCGCTGGGCTCGATCGATGTCGGCAGTCCGATTCTGTACAAGCAGGTCAAGGTCGGTTCGGTGCAGAGCTACCAGTTCTCCCGAACCAAGAAGCAGCTGGTCATCGGCGTGCACATCGAGAAGGAATACGAAAACCTGGTCAACGCCTCGACGCGCTTCTGGAATGTCAGCGGCATTACCCTCACGGGTGGCTTGACCGGCGGCATTCAGGTCAAAAGTGAATCTTTGCAAACCCTGATGGCCGGTGGTATTGCCTTCGAAACCCCACAAGCCAATGCGCCGTTGAAGAAACGTATCCCGCGCTTCCGTCTGTTCGCCGATCACGATGAGGCGAACAAGAAAGGTGCAGTCGTTACCATCAAAGTCGATCGCGCCGACGGTTTGAGCAGCGGTACGCCAGTGCGTTTCAAGGGGTTGGACGTAGGCAAGATTGAAAGCGTCGATCTGACCGACGACATGCAGTCGGTGATCCTCACCGCTCGCATCACCGAAGTGCCGGAGAAGATTGCGCGAGTCGGCAGTCAATTCTGGGTGGTCAAGCCGGAACTGGGTTTGATCAAGACGCAGAATCTGGAAACGCTGGTCACCGGCAAATACATCGAAGTCCAGCCGGCGGCGAAGAATCTCGGCCCGCAGAAGAACTTCGTTGCCTTGGCCGAAGCGCCGGAAGTCACCAGGCAAGAAGCGGGTCTGAGTCTGGTGTTGAGCGCCGCACGTCGCGGTTCCTTGAAGCCCGGCGTACCAGTGACTTACCGTGAGATCACCGTCGGAAAGGTGACCGGTTATGAATTGGGCCAGACAGCTGACCGTGTGTTGGTGCACATCCTGATCGAGCCGAAGTACGCGCCTCTGGTGCGCAGCGGCAGCCGTTTCTGGAATACCAGCGGCGTGGGCTTCGATTACGGCTTGTTCAAAGGCGTGACGGTGCGCACCGAATCGCTGGAGACGCTGATTCAGGGTGGCATTGCCTTCGCCACCCCGGACGGTGAACGCATGGGCAATCCGGCGCGAGCCGAGCAGACGTTCCCGCTGTTCGACAAATTCGAGGATGAATGGCTGACCTGGGCGCCGAAGATTCAGCTGGGTAAGTAGTGGCGCCTATTGAATAGCCTTCGCGAGCAGGCTCGCTCCCACAGGGGAACGCATTCCAATTGTGGGAGCGAGCCTGCTCGCGAAGGGCCCAGCCAAATCAACACAAAATCCACTCCATAAAAAAGGGCCGCGATCCCAGCAGATCGCGGCCCTTTTTGCCTTCAGCTAAAGCCGATCAAACCGCATCCAGCTCCGGCTCATCCGCCTGCACATTCAGCGTGGCCTTGACCACATCATGGCGGCGGATGTACTTCCAGTCCGCTTCATCGATGTAGATCCCGGCCGGGCCGCTGCCGCCTTCCAGGTCGATCGCGACACTGGCGCAGACTTGCGGCTTAACACTCGCCAGAATCGGCACGAAGCCCAGTTGCAGACTGGTTTCCAGCAACGCCGCCTGGTTCTTCTCGTCGATGTCCGCCGCCTCGTCGAGGTAGTACGGCAGACGCACGCGGCCGGCCAGATCGCGATCCATCAAGTGCAGCAACAAGTACATGTTGGTCAGCGCCTTGATGGTCATGGTCGTACCGTTGGAGGCCGCGCCGTCGATGTCGGTGTGGATCACCGGTTGGCCGTTGACCTTGGTGATCTCGAAAGCCAGTTCGAACAAGTCCTTGAGGCCGAGCTGGTTGTGGTTCGCTGCCACCAGCCGCGCCAGATATTCCTTGGCCTCTTCGTTGTTGTTGTCCTGCTCGGCGCTCTGGCTGAGATCGAACACCGACAGGGTTTCGCCTTCCTCATATTGCCCGGCGCTGTGGATGATCTGGTCGATGTGCTTGAGTGCTTCCTTGTTTGGTGCGAGGACGATGCGGAAGCTCTGCAGGTTGGAAACCTGCCGCTTGTTGATCTCGCGGTTGAACAGCGCCAGTTGATGCTCGAGGCTGTCGTAATCGCTGCGGATGTTGCGCAGAGTACGGGCGATGTCGGTGACCGCCGCGCGCCGCGCCTTGCCGAGGGTCAGGGCTTCATCGGTGCGGTGCGCGTAAGCGTTGATCAGCAGCGACAGACGTCGTTCCATGTCGTCTTCGCTGTCGAACTTGGCCACGCCTTTGAGGCGGACCTGCGCGTACAGCGCTTCGATCTGGCCATCGGCACGCAGCAGACCCTGCCAGCTGTCCTGATAGTCGTTGAGCAGCGGCAGCAGGTTGTCCATCGAATCATCGACCGGATCCATGAACGGCGTGCCGAACGGCAGATCCGCTGGCAGCAACTGACGACGACGCAGCGCGTCGTCGAGGGTGCGTTGCTTGGCCTCCATATCGGCGATCTGCCGGCCGACCAGTTGCAGCTTGGCCGACAGTTGCTGGACGCGCTCGGTGAACGCATCGCTGGAGCGCTTGAGTTCGTCCTGCGCGGCTTCCATCTGCGCCAGTTGCTCGAGCTTGTCGCTTTCTTCGGCGCTCAGGGTTTGGGTGCGACGGAAATCTTCCAGCGCCTTCTGTGCGTCCAGCACCTGCTGGTACAGCGCTTCGGTCTGGGTCTTGCTCGCGGCGCGGTCGGCGGCCACGGCCTGCTGGGTTTTCAGTTGCTTGAGCTCTTTTTCCAGACGCTCTTTCTGATCGCGCAACGCGGCGCGGTCAGCCAGAGCCTGCAAGGCCGGCGGCTCAATGTGCGAGATGTCGATCGACAGGCCCGGCACTTCGAAGCGCTCGCCCTTGAAGCCATCAAGAATCAGCTCCACGGATTTCACCCACTCACCGTTCTCGTCGAGGGTGATGCCGTGTTCGCCCAGCGGCAGGCTGAACAGCGCGCTGTTGAACAGACGCATCAGGCGCTCGACGTCCTGTTGCGAGAACTCTTCGCGCAGGCGGGCATAGCTGTTGTTATCAGCGTGATCGAGTTGTTGCTTCACCGACTTCAGGCGTTTTTCCAGATCGCGCAGACGCTCTTCGAGATCTTCGGCGCTGAACTGACGCGACTGCGCCAAGGCACCGGCCAGTTCGTCGTGTGCATCCTTGGCGGCGAGCAATTGTTGCTCGAGCACTTTGACGTCATCGACCAGGGCGAAGCGGTTCTTCAGCACCGACAGCTCGCCGAGCCAGCGCTGGATACCGGAAATTTCCCGTTCCAGACGCATCAGTTCCTGAGTACCACCGCGTTGATCGTTCTGCAGATCGTCCTGCTCGCGACGGTAGTGCTCGGCCTGGATGGTCAGCTCTTCCTTGCGCGCCGTGGCGTAGTCCGACCAGGTGCCGAGCAAGCAATCGAGCAGCGGCGACAGGCGATGCAGTTTGCCGCGCAGCACGTCGCGCTGTTTCACGCCGTTGGCCAGCGCTTCAACCAACGGGCCGGCGGCGACCAGCGAGTTGTAGTCCTGCTCCATGCGCCGCACATCGCGGAAGGCTTCTTCGCACGCGGCGATGTAATCGACGCTGCCCGAACGCAGGCTGTGTTCGAAGGCATCGAGGAACAGTTGCTTGAGCTTGGCCGCGGTGATTTCGCGCATGTGCAGCAGGTTGATGAACAACGCGCGGAAGGTCTTCAGGCTTTGCTCGCTGGTGGAGCGCAGCGGGATCAGGGTCAGGTCGAGCGGGATTGACGTGTGGCCGCCAACCAGCAAGCGGCGCAGTTCATCCGGCTTGAGTTCGTAGGCTTTCAGGCCTTCTTTTTCGAGATTGCTGAACAGTTCTTTCTGGCGCAGGCAGGTGTCGTTTTTCTGGTAATGCGCCAGGTCGAGCTTGCCGGCGTAGGCGAAGAACTGGTGCCCGAAACCGCCGCCCGGGCCGCGACCGACCACGCCGATCACGTGGGGGCCGTGGGGCAGGTTGACTTCGACGAGGATGTAACTGGTGTCGGAGGCGAAGTAGAAGCGCCGCGATTGTTCGAGGCTGTACTTGCCGAAGCTCATGTCCGACATGCGCGCCAGAATCGGGAACTGCAAAGCGTTGATCGACGCCGACTTGCCGAGGTTGTTCGCGCCGTAAACCGACAACGGTTCTTCCAGCGGGAACAGACCGAGGCTGTAACCGGCGGTGTTCAAAAGGGCAAAGCGGCGGATGCCGTAGCGTTCCTGGCTCATGCATCGGACTCCTGTTCTTCGGCAATGGCGCGGGCCAGTGCGTCTTCTTCGCTTTCTTCTTCAAATTCGGAAAGGTCGAGCGGATCGTCGGTTTCGAGAAATTTCGCTTCGGCTTCTTCGTCGATCAGCACCGGTGCCGGCAACGGCAATACGCTGTGCACGCTGGCTGCCAGGTCGCGGTCCTGTTGTACCGACAGGCACACGTCGAGGAAACGGTGCATCGGCGGCAGGAAGCGGTAGACACCGTTTTCTTCGCCGGCGAAACCGAGCTGAGTCATGCGGCGCATGATTTTTTCTTCGAGTTCTTCGACGGTCTGCACTTCGGCCTGAATGAACAGGTCGCGGTACTTGTCCAGCAGCGACGGCAATTCTTCGCGGCCGAGACTGCCGCCGTCGAGCACGGCAATCGGGTCGCGGCCCTGATCGGCCAGGTGCTCAACGAGGATGAAGGTGAACAGCGCCAGACGCTGGGCGGTCTTGTTCACCGCTGCGGCGGCCATGTCCGGCACGAAATAGTAGAAGCCACGGGTGTCGCAGACCAGTTCAAAGCCCAGCGCCTTGAACAGCGTGCGGTACTGGTCCTGGAAATTCGACAGTTGTGCGTACAGCTCAGGATCACGGCGGCTGACGTGGTAACCCTTGAACAACTCGCGGAAGATCGGCGCCAGTTGCGACAGTTCGGAAAGATCAAGATGCATTTGGGATGCTCGCAGAATCCTCGGCGGCGGTATCGCTGGCCGAGAGCAGGGCGAAGGAGCGCAGGCTGACCTGGTGCTCGTGAGTATGGTATTCGCGGCGTTCCAGACGCTCGCGCTTGAAGCGTTTTTCCCGCGACAGGCGCGAGAACCAGTAAAGCAATTCGTCGGTGGCGCCGTCCGGTTCCTGCTCCAGCAGCCAGGTCATCAGGTCCGGCATCGGCAGGGACTCTTCGCAACGATCGACCATCTCGCGCACGGTGCGCGGTGCACGTGGGGCGTCGCCAGCCTTTTGGGTTTTGTGCGCCTTGGGGAAGCGCGCCGGTTTCGGCTCGAAACGCGCCAGGGCATACACGTAGGCTTCGACCTGACTGGCGCTGCCGAGGAAGGTGCTTTGCGGACGGGTGAACAGTGGCATCGCCGCTTGCGGCACGGCGTCGATGCCTTTACGCCGGATCGCCGCCAGCGCCAGTGCGGCGCCACGGGTCACGGCGTTGTGCCGACGCGCTTCTTCACGCAACGGCAGCAGTAATTCGCGAGCATGACGCAGGGTCAGTTGCGCGCTGGTCTGCATTTCGAGGATGCGTGCGTGGGTGCGCAGGAGCATGTCGTCATCGACCAGATGGCCGAGGCGCTGCTGTTCGCTGAGCATCTTCAGCAGCACGGTTTCGACCTTGCGCACGCCTTGTTCGAAGGCGCCGTCGGCGTTGACCAGATCGATCATCGGCTCGACGTATTCGTCCCACGTCGCCAGGACCTCGGCGTAACGCTGACGCAGCGGAATCTGCCGGTCGCTGGTCTTCGCCCGTTCGGCGACTGCCACCAGGGCCTGTTCATCGTTGTCGAGTTTCTTCAGTACGTCGCGCACGCGCATGTCGAGCAAGCGCAGCTGGCGCGCCAGATCGTTGCCGTCACGAACGTCGAAAGCGTCCTGGATATAACCGGCCAGACGCTCAAGGTGACGCAGGTAGGCTTCGATTTCCAGGCACAGACCGAGGCGGTGTTCGCGGCGCAGGTAGGCGAGGAAGTCGTGGATCTGCGCGTTGAGCTCGAAACGGTTCGGGCTTTTCGCCACCGGAACCAGAATATCGAGGCGAATCCACACGTCGAGCAGGCTGGTGATGTCCTGAGGCGTGCTGTCGAGTTGTTGGGCGGCCAGTTGCGTGCGCAGTTCGTTGAGGCTCAGGGTGCCTTGGTCGAAGTGCTCGCACAGTGGCTCCAGAAGTGCCCAGTGTTCAGCGAGGGCGCGCAAGACGCGCTTGGGTTCGATCATCGGAATGGCCGGCTGGTTGGCGATTAAAAGCGGCGATTGTACTGCATCACAGGCGCGGCGATTCACTCTCGGGACGGGCTGTCGCATTCTTTGCCCAAAGGGCAGCGGCGCAGCGCAGCGCGGGGTATCGATCAACAGCGAGCGATCTTGTGCGAAGGGCGGTAGAATCAGCGCACTTTCCGTTATCCACAAGTGGCCGACCTTTGCTTATCGAGTCCCGCCGCCGCGCCTATTTGAACGCCATGCAGGTGGTCAACTGGCTGCCGCGTACCGAACTGCCTTTCGCCGCACCGTCGCGGCCCGAGCTGCTGGAGATGCCCGAGCCCGAGCTCGAGGTACCGGTTGCTCCGGCGCCTCAGGCCGAAGCACCGGCGCAGCCTGCCGCGCGTCAGGCCGAGCGACCGAAAATCGAGGTGCCGCGTCCGTCGCTGGCCAGTACCCGCAACGGCGCCAAACCGGTGGAAGAGATCGACGAGACGCCGGTGGTGGTCAAGCCTGCGCCAGTGCCGCCGCCGCGTTTTGCCCTGCAACTGCTGCGCGCCGGGCGCTGCCTGCTGCTGGTCGAGTTACCCACAGGCGAAGCGTTTCAAAGTCGCGATCCGGCCTACCTGCTGCTCAAGGACATGCTGCGCGCCGCCGGTTTGCCGGATGCGCCGCAAATCGTCGGTGAACCTGTGCGCTGGCCGTGGCTCAATCGCGGCACGCTGGATCAAGGCCCGGAAGCGGCGCGCGACTTCGTGCAGGGTTTCCTCTCGGTGCAGATGGAAGCGGCGCCCTGCGCCTGTCTGTGGCTGATCGGCCTGCCGGCGGTGAAATTTGCCGGGGAAGCGGACGCCGAAGCGTTCAATAGTGAATTGCAGATCGAGGGTCTGGGCCTGGCCTGGGCGATTCCCGGTCTGGAACTGTTAATGGAAGAGCCACAGCGCAAGGCCGCTGTGTGGCAAGCCATGCGTCGGCTGATGGCGCGCTGGAAACAATCCGATGAGTGAGGCTGTAACCTTTCGCCCGATGACCGAGGCGGACCTGGACGCTGTGTTGAAGATCGAATACGCCGCGTACAGCCATCCGTGGACCCGGGGGATTTTTCTCGATGGCCTGGGCAAATACCAGATCTGGCTGATGTTCGAAGGCCAGCAACAGGTTGGCCATGGCGTGGTGCAGATCATTCTTGATGAGGCGCACCTGCTCAATATCACGGTCAAACCGGAAAATCAGGGGCGGGGGTTGGGCCTGACGTTGCTCGAGCATCTGATGTCGCGAGCGTACGCGGCTGAGGCTCGCGAGTGTTTTCTCGAAGTGCGCGACAGCAATACTGCTGCTTTCAAGTTGTATGAGCGGTATGGCTTCAACGAGATCGGCCGGCGTCGCGATTATTATCCGGCGGTGGGTGGGCGTGAAGATGCGGTGGTGATGGCCTGTACCTTGGTGGATTAGGCTCTGTAGGAGCTGCCGAAGGCTGCGATCTTATGATCCTGTTTTTGTAAGATCCAAAGCAAAATCAAAAGATCGCAGCCTTCGGCAGCTCCTACAGGGGGCGAATTTCAAGTTAGCGGATCAGCGCTTGCCATCCAGCGGATCCAGGTCCGCCAGTTCCGCCTCATCCAGCCCGTCGCCGCCGCCGATGTCGTTTTCACTGACCTCGCTCAAATCCCAATCCGCCGGATTGCCCTCGCCGAGTTCATCGGCATCGCGCGCGCCGTCCTCGCGAATCAACGTTTCCGGGCTCAGGTCGTCGTCGGTCGGCTGATGATCATCCACCGAAGCCCCGGTCATACCCGCCTCACGCACTCGCTCAGCCGGCATCAATTGTTCGCGTTCACGCTCGGGCAGCTCATCGCCGATCTTCGCGCTGGGCTCTTCGTCGTCGAAATCCAGCTCGTGCACCGAGCCCATGCGGTCTTCGTTATCGTCGATGGGTTCCGGTTGCACCGCATCATAAGGGCGTCGTGAATCAGTCATGGCAATTCCTCATACTGTGGGCCTTACTGAGTGGACTCACCAGGCGCGCGAGAATTCCAACGAAAACACTTGCGCTGGCGGCGTGACTTCGACGGGTGGTCGTCTATCAAACCTGCGCATCTTTCTTGAGGCCTTATCCATGCACGATCTACAAGACCTGATTGATAACAACGAGCGTTGGGCTGACGCGATCACCAAGGAAGACCCGGACTTCTTCGCCAAACTGGCGCGCCAGCAGACCCCGGAATATCTATGGATCGGCTGCTCCGACGCGCGCGTACCGGCCAACGAAATCGTCGGCATGTTGCCGGGCGATCTGTTCGTACACCGCAACGTCGCCAACGTCGTGCTGCACACCGACCTCAACTGCCTCTCGGTGATCCAGTACGCGGTGGATGTGCTCAAGGTCAAACACATCCTCGTCACCGGCCACTACGGCTGCGGCGGCGTGCGCGCGTCGATGCAGGATCGCCAGTTCGGCCTGATCGACGGCTGGCTGCGCTCGATCCGCGACCTGTACTACGAGAAACGCGAAGAACTGGCCAAGCTGGCGACCGAAGAAGAGCAGGTCGATCGCATGTGCGAACTCAACGTGATCCAGCAAGTGGCCAACGTCGCGCATACCAGCATCATCCAGAACGCCTGGCATCGCGGGCAGCCGCTGTCGATCCACGGCTGCATCTACGGGATCAAGGATGGCCGCTGGAAAAGTCTCAATACCACCATCAGTGGTTTCGAACAGTTGCCGCCGCAATACCGCTTGCGTCCGGTCGGCGCGCCGTAACCGCGGCGTTCAGTTACGGCCTGGATGCCGCCAGCGCTGTAAAAAGCGCTGGCCTTCAGGCGTGGGTGGTTCGTCGTAACCGGTGATCCACCCACGGCAGCGCGACGAGCCGCAATCGCAGGCGAACTGGCGTAGCAGTTTGTCTTCGGTCGATGCGTAATCGATGCTCAAATGTTCGCCGCTGTGGATATCTTTCAAGGCCCACAGCCACAACTCGCTCATGTCGAGAAATACATTCGGGTCGCAGGCGTGTTCCAGCACCCCGCAAAAGCGCGGATCGTAAACGTGGATGCCGGTTTGCAGCTGACGGGTCTGTCGACAGCGATAGGGCAGCAATTGCCCGGAAACCCGGCACATTCGGCTAATGCGCAGAAACTCGCGGCGCGCGACCACCGCCGTGGCCATGCCACGTTCGTCGTGGATAATCTGAAAGTCCTGGCAGGATGGAAAGCCCAGTCGCACCGGAAGTCCGGCGAACGGATAGATGCCTTCTGTATCGCGTGGAAGGTGCCGGCCCATGGCTTGATTGTTCATAACGATCCTTGTTGTTGAGTGTTGCCTCCGGGTTGTGCCCATGCCCCGCCAGGCGAGGCATGATTGGATCCAAGCGTCGCGCAATTGAAGGTAGCGGTCTACTGTCAAACCTGACAGGCGCGATCACCGCTGGCCCGCGTCAGCATTGGCTGACACGGGGGACTCCAGTAGCGATTACAGAGTTGGTGCGGGCACGGCGGCCGCAGGCAGTGGCGCTTTCAGCTGTCGCAGTTGTGTCTTGACCGATGGCGTGGCGCACTTGGCAACCGCTTGTTCAGCGCTGAGGTTGCGGATCGAGGTATAGAACAACTCGCAGGTTTTGACCTTTTGCGTCACCTGCCATGTTTGTGTGCAACTGTTCAGCGTGGCCTGTGCATCGCTGCCCGGTTTGCTGCCCATCCCGGCCTGCCAGCAAGCCGCGCTCAAATCCTGGCCCATGACTTTCAGGCCCGCCGCGTCAGCCTTCGCCTGGGTATCTTCGCCGGTATAGCTCTTCGGATCGGCGGCGTACCAGATATAGCTCGGATGATTCGAGCCGAGCACCGGCACATTCACTCCTTCGGCCGGACTGATGCTCGCCAGCCCCAGCACCCCCACGGTCGGCCCGTATTGTTCCTTGATCCAGTTGCGCACCGGCGCCCCGAACGCAACCATCGGCAGCGTCGTGCCGCTGGCGGTCTGGCTGAACTGCTTGACCAGCGTGGTCTGGTAATCCTTGAAGTAGTCGTAGACGTCCTCCAGATCCCCGCCGGCATTGGACGGCGCGGCGATCGGCGCGATGTCGATGATGGTCTGATAGGCCGGCGTCTGCCCGGCGGGGATGCCGTTATCGGTCAGCAACGTCGCCCAGCGATCGGTGGTGTTCGAGCGCAGATAGTCCTGCGCCTGGGTCAGCGAGTAGTCAGGCGGGAAGTGCAGCAACTCGACGCTCTTGCGATTTTCCAGAGCCATGCCCAGCGGCAGGAACAGATACCAGCTGTAGGCCCATTTGCCATCGGCATTCAGCTTGCTGGCGCCGGCATAAGCCAGGTCGCCGGCGTCGAGCAACGCCGACAGCGGCTTGTCATAGCCGTCCGGCACTCCGGTGATCTCGGCGTAGAGCTGATCGTTGTCGGTTTTCACCAGCACCTTGGCATCGGCGTAACCATCGCGCTGTACGCTCTGGCTCAGGTAGTGAGCAACGGTCTGCTCCAGCGTCCAGTTGCGAAAGCAGATCACGCTGCAATTGTTGGGGTAGGCGAAGAGGCGGGTGACGCGCTCGGTGCTGCCCAGTTTTACGTCGACATCGGCGTGGACGGCGGCGCTTAGCGTCAGTGCAACGAGGGTAAGTCCTGCGAGTTTGAACATGCTCAGATCCTTTTCAGCGTGGGTTCCCCTCGATTTGGGGGCGCTTCATAGTGGATCAGTGGTGTTTGACAGAAAAGCGGTTGAGTGTGGATTCTTGCCTGAATGCGGTATTACCCAAGCAGCGCACATATTGTTACGGCTGTGCCAACAGGCACGCTGCCTGGTGCGCGTCCGCACTGCTAGACTGCAGCGACATCGAATTTTCCAAGGGTGAGTCATGAAGCCTTCTACTGCTCTCGACATGCAAAGGTCCGCCGTCCGCGAAGTGATCGGGCGCTTTCGCGTGGCCAACCCGCGTGTATTTGGTTCAGCATTGCTGGGGACGGATCTGGACGGTAGCGATCTCGATCTGCTGGTTGACCCGCTGCCCGGCACGACGCTTTTTGATCTGGGCGGACTTCAGGTTGAGCTTGAAGACCTGCTGGGTGTTGCGGTCGAGGTGCTGACCCCCGGCGACCTGCCACTGAAATTTCGTCAGCAGGTGCTTGATCAGGCGCGACCCGTCTAAAGCAGCGATCAAACCAAGTTTTGAGAGCACCTGCCCTTGAGCAGGTGCGTTTTTATCGACTTACGGCATCACCGGCGGCGTATACGCCAATGTCGTCCCCAGCGCCCACAACAGCAGCAGCACCAGCGGCGTGTGCACCAGCAGTTGCACAAACGAGAAGCCTATCAAATCCCGCGCCTTCAACCCGAGCACGCCCAGCAGCGGCAGCATATAGAACGGATTGATCAGGTTCGGCAGGGCTTCGGCGGCGTTGTAGATCTGCACCGCCCAGCCGAGGTGGTACTGCAGGTCATTGGCGACTTGCATCACGTAGGGCGCTTCGATGATCCATTTGCCGCCGCCGGACGGGATGAAGAAACCGAGAATCGCCGAATACACGCCCATCAGCAGCGCATAGGTGTCGTGGGAGGCGATGCTGACAAAGAAAGTCGAGATGTGATGCGCGAGGGTTTGCGCATCGGCGCCTTTGACCGTAGTCATCAGCGCGGCGATCGAGCCGTACAGCGGAAACTGGATCAACACGCCAGTGGTGGTCGGCACCGCACGGGCCACGGCATCGAGGAAGCTGCGCGGGCGCCAGTGCAGCAGCGCGCCGAGCATGATGAACAGGAAGTTATAGGTGTTCAGGCCGGAAATCGCGGTAATCGCCGGCTTGGTCGAAAACTCGTGGAATAGCCATCCCGCCGCCAGAAGCACCAGCACAATGATCAGCAACGGGCTGTGTTCCAGCCATTCACCGGGGCGAGTGCGCGGTTGCAGCGGCGGCAGGTTGAACGCCGGGTCGATGCCGCAGGCCTTGGCGTCGCGTGCCGAGTTCGGCCCGGGCGCGGTGGCGTAGGCGATGATGATCGAGATCACGATCAGCGCCAGCAGCATGACCCCGGATTGCCAGAGAAAAATGGTTTCGGTGAACGGGATTACGCCAGTGATCGACAGGATCGACGGCGGCAAGCTGCCCGGGTTGGCCTGCAACTGTGCGGCTGACGATGACAAGCCCAGCGCCCACACCGCGCCGAGGCCCAGGTAAGCAGCGGCACCGGCGGCGCGGTAATCCATCTTCAGATCGGTGCGGCGGGCGAGGGCGCGTACCAGCAGCCCGCCAAATACCAGCGACAGACCCCAGTTGAGCAAAGATGCGACCATCGAAATCAATGCCACCCAGGCCACGGCGGAGCGGCCGTTTTTCGGGATGCGTGCCAGTTTGTCGATCAGTTTGACTGCGGGCGGAGAGCTGGCGACGACGTAGCCGCCGATCACCACGAAGGCCATCTGCATAGTGAACGGGATCAGGCTCCAGAAGCCGTCGCCGAAGGCCATCGCTGCAGCGGTGGGTTTGGCGCCCATGGCCAGAGTGGCCAGCGCAACGATGATCACGGCCAACGCGGCGAATACCCAGGAATCGGGAAACCAGCGTTCGGCAAAACTGGAACAGCGCAGGGCAAAGCGCGCGGAGCGGCTATCTTCGATATCAACGGCCACAGGAAGTACCTCGGATTTTTTATGGTTATTTTGATCCGTGGGAGCAGTCGCCCGGCTCGACAGCCACAGAGAACCCTGTGGGAGCGAGCCTGCTCGCGAAGACGTCGGCACATTCAGCATCAGGTTGTCTGAACTGACGCTTTCGCGAGCAGGCTCGCTCCCACATGGGCGGCTGGTCGGTGTTGGCGTGGTCCCTTGGACAGGCGCTAACAGTAAATCAAGCGCCGCCCTTTTGTTGAGCAGGTTTTCGCAAACCGAGACTATGGTCTGACGGGTTGTCGATCCGTGCTTTTGCGTAGACCATGGGCGCCTTGGTTTTTGCCGATGCCTGAGTTCTTTGTCATGACTGCCAACTCCCCAGCCCGACCGGCGCCGTTCAGCCGTGCCGACTACAAGACCCTCGGCCTTGCGGCGCTCGGCGGGGCGCTGGAAATCTACGATTTCATCATCTTCGTATTCTTTGCGCTGACCCTCAGCCAGCTGTTCTTTCCCCCGGAAATGCCCGAGTGGCTGCGTCTGCTGCAAAGCTTCGGCATCTTCGTCACCGGTTATCTGGCGCGGCCTCTGGGCGGGATTCTGATGGCGCATTTCGCCGACCGTCTGGGCCGCAAAAAGGTGTTCAGCTTGAGCATCCTGATGATGGCGCTGCCGTGTCTGCTGATCGGGATCATGCCGACCTACGCACAGATCGGCTATTTCGCGCCCTTGCTGTTGCTGGCGCTGCGCATCCTGCAAGGCGCTGCGGTGGGCGGCGAAGTGCCAAGTGCCTGGGTGTTCGTCGCCGAGCATGCGCCGACCGGCCATCGCGGTTACGCCTTGGGCTTTCTGCAGGCCGGCCTGACGTTCGGTTACTTGATCGGCGCACTCACTGCGACCTTCCTGGCACAGGTTTTCACGCCTGCCGAAATTCTCGATTACGCCTGGCGCTATCCGTTTCTGCTCGGCGGCGTGTTCGGCGTGGTGGGCGTTTACCTGCGCCGCTGGCTCAGCGAAACCCCGGTGTTCATGGCCATGGAAGCGCAGCGCGAGGCGCGGGTCGAACTGCCGTTGCGCACGGTGCTGCGTGAACATCGTCTGGCCATGCTGCCGGCCATGTTGCTCACGTGTGTGCTGACCTCGGCGGTGGTGGTGTTCGTGGTCATCACCCCGACGATGATGCAGAAAACCTTCGGCATGACCGCCAGCCACACCTTCGGCCTCAGTGCCTTGGGCATCGTTTTTCTGAATATCGGCTGCGTGATCGCCGGACTGCTGGTCGACCGCATCGGCGCCTGGCGCACGGTCATGCTCTACAGCTTGTTACTGCCGCTGGGCATTGGCGTGTTGTATGGCTGTCTGATCATGGGCGGGCATTGGATCGGCATGGCCTATGCGGTCGCCGGCCTGGCTTGTGGGGTAGTAGGTGCGGTGCCTTCGGTGATGGTCGGGTTGTTCCCGGCGCGGATTCGCGTGTCGGGCATTTCCTTCACCTACAACATTGCCTACGCCGCCTGGGCAAGTATCACACCGCTGTTGCTGATTGGTCTGATGCCGTGGAGTCCATGGATCTGCGTGATCTTTTGTGCCGTGATGGGCGCTGTGGGGATTGTGACGGCGGCGTATTTCGGTGCGCGCATGCCACGTACCGGACCGTGTCAGGCGGCCGGCGCTGCCTGATCCGCAAGCGCCGGATTATTTTCGACTGACGGGTCTGGCGCTGGCTTCAGAAAAGCTGTGCAAGGCCGATGGCTAGGTTGTATCCGCTAACTACCCTGCCATCGGTGCTTTCCCATGTTTAATAAACGCTTGAAACAAGAGCTGGCCGCTCTGCGCGAAGAACTCTCCAGTCTTGTACAAGTGAAGGAAAGCCTGGAAAGCGAAATGCTCGCGCTGACCCTTGAGCCCGACGGGCGGATTCGTTCGGTCAACCAGAATTTTCTCGATGAAATGTTCTACAAGAGCCAGGACCTGATCGGCCGGGCAATCGAAGACATCGTCCCGGCCCACGTCAAAACCGACGAATTCCATCAGCGCTTCAAAAACTCGATGAGCCGTGGCGAGCACTTCGCCGGCGCCGTGCGCCTGTTGCGTGGCAATGGCGACGAGGCGTGGCTGCGTTCCATCGTGCAACCGGTGCGCTCGTCCGATGGCCGGATCAGACACATCTCCTTCTACGCCAGCGACCTGACCCGCACCATCGAAGCCTCCCGCGAGCATGAGAACCTGATCGGTGCGCTGGTGCGTTCCACCGCCGTGATTGAATTCGACCTCAACGGCAATGTGCTCAGCGCCAATGATCGCTTCCTCAACGGCATGGGTTACAGCCTGGCGCAGATCAAGGGTAAACATCACCGCACGTTTTGCGCCCCGGAAGAGTACAACAGCGCCGAGTACCAGAACTTCTGGCGGCGCTTGAACAGTGGCGAATTCGTCGCAGGCCGCTTCAAGCGTATCGACAGCCATGGTCGTACGGTGTGGCTGGAAGCGTCCTACAACCCGGTGGTCGATGCCAACGACAGACTGTACAAAGTGGTGAAGTTCGCCACGGTGATTACTGATCAGGTCAACCGCGAGCAGGCGGTTGCCGACGCGGCCAGCATCGCTTACAGCACCTCGCAACAAACCGACAGCACCGCGCAACGGGGCACCACGGTCGTCACCGAAGCGGTGAACGTGATGCGTGATTTGTCGCGTCACATGCAAGCCGCCGGCGAAGGTATCGAGGCGCTGAACGAGCAGTCGCTGGTGATCGGCACGATCGTCAAAACCATCAGCGGCATTGCCGAACAGACCAACCTGCTGGCGCTCAACGCTGCCATCGAAGCCGCCCGGGCCGGCGAGCAGGGCCGTGGTTTTGCCGTGGTCGCGGACGAGGTCCGGCAACTGGCCTCGCGCACCAGCCAGGCGACGGACGAAATCGTCGGCGTGGTACGGCAGAACCAGGAAATGGCCCGCAATGCCGTGGCGCTGATGACCGACGGCAAGCTTCAGGCCGAACAGGGTCTGGCGCTGGCGGCGGAGGCGGGCACGGTGATCGTCGAGATTCAGGACGGTGCGCAGAAAGTGGTGGATGCGGTGGGGCAGTTTGCCAATCAGCTCTCTCACTGATACCGCACTGATCGTTCCCACGCTCTGCGTGGGAATGCCGCCCGGGACGCTCCGCGTTCCTTCGCTGGCGTGACGCAGAGCGTCACAGGATGCATTCCCGCGCGGAGCGTGGGAACGATCACCGAGGGGCAGCGCCGCATCTGCTCGCTCCCACAGGTTCTGTGTTTCGCCAGTGACAGCGCTACAATCGGCTCCTTTTCCTCCGGAGCAAATCCCATGAGCGTTTCCCACCGCCGTCCGGTGCCTCTGAACAAAGCCTACCGCCTGCTCAACCACGGGCCGACCGTGCTGGTCAGCGCCGCTCACGACGGCCAGCGCAACATCATGGCCGCCGCCTGGGCCATGCCGCTGGATTTCGAACCGCCGAAAGTCGCCGTCGTCCTCGACAAATCCACCTGGACCCGCCAGTTGCTTGAAGCCTCCGGGACCTTTGTGCTGAACGTGCCTTGCGTCAATCAGGCCGATATCGTGCAAACCGTCGGCAACACCTCCGGCCTGGAAATCACCCGCGACCAAGGTCAGGACAAGTTTCAGGCGTACGGTCTGCAAACCTTCGCTGGCGAACAGGTTGAAGCGCCGCTGCTCGAGGGCTGTGTCGCCTGGCTCGAATGCCGCCTGCTGCCGGAGCCGCGCAATCACGAGCAATACGACCTGTTCCTTGCCGAAGTCATCGCCGCCCAGGCCGACGAGCGTGTGTTCAGCGATGGGCGCTGGCATTTCGAAGGGCAGGATGGATTGCGCACGCTGCATCACGTTGCGGGCGGGCATTTCCTGAAGATTGGGGATGGGGTGGATGGCAAGACGTTGGCGGTCTGATTTACTCCCGGGAGAAGGCCTGCTGCTCGGCAGGCCTTTTTCAATGCGGTGTTTCAGTCCCCCAACGCTTCTCCCTCACGCCGAGGATCGGCCCCCCCCGTCAAGGTCGCTTTGCCCTGCGCATCCTTCACCCGCACGATCGCTTGGGTGCCGCTGGTCATGTCGATTTCACTGACCGTGTGGCCTTTGTCTTTCAACGCCTGAATCAGCACCGGGCTGAACTGTCCCTGTTCCAGTTCGGTGGGACCGTTGCGGCTGCCGAAGTTGGGCAGGTTGATTGCACTTTGTGCATCGAGGTTCCAGTCGAGCAGGCCGATGGTGGTTTTCGCCACGTATTCGATGATTTGCGAGCCGCCGGGCGAGCCGACCGTGGCGACAAATTCACCAGTGTTGCGATCAAAGATCAGCGTCGGCGCCATCGACGAACGTGGGCGTTTTCCGGGTTCGACGCGGTTGGCGACTTTCTGCCCGTTCTCTTCGGGGATGAACGAGAAGTCGGTCATCTGGTTGTTCAGCAGAAAACCCTGAACCATCAGGTGCGAGCCGAACGCGGCTTCGATGGTGGTGGTCATCGATACTGCGCCGCCGAGATCATCCACCGCCACCACTTGCGAGGTCGAGATGCGCAACGGCGAGCGGTCCGGTGCGTAGGCAACCTGCACGCCCGGCGGTGTGCCCGGTTTGGCGCTGCCCATGCTGCGCTCGCCGATCAGGCTGGCGCGGCTGGCCAGGTAGGCCGGATCGAGCAGACCTTTGACCGGTACCGGGACGAAGTCGGTGTCGGCCACGTATTGCGCACGATCGGCATAGGCCAGACGTTCAGCCTCGGCGATCAGGTGCACTGCTTGCGGCACCGGTTCGATGCCGGCCGGCTTATCGGTTTTCGTTGGTTTGAGCGGGGTCAGCGACAGGCGTGGGTCGCGAGTCTCCAGCGCCTGCAACGTGCCGAGAATCTGCGCCACGGCGATCCCGCCCGACGACGGTGGCGGCATGCCGCAGACCTGCCAACGCTTGTAGTCGGTACACAGCGGCGCGCGCTCCTTGGCCTGATAACGCTGCAAATCGTTCAGCGACAGGCTGCCGGGGTTGGCGTGCTGTTGAACCCTGGCGACGATCTCTTCGGCGATCGGACCTTTGTACAGCGCATCGGCACCTTCGCTGGCGATACGTTTGAACACGGCAGCCAATTTCGGGTTTTGCAGGCGTGTGCCGACAGCTTTGACGCTGCCATCGTCATTGAGGAAGTACGCGGCCATGTCTGGCGACTGGCGTATCAGTGGATCGGCAGTCAGCAGCGAATGCAGGCGCGGGGAAATCGCAAAGCCTTGCTCGGCCAGTTTGATCGCTGGCTCAAACAGCTTCGCCCAAGGCAAGCGACCGTGTTGTCGATGCGCCAGCTCCAGCGCCCGCAATACCCCGGGCGTACCGACCGAGCGCCCGCCGATCTGCGCTTGCGTAAAGGCCATCGGTTTACCGTCAGCCTTCAGGAACAGCTTCTCGGTGGCCCCGGCCGGCGCCGTTTCGCGGCCGTCATAGGTGCGCACCTGCTTGCCATCCCACAACACAATCATCGCCCCGCCACCGATCCCGGAAGACTGCGGCTCAACCAGCGTCAACACCGCCTGCATCGCAATCGCCGCATCAATCGCCGAACCACCCTGACGCAACATCTCCCGCCCGGCTTCGGCCGCGAGTGGATTGGCAGCAGCGGCCATGTGTTTATTGGCATGACGGGTTTGCAGATCAGTGCGGTAACCGGAAGCGGCTTCCGGTGCCAGCGGCAACGAAGAAGAGGGCCGGGCGTTGCATGCGGTGAGGGTCAGAGCGCTGACAAGCAGTGTCAGGGCTGGCAGGTGAAAGCGCTTCAAGGGCTGGGCTGGAAACACGCGGGCTCTCCGTCCGTGGGGTAGAAGTCTTCGGGGACTTTATCGAGTGGGCCGGCGGGGTGCAAACTGCGTGGGGATTACAGCCCTCCCGCTCAGCGGCCGCGCCAATCGATCGGCCGAAAACGATGCCCTTGTGGGAGCGAGCCTGCTCGCGAAAGCGGTAGCTCGGGTGGTGCGATCTTCTTGAGAGTGATGCAGGGTTAGTGAGTCAGAAACTCATTGCTTGAAGCCCGGCAGACCATGGGTAGAGCGCCACTTTTTCACGATTTCGGTAATGCTCTCGGCTGTTTGTTGTTTCATATCCTCGGGCCAATAGATAAGGTCAGTGCCCGCTGGGTGCTCACACAGATGTACAAATTCAAACAACAGCGGATCGAGAATCTCGTCTGGGCTTGTATTGGCTGCAAGAACAGATTGCACAAATTTCAAGAATTCTGCTTCGGTGTAGTCGGATATGTTAGTCATGACATTCCCAAGTTGTAGTTCCACAGTTACAAATGAAAAGGGCGGCAGGATTCATGTCTTGAACCCAGGTAGTCGATTCGCTTCGCGCCATGCCATGACTGTACGAGCTATTCCGGCAGATGTTGTATCTGCTCCGGGCTCGGGGTAGTAGATCAGATCCATCCCGCTCGGATGTCCTACTATCTTGTTGAAGTGCAGAATCAATGCATCTGCACGGAGATCTGTCGGCGCTATATCCTCCTTTCTTATTTCATCTATGAGATCAATGAAATCCTGCTCGGTATAGTCGGAAAAGCTGCTTTTGATGAATGGGTCGCTCATGCTATGCCCTTATTTACGGTGTACGTCGACATGGTTTTTGGGTGTGTAGACCCTTAGGTTATCTACGTTGTAGATATCACCACCTTCGGATATCGGTTCCACATGATGAATCTCATGAGAGATCCTTTTCCCTGCTGCATCACCTAAGCGGGCGCGGGGCGCATTTCCGTTGCGCATACGTCGTAGATTATCTTCGCTGACCTGTTGTGCCACTGCGCTGTCTTTTGAGGCAACGGCCCAAAAAGCCCGCCTAAACGAATCAAAACTAGAATATTCGCTCCCTCTGAGTTTATCCGCGATGCTGGTCGGAATAGGGGCGCCACCCTGAGCTTGAGCATGGTCAAGCCAAATACCGCCCACATCCTCACCCACCCCCGTAACGATCCCAGGCGTCTGCCTCGCCGGCCTTGAATAAACCACATACAACGACTTCAGCCCGGTGTCCGCCGGGAACACCAGAATACAATCCTCGGCCGTTACATCCTCGCCCGGCAGACCCTCAATCTGGCTATCGGTGTTGTCCGGGATCGGGTGGACGAGGATCGGGTCGAGTGCCTCACCGTGGTCGGGATAAACCAGCGGAGGCATCGACCCCAACGGCCCGCGCTGCGGCGTCCAGAGAATGGTGATGCCGTTGAGCTTGGCCTCCATGGCGGTCTTGTCGGCGTTCCACTTGACGTTCACCGTGCGTACGGCGTCGTCGCCAGAGGCGCCGGAGTGGATGCCGTAGACCCGCAGAACACCTTCGGCATCACGACGAAACTGGAAACGCACGCGCGTGGTGGCGCGGCTCATGCGGCGTAGTTCTTCGTCGGTGTGAAGCGTGCCGTCGGCCATTTTGCTCGGCAGCATTCCCAGCACAAAGACGCTGGCCGGCCCGCCGGCGCCACGGATGGCCCAGTTCAGGCGCTGTTGCAAAATCCCGCCGCCGGCCAAACGCCCCAAAGCCAGGTCAGCACCTATCGCCGTCGCGACCGCGGTACTGGCGGAGGGCATGAGCATGGCGCCGGCGACCATGATCTTGCCGAAGTTGCTGGCTGGCTCCTCGGCAGTGCCAGCGTCCGTGCGACACCAGTTGTCCGGCGTGCAGGACTTGGCAAAGACCCTGTCTTCGCGTGGCTTGGGCGCAGGCCACTCATCCTTCTCGATGTACACCGGCTCCGGCGCTTTCGGTGGAAGCAAAGTAAACCAGGCCCTGCCACCGCTATACGGATTTAATAACCAGTCATCGTCGAGAAGGTATTTGTATTGAGGCATGCCAACTCCCTGTATGGCGCTGAATCGAGCCAGGGGAGCTTGTCGGTATAGGAGCGATTCGGGGAGAGAGCGACAGGTGGCTGATGCTACGAAAGATCCGTTTCGTACCAGAGATCTACTTTTTTCTTACGGAGGCATCTGAATTGCATGCAGGGAGCGGGAGGAAAAGGACTTTTCTCGAGGCATAAAAAAACGGCCTACCTTTCGGTAAGCCGTTTTTAGTACTTGGTGGCTACACAGGGACTTGAACCCCGGACCCCAGCATTATGAATGCTATGCTCTAACCAACTGAGCTATGTAGCCAAGTGGCGCGCATTATTCCCCTGAAATGGCAAAGCGTCAAGCGTAAATCGAAAATATTTCTTCCTGTTTTCAACTGCTTATCCTCCAGCCCCGAAAATCGGGGCCGGGGAGGGCGTCAGCGCAGTTGGAATCTGGCGGTATTGGCGCTCAGTGCCTCGCTACCCTGGCTCAAGGTGTCCGCCGCGAGGTTTACGGCGCGTGCGCCTTCGAGCAAACGCACCGCCGCTTGATCGACCTGCTGGATATTGCCGCTGACTTCGTCGGCAGTGCTGGCCTGTTCTTCAACCGCTGTGGCGATTTGCGCCAGGGTGTCGGTGACACTCTGTACGGCGCTGGCGATTTCTCCCAGGCGTTCGCCGAGTCCGGTGACTGCTTCGGCATCCGATTGCGCCTGACCACAGGCGGCTTCCATCAGGCTTACCGCTTCGTTGACCGTGGCGCGCAGGCTGTCGACGGTGCCGGCGATCTGCGCGGTGGACGATTGCGTGCGCTGCGAGAGGCTGCGCACCTCGTCGGCGACCACGGCAAAGCCGCGACCCTGTTCGCCGGCGCGGGCGGCCTCGATGGCGGCGTTGAGCGCGAGCAGGTTGGTCTGCTCGGCGACGCCGCGAATGGTATCCACGACCAGTTGAATCTGCTGGCCTTGCTCGCTGACCCGGCCAAGCGCGGCGGCGGTATCGTTAAGGCGCTGATTGAGCTGCTGAATGCTCGCCGTGGTGCGTTGGCTGTCGCGGCTGCTGTCGGCGGCGATGCGCCGGGTTTGCTGGGCGCTGCCGGAGGCCTGTTCGCAACTCTGCGCGACGCCTTGCGAGGTGGCGGCCAATTGCGTGGCGGCAGCGGCGATCTGGCTGATCTGCAATTGCTGCGCTTCGACTTCGCTCAGGGCGCCGCTGGAGTGTTGGTTGAGGCTGCGCACCGCGTTGCTCAACTGCGAGGTCTCGTGGTCGACGCCGAGCATGCTGCTGCGCAATTGCACCACAGCGACGTTGAGCGCGGTGCTGATCGCTGCCAGCTCATCGCGCCCCACCACCGGCACTTGCAGGCTCAGGTTACCGTCGCGCAAGGCTTCGGCGAGCAAGGTGATGCCGCTGGCGCTACGGCGGATCGAGGCTTGCAGGCAAACGAACAGGTATAACGCGGCCAACAGCAGGCAACCGAAGATTGCGGCGACAACAATGAACTGGCGGATCGCCGAGCTGTAATACGCATCGAGCCGCTGATCCAGCGCGACCAGGGATTGCTGGCGCAGGGAAGCGAGGTCGGTGAGCAGCGCGTCGAGGCTGCGTTCGAAGTCCTCTGGCTTGAGGTTGATGCTGCCGCCAAACACACCGTCGTCGAGGACTTTCAGGCCGCTGTCGAGGTGTTTCAGGCTGTCGTGATACTGGCCGGCCCAAGCTTGCAGCTCGGCTGGCAGACGCGCCTCCAGCAGGCCGGCGGTTTTCACCAGTTGCTCGCGGGCGTCACCAATGCGGCTGCGCAGGTCGCGCAACTGCAGGCGGCTCTGCAGGGTGAACTGACCGGAGACGACCGAAGCCTGGCCGACTGCGGCGAGACGGCCGACCCGCTCGATCAGGTCCGGCGCGTGCTGCGTGGAAATCTGCGTCAGCAGGTAGGTTTCCAGCCACGGTGCAAGGGTCAGGCGATTGTCCATGACGATCTGCTCGCGCAAGGCTTGCAGCGCGCCCAAGGCATTGGTGAAGCGGTCATAACCGTCCGGCCACCAGCCGACACTGCTCAAGCTTTTCGAATCAAGGCCATTGAGTGCGGTTTGCAGCGCCTGAAAGCGCTCGAGGATTGCGCCGTCGGCGCCTTGCTGGTTCAGGGCATTGCCCAGCTCCGTGGTGGCTTGCAGCACCGCCGGTTGCACGCCGTCGAAGGCGGCCATGGCGGCGAGAGTGGCCGGTGTCGGCTGACGATTGGTCTCGGTGGCGCGCCAGCGGGCGGCGCGGTCGCGTTGAGCGGCGAGCAGGTTGTCCAGCGCATCCAGCGCGAGCAGCTGACGCACGCCGGCACGTTCGCCCGAGATCAGATTGAGCTTCTCGCGATAGTCATGGCCTATCATCAACAGGCTGCCGGCCAGCGGCAGAATGAACAGCAGAAACAACAATTGGAATTTACCTGCGAAGCCAAACCGCCCCAGCAATTTGATCCCCGGCGAAAGGAAAGCCTGCATGCCTCATGACTCCTCTGGACACCACGCACCATTGGCGTGCATCGCGAGCTGTTGGCTCACGACCCGTGCCCTCTAAAAGGCCTCGAAAGTTCACCCTCGCCCGCTCTGTAGGCCGGCTCTGTAGCGAAACTTCCCATTGTCGAGCGCCTTTGTAAGGCGATCGTGTTCAAGGGCAGAAGCAAGGCAAGATTCAGACCATGGCGTTGAGCTATCACCTTCGCCACCAGCGATCCCCTGTAGGAGCTGCCGAAGGCTGCGATCTTTTGACTTTGATGCTTAGAAGCAAGATCAAAAGATCGCAGCCTTCGGCAGCTCCTACGCGAGATAGGAATGTTGGTTAGTTAGCTGGCTAAGGGGATAGCGCGAGCGCACCGAAAAATGGCACATTGACGCACCTGCCTTCGGGCACCCATCTGCTGTCCGGAATTTCCATGGCTATCAGCAACGTTCAGACCGCCGCTGCCTCGGCGACCGCTGCTCCGCAAAGCAGCCCCTTGGTGATGCGCATCATCGGCGCGGTGGCGCTGGCGCATCTGATCAATGACCTGATCCAGTCGGTGCTGCCGTCGATCTACCCGATGCTCAAGGCCAACTATGGCCTGACCTTCACCCAGGTCGGCCTGATCACCTTGACCTTCCAGTTGACCGCATCGCTGTTGCAGCCGTGGGTCGGTTACCACACTGATCGCCACCCCAAACCGTGGCTTTTGCCGGCGGGCACGGTGTGTACCTTGATCGGCATTCTGATGATGTCGGTGGTCGGCAGCTTCCCATTGATTCTGCTGGCGGCGGCGCTGATTGGTATCGGCTCGTCGACCTTTCACCCGGAAGCCTCGCGTGTTGCGCGGCTGGCCTCGGGCGGCCGGTTTGGTCTGGCGCAATCGACCTTTCAGGTCGGCGGCAATGCCGGCTCCGCGTTCGGCCCATTGCTGGCGGCGGCGATCATCATTCCCTTCGGCCAGGGCAATGTGGCGTGGTTCGGTCTGTTCGCGGTGTTTGCGCTGTTCGTGCTGTACCGCATCAGCCGCTGGTACGCCAATCACCTCAACTTGTTCAAGCTCAAGGCCGGCCAAGCCGCGACGCACGGCTTATCGAAGGGCAGGGTGACCAGTGCCTTGGTGGTCCTGGGGCTGCTGGTGTTCTCCAAATATTTCTACATGGCCAGTTTCACCAGCTACTTCACCTTCTACCTGATCGAGAAGTTCGACCTGTCGGTGGCGAGTTCACAATTGCACTTGTTCCTGTTTTTGGGCGCAGTGGCGGCGGGGACGTTCTTCGGCGGGCCTATCGGCGACAAGATCGGGCGCAAGGCAGTGATCTGGTTTTCCATCCTGGGGGTGGCGCCATTCACCCTGATCCTGCCGCATGTCGATCTGTTCTGGACCAGCATTCTCAGCGTGGTGATCGGCTTCATTCTGGCGTCGGCATTCTCGGCGATCGTGGTGTACGCGCAGGAACTGGTGCCGGGTAATGTCGGGATGATTGCCGGGATTTTCTTCGGCCTGATGTTCGGTTTCGGCGGGATTGGCGCGGCGCTGCTCGGGCATCTGGCGGATGTGCACGGGATTGAGTACGTGTATTTCCTTTGCTCATTCCTGCCGTTGTTTGGTGTGTTGGCGATCTTTCTCCCGCGTACTAAAAAAGCTTGAGATCAAAAGATCGCAGCCTTCGGCAGCTCCTGCATGGGATAGATGTACATCTGTAGGAGCTGCCGAAGGCTGCGATCTTTTAACAATCTTTCGGGCACAAAAAAGCCGCGTATCAAACGCGGCTTTTTCTTGTGCGGCTGTTGCTTAGACGTTGAAACGGAAATGCATCACGTCGCCGTCCTTGACGATGTAATCCTTGCCTTCCAGACGCCATTTGCCGGCTTCTTTGGCGCCGGCTTCGCCCTTGTACTGGATGAAGTCGTTGTAGGCGATGACTTCGGCACGGATGAAGCCTTTTTCGAAGTCGGTGTGGATCACGCCGGCGGCCTGTGGTGCGGTGGCACCGACCTTGACGGTCCAGGCGCGGACTTCTTCGACACCGGCGGTGAAGTAGGTCTGCAGGTGCAGCATTTCGTAACCGGCGCGGATCACGCGGTTCAGGCCAGGCTCTTCCAGGCCCAGCGCTTCGAGGAACATGTCCTTCTCTTCGCCGTCGTCGAGCTCGGCGATTTCCGCTTCGATCTTGTTGCACACCGGAACCACCATGGCGCCTTCTTCTTCGGCAATGGCCTTGACCACGTCCAGGTGCGGGTTGTTCTCGAAACCGTCTTCGGCAACGTTGGCGATGTACATGACCGGCTTGGTGGTCAGCAGGTGGAAGCCCTTGATCACGGCTTTCTCGTCCGCGCTCATGTTCTTCATCAGGCTGCGTGCCGGTTTGGCTTCGGTGAAGTGCGCGATCAGTTGCTCGAGCAGAGCCTTCTGAACCACGGCGTCCTTGTCACCGCCCTTGGCGTTGCGCGCGACTTTCTGCAGTTGTTTCTCGCAGCTGTCGAGGTCGGCGAAGATCAGTTCAAGGTCGATGATTTCGATGTCGCGTTTCGGGTCGACGCTGTTGGACACGTGGATCACGTTGTCGTCTTCGAAGCAGCGCACCACGTGAGCGATAGCGTCGGTTTCGCGGATGTTGGCCAGGAACTTGTTGCCCAGGCCTTCACCTTTCGAGGCACCGGCGACGAGGCCGGCGATGTCGACGAATTCCATGGTGGTCGGCAGGATGCGCTTGGGATTGACGATGGCCGCCAGCGCTTCCAGGCGTGGATCAGGCATCGGCACGATGCCGCTGTTCGGCTCGATGGTGCAGAAGGGGAAGTTCTCGGCCGCGATACCGGATTTGGTCAGGGCGTTGAACAGGGTGGACTTGCCGACGTTAGGCAGGCCGACGATGCCGCAATTGAATCCCATGGTGTTTCCCCTCGGGTAAAAGTCAGGCCTTCTGGCTGTGCAGGTTTTTCATCGCGCGGTTCCATTCCCCGGCGAGGATATCCGGCAGCACGCCGAGGGCAAAGTCGATGCTGGCATCGAGTTTTTCCTGTTCGGCGCGTGGCGCACGACCCAGGACGAAATTTGAAACCATACTGGCAACGCCCGGGTGGCCGATGCCAAGCCGCAGGCGGTAGAACGTATTCTGATTGCCCAGTTGCGCAATGATGTCGCGCAACCCGTTGTGACCGCCATGGCCGCCGCCCTGCTTGAGCTTGGCAACGCCCGGAGGCAAGTCGAGTTCGTCATGCGCCACGAGGATTTCTTCAGGCTTGATGCGGAAGAAACCGGCGAGTGCCGCCACGGCCTGGCCGCTGCGGTTCATGTAGGTGGTGGGAATCAGCAGACGAACATCCTGACCCTGATGCGAGTAGCGCCCGGTCAGGCCGAAATATTTGCGATCGGCCACGAGATTCACATTCTGTGCGTGGGCGATGCGCTCAACAAAAAGGGCCCCTGCGTTATGCCGGGTCTGTTCGTATTCAGCGCCTGGATTTCCCAGGCCAACGATCAGTTTGATGGCAGTCACGATAGGGGCCCTTCCTTGGAGTGGTGGATAACATCGCCGCGATCGGGGAAAGCGGCGAAAGTGGACGAAAAATGCTCATTTACCATGGATGTAAACTCCGCGTTCTCGCCCGCTTTCTCGCTACGTTCCAGTCCGCGATGTTACTTGCTCACTCCGGCATGACAGAGTGAATTACTCTGCTTCGCCTTCTTCGGCAGGTTCTGCAGCAACACGTGGAGCGTGGACGTTGGCAACAGCCTTGTCATCGCCGTGTGCCAGAGCAACGAACTCAACACCTTTAGGAGCTTTGAGGTCCGACAGGTGAATGATGGTGCCGATTTCTGCTTTCGAAAGATCGACTTCGATGAACTCAGGCAGATCTTTTGGCAGGCAGGTCACTTCGATTTCAGCAACAACGTGCGAAACTTCGCCGCCTTTCTTCACTGGAGCTTCTTCGCCAACAAAGTGTACAGGCACGATGGCGGTCAGTTTCTGGCCGGCAACAACGCGTACGAAGTCAGCGTGCATCACGTGGCCTTTGGCCGGGTGACGCTGCAGAGCCTTGATGATGACGTTCTGCTTGGTGCCACCAACGTTCAGCTCGATGATGTGGCTGTAAGCCGCTTCGTTTTCGAGCAGTTTGGCAACTTCTTTGGCCAGCATGCTGATGGATTCAGGGGCTTTGTCGCCACCGTAAACAACAGCTGGAACCAGAGCGGCGAGACGACGCAGGCGGCGGCTCGCACCTTTCCCCAGGTCGGAACGCACTTCAGCATTCAGAGTAAAATCGTTCATTTTGTATCTCCAAAATAGCCATGACCGAGTGGCGTTTGCGACCAGCGCCGAACACGGTATGGGCAAAAAAGCCCCGCCCCGACAGGAATGCCGGGGCGGGGCGCTTTTCGTCAACGAGACATTTCGCGAAGGGCAGGGCCCTTAACGGAACATCGCGCTGATCGATTCTTCATTGCTGATGCGGCGAACCGCTTCGGCAACAACCGGTGCGATATCCAGTTGACGGATACGTGCACAGGCTTGTGCTGCAGCGGACAGCGGGATGGTGTTAGTGACCACCAGCTCGTCCAGCACGGAATTTTCGATATTCTCGATGGCCCGGCCCGACAGCACAGGGTGTGTGCAGTAGGCAAAGACCTTGGCTGCGCCATGCTCTTTCAGGGCCTTGGCCGCGTGGCACAGGGTGCCGGCGGTATCGACCATGTCATCGACCAGAATACAGGTACGCCCTTCGACATCACCGATGATATGCATCACTTCAGAGTGATTGGCTTTCTCACGGCGTTTGTCGATGATCCCGAGATCGACGCCCAGCGACTTGGCAACAGCCCGTGCACGCACGACGCCACCAATATCCGGGGACACGATCATCAGGTTTTCGAAGCGCTGATCTTCGATGTCATCCACCAGAACCGGGGAGCCGTAGATGTTATCTACCGGAATATCGAAGAAGCCCTGAATCTGGTCAGCATGCAGATCAACCGTGAGAACACGGTCGATGCCGACTACGGTAAGCATGTCAGCAACGACTTTCGCGCTGATAGCCACACGTGCGGAACGCGGACGGCGATCCTGACGGGCATAACCAAAATAAGGAATAACAGCAGTGATACGAGTAGCTGAGGAGCGGCGGAAGGCATCAGCCATCACTACCAGTTCCATCAGGTTATCGTTGGTCGGAGCGCAGGTCGGCTGAATAATGAAGACGTCTTTACCGCGAACGTTTTCATTGATCTCGGCTGTGATTTCGCCGTCGGAAAACTTGCCGACAGAGATGTCACCGAGAGGGATATGCAGCTGACGTACGACACGCCGAGCCAGATCGGGGTTGGCATTCCCCGTAAAGACCATCATCTTGGACACGCGCAGTACCTAGAGGCTGAGGGTAACCTGGATGAGTAGAGAAAATGGCAGGGGCGGCTGGATTCGAACCAACGCATGGCAGGATCAAAACCTGCTGCCTTACCGCTTGGCGACGCCCCTGTATCTGTTGCTTTCAAGTGCCGGGCACTTGATTCCTTTAGAGCAGACTTTGCAGCTTGCGATGCAACATCGAAACGTTGCTTCCTTTCGCTACAAACCCTGTAAGGGTCTCTGTCAGAAGGGCCGAGACTTTATCAGCTTCAGCTTTGCTTGGGAAGCCCCCAAACACACAACTTCCAGTTCCGGTGAGCTTTGCTTCGGTAAATTTACCTAACAAATCCAATGCGTTACGTACCTCTGGATAACGCCTTGCTACCACCGGCAAGCAGTCATTTCGACTGTTTCCCTCGGGAACGGGGCGCACTTTAATGGGCGGTGTGTTACGTGTCAACAAAGGATCGGAAAAAATTTCTGCCGTACTAACAGCGACTTGCGGCACGAGCACCAGATACCACGGTTCTTCGGGGTCGACCGGGGTCAGTTTCTCGCCGACGCCCTCGGCAAATGCCGCATGGCCACGGACGAACACCGGTACGTCGGCACCGAGTGACAGGCCCAGTTCCGCCAGGCGATCTTCATCCCAGCCCAGTTGCCACAAATGGTTGAGCCCGAGCAGGGTCGTCGCCGCATTCGAGCTGCCGCCGCCAATGCCGCCGCCCATGGGCAGGACTTTGTCGATCCAGATGTCGATGCCGAGCGCGCAGGCGGATTGTTGCTGCAACATTTTCGCTGCGCGCACGATCAGGTTGCTGTCGTGAGGCACGCCGGCGAACTCGGTGTGCAGTTGAATCACGCCGTCATCGCGCAAGGCGAAAGTGATTTCATCGCCATAATCGAGGAACTGAAACAGCGTCTGCAATTCGTGATAACCGTCTTCACGGCGACCGAGAATGTGCAGCATCAAGTTGAGTTTGGCCGGCGAGGGCAGGGTCAGGCGTGCAGCGGTCATGCTTTATTGCCCCAACTTGCGCGGTTGCCAGGTTTTGATCACCAGCGTCACGTCAAGGTCGGTGCCGTGCAGCTTGATGCGCTCGGGCAGCCAATAACCATTCTGTTCGGTGTAGGCGGTGTATTCGACTTTCCAGCCGTCCTGCTCAAGGCTGGCCAGACGGCTGTCGGCGTCCAGATTCAAGCGACTCTTGCTTTCCGGGGCTGGCAGGCCGCGAACCCACCAGGCCAGATTCGACACCGGCAGTTTCCAGCCCAGCTGTTCTTCGAGCAGGGCTTCAGGAGATTGCGATTCGTAGCGGCCCTGGTTGGCGACTTCCAGTGATACTTTGCCCGGACGCCCGGTCAGGCGTGCCGCACCACGACCCAGCGGGCCGGACAGGCGAATGTCGTAGTAGTCCTGACGCTGCAGCCAGAACAGCGTGCCGCTGCCGGAATCTTTCGGCGCGCGGATGCCGATCTTGCCGTCGATCTGCCAGCCATCGAGGCCGGTCAGTTGCTGTTTATTCGCCGCCCACTGGGCCGGGCTGCCGTGGCCCTCGACCGATTCGCGAGTGCCGAAACCCGAACAGCCGGCGAGCAGGGCGATGAAGCTGAAAACAATAACGTGGCGCAAAAGCATGGTTTAAAGATTCTCGGATCCGGTCAGGCGCTTGATGGTGCTGCGCAGAATGGTGCTGTCGGGCTGATCCTTGAGGAACTTGCCCCACACTTGTTTGGCTTCGCGCTGATTGCCCTTGGCCCAGAGGACTTCGCCCAGGTGCGCGGCGACTTCGTGGTCAGGGAAACGCTCGAGCGCCTGGCGCAGGTATTTCTCCGCGTCGTCCAGATTGCCCAGGCGATAGTTCACCCAGCCGAGGCTGTCGAGAACTGCCGGGTCTTCCGGGTTGATCTGGTGCGCCTGCTCGATCAGCGTTTTCGCTTCAGCGTAGCGGGTGGTGCGATCGGACAAGGTGTAGCCCAGAGCATTGAGCGCCATGGCGTTGTCCGGGTCGCGCTTGATGATCAGGCGCAGGTCTTTCTCCATCTGCGCCAGATCATTGCGTTTCTCCGCGAGCATGGCGCGGGTGTAAAGCAGATTGAGATCGTCCGGGTATTTCTGCAGCGCTTGTTGCAGAACCTTCCAGGCCTTGTCGTCCTGTTTATTGGCCGACAGGCTTTCCGACTCGATCAGATACAGCTGGATCGCGTAATCGGGCTGCTCGTCACGCTCGGCCGCCAGTTTGCTCTGCGCTTCGGCGGCTTTGCCGTTGCTCATCAGGATATCGGCCTGACGCAGCTGTGCCGGCAGATAGTCATTGCCCGGACCGACCTGGGCGTATTCGATGAGCGCGCCTTGTGGGTCATTGCGCTCTTCGGCAATCCGGCCGAGATTCAGATGCGCTGAATCGACGTGGCTTTCGCGAGCGATCAGGTCTTCCAGATAGCCCTTGGCTTCATCCCACGCCTTGGCTTCCAGGCACACCAGCGCCAGCGAATAACGCAGTTCATCGTCTTCCGGGTATTGCTGAACGAGCGTGGAGAATTCGGCCTTGGCGTCGTCCATGCGGTCCTGTTCGACCAGCATGCGCGCGTAAGTCAGGCGCAGGCGTTTGTCTTCCGGGTATTTCCTGATGCTTTTCTGCAACAGCGGCAGCGCTTCGTCGCCACGGTTGAGCAATTGAAGCAGGCGCGCACGCAGCAGGATTGGTGCGATCTCGCCATCTTCCGGTGGGTTGTCTTCGAGCAGAGTCAGCGCGCCTTGATTGTCGCCGTCCTGCTGCAACAGCAGAGCCTTGCCGAAAATCAGCTGATTGTTGTTCGGGTGGCGCTGGAGCAAACGGTCGAAGCTTTTCATCAGGCCGTTGCGGGTTTCCTGATCGGTGTCGGCGGCCGACAGCGCGAGGAAATCGAAATGGGTGTCGCCCTTGCCCTGCAGGACTTTCTCCATGTAGACCATGGAGTCGTCGTAACGCCCGGCGCGGGCCAGTTGCACGGCGGCGGCGCGTTGCGCTTCGAGATCATCCGGAGCGTTGCGCGCCCAGATCAGCGCGGTGTCGAGGGCCGGTTGATCGGCGCCCAGATATTCGGCGATGCGGAACGCACGCTCGGAAACGCCCGGATCCTGGGTGTTGATGGCCTGGGTCACGTAATTGTCCAGGGCAATGTCGAAACGATTGCGCTGGCCAGCGAGTTCGGCGCTCAGCAGACTGAACACGGTTTCCTCGCTGAACGAGCCGTAAACCTTGGGCTTTTCAGGTGCGGGCGTGGTGTCTTCGACCGGCGGGGTGCTGTCCGGCGCAACGGGCGCCATGGCCTGGCAGCCGCTGAGGAAGACAAAAGCGAGGAGCAACGCGGAAGATCTATTCATATAGGAAGAGGACGACTAACCTGCGGTCGGATCATCATGACACAAGCCTTCGGCCAAACATAACCGAGACTCAATTGTGGCCATTATAGGGGCTGACGATTGGGACAATAGTCAGCGGTAGTTGTTCTGAATCTTTCGAAGTAGGACAATTGCCGGCTTCACGTCACCACCAGCGACCTTGAATGGCCTTCCTTGCACTCGGTATTAACCACAAGACTGCTTCAGTAGACGTCCGCGAGCGCGTGGCCTTTACCCCTGAGCAACTGGTGGAGGCCTTGCAGCAGCTCTGCCGACTGACCGACAGCCGCGAAGCCGCGATCCTCTCCACCTGCAATCGCAGTGAGCTTTATATAGAACAGGATCAGCTGTCGGCCGATGTCGTGCTGCGCTGGCTGGCCGATTATCACCATCTGAGCCTCGACGAACTGCGCGCCAGTGCCTATGTGCATGAAGACGATGCGGCTGTTCGTCACATGATGCGCGTCGCTTCCGGGCTCGACTCGCTGGTGCTGGGCGAACCGCAGATTCTCGGCCAGATGAAATCGGCCTACGCCGTGGCCCGCGAGGCCGGCACCATCGGTCCGCTGCTGGGGCGGTTGTTTCAGGCGACGTTCAATGCCGCCAAGCAGGTGCGTACCGATACTGCGATTGGCGAGAACCCGGTGTCGGTGGCGTTTGCCGCAGTGAGCCTGGCGAAACAGATTTTCAGCGATCTGCAACGCAGCCAGGCGCTGCTGATCGGTGCCGGCGAGACGATTACGCTGGTCGCGCGCCATTTGCATGAGCTGGGGGTCAAGCGCATCGTCGTCGCCAACCGCACGCTCGAGCGCGCCAGTCAGTTGGCCGAGCAGTTCGGCGCTCACGCGGTGCTGCTCTCGGACATTCCGGCGGAACTGGTGCGCAGCGACATCGTCATCAGTTCGACCGCCAGCCAGTTGCCGATCCTCGGCAAGGGTGCGGTGGAAAGTGCGCTGAAGCTGCGCAAGCACAAGCCGATCTTCATGGTCGACATCGCGGTACCACGAGATATCGAGCCAGAAGTCGGCGAGTTGGACGACGTTTACCTGTACAGCGTCGACGATCTCCACGAAGTGGTCGCCGAGAACCTCAAGAGCCGTCAGGGCGCTGCGCAAGCGGCGGAGGAGATGGTCTCGGTCGGCGCCGACGATTTCATGGTGCGCCTGCGCGAACTGGCGGCAGTCGATGTGCTCAAGGCCTATCGTCAACAGAGCGAACGCTTGCGAGACGAAGAATTGCAGAAGGCCCTGCGTCTGCTGGCCAACGGCGGCAACGCCGAAGACGTGCTCGGGCAACTGGCCCGTGGCCTGACCAACAAACTCTTGCATGCGCCCAGCGTGCAGTTGAAAAAGCTGTCTGCCGAAGGCCGCCTCGATGCGCTGGCCATGGCCCAGGAACTCTTTGCCCTTGAGGGCTCACCGGATAGTTTTTCGGATAAAAAACCGCAATGAAAGCGTCACTGCTCAACAAGCTGGACATTCTCCAGGACCGTTTCGAGGAACTGACCGCGCTGCTCGGCGACGGTGAAGTCATTGCCGATCAGGCCAAATTCCGCGCCTATTCCAAGGAGTACGCCGAACTCGAGCCGGTAGTGGCCGCCTATAAAAAGCTGCTTGGCGTACAAAGCGATCTTGAAGGCGCGCAGGCGCTGCTCAAGGACAACGACCCGGACATGCGCGAAATGGCCGTGGAAGAAGTTCGCGAAGCCAAGGAGTTGCTGGTCACGCTGGAGTCCGATCTGCAGCGCATGCTGCTGCCTAAAGATCCGAATGACGGCCGCAACGTCTTCCTCGAAATCCGCGCCGGCACCGGTGGCGACGAGGCGGCGATCTTCTCCGGCGACCTGTTCCGCATGTACTCGCGTTATGCCGAGCGGCGTGGCTGGCGCGTCGAGATCCTCTCGGAAAACGAAGGCGAACACGGTGGCTATAAAGAAGTCATCGCGCGCATTGAAGGCGACAACGTTTACGGCAAGCTGAAATTCGAGTCCGGCGCGCACCGCGTTCAGCGCGTACCGGCTACCGAATCCCAGGGCCGGATCCACACCTCGGCGTGCACCGTGGCGGTGTTGCCCGAGCCGGACGAGCGCGAAGCCATCGAGATCAACCCGGCGGATCTGCGCGTCGACACTTACCGTTCCTCCGGGGCCGGTGGTCAGCACGTCAACACCACCGATTCCGCGATCCGCATTACCCACATTCCGACTGGCACCGTCGTCGAGTGTCAGGAAGAACGCTCCCAGCACAAGAACCGTGCCCGGGCGATGGCGTGGCTGTCGGCCAAGCTCAACGATCAGCAAAACGCTGCGGCGGCCAACGCGATTGCCAGTGAGCGCAAGTTGCTCGTCGGCTCCGGCGATCGATCCGAGCGCATCCGCACCTACAACTATGCCCAGGGCCGGGTCACCGACCATCGCGTCAACCTGACCCTGTATTCACTGGATGAAATTCTCGCCGGTGGCGTTGAAGCCGTGATCGAGCCATTGCTGGCTGAATATCAGGCTGACCAACTCGCAGCGATAGGTGAATAAATGACCATCATCGCCAGCCTGTTGCGCGCCGCCGAGCTGCCGGACTCGCCCACAGCGCGTCTGGACGCAGAACTGCTGCTCGCCGCCGCACTGGGCAAGTCGCGCAGCTTCCTGCACACCTGGCCCGAGCGCATCGTGCCAAGCGAGGCTGCGCTGACCTTTGCCGAGTATTTGCAACGGCGGCGTAGCGGTGAGCCGGTGGCCTACATTCTCGGCCAGCAGGGCTTTTGGAAGCTGGATCTGGAAGTCGCGCCGCACACGCTGATCCCGCGTCCCGATACAGAACTTTTGGTAGAGGCAGCCCTTGAGCTGCTGCCGGCAACCCCGGCCAAGGTCCTCGACTTGGGCACCGGCAGTGGCGCGATTGCTTTGGCCTTGGCCAGCGAACGGCCGGCGTGGAAAGTCACTGCCGTGGATCGTGTGCTTGAAGCCGTGGCCCTGGCCGAACGCAATCGCCAGCGTCTGCACCTGAACAACGCTACGGTGCTGAACAGCCATTGGTTCAGCGCCCTCAAGGGCCAGCGTTTCCAATTGATCATCAGCAACCCGCCGTACATTGCCGCCGCCGATCCGCATCTGGTCGAAGGCGATGTACGCTTCGAACCGGCCAGTGCGCTGGTCGCCGGTGAAGATGGCCTTGATGATCTGCGCCTGATTGTTGCGCAGGCGCCGGATCATCTTGAAACCGGCGGCTGGCTGATGCTCGAACACGGCTATGATCAGGCCGAAGCGGTGCGTGATCTGCTGCTTACTCGTGGCTTTGAAGAAGTCCACAGCCGCACCGATCTGGGCGGCCATCAACGCATCAGTCTGGGGCGCCTGCCGTGCTGAATGATCAGGAATTGCTGCGCTACAGCCGGCAGATTCTGCTGCAACACATCGACATCGACGGGCAGCTGAAGCTCAAAGGCAGCCGCGTGCTGATCGTCGGCCTCGGCGGTCTCGGCGCGCCGGTGGCGTTGTATCTGGCGGCAGCGGGCGTCGGCGAATTGCATCTGGCGGATTTCGACACGGTCGATCTGACCAACCTGCAACGGCAGATCATTCACGACACCGACAGTGTCGGCATATCCAAGGTCGACTCGGCGCTCAAGCGCCTTGGCGCGATCAATCCGGAAATTCAACTGGTCGCCCATCGCCAGGCGCTGGACGAGGATTCTCTCGGTGCAGCGGTGGCGGCGGTGGATCTGGTGCTCGATTGCTCGGACAACTTCTCTACCCGCGAGTCGGTTAACGCCGCCTGTGTTGCCGCGTGCAAGCCACTGGTCAGTGGCGCGGCGATTCGTCTGGAAGGGCAATTGTCGGTGTTCGATCCACGGCGTGCCGAAAGCCCTTGCTACCACTGCCTGTACGGACACGGCAGCGAAGCCGAACTGACCTGCAGCGAGGCCGGCGTGGTCGGGCCACTGGTCGGTCTGGTTGGCAGTTTGCAGGCGCTGGAAGCGTTGAAGGTGCTGGTCGGCTTTGGTGAACCATTGGTGGGGCGACTGTTGTTGATCGACGCCTTGGGCTCGCGATTCCGTGAGCTGCGGGTCAAGCGCGACCCGGGCTGCAGCGTCTGTGGCGCGCGCCATGCGTGAAGCGCCGATCGGCGTGTTCGATTCCGGGGTCGGCGGCTTGTCGGTCCTCGGCGAAATCCAGCGCTTGCTGCCCAACGAATCGCTGCTTTATGTCGCCGATTGCGGGAACATTCCTTACGGCGAGAAAACCCCGGAATTCATCCGCGAGCGTTGCAGCGTGATGGCCGGGTTTTTTCGCGAGCAGGGGGCCAAGGCTTTGGTGCTGGCGTGCAATACCGCGACCGTGGCGGGGGTTGCCGATCTGCGTCGCGATTTCCCCGACTGGCCGATTGTCGGCATGGAACCGGCGGTCAAACCGGCCGCAGCGGCCACACGAAGCGGCGTGGTTGGCGTCCTGGCCACGACCGGCACGTTGCAGAGCGCGAAGTTTGCCGCGTTGCTTGATCGTTTCGCGGCCGACATAAAAGTCATCACCCAGCCCTGTCCGGGACTGGTCGAACTGATCGAAACGGGTGATCTGCACAGCGCCGAATTACGCACTTTATTGCAAGGTTACGTCGCTCCATTGCTGGCGCAAAACTGCGACACGATCATTCTTGGCTGCACCCATTATCCCTTCCTCAAGCCGCTACTCAGGTCGATGATCGCCGACGATGTCAGCCTGATCGATACCGGAGCTGCCGTGGCCCGGCAGTTGCAACGCTTGCTCGCCGAGCGTGATCTGCTGGCGCAACGTCCGAGCCAGCCGGTGAAGTTCTGGACCAGCGGCGATCCGCAATCTCTCAGAAAAATCCTACCGTTGCTGGGCCAAACTGCGTCGAATGTGCAAAACTTCGACTTGTAAAAAAAATGTGAAATAACTAAAAAAACGCTGAACTTCTGACCAAGCGCGGATTTCTATAGCGACAGCAGCAACTAAAAACCAAACGATCGTTCCGGAAAAGGAAGTTTCAAAGTGAAGCGACTATTCTGCTTGGCCGCGATTGCGGCCGCACTGATGGGGCAAAGCATTACTGCACAAGCCGCTGGCGTTGAATTCGCCGTCGGCGGTACCAGCGATTCGACAATGACGTATCGCTTAGGCATGAATTTCGACTGGGACAAGAGCTGGCTGCAGAGCGACGTGGGTCGCCTGACCGGCTACTGGAGCGGTGCCTACACGTACTGGGAAGGTGACAAGACTTCCAGCAACAACAGCCTGTCGTTCTCGCCTGTATTCGTTTACGAGTTTGCCGGTCAGTCGGTCAAGCCATACGTGGAAGCGGGTATCGGCGTGGCGTTCTTCTCCAACACCGAATACGAAAGCAACAACCTGGGCGGCTCCTTCCAGTTTGAAGACCGCGTCGGTGTCGGCCTGCGTTTCAACGGCGGCCACGAAGTCGGAATCCGCGCCACGCACTACTCCAACGCCGGCCTGTCCAGCGACAACGATGGTGTAGAAAGCTACGCGCTGCATTACACAATGCCGCTGTAATCCGCCTACGCGGAACCAACGTGGGAGCGAGCCTGCTTGCGAAAGCTGAGTGTCAGTCAATTCAAATGGTGGCTGACACACCGCCTTCGCGAGCAGGCTCGCTCCCACAGTTGTTTCTGCGCCGTCAAACAAATCAGCGGTAGGCTGTCGCAATACCCCGGCGCTCTTCGATGCACTCCGGCGCGCCCATTTCAAACTCGCGGCAAATCAGCGGGCGTCGTTCATAGATCGTGCACATCATGCTGTCGCGATCCAGCGCCGCGCACCAGCCGTCGTCCAGACGCAGCATCACTTCACCGCCCCATTCATCGGTATCGATAAAGCGATCAGGCACGCCGGTGTCGGTGATCAGCATCACTTCGAGCTGGCAGCAGCACGCCGCACAGGTCGAGCAGGTGACCGCCGGTTCGGCAATTTGGGTGTGGGGGATGGTTTTCATCGTGGCAGTGTAAGGCAGTGATCGCTGTGGGTGTGAAAGCGCTGACGGACGCTCACGGCGCCAGACGCCGCGCCATCAAGTGCAACAACGGAAACAGCACGGCCCAGAGCAGCCCGATCAAGATCAGCGTGGGGATATCGCCATAGGGAAATTGCACGCCGGCCAGCCGTCCGCCAGCGTAGTACGACAATGCGCCGCCCACCGCGCCAAGTGCGCTGGCCAGCCACCATGGCCGCGCGCTCCAGGCCAGGCAGTGGCGCAACGTGGTGGCGAGCAGCGCCCACAGCAGCATCAGCCACAGCGGAATCAGCGGTGAAGCGTCTGCAAAGCGGAACACGTCGAGGTAACGCAAGACGCTGTCCACCGCCGTGCCGACAATCACCACGCACAGAATCAAACGACCTTCTGCCGCCCAACTGCTGATCCAGCGCAGATGAATCACCAGAGCCGCCACCGCCAGCAACAGCCATAAACTGTTGCCGCCGAGCACGCAGGCCAGCCAGCCGAGCTGAAACAGCACGGCATTGGCGATTCGCTCACGCATCGAAGCGCCCGAGCAGGGGAGCGGTCATCGCCGCCGGTTTGGCCAGCAGCAATTGCGCGGTGCCGATGGTGCGTTCGAGGAATCCGCCCTCGCAGTAGCACAGATAGAACTCCCACAAACGCAGGAAATAATCGTCATAGCCCAATTCGTTCAGACGACCATGGGCGAGGCGAAAGTTCTCGTGCCACAGGCGCAGTGTCTTGGCGTAATGCAGGCCGAAATCTTCCATGTGCAGCAGGTTCATGTCGGTTTCGCGGCCGACCACATCGAGCATCTTGTGTACCGAGGGCAGGGCGCCGCCGGGGAAGATGTAGCGCTGGATGAAGTCGACGCTGCGCTTGGCCTGTTCGTAGCGTTGCTCGCGAATGGTGATCGCCTGGAGCAGCATCAGGCCGTTGCTTTTGAGCAACTGCGCGCATTGCTTGAAGTAGGTGGGCAGGAACCGATGGCCGACCGCCTCGATCATCTCGATCGATACCAGTTTGTCGTACTCGCCGCTCAGGTCGCGGTAGTCCTTGAGCAGCAGGGTGACGCGGTCCTGCAAGCCCAATTGTTCGATGCGTTTGGCAGTGAACGCGAACTGCTCTTTCGACAGCGTCGTGGTGGTCACGCGGCAACCGTAATGCTGCGCTGCGTAAAGGGCCATGCTGCCCCAACCGGTGCCGATTTCCAGCAGGTGGTCGCTGGGTTTGAGCGCGAGTTTCTGGCAGATGCGCTCGAGTTTGTTCAGTTGCGCCTGTTCCAGGGTGTCGCTTGGCGAAAGGAACTGGGCGGCGGAATACATCATGGTCGGGTCGAGAAACTGTTCGAACAGTTCATTGCCGAGGTCGTAGTGCGCGGCGATGTTTCTCTGCGAACCCTTGCGCGTGTTGCGATTGAGCCAGTGCAGGCCTTGTACGAAGGGCCGGCCCAGACGCGCCAGGCCACCTTCCATGGCGTCGAGTACATCGAGATTGCTGACGAACACGCGCACCACAGCAGTCAGGTCCGGCGAACTCCAATAGCCGTGGATGAATGCTTCGCCGGCGCCGATCGAGCCGCTACTGGCGACCATGCCCCACAGAGCCGGGTCGAGTACATGGACTTCGCCGAGCAGAGCACTGCCCGGGGTGCCGAAAAGCATTTGTTCGCCATCCTCGACGACCATCAATTGTCCGTGTTTGAGCTGGGCCAATTGGCGCAACACGCCACGGCGCAGCAGCGAGCCGGTCAAACCGTTGGTGCTGAAGCGACCGAGCGGCAGGCTAGAGGATTTCATGGTGCGGCTCCTTCGGAGGCACAGTGGCGGTTTTCAAGCTGCCGTCGGCAGCCTGGTGAGGGAAGATCGGCGCGCGCTTGAGCAGCAGTCGCAGTGCTTGCCAATAAATCGCCAGAGCGGTTTTTGCGGTCATCCACGGAAAGCGCCGCAGATAGCGATGCAGGCTGCGACGATCGAGCGGTTCGCGGCGCAGATTCAGTGTGGCGTCGAACAGTTTCTCGCTGCCCTGCCAATCGGCCATGTGCACACCCAGGCTTTGCGCGGCCGGGCTGAAGCTCATGCGGTATTCGAGGTCACGGGGCAGAAACGGCGAGACGTGAAACGCCTTGGCCACAGCGAAATGCTGATGGAAGTCCACCAGGCTGGTCGGCACCTGCGCCGGCAACACGTAATGAAAACGCTCGCGCCACGGCGTGTTGGTCACTTCACAAACGATCGCCGTGAGTTGTCCGTCGGCTTCATGGCAGTAGAAGAAGCTCACCGGATTGAACGACAGCCCCCAACTGCGCGGCTGGGTCAGCAGGCATACCGCGCCTTGTGGTTCATGACCGATGGCTGCACCGACCTGCTGGCGCACGGCGTCGATCAGGCGCATGCCCTTACCGGTGAAGGCTTTCAGGTAATCGGTTTCGCGAAACGAGAACGGCGCAAAGCGGCTGCGCCCCGCCAGTGGCGACAAGGCCAGCACGGCGTCTTGTTCGCTCAGGTCGAGATAGAGCAGGCCAATGCGGTAGCGGAATTCGTGGCGGCGCGGCGCAAAACGTCGGTGGCCAATCACGCCGCTATACAGTGCGCTGTTCACAGGGTTTCACCGAACGCAGCGGCCACGCGCAAACCGCTGACCACGCCGTCTTCATGAAAGCCGTTGGCCCAGTAGGCGCCGCAATAATGGGTGTGCTGCTCACCATCGAGTTCGCCCCAACGGTTTTGCGCGGCTGCGGCGGCCAAGGTGTATTGCGGGTGGGCGTAGGTATAGCGGGCCAGCACTTTGTCCGGGCTGATGCCGGCGGTCTGGTTGAGGCTGACGCAGAACGTGGTGTCGCTTTCGATGCCCTGCAGGATGTTCATGTTGTAGGTGACCGCCGCGCGGGTATGGCCGGCGCCGCCGAGGCGATAGTTCCAGCTGGCCCAGGCCAGTTTGCGCGTCGGCAGCAGGCGCGTGTCGGTGTGCAGCACGACGTCGTTGTCGGCGTAGAGCAGGGCACCGAGAATCGAACGCTCGGCGTCGCTCGGGTTGGCCAACAGCCTCAGAGCCTGATCGCTGTGACAGGCGAACACCACCTTGTCGAAATGTTCGAGGCCGGCCGGGCTGTGGATAACCACACCATGCTGATTGCGCTCGACGCGGCTGACCGGGCAGTTCAGGCGAATCCTGTCGCTGAACGAAGCGGTCAGCGGCGCGATATACGCACTGGAACCGCCTTCAATGACCTGCCACTGCGGCCGATCACTGACCGACAACAGGCCATGATTCTTGAAAAAACGCAGGAAAAACTGCAGCGGGAAATTGAGCATTTCCGCCATCGGCATCGACCAGATGGCCGCGCCCATCGGCACGATGTAGTGCAGGATGAAGCGCTCGCCGTAGCCGCCGGCCTTGAGGTAATCATCGAGCGTGGTATCGGCGGCGATGCGCAGTTCCACCAGGTCGCGCTGGGCTTCTTTGTTGAAGCGCAGAATGTCGCGCAGCATCCCCCAGAACCCGGGCGACAACAGATTGCTGCGCTGGGCGAACAGGCTGTTGAGGTTGTTGCCGTTGTACTCCACGCCAGTGTCCGGGTCGGTTACCGAAAAGCTCATTTCGGTCGGCTTGAACGCCACGCCGAGCTGGTTGAGCAAGCGAATGAAGTTCGGGTAGGTCCAGTCGTTGAACACGATGAAACCGGTGTCGATGGCGAACGATTGCCCAGCCACGCTGACCGGTACGGTGTGGGTGTGGCCGCCGACCCAGTCACTCGCTTCGAACACGGTGATGTCGTGGCGGCGGTTCAGCAGGTAGGCGCAGGTGAGCCCGGCGATACCGCTGCCAATTACGGCGATTTTCATATCGGGTCCCGCTGCGGAGGGTTCTTGCGCACCATGCGTTTGCCGATCGCCAGTTGCGCGCGGGCGGGCAGCTTGGACAGCGGCCACAGCGCGGCCATGAACAGCCCCGGGAAGGCAATTTCCAGCGGACGGTCCTTGAGTTTGGCGAAGATGTGCCGCGCCGCTTTATCTGCGGGCCAGCTCAGCGGCATCGGGAAATCGTTCCTCTCGGTCAGCGGCGTTTCGACAAAACCCGGGCTGATGATGGTGACTTCAATACCTTCATCCGCCAGATCGATGCGCAGCGATTCGAACAGGTAACGCAGCCCGGCCTTCGATGCGCCATAGGCTTCGGCCCGTGGCAGCGGCAGGTAAGTCACCGAGCTGGCCATGCCGACCAGATGCGGCGCGGTGCCTTTGCGCAACAGCGGCAGGGCGGCTTCGATGCAATAGCTGCTGGCGAGCAGATTGGTGCGCACCACGTGCTCGATGATCGACGAATCGAACTGGCGCGCGTCGACATATTCACAGGTGCCGGCGTTGAGAATCACGCTGTCCAGCGAACCCCAGGCCTCGGTGATCTGCTCACCGATTTCGCGCACGGTCTGACTGTTGGTCAGATCGCCGGGCACCACCAGCACCTGGCCCGGATAACGCTGGGACAAGACCTTGAGCGGCGCGGCCGAGCGCGAGCTGACCGCCAGGTGCGCGCCGCTTTTCAGAATGTCCTCACACAAGGCTGCACCGATGCCACTGCTGGCCCCGGTCAACCAATACCGCCGTGGAGGTGTACGACTCATCCCATTCTCCTTTTCAGCCAGGCAATCGCCCGGCCCAATATTGGCAAGTGTTCATACAGCAGCGCCCCGGCATCGAAATAATCCCGATGGCGATAAACCTTGTCGCGCCAGAGCAGGTGCGAGCAGCCACCGACCCTGATTTCCCGACCGTTGGCCAGGCGCGGATGGCGATAACTCATGACCCAGCGCAGGTAACCCTCACCTTCGCGGATCTGGTCAAAGCCGTGAAAATCGAAACGCAGATCGCTGACGTTGGCGTACAGCTCACTGAAGTAATCCCGCAGTTGTGCCAGGCCCTGAACTTCGTGCAGCGGATCGGTGAAATGAATGTCGTCGCTGTACAGCTCGCCGAGGCGATGCAGGTTGTCCTTGTTCAACCCGGAAAACTCGCGGGCGAAGCTGCGCAGGAATTCACTCATCGCTGCCGCCCACAGGCTGGCGCGACGGCAGGTTCTTGAACGCTGTCAGCGCACGCTCGCGTGAAGTGCTGAGGTTAACGATCGGCGCCGGATAATCGGCCACGCCGAACAGTCCTCCGGCTGCCGCCGGATTGTGCACTTCCTTCTTGTTGAGCCCGGCCAGTTCCGGCAACCAGTGCTTGATGAACACGCCTTCGGCATCGAATTTTTCCGACTGGCTCAGCGGGTTGAAAATACGGAAGTAGGGCGCTGAGTCGGTGCCGGTCGATGAGCTCCATTGCCAGCCACCGTTGTTGGCCGCCAGGTCGCCGTCGATCAGGTGGCGCATGAAAAAGCGTTCGCCCTCGCGCCAGTCGATCAGCAGGTTTTTGGTCAGGAACATCGCTACGACCATGCGCAGGCGATTGTGCATCCAGCCGGTTTCCAGCAGTTGACGCATCGCCGCGTCGATGATCGGCAGCCCAGTGCGTGCCTCTTGCCAGGCCTTGAGTTCTTCCGGCGCATCGCGCCAGGCCAGCGCTTCGGTTTCCGGGCGAAAGGCGCGATGCCGGGAGACACGTGGGTAGCCGACCAGAATATGTTTATAGAACTCGCGCCACAGCAGCTCGTTGATCCAGGTCACTGCGCCGACCTTGCCGCTTTCGAACTCGCCCTGATTGCTTTGCAGTGCAGCGTGCAGGCACTGGCGTGGCGAGATCACGCCGGCGGCAAGATACGCCGACAATTGGCTGGTGCCAGGTTTGGCCGGGAAGTCGCGTTCACTGCGGTAGTAGTCGATCTGCGCGTCGGTGAAGGTATCGAGGCGGCGTCGCGCCTCTTGCTCGCCGGCCGGCCACAGGGCGCGCAGGGATTCGCTCGGTGTGGCGAAACCTTTTACCGCCTCCGGAATTGCATCGCTGGCGATATCCAGCGCGGCCTGCTTGCCGGGTGCCTTGACCAGTGCCGGCATCGAGCGATGCAGGCGTTCGTAGCAGACTTTGCGAAACTGACTGAACACCTGGAAGTAGGTGCCGGTCTTGGTCAGCACTGTGCCGGGTTTGAACAGCAACTGATCCAGGTAACTGTGGAATTCGATGCCTTCGGCTCGCAACGTTTCGGCCACGGCTTCATCACGGCGGCTTTCGTGAACGCCGTATTCCTCGTTGACGTGCACCGCCTCGATCTTCAATTGCCGGCACAGCTTGAGCAATTCTGCCGGTGCCTGATCCCAATGCGGTGCGCTGCGAATCAACAACGGGATGTTCAGCGCGCCGAGGCTTTGGCTCATTTCGCGCAGGTTGCGCAGCCAGAAATCTACTTTGCACGGCGCATCGTCGTGCTCCAGCCACTGCTGCGGACTCAACAGATACACCGCCACGGTCGGGCCGCGCGCTGCGGCGGCCGCGAGGGCTGTGTTGTCATGTAGGCGCAAGTCGCTGCGCAGCCAGATCAGTTGCATGTGATTAAACCCATCATCAAATCAATCCGCGCTCGAGCAGCGCCTGGTGTGCGGCAAGCGGATCTTCAGCCAGGAACAGATCGGCAGTCTGGGCGGTGCGTGCGGACAACTCGGTGTGGTGGATGTGCACCGTGGGGCCAGCAATCAAGGTCGGGCAATTGACGTTTGCCAACAGCTTGGGCAACTGCGCCAGTTGCATGGCTTTGCTCGAATACAGCAGCACGCCACGGGCTTGCAGATGCTCGACGGTCAGCGCCAGTTCACCGGCCGGCAGTGGCCAGTCGAACACTTGCACCGGGCAATCGGCACTGCTGATCAGCCATGCGCACAGCCACAGATGCGGCTCCAGCGGCAGGTCGGAATGATTGATCAACAGCAGCGGCGCCGAATGCAGCTGACGGTTGTTATGGTAGATGCGTGCGCCGAATTTGCTGCGCAACCAGGAAAAGAAAAACGTCCGTTCCATCTGTGCGCCGAACTGGCCCTGCCAGCGCTGTTCGAGCTCGGCCAGCAGCGGCATCAGCAATTGCTCGCACAACGTCCGTGGCGGATACAAGGCGATGGCCTGATTGACGCTGTCATCCAGCGCGCGCTCGTTGAGCGAGGTGACCGCCGACAGCAACGTCTGATGCAGACGCTGCCAATCGTTTTCCACAGTTTCCGTGAAGGCCTGCGGCGCATCGAGCAGTGGCTTGACCTGGCTAACCGCAACGCCACGGTTGAGCCAGGTGAGGATGGCCATGATCCGCTGCACATGTTCAGCGCTATACAGTCGATGGCCCTTGGGCGTGCGCTGAGGCACCACCAACCCATAGCGACGTTCCCACGCGCGCAGGGTGATGGCGTTGACGCCTGTCTGCCGCGCGACTTCGCGAATCGGCAACCAGCCCTCGTCGAGGGCTTTCTTGAAGTCGGCGCCGAGGTCTTCCTGGGCGCTGCTGTCGGTTTTATCGTTCATTAGATCGCGTTTCGCAGACTGAGGTTTTCCGGATGCGGCTGCAGGTAAACCTGCTGCGCGATGTACGGGTCCGGATGGAGTCGAAAATGGTGTTTGAGCAGCGTCAACGGCACCACGAGCGGCACGATGCCCTGGCGGTACTGGCCGATGATCTGCTGCATTTCCTGTTTGTCTTCGGCGCTCAGCGATTGTTTCAAATAACCGCTGAGGTGCAGCAGCACGTTGCAATGGGTGCCGCGAGTGGCGCATTTCTTCAGCGCGGCCATCAGCTCGCTGAAATAGCGCGGGCCGAGTTCGGCGGGATCGCTGTCGGCCATGTTGCCGAGCATCTTGCCGAGGTTTTTGTATTGCAGCGGGTTGTGCGCCATCAGCAGGTACTTGTAGCGCGAATGGAACTCGGTAAGGGCGCGGCGGCTCAGGCCCTCGGCGAGCACTTGCTGCCAGGCGCTGTAGGCCAGGACGCGGGTGATGAAGTTCTCCCGGAGCACCGGATCGTTGAGGCGTCCGGCTTCTTCCACCGGCAGATCCGGATGCTGTGCACAGAATGCCTGCGCATAGATGCCGCGTCCGCCACCATTCACTGGTGCGCCGTTGTCGTGATAGACCTTGACCCGTTCCAGCCCGCAGGAGGGCGACTGCTGCATGAAGATGTAGCCAGACAGGTCCTGCAACTCGGCGGCCATTTTCTCGCCGTACTCGGCCAGCGGCCTGGTTACGTTGATGGTCCGGTCAACGGTGCCGACTGCCTCGGGTTGTTCAGGGTCGCCGACCAGCCGAATCGGCTCACGGGGAATGCCCATGCCGATGGCGACTTCCGGGCACAACGGGACGAAATCGAAATATTCGGTGAGGGTACGGCTGCACAGCCGCGATTCCTTGTGCCCACCGTTGTAGCGCACTTCTTCGCCCAACAGGCAGGCGCTGATGGCGATCTTCGGCTTGGACAGGGAAGCAGTAGACATGAGCACCTCGAATCTATACCTGTACAGAGAGTTATCTCTGTACAATTTTTCCTCAGCATAGATCGATGGATGTACAAGTCAAATGATTTGTATAAGATTTTTCTACAGCGCTGAATATGTGGGAGCGAGCCTGCTCGCGAAAGCGGTGGGTCAGTGAATGAAATTGCATTTGATACAGCGCTTTCGCGAGCAGGCTCGCTCCCACAAGGGAAATCTATTTCCAGCCCAGTAACCATTGCTCGCTGTCTTTCAGCACCTGCCAATCCAGTCGCTCGCTACGCTGGGTCAGCACCGCCTGCAACTCAACTTCCAGCACCGTACCTTCCTCGTCGCGGATCAGTTCGGTGACCAGAAAATGTTTTTCGCGATTTTGCGGGTGGGCTGCTGTCCACTTCGACAGCAGCAATTTGCGCGGATTGATGCGATTCATTGCAGGTGTTCGTGCAAGCGACGTGCAGCCTCCTGACCACTGAGCCAAGCGCCTTCAACGCGGCCCGACAGGCACCAGTCGCCACAGGCGTACAAGCCCAGATCGACATCGGCCAGTGTGGTCCATTCGTGGCCGGTAGCGGGGCGGGCGTAGAGCCAGCGGTGGGCGAGGCTGAAGGTCGGCGCAGGCATGGCGCTGTGCAGCAGTTCGGCGAAGGCACCGTGCAGATGTTCGATTACTGCTTCCTTGGAGAGGTCGATGTGTTGCCGGCTCCAGGCGCTGGTTGCATGCAGCACCCACGTGTCGAGAGTGCTGTCGCGCCCGGGTTTGCTGCGGTTGCGCGCCAGCCAGTCGAGCGGGCTGTCCTGCACGAAGCAGCCTTCGATTGGCGTATCCAGCGGGGTTTCGAAGGTGAGGGCGACGGCCCAGGTCGGCTCCATTTTCACCCCGGCAGCAACCCCGGCGAGTTTCGGTGCGGCGGCCAGCAGCGCGGTGGCTTGCGGTGCCGGCGTGGCGATCACCACATGGCTGAAGGGGCCGTGGGTGCAGCCGTCGGCGTCCTGCAGATGCCAGTGTTCTTCGCCGCGATAGACCTCGGTGATGCGGCAGGCAAACTGCACGTCCAGGCCATCGAGCAGGCCACGGGTGATGGCGCTCATGCGCGGCGTGCCGACCCAGCGGGTCTGCTCGTCCGGCGACATGTTCAGTTGGCCGCCCTGGAAGGTGTACAGCTGCGGCGTCCACTCAGCGGCCCAGCCCCGGCTCTGCCAGCGCTGCACTTCGGTGACGAAGCGCCGGTCGCGCGCGGTGAAGTATTGAGCGCCCAAGTCCAGCGAGCCGGCGTCGCTACGCTTGCTCGACATGCGCCCGCCGCTGCCGCGGCTTTTATCGAACAGTTGGACGGTATGCCCGGTCTCTGTCAGAGCCTGAGCGGCGGAGAGCCCGGCGATGCCGGTGCCGATGATTGCGATAGGTACAGTCATAGGGGCCTCGTTTACCTTTCTGTACAGACTACGCCGTCGATGAAACCTGTACAATTCTGTTTTTTGGTATAACTTCTAGCGTTCTCGTTCTGACAGCTTGGCCTATTGTTAAACCATAGAGCCTGCCCGATCGAAAAGATCCCTGCCTATAAAAATAGACTAGTGATCCGGGTTAAACGCCACGCGAGGAAGATGTCATGCACATATTGCTGACCGGCGGTACTGGTTTGATCGGACGTCAGCTCTGCCGGCACTGGCTGGAGCAGGGCCATCGGCTGACGGTGTGGAGTCGCCGCGCGGAAAAAGTCGCGCAGATCTGCGGCGCGCAGGTGCGCGGAATTTCGCGTCTGGAGGACCTCGGCGAAGAGCCGCTGGATGCGATCGTCAATCTCGCCGGCGCGCCGATTGCCGACCGCCCCTGGACCCATCGTCGCAAGGCGTTGCTGTGGAGCAGCCGCATCACCCTGACGGAAACGCTGCTGGCGTGGCTGGAAACTCGCGCGCAGAAACCGTCGCTGCTGATTTCCGGCTCGGCGATCGGCTGGTACGGCGACGGTGGCGAACGCGAGTTGACTGAAGAATCACCGCCGGGCATCGACGACTTCGCCAGTCAGTTGTGCATCGCCTGGGAAGAAACCGCCCTGCGCGCCGAAAACCTCGGCATCCGCGTGGTACTGGTGCGAACCGGTCTGGTGCTGTCGGCTGAGGGCGGCTTTTTGTCGCGGCTGTTGCTGCCGTTCAAGCTCGGGCTGGGCGGGCCTTTGGGCAATGGTCGGCAGTGGATGCCGTGGATTCACATCGACGATCAAATCGCCCTGATTGATTTTCTTCTGCACCGGAATCAGGCGAGCGGTCCTTATAATGCCTGCGCGCCGAAACCTGTGCGCAACCGCGAATTTGCCAAGACCCTGGGCAGTGTGTTGCACCGCCCGGCGTTCATGCCGATGCCGACCCTGGCGCTGAAAGTCATGCTCGGCGAGCTGTCACTGTTATTGCTCGGCGGCCAGCGTGCGACGCCGGCACGCCTGGTGGAAGCGGGGTTCAGCTTCCGCTTTACGGATTTACGCGCGGCTCTGGATGATCTCTCCAGCCGCCTCTGAAATAGGACGTTGCATGACCGATCACGCTTTGCTTCTGGTCAACCTGGGCTCTCCGGCCTCCACCTCGGTGGCCGATGTGCGCAGCTACCTCAATCAATTTCTGATGGACCCCTACGTGATCGACCTGCCATGGCCGCTGCGGCGGCTGCTGGTGTCGCTGATCCTGATCAAGCGTCCCGAGCAATCGGCCCATGCCTATGCCTCGATCTGGTGGGAAGAGGGCTCGCCGCTGGTGGTGCTCAGCCGCCGTTTGCAAGAGCAGATGACCCGCACGTGGAAACACGGCCCGGTAGATCTGGCGATGCGTTATGGCGAGCCGTCGATCGAAACCTGTCTGCTGCGTCTGGTCAAAGCGGGACATAAGAAGATCACTTTGGCACCGCTGTACCCACAGTTCGCCGACAGCACCACGACCACCGTGATCGAAGAAGCCCGGCGCGTGCTGCGCGAGAAGAAACTCGACGTGCAGTTGTCGATCCTGCAACCGTTCTACGATCAGCCGGAATACATCGAGGCACTGGCCGCCAGCGCTCGACCACATCTGCAGCAGGACTACGATCATCTGCTGCTGAGCTTTCACGGCTTGCCTGAGCGGCATCTGAGCAAACTCGACCCGACGGGCAATCACTGCCTCAAGGGCGCCGATTGCTGCCAGACCGCCTCGCCGGAGGTATTTGCGACCTGTTATCGCGCGCAGTGTTTCCGCACCGCCGCCGCTTTCGCCAAAAGCATGGGGCTGGCTGACGGCAAATGGTCGGTGTCGTTTCAGTCGCGCCTGGGCCGGGCGAAATGGATCGAGCCGTACACGGAAGCGCGGCTGGATGAACTGGCCAAAAGCGGGACGAAAAAGATTCTGGTGATGTGCCCGGCGTTCGTCGCCGATTGCATCGAGACGCTGGAAGAGATTGGTGATCGCGGTAGGGAACAGTTCCGCGAAGCGGGGGGCGAGGAGTTGGTGCTGGTGCCGTGCCTGAACGACGACCCGCAATGGGCCAAGGCGTTGGCGACCCTCTGCGAACGAGCGCCGCTGGCCCTTTAAAAGCTTCGCGAGCAGGCTCGCTCCCACAGGGTAAATGCATTCCAACCTGTGGGAGCGAGCCTGCTCGCGAATGCTATCTGTCAGGCGATGAAGATCTGAAAGCCTTAGATCAGCGGCTCATCCGCCTTCTTCTGCTTCCAGCCATCATTGCCCGGCAGGATCAGGTTCAGCGCAATCGCCACCACCGCGCACAGCGCGATGCCTTTGAGGCCGAAGTCATCAGGACCGGTGCCGGTGCCAACCAGCACGCCGCCGATACCGAACACCAGCGTCACCGAAACAATCACCAGGTTGCGCGCTTCGCCCAGGTCGATCTTGTGGCGGATCAGGGTGTTCATGCCCACTGCCGCGATCGAACCGAACAGCAAGCACAGAATCCCGCCCATTACCGGCACCGGAATGCTTTGCAGCAGCGCGCCGAACTTGCCGATGAACGCCAGGGTGATGGCGAAGATCGCCGCCCAGGTCATGATTTTCGGGTTGTAGTTCTTGGTCAGCATCACCGCGCCGGTCACTTCGGCGTAAGTGGTGTTGGGCGGGCCGCCGAACAGGCCGGCGGCCGTGGTGGCGATGCCGTCACCGAGCAGGGTGCGATGCAGGCCCGGCTTCTTCAGGTAATCGCGGCCGGTCACGCTACCGACGGCAATCACGCCGCCGATGTGTTCGATCGCCGGGGCCAGCGCTACCGGAACAATGAACAGAATCGCCTGCCAATTGAACTCGGGCGCGGTGAAGTGCGGCAGAGCGAACCATGGCGCTGCAGCAATTTTCGCCGTATCGACCACGCCGAAATAGAACGACATGGCAAAACCCACCAGCACGCCGGAAATGATCGGCACCAGACGGAAGATGCCCTTGCCGAACACCGCCACGATCAACGTGGTCAGCAGCGCCGGCATGGAAATCATCATCGCCGTCTGATAGTGGATCAGTTCGGTGCCGTCGCCGGCCTTGCCCATCGCCATGTTCGCGGCAATCGGCGCCATGGCCAGGCCGATGGAAATGATCACCGGACCGATCACCACCGGTGGCAGCAGACGGTCAATGAAGCCGGTGCCTTTGATCTTCACGGCGAGGCCGAGGAAGGTGTAGACGAAACCGGCCGCCATCACCCCGCCCATGGTCGCGGCGAGGCCGAACTGGCCCTTGGCGAGAATGATCGGCGTGATGAAGGCGAAGCTCGACGCCAGGAACACCGGCACCTGTCGCCCGGTGACGATCTGGAACAGGATCGTCCCCAGACCCGCGGTGAACAGTGCCACGTTCGGGTCCAGGCCGGTGATCAGCGGCATCAGCACCAAGGCGCCGAAGGCCACGAACAGCATCTGCGCGCCGGACAGCACCGTGCGCCAGAGCGGATCGTTGAACTCTTGCTGCATGGTCACGCGTCCTTCTGCTTGGTGCCGAAGATCTTGTCACCGGCGTCGCCAAGCCCAGGAATGATGTAGCCGTGCTCGTTCAAGCGTTCATCGATGGACGCGGTGTAGATGGTCACGTCCGGGTGCGCCTGTTCGACCGCAGCAATGCCTTCCGGCGCGGCCACCAGGACCATGGCGCGGATGTCGCGGCAACCGGCCTTTTTCAGCAGGTCGATGGTGGCAACCATGGAGCTGCCGGTGGCGAGCATCGGGTCGATGATCATCGCCAGGCGCTCGTCGATTTCCGGTACCAGTTTTTCCAGATAGGTGTGCGCTTGCAGGGTCTCTTCGTTGCGGGCAACGCCCACAGCTGAGACCTTGGCGCCCGGGATCAGGCTGAGCACGCCTTCGAGCATGCCGATACCGGCACGCAGGATCGGCACGACGGTGATCTTCTTGCCGGCGATTTTCTCCACCGACACGGTGCCGCACCAACCGGCAATGTCGTAGGATTCGAGCGGCAGATCTTTTGTAGCTTCATAGGTCAACAGGGCGCCGACTTCCTGAGCGAGCTCGCGGAAATTCTTGGTGCTGATGTCTGCGCGGCGCATCAGGCCGAGTTTATGACGGATCAGCGGATGGCGGATCTCGAGGATGGGCATGGGAAAGGCTCCGGCGGCGGGCAAAAAAACCGGCCTAGATTAATCTATCCGAGGGTGATGTCCTATAGGACATTCTGTACGTTAGTCCATAAGAGCTTGATTCGACCTCGCGGGATGCGTACCTTTGCCCGCTTTTCCAATTCCGCCAACCCCTGGAGAGCGCCATGTCCGCTGATCTCGAGCATATCCGTCAAATCATGCGAGAGGCTGACTGCCTGTACACCGAGTCTGAAGTCGAGGCGGCCATCGCCCGCGTCGGTGCACAAATCAACGAACAACTGGCTGACAGCAATCCGGTGGTTTTCTGCGTGATGAACGGCGGCCTGATCTTCTCCGGCAAACTGCTGACGCATCTGCAATTCCCGCTGGAAGCGTCCTACCTGCACGCGACCCGTTATCGCAACGAAACCAGCGGCGGCGACCTGTTCTGGAAAGCCAAGCCGGAAGTCTCGTTCATCGACCGCGACGTGCTGATCATCGACGACATCCTCGATGAAGGTCATACCCTGGGCGCGATCATCGACTTCTGCAAACACGCCGGCGCACGCAAAGTGCACACCGCCGTGCTGATCGACAAGGACCACGACCGCAAGGCACGTCCTGACCTGAAAGCCGATTTCGTCGGCCTGCCGTGCATCGACCGCTACATCTTCGGTTATGGCATGGACTACAAAGGCTACTGGCGCAACGCCAACGGGATTTACGCCGTTAAAGGCATGTAAGAACCTGCATTGCCCCCTGTGGGAGCGAGCCTGCTCGCGAAGGCGTCGTGTCAGTCAGCATCATTGAAAACTGACACACCGCTTTCGCGAGCAGGCTCGCTCCCACAGTTGTTTTTGTGTGTGCTGATCCTTGCGCGACAGCCATGCTAGAGTGCTCGGCCCCGCCCCCCGGAGCCTGTCATGCGCCTCTTGATCCGCAGTCTCGCCGCCCTGTTGCTGTCCCTCAGCCTGCCGCTGTCCGCCGCGCCGATGCACAGCCAGTTCCTGCCGCCGGACGATCTGACCCTGCGCGACGCTGAACCCGAGCAGCAGCAACTGCTGCAAGTCAGCGAGTATTCGGTGGTGGTCGGTGCGCAGCGCCAGTCCAATCAGCAGCCGATTCCGGTCACCTCATCCTTGTTGATCCGCCTCAAGGGCAAGTCTCTGAACAAAGGCGCGAACATCAACCAGGTGCTGGTGAGTTTCGACGGCGAAAGCAAAAGCCTGAAAAAACCGGCCTACGACGACAAAAGCAAAACCCTGACGCTGTTCTATCCGCTCGCTCAGTACCGCGTGGTGATGGATCTGCTGCGCAACGACACGGTGTATGTGCAGTTCCTCAGTTATGCCAATGGCCATATCTGGGCCGATCTTCATACCGGGGCGATTCGTCCGCGTTGAGCCGGGCGGCCGGGCAAGGGTAAACTGCCCGCCCCGTGTCATGTCTGCGAGCTGGAGTCGGCAATGCGTAAAGATAAGAAACAAGTGATTGGTGACGAGATCGGCGATGAGCAGATCAAGCTGTTCCTCGATTTTGAGCCGGTCGACGCCACTTCGCCGTCGCTGCACAAACTGATCAAGGCCTATCGCGGTTTGCGCATCGATGATTTCGAGCGCTTTCTGGGCTTCTTCGTTGCGGCGGGTTATGACGTTGATGGCAAGGATGAGCAGGGCAAGACCTTTGTTGACCTGATCGCCGATCAGCGCAACGCCCCGGACTACATCGAGCTGATCGAAAAGTCCCGCTCTTGAGATCAAAAGATCGCAGCCTGCGGCAGCTCCTACAGGGTGTAAATCAATCCCGTGTAGGAGCTGCCGAAGGCTGCGATCTTTTTCTTTTCAAGGCCATAAAAAAACGCCCCGATCGGGGCGTTTTTTTCATGCAGCAAGATCAAGCGAAGCTTGGCGTCTCGCTGCTTTCTTCAACCAGTTCCAGGGCGATGTTGTTCTGCGTGTTGATCTTGCGATACAGCGCAGCATCGGTTTCCAGAACCTTTTCACGGGCCGGGAAGATTTCCGCCAGTTTGGTGGCCCACTCGCCGGACGCCTTGGCCGGGAAGCATTTTTCGATCAGCTCGAGCATGATCGAAACGGTCACCGACGCACCTGGCGAAGCGCCGAGCAGGGCAGCGAGGGAGCCGTCCTTCGCCGCGACCAGTTCGGTACCGAACTGCAGGATGCCGCCCTTTTTCGGGTCCTTCTTGATGATCTGCACCCGTTGGCCGGCCACTTCCAGGCGCCAGTCTTCGGCTTTCGCCTGCGGGTAGAAACGTCGCAGGGATTCCAGACGCTGTTCCATCGATTGCATCACTTCGCTGACCAGGTACTTGGTCAGGTCCATGTTGTTTTTCGCCACCGCCAGCATCGGCCCGATGTTGCCGGCGCGCACCGACATCGGCAGGTCCATGAAGGAGCCATGCTTGAGGAACTTGGTGGTGAAACCGGCGTATGGCCCGAACAGCAGGGATTTCTTGCCGTCGACGACGCGAGTGTCGAGGTGCGGCACCGACATCGGTGGCGAACCCACGGCCGCCTGGCTGTAGACCTTGGCCTGGTGGTGCTTGACCACTTCCGGGTTATCGCAACGCAGCCACTGGCCACTGATCGGGAAGCCGCCGAAGCCTTTGCTTTCTTCGATGCCCGACGCCTGCAGCAACGGCAGGGCCGCGCCACCGGCACCGAGGAAGACAAACTTTGCGTCGACTTCGCGGGTGTTGCCGTTGTTGACGTCCTTGATGCTGACGGTCCAGCCGGCGCCGTTACGCTTGAGGCCGGTCACGCGCTTGCAGTATTTGACCTGAGTGTCCGGGGCGCTGCTCAGGTGCTTGAGCAACTGATTGGTCAGGGCGCCGAAGTTGACGTCGGTGCCGTTCATCACACGGGTGGCGGCGAGGACTTCGTCGGGCGAGCGGCCCGGCATCATCAGCGGCATCCACTCGGCCATCTTGCCTTTGTCTTCGGTGTACTCCATGTCGGCAAACGCGTGGTGCTTGCTCAGAACATTGAAGCGTTCCTTGAGGAACGACACACCGCTCTCGCCCTGAACGAAACTAAGGTGCGGTACCGGACTGATGAAGGATTTGCACGAGCCGAACGTGCCCTTTTTGGTCAGGTACGACCAGAACTGCTTCGACACCTCGAACTGGGTGTTGATGTGCACGGCTTTCTTGATGTCGACGCTGCCATCGGCAGCCTGCGGGGTGTAGTTCAGCTCGCACAGGCCGGCGTGACCGGTACCGGCGTTGTTCCACGGATTGGAACTCTCGGCGGCGCCGGAATCCATCAGCTCGACGACTTCCAGCTTGATCGCGGGGTCGAGCTCTTTGAGCAGTACGGCCAGGGTGGCACTCATGATGCCGGCCCCTACCAGAACTACGTCGACTGCTTCGTTATGCGCCATTTAACGCGTCTCCCAAATCTGCAGCACCAAATTGTCGGCATGGCTGCCAGGCGTTCCAGGGCAGGTCAGTGGGCCCGGGCTATCCGTGGTCAGGTGGGCCATGTCCGAATCTTCGCAATTTTTCGCAACTTCGACGGATGCGTGCGGCCTGGTTTCAAGCGTTCCATGAACGCATTTTCGCGCAGGGCTGGCAATTCGACTTATGGTCGAGTCATCCGTTTTCGTGCAACCAAATCCGTAGCGGACAGGCTTCAGGCTCCGATGTTCGAGGTATACCCGGTCCTGTGTCGTTGGGCTGTTTCAGACGCTAATGGTGCATGTTCAGACGCAAAACTATTCATTTGCTCGCCACACTCTTGTGAAGTTGTGAAAACCCGTTTTTTTCACGCTCTTTTGAAGACGTGAACCTCAAAAAAGGGCTGCCTTGGCCTGGCACCTGCCCGCTAGGGCAAAACAACGCGGTGGCCGAGCGAATGACAGCTCTGCAGATTCGCGAAAAGCGGGTTTTTGCCGGAAGAACAGGCAAGCGCGCCAACTTCACTCGATCTGTGTGGGCGGCTCTCTGTGGGCGATTTTGATGTCGATGCATGCGCATTGACGCTGTTGCGGGGCCCGATCAGGAGACGTCCTTATAATCGGGGGGAGATTGTAGCGAAGAAATGCGCGCAGTTGCTCGTGTTTAATGACTTTTATTAGGCATCCGGTCAGATGCTCAACTGCACCTGACCCCGTGCGCGCATTTGTCGCGGTACGACCCGGGCGCTGGCGGGCAGCGGCTGGTTCAGCCAGGTCAGGCGGATTTCTTCAATTTCCACCCAGCCGTCGCCCATCGGTTGCAGGCTGCACTGCTTGAAGGCCTGGCAATGACCGTTGCGGTCGAGCAGGGCAAAGCTGCGATGCAGCGGGCGCGGGGCGAACAGCGAGATCAGATAACGCATGGCAGAGTTCCTTGAAGGAGGACTGCTGTGAAGCTTGCCGGTGGGCCGTGACGTCGCGGTGTATGGACGGTGAAGAATGTGTGACAGGAACCGCTTTCGGCGGGGTTTGTCAGACATTTCAGTATTCACTGTGCGACGCTGGTTACGCGCAGTGGCCCACCGCTATACTGCCGGCCTGTTTGTGCCTGATTCTGGAGAGAAGAGCATGTTGCAACGCCTGTTGTTCGGTTTGATCACTGTCGCCGGTTTGACCCTCGCCGGCTGCGCCCACAGCCCGCAACAACTGAATCCGGAGCCGAAGCTGACCACGCAACTGCCAGCGGTCGGTCGCGGCCAGCCTGTCATCGTGCGTGTGGTCGACGGTCGTCCGTCGCCAACCCTCGGTACCCGTGGCGGTCTGTACCCGGAAACCAGCGCTATCACCGTGCAGCGCGAGCAGATCCTGCCGAAGCTGCAGGCCCAGGCCGAAGCCGCCGTGCGCCTGCTCGGCTTCACCCCGACCACCAACGCACCCAACGCGCCACAGCTGACCGTGACCCTGGCCGAGCTGAAATACCAGTCGCCGAAAGAAGGCATGTACGTGACCGAAGCGACCATCGGCGCGACCTTCCGCTCCGACGTGCAGAACGCCAACCGCCGCTACAGCGGCCGTTACGGTGCGTCGCTGGACCAGCGCTTCGGCATGGCGCCGAATCAGGAAACCAACACCAAACTGGTCAGCGATGTATTGAGTGACGCACTGACGCGTCTGTTCAAGGACCCGACCGTGGGTCAGGTGCTCGCTGAGTAAGCTTGCGGCGAATATGAAAAAGCCCGGGGCCAGTGATGGTTCCGGGCTTTTTTGTGGATCTGAGATTTGTGTCGTATGGGAAATCGATTCCCCTCACCCCAGCCCTCTCCCGAGGGAGAGGGAGCCGATCGCGTGTGCTTCAAAACCTGAATTCGGCGCGGTATCTCATGTCGGCGTATCTACCGCAAACACCTCGGTCAGTCCCCTCTCCCCAAGGAGAGGGAGCCGATCGCGTGTGCTTGAAAACCTGAATTCGGCGCGGTATCTCATGTCGGCGTATCTACCGCAAACACCTCGGTCAGTCCCCTCTCCCTCTGGGAGAGGGCTAGGGTGAGGGTGCTTTTGACGTTCAGGCAGCCTGAGAATAGAAATCGAGCACGCTCACTCCGGTCAGCAAATCGGTCTCGGGCAAGTCCGCATGCTGATGCCCGCCCAGCGCGCAATACACTAGCCAGTGCCGGTCCTGCACGTTGAAGGCGAGGCTGCCGACCAGGCTTTGCTGGTCGTCGTAAGGGGTGATGAGGTACAGACGATCCTGGTTTTCCGCGTGCAGCATGTCGCATTCCATTCGGGTTTCGAGGCGCGCAGGGTGAAGCATCCACGTGACGATGCCATGACACAGGGCAGCCATCGGTCGATTGTCAGGTTATTTGTCGCAAAGGCTGGGGCAGGGCGGCAGGGTTTGGGTAGAATTCGCGCCGCGGTCGTCGGTCTGGCGTCTGCCACACCGGTTAAGTTCGAGGTCTGTGATGTCGCTGCACTTGATGACGCTGTTTACCGCCCATCCCGCCAAGTTGATCAACCTGCTGGCCTTGCTGCTGGCCTTTCCGGGCAGCTGGCTGCTGCACGCGACCCGCCGCCGTGAGCAACGCGCCCAGGCCAGTCTCGCCGCCCAGCGCCAGGCGCAGCCCAATGCCGAGCCGATGCTCGATTGGGCGACATTGCGCATGAACCGGTTTTTCTATCGCTTCGGATTTGCTTGCCTGGGCCTGGCCCTGATCGTCTCGTGGATCAGCACGCGCTTCTGAAAGCAAAAGCAAACCCTGTGGCGAGGGGATTTATCCCCGCTGGACTGCGTAGCAGGTCCCGTTTTTCTCAGGTAAAAACTTGGGAGCGCTGCGCACTCCAACGGGGATAAATCCCCTCGCCACAGCCGTTGCCTACAGCGGCAACCCAGCCTTGACCCGATACTGATTGCGCACCGGTGTCGCATATTGCAGCACCAGATACGGGCGATGCTCGGCGGGGCAGGCGTCCAGTCGGCTCTGCCATTCATCCTGCGCCTTGGCCAGTTCGTCAGCCGGGAACACCTCGGCCGCTTTCGGCACGTTCAGTTGCGGATCGGCATCCGCCCACTGCGCGTACGCCAGATAATGCACCGGGAACAACCGGTAGCCGCCGAGAATCTGCTTGTCCATTTCGATCGCCAATTGCTTGGTGTCTTCAAACACCTCGGTGATCGGCGCGGCAAAATTCACGTGGACCCGGCCCTTGTAGCCGGTGATGCCCTTGGCGATGCTCACGTCATCCTCGCCCGGCGCTTTGGCGTAGGTGCCGGTGGTGGCGCGGATGTACAGCTCGCGGGCCTTGGCCTGATCGCACGGGTCGTACTCATAGCTGATCGACACCGGCGTCACGTTGAGCGAGCGGATCACTTCGCCGAACGGCTCGTCCTTGCGGCTCATGTGAAACATCTTGAGGATCGCCGACTCGGTACGGTCGTCGCCGTCCTTCGCCCGACCTTCAGCCTGAGCAATCCAGATCGACGCGCAATCGTTGCGGATCGAGTGATTGATATACGCCGACAGCAATTGATACGCAGCCATTTTCTCACGACGGCCGGTGATCGAACGGTGGACGATGAAGCTCTTGTTCAAGCGCATCAGGTCACTGACAAACGGCTTTTGCAGCAGGTTGTCGCCAATCGCGATGCGCGGTGTCGGCAGGCCGGCGTGGTACACGGCGTAGTTGACGAAGGCCGGGTCCATGACGATATCGCGGTGGTTGGCGATGAACAGGTAGGCGCTGCCGGACTTGAACTGCTCGACACCGGTATACGTCACGCCGTCGGTGGCGCGCTCGATGGTGTGGTCGACGTAGAACTCGACTTTGTCCTGTAAGGTAGCCACGGAATTCACGTCGGCAAACTCACGACGCAGCCGATGGGCTATAAGAGGTTTGAGCATCCAGCCGAAGGCACCGGCAAAACGCGGGAAGCGGAAGTGGGTGAGGATATCTAGAAACGCCTTGTCGCCGAGCAGCCTTGCCAGTACCGCAGGTACTTCGCTGTCGTCGTAAGGTCGGATGGCATCGAATTCGCCCATCATGCTCTCTTGTTGGAAACGGCTAGGGTAAGTAAAGGGTTTGATCGAAAACCCGCAGGGCACGGTCTGAAAAGTAGCCAGACAAAAATAGCCCTGCAAATAGACCGGCGATTATACGCACAAGTCACTTGGGAGACCGCGATGCTGGAAGATGCACGGTATGAATGTCCGTATTGCGGTGAGGAAGTCGAGACCACGCTGGATTTGTCCGGCGGCGATCAAACGTATATCGAGGATTGCCAGGTGTGCTGTCGTCCGATCACCTTTGTCCTGCAAGTCCATGAGGACGAGTGGCATCTGGAAGTCTTCAGCGAAAACGAGTGAGGGCCGCGTATGCAGCGCATCTACGAACCGGCGAACCTGATGGAAGGGGAGATGCTCAAGGGCATGCTCGCCAACGAAGGAATCGAGGCGCACCTGATCGGCTGTGATCTGGTGGGCGGTACGGGTGAACTGCCGATCTTCGGCCTGCTCGGGCTGTCGGTGGATAACGATCAGGCCGAATACGCCCGCGAGCTGATCAACTTGTACAATGCCGCGCTGCCGCTGCACGGCGACGAACCGGAGAGCTTCCCCGGGACGCTGGTCTGTTAGGCTGGCGCTGGTTTTATTCAGAGTTATGTTGCCCCATGTGTGGACGTTATGCCCTGTTTCGCTGGAACCGCGACTTTGCGGCCCTGCCAGGTTTTCCCGCCGATCAACAGGCGCAGTGGAACATTTCCCCCAATGATTCGGTGTTGATGCTGCGTGCCGACGAAGACGGCCAGCGCACGTTGGCCCGTGCGCGCTGGGGCCTGACACCGCCGTGGCTGACCGATCTGTCGAAGACCCCGGCCCATGCTCGCGCCGAAACCGTGGCCGAGCAGCCGATGTTTCGTGAGGCGCTGCGTCTGCGGCGTTGCCTGCTGCCGGCCAACGGTTTCTACGAATGGCGCGGCACCCAGCGCAAGCGACCGTACTGGTTGACGCCGGGGGAGGGCTCATCGTTGTTTTTCGCCGCGATCTGGGAAGCGTATCCGGTGCAGGAACAGGTCTGGCTGAGCACGGCAGTGATCACTCAATCGGCGGCGAGTCAGCGGCGACCGTTGATTCTCGATGAAGCGGGGCAGGCTGCCTGGCTTGATCCCGAAACGCCGCTGCATGTGCTGCAGGGGTTGCTCGCCAGTGAGCCGGCGGCGCTGCGTGAGCGGGTGTTGGCGAATCTGGTGAATGATCCGAAGTTGAATGGGCCGGAGTGTTTGACCCCGGCTTGATTTGCGTGGATCAAAATCCCCTCACCCCAGCCCTCTCCCGGAGGGAGAGGGCGCCGAATGGGGGATGCTTGAGAGGTACACCGACCTGAACGATCTGTTGTGAATCCATAATCGACTGTTTTTTTCAGGTCGATGTATAGCGCAAGACATCGCGGTCGGTCCCCTCTCCCTCCGGGAGAGGGCTAGGGTGAGGGGCTCTTGATCTTTCAGACCTTGAACTGATTGATCAACCGCCGCTGCTGTTCCGCCAGTTTGGTCAACCCGGCGCTCGCCGAACTCGATTCATCCGCACCGCCCGCCACTTCATTCGCCACCTGACCGATGTTGATCACGTTGCGGTTGATGTCGTCGGCCACTGCGCTTTGCTCTTCTGCCGCACTGGCGATCTGCGTGTTCATGTCGTTGATCACCGACACGGCCTGGGTGATCGTCTCCAGCGCTTCGGCCGCTTTCGCCGCGTGCTGCACGCTTTCGTCGGTGCGGTTCTGGCTGTCTTCCATGACGCGCACCACATCGCGCGTGCCCTGTTGCAACTGCTGGATCATGCTCTGGATTTCTTCGGTGGCCTTCTGGGTTTTCTGCGCCAGATTGCGCACCTCATCCGCGACCACGGCAAAACCGCGACCCTGCTCGCCGGCCCGGGCGGCCTCGATTGCCGCGTTCAGTGCCAGCAGATTGGTCTGTTCAGCGATGCCGCGAATGGCGGTGAGGATGGCGTTGATGTTTTCGCTGTCCTTGGCCAGGGTCTGCACCACCTCGACAGCCTTGCCGATTTCCACCGCCAGTACGCCAATCGAATTCGAGGTGTCACGGACGATCTGCATGCCCTGGCTGGCGGCCTGATCGGCGTGGCTTGCCGCTTGTGCGGCCTGGGTGGCGTTGCGCGCCACATCCTGGGCGGTGGCGGTCATTTCCTGCACCGCTGTGGCCACCTGATCGATTTCGGCCATTTGTTTCTGCACGCCGATGTTGGTGCGGATGGCGATGTCGGCGGTGTGTTCCGAGGAATCGCTGACGCTCTGCACCGAGGTCACCACTTGGGTGATCATCGCCTGCAACTTGCCGAGGAAGGTGTTGAAGCCTTTGGCAATCGAGCCCAGTTCATCGCTGCGGTCGCTGCTCAAGCGCCGGGTCAGATCGCCTTCGCCCTGCGCGATGTCATCGAGCATGGCGACCATTTGTTTGAGTGGCCGCGCAATGCCGTGGCCCACCAGCCAGATCACCAGCAGGCCGATGCCGGCGATGATCAGGCCGACCATCGCCATGCCGAAGGTGTCGGACTTGCGCTGGGCATCAAGATCAGCCTGCAGGGTTTGCAGATCGGCCATGACGGCGTTGAGCGGCAATTGCAGCATCAGTGTCCAGCGTGCGTCGGTCTGGCCGATGCCGAACGGCAGGTACAGTTCGATGCGGCCCTTGGCCTGATTCACCGAATAGGTGACCTCGTCGCGCTTGAGGTTGGCGAGATTGCTGGCCTGTTCGGCGTCGAGGATGTCGCTGACTTTTTCACCGAATTTGCTCGAGTCCTTGGTGTAGGCAACGATCCGCCCGTTGCCGCCGACCAGGGCCATTTCACCGGCGCCGCTGTAAAGCTTATGGTTGGCGGCGAGGAGCATGTCCTGAATGAAGTTCACCGAGAGGTCGGCGCCGACGATGCCCTGGAACGCGCCGTTGACCATGATCGGTTCAATGAACGAGGCGAGCATGACGATCTTGTCGCCGACCTTGTACGGTGCCGGGTCGATCACGCAGGCTTTCTTCGTCTCTTTCGAGCACAGGTAGTACTCGCTGGCGCGCACCCCGGTGGACAAGGTTTTCTGATCGTCGACATCGGCCAGTTTGTCCACGCCCAGACTGCCGTCGGTATTGCGGAACCACCACGGCAAAAAGCGCCCGGTGGCCGGATCGATACCGACCACGGCGCTGCCGATGTAGGCCGCGTCATTGTGGTCCAGTGCGTTTTTTTCCCAGCCGATGTAGGTGCCGAGAATCTTCGGGTTCTTTTCTACGTTTTCCTTGATCAGGCTGATCAGTTGCTCGCGGCTGACGCTCAGGCGCGGCTGGCCGTCGGCGCCGGTTGTACCGAGCAGGGCGTTGACGCGCACCAGGCCGCCGGCAATCAGCAGCGGCGCTTCGAGTTCGCGCTGGATCTGGCTGACCTGGGTCTGCGCCAGCGAGGTCAGGCGCTGTTCGATGACTTGCTCGAACTGCGCCTGGGTGCGCTGTTGCACCATTTCTTGAGTGCGGGCGCCGGAAAACAGCGCGTACAGCACCAGCGCCGCGACCACGCTGAGAACGATGGCGCCGGCCAGAGCGGCGACGGAAAACTGGATCGACTTGAACTTCATGGGAGCTCCGCACGCAAGAGGACAATCTGCGAGGGATTTATCGGCGGGGTGGGCGCGGCCATGAGAGACGCTGGTCGGAATCGCCGCGCGATGTCGCTGATGGATCGGTGCACGGCGGATTCAATGCGCGTTGAGGAATTTCCAGCCAGTCTTGCGGCCTTAGGTGGATGTACGCGCAATGCGTCCGTTGTATCTGGCGCCAATACAATTAGCCGCCTAGGATACGCCTCAGGTTTTCAGGGAGCTTTTGAATGAACAAGACATTAGTGGTAAGTGCTTTGAGCGCAGCGCTGTTGCTGGCCGGTTGTCAGTCGGTCAACACCACCAGCGGCGGCGCCGTGGGCGTGGAGCGCAAGCAGTACATGTTCAGCATGCTGTCCTCGCAAGAGGTCGATCAGATGTACGCGCAGTCGTATCAGAAGACTGTCGGCGAGGCGTCGAGCAAAGGTGTGCTGGACAAGACCAGCCCGGAAGCCAAACGCGTGCAGACCATCGCCAACCGCTTGATCGCCCAGGCGCCGACCTTCCGCCCGGACGCGGCGCAGTGGCAATGGGAAGTCAATCTGATCAAGAGCGATGAGCTCAACGCCAACTGCGGTCCCGGCGGCAAGATCATTTTCTACACCGGGCTGATCGACAGCCTGAAACTCACCGACGATGAGATCGCTGCGGTCATGGGCCATGAAATCGCCCACGCCCTGCGCGAGCACGGTCGTGAAGCGATGTCCAAGGCATACGGGATGGAGATGGCCAAGCAAGGCGCCGGTGCCTTGTTTGGTCTGGGTCAGGACAGCCTTGCGCTGGCCGACACCGTGGCCAACTACGGCATGACCTTGCCCAACAGCCGCGCCAACGAAAACGAGGCTGACCTGATCGGCCTGGAACTGGCCGCCCGCGCCGGCTACAACCCGAACGCGGCGATCACCCTGTGGGACAAGATGAGCAAGGCTTCCGAAGGCGCGCCACCGGAATTCATGAGCACTCACCCGGCATCCAGCAGCCGCATTGCTGCGTTGCAGGCAGCGATTCCGAAGGTGATGCCGTTGTACGAAAAAGCCCCGAAGTCCTGAGCCAATGATCGTTCCCACGCTCTGCGTGGGAATGCAGCCCGGGACGCTCTGCGTCCCATTGGAACGCGGAGCGTCCCTTGAGGCATTCCCACGCAGAGCGTGGGAACGATCCTTCAAATCCCCTCACCACAGGTTTTGGGTAGTTCAGTAGACGGGGTTAAACCCAGCCGCTGCTCTGCATCGCTTTATAAACCGCAACAATCGCCAGAATCATGAACGCCGAAGCCGCGAGGCGGCGGATCAGGGTCAGCGGCAGTTTCTCTGCGGCAAAATTACCCGCCAATACCACCGGCACGTTGGCAATCAGCATGCCCACTGTGGTGCCGATAATCACCAGCCAAAGTTCCGGATATTGCGCGGCGAGCATCACCGTGGCGATCTGGGTCTTGTCGCCGATTTCCGCCAGGAAGAATGCGATCAGTGTGGTCAGGAACGGCCCGAACTTGCGCGCCGTGCTGGCCTCGTCGTCATCCATCTTGTCCGGGACCAGCGTCCACAGCGCCGTGGCGGCGAAGCTGGCGGCGAGGATCCAGTGCAGAACGGCGTCGGAGAAGAAACTGCCGACCCAGGCACCTACCGCACCGGCTGCTGCGTGGTTGGCCAAAGTCGCGGCGACAATCCCGGCGATGATCGGCCAGGGTTTGCGAAAGCGAGCGGCGAGAATCAGCGCGAGCAGTTGCGTCTTGTCGCCGATTTCGGCCAAGGCAACGATTGCGGTGGGAACGAGTAACGAGTCCAGCATCAGGGATTTCCTAAGGGGCGGGTCGACACGGCTATGACACGTACAGCCTTCCCGCCCCGGGTAAGGTGTGCGTGTCATAGGTCTTGTCAAACCCTGCGATCCGTCTGGTGCGGACGCTTGGGTCGCATACGCCATGATCTGAGGATCAAGTATGTTGACGTATGCCGGACGAGCATGGCGCTCGTGGGAGACTACTCCCCTAGGACGGAGCGGATTCTGCCTAGGCAAATCCGATTGGGCAAGAACAAATTTTCAACCGCGCTTGGCCCGGTAAATCCGGAAACCGTTGCCTTCAGCCTTGATCGCACACACGCCCAGGTGCTCCTCGATCAACGGCTGATACTTGAGAAAGCTGTTCGCCACAAGGCGCAGTTCGCCACCGTTTTTCAGATGTTTGGCCGCTTTTCGCAGCAGGTTCTCCGTAGCGAAATAATCGGTGTGCACGCCGACATGGAACGGCGGATTGCTCAGAATCGCGCTCAAACCCATCGGCGCGGCATCGATGCCGTCGCCGGTCAGCACTTCCGCCTCCAGACCGTTGGCGGCCAGGGTCAGACGGCTGCTGGCGGCGGCGAACGCGTCGACATCCAGCAACGTCACCTGATTGTGCGGATAGCGACGTTTCACCGCAGCCCCGAGCACGCCGGCGCCGCAACCGAAGTCGAGCAGATGGCCGCTCGGCAGTTTGTCCAGATGCTCCAGCAGCAGGGCGCTGCCGCGATCCAGTCGACCGTGGCTGAACACGCCCGGCAAACTGATGACTTTCAACGGCCCTTCGGCCAGGGGCAGTTCGTAGGTCTGCGCAAGACTTTCCAGGGATTTCGCTTCAGGCGCATTGGCCACGGTGACTTGCCAGAGCTGGCAGTGACGGGCGCTGTCGAGTTTGCGCGGTTTGCCAAACGGATTGAGCTGCTTGGACGCTCCTTCGATGCCGCTGCGTTTTTCCCCGACCAGAAACACCTCACACCCGGCCAGACGCGACGCCACGGCGTTGAGGATGTAATCGGTCAGGTCCTTGGATTTGGGCAGAAACACCACAGCGCTGTCGAACTCACGCTCGGGCACGTTCACGCCGAACTGACTGCGGCCCTCGAAACGCGCGTCCAGTGCGGCTTGATCGCCAGCGTGCCAGCACCAGCCGAATGCGTTGGGCAGGCGTCCGAGCAAATCATCGGCGGGCAGGCCGGCCAACAGCAGCGAACCCTGGAATAACTCGGCCTGACGAAGCAGTACTTCACTGCGCGGATCCATAACTGCTCCTTGAAAAAAAGTGCCGCAGTTTATCAACTGACGACCCGCAGCGCCTCACCGCTGAAGAACGCCTGGGCGTTTTCGCTCAGTTGCCCGACGATACGCTGGCGCGCCTCGCGACTGCCCCAAGCGTTATGCGGGGTGACGATCAGGCGCGGGATATCGGCGGCGAGCAGCGGATTGCCCTGGGTCGGTGGCTCGACACTCAACACGTCGGTGGCCGCACCGCCGAGATGACCGCTGCGCAAAGCGTCGGCCAGCGCCTGCTCATCGATCAGGCCGCCCCGGGCGGTATTGACCACAAATGCGCCAGGCTTCATCGAGGCCAGTTCGCGGGCGCCGATGAAATGCCGGGTATGCTCGTTGAGCGGGCAGTGCAGGGTCAGGGCGTCGATCTGCGGCAGCAGTTCTTCCAGCGGCAGGCGATCCGGTCGAGCAGGGCGCCCCGGAATCTGTCCGAGCAACACACGCATGCCGAACGCTTCGGCCAATCGCGCCACGGCGCCACCGAGCTCGCCATGCCCGAGCAGGCCGAGGGTTTTGCCTTGCAGTTCGACGATCGGGTAGTCGAGCAGGCAGAACTGTTTCGCCTGTTGCCAGCGGCCTGCGCTCACAGCTTTCTGATAGTCGGCCAGGCGCGTGGCGAGGTTGAGCAGCAGCATGATCGTGTGTTGCGCCACCGACGGCGTGCCGTAAGCCTGGCAATTGCACACGGTGATGCCGTGGGCGCGGGCGGCAGTGAGGTCGACATTGTTGGTGCCGGTGGCGCTGATCAGGATCAGTTTCAGTTGCGGGTTGGCAGCCATCGCGGCCGCGTCGATCACGACTTTGTTGGTGATCGCCACACTGGCGCCGTGCAGGCGTTCGCTGACCTGTTCCGGCAACGTCTGGGCGAACAGCTGCAAGTCGCTGAAGCATTCGCGCAACGGACCGAGGTCCAGATCGCCGAGATCCAGCGAAGGGTGATCAAGGAATACCGCGCGGCGCGTGTTCGTCATCAACTGTACCTTTTGTGCTGTGAGCGGAGGGCGTACTCTGCCGAGCCTACCAGATGAAACAATTGGTTACTCGACACCGAGATGCCTTGAACTCTTGTGGGAGCGAGCCTGCTCGCGAAAGCTCTGGCCCAGTCAACATCTCTGTTGGCTTACCCAGCGCTTTCGCGAGCAGGCTCGCTCCCACAGGGAAAGCATTCGGCAATGAGTCCAGTGTGAACATTCGAATCCTGAGGAGCCCCCATGTACTGGACCGAGTTCTTGACCGTTGCCCTGATCCATCTGCTCGCCGTGGCCAGCCCCGGACCGGACTTTGCAGTCGTCGTGCGCGAGAGCGTGACCCACGGGCGCCGCGCCGGCACCTGGACCGCGCTGGGCGTGGGCTCGGCGATTTTCCTGCATGTCGGCTATTCGTTGCTCGGCATCGGTCTGATCGTGTCGCAATCGATCGTGCTGTTCAACGCGCTGAAGTGGGCCGCCGCCGCGTATCTGCTTTACATCGGCTTCAAGGCCTTGCGCGCGCAACCGGCGAAAACCGTCACCGATGATTTGCACCGGGAAACCGGCGTACGCACCGCGCGGGGCGCGTTTACCTCGGGCTTCGTCACCAACGGCCTGAACCCGAAAGCCACGTTGTTTTTCCTCTCGCTGTTCACCGTGGTGATCAATCCGCACACGCCGCTGGCCGTGCAGGCCGGTTACGGCGTTTACCTGGCGGTGGCGACGGCGATCTGGTTCTGTCTGGTGGCGATGCTGTTCAGCCAACACCGCGTGCGCGCCGGCTTCGCGCGCATGGGCCACTGGTTCGACCGCACCATGGGCGCGGTGCTGATTGCTCTCGGCGTGAAAATCGCGTTCACCGAGATGCACTGACCGGGCCGCGTTGTTCTCTTGCAGGAGCTGACGAGTGCAACGAGGCTGCGATCTTTTGATCTTGTCTTTTCATAAGCAAATCAAAAGATCGCAGCCTTCGGCAGCTCCTACATGGGCCATATCCAATTTCCAGATACCTGGGGTGCTGGCGCAAAGCTAGCATTTGTACGGCTCTGCAAATCATTCCTTTGGCTGATTTGACTGTCATGCTGGCGCACTAGAGTACGAATCTCTCCGCCAACACCGTGCAGTCAGAAAAGGGATTCTTATGTTGCAGACTCGGGTCATTCCGCCGGCCGATGGGGCCTACCAGTATCCATTGCTGATCAAACGGCTGCTGATGTCCGGCGCCCGTTACGAGAAAACCCGCGAAATCATCTACCGCGACCAGTTGCGCTACAGCTATCCGACCCTGATCGAGCGGGTTGCGCGGCTGGCCAACGTGCTGACGGCTGCCGGCGTCAAGGCCGGTGACACCGTGGCGGTGATGGACTGGGACAGCCACCGTTACCTGGAATGCATGTTCGCCATTCCGATGATCGGCGCGGTGATCCACACCATCAACGTGCGCCTGTCGCCGGAGCAGATCCTCTACACCATGAACCACGCCGAGGACCGCTTCGTGCTGGTCAACAGCGAGTTCGTCGGGCTGTATCAGGCCATCGCGCCGCAGCTGACCACGGTGGAGAAAACCCTGCTGCTGACCGATCTCCCGGAGAAAACCGCAGCGCTGCCCAACCTCGTCGGCGAATACGAGCAACTGCTGGCCGCTGCGAGTGCGCAATACGATTTCCAGGACTTCGACGAAAACTCGGTCGCCACCACGTTCTACACCACCGGCACCACGGGCAATCCGAAAGGCGTGTATTTCACCCATCGGCAACTGGTGCTGCACACCATCGGCGTGGCGACGATCATGGGTTCGATCGACAGCGTACGGCTGCTCGGCACCAACGATGTGTACATGCCGATCACGCCGATGTTCCACGTCCACGCCTGGGGTTTGCCGTACGTGGCGACCATGCTCGGGCTCAAGCAGGTTTATCCGGGGCGCTACGATCCGGAGTATCTGGTGGAGTTGTGGCGCAAGGAGAAGGTCACCTTTTCCCATTGCGTGCCGACCATCCTGCAGATGCTGCTCAACGCCAAAGCCGCGCAGAGTGCCGACTTCGGCGGCTGGAAAATCGTCATCGGCGGCAGCGCGCTCAATCGCAGTCTTTATGAAAACGCCAAGGCCCGTGGCATTCAGCTGACAGCCGCTTACGGCATGTCGGAAACCGGGCCGCTGGTGTCCTGCGCGCACCTCAACGACGAACTGATGGCCGGCAGCGAAGACGAGCGCACCACTTACCGGATCAAGGCCGGTGTACCGGGGCCGTTGGTCGAAGCGGCGATTGTCGACGGCGACGGCAACTTCCTTCCGGCCGACGGTGAAACCCAGGGCGAACTGGTGCTGCGCGCGCCGTGGCTGACCGAAGGCTATTTCAATGAACCGCAGAAGGGCGCCGAGCTCTGGGCCGGTGGCTGGTTGCACACCGGCGACGTCGCCACGCTCGACAGCATGGGCGTGATCGATATTCGTGATCGCATCAAGGACGTGATCAAGACCGGCGGCGAGTGGATCTCCTCCCTCGACCTCGAAGACCTCATCAGCCGGCATGCGGCGGTACGCGAAGTAGCAGTGGTGGGCATCGCCGATCCGCAGTGGGGCGAGCGCCCGTTTGCCTTGCTGGTGGTCCGCGAAGGGCAGGTGATCGGTGCACGGGAACTGAAGGAACACCTCAAGCCGTTCGTCGAGCTGGGACACTTGAGCAAGTGGGCGATCCCCAGTCAGATCGCCCTTGTTACCGAAATTCCCAAGACCAGTGTCGGCAAGCTCGACAAGAAGCGCATTCGCCTCGACATCACCGAGTGGCAGGCCAACAACAGCACCTTCCTTTCGACACTTTGAGTGTCTGCTGGCGCGCCGAAACCGGCGCGCCAGACCCACCAAGCAAGCGCTTGGCTTGTGAAATCGAAAAAATCAGCCATCCTTGCCCTGCCGACGTGTGTCGGACTGGCGAAAGGACTGTTCCAGAGTGGTTGGCGGCTGCAAATCACACTTTAGAGGGATCAAGCACTACCACCCGCTGGATATAGTCCGCTCAAGGACTTTTTAGAAACGGAGCACACGCACTGATCGGGGCGAGCAACTCTGGAGTGATTTCGGGCAACCCTGGCGCCCGGTCCTCCACAGCGTTTTTAAAAGTACTCACTGCCATAACAATAATGCACATGGAGTAGCGTCGATGACCTCAGTAAACCAGTTCTGGCGCCGGGCGAAACTGCCTCTGGCGGTCAGTCTTGCCTCCTCGCTCGCCGGGCCTGCATTCGGCGTCAGTTTCAACGTCGGTGAAATCGAAGGCCAGTTCGACTCGTCCCTGTCGATCGGCGCCAGTTGGTCTACTCAGAGCCCGAACAAGAACCTTATCGGCGTCAACAACGGCGGCCGTGGCCTGTCGCAGACTTCCGATGACGGGCACGCCAACTTCAAGAGCGGCGAAACCTTTTCGAAGATCTTCAAGGGCATCCATGACCTTGAATTGAAATACGGCGACACCGGCGTGTTCGTCCGTGGCAAATACTGGTACGACTTCGAACTGAAGGACGAGAGCCGCGAATTCAAGGACATCAGCGACAGCAACCGCAAAGAGGGCGCCAAGTCCTCCGGCGGGCAGATCCTCGACGCCTTCGTCTACCACAACTACGCGATTGCCGATCAGCCGGGCTCCGTGCGTCTGGGCAAGCAGGTAGTGAGCTGGGGTGAAAGTACCTTCATCGGCGGTGGCATCAACTCGATCAACCCGATCGACGTCTCCGCGTTCCGTCGTCCGGGCGCCGAGATCAAGGAAGGCCTGATTCCGGTCAACATGTTCTACGTGTCGCAGAGCCTCACCGATAACCTCTCGGCCGAAGCGTTCTACCAACTGGAATGGGACCAGACCGTCGTCGACAACTGCGGCACCTTCTTCTCCCAGCCGGACATCGTTGCTGACGGTTGCGACAGCAATCTGCGCGTACTGAACAAGCGTTCGCAGATTCCGGCGATCGCTTTGGGGCCGTTGGCCGCCAACGGTGTGAACGTCGACCAAGAAGGCGTGCTGGTGCGCCGTGGGCCGGACCGTGACGCGCGCGACAGCGGTCAGTGGGGCGCGTCCCTCAAATACATGTTCGAGCCACTCGACACCGAGTTCGGCGCCTACTTCATGAACTACCACAGCCGTGCGCCGATCTTCAGTGCAACCGGCGCACCGCAGTCGGTCTACAACACCGCCGCCGCGCTGCCGGGGCCGTTCGCCGCACTCGCACCGCTGCTGGTTGCGGGCAACTCTAATTACTTCATCGAATACCCGGAAGACATTCGTCTCTACGGTCTGAGCTTCTCCACCACTCTGCCTACCGGTACGGCGTGGAGCGGTGAGATCAGCTATCGTCCGAACGCGCCGGTACAACTGAACTCCACCGACATCCTGTTTGCCGGTGTGCGTCCATTGGGCGGTGCACTGACCAACGCTTCGCTGCTGACCGGCGTGCCGGGTCAGGATCTGCATGGCTATGAGCGCAAGGAAATCACCCAGATCCAGACGACGTTCACGCACTTCTTCGATCAGGTCATGGGCGCCAGCCGTCTGACCCTCGTCGGTGAAGTCGGTGCAACCTACGTCGGTGGCCTGGAAAGCCGTTCCGACAAGCGCTATGGCCGCGACCCGGTCTACGGTCCGGGTGAGTTGCCGGCTACTGGCACAGTCGATACCTGCGCCAACATCCTCAACAACAGCACCATCAACGGCGCAGGTCCCGGTTCGCCGCAGAACAACCGCAGCCGCAATTGCGAAAACGACGGCTTCACCACGTCGATGTCGTGGGGCTACCGTGGTCGGGCGATCTGGGAATACAACGACGTGTTCGCTGGCGTGAACCTGAAGCCGAACGTGGCCTGGTCCCACGACGTGAGCGGTTACTCGCCAGGCCCTGGCGGCAACTTCGAGGAAGGTCGCAAAGCGGTCAGCCTGGGCGTCGACGCCGAATACCAGAACACCTACACCGCGAGCCTGGCTTACACCAATTTCTTCGACGGCAAGTACACCACCGTGGATGACCGCGACTTCGTGGCGCTCAGCTTCGGCGTGAACTTCTAAGCACTGCATTTCAGGACGAACGAATTTATGAAAATAACAAAGAGTCTGTTCCACGCCGGTGTTCTGGGCCTGTCGCTGCTGGCGACCAGTGTCATGGCGGCGGTGCCTGCTGCCGAAGCGGATAAACTGGGCAAGAGCCTGACGCCGATGGGCGCGGAAATGGCCGGTAATGCCGACGGTTCGATCCCGGCCTGGAAACCGCTGCCAAAAAATGCCGGCAGCGTCGACAGCAAGGGCTTCCTGTCCAACCCTTACGCCAGTGAGCAGCCGCTGTTCACCATCACCGCCAAGGATGTCGACAAGTACAAGGACAAGCTTGCGCCGGGCCAGTACGCGATGTTCAAGCGCTACCCGGAAACCTTCAAGATGCCGGTCTATCCGTCCCATCGCGGCGCCACCGTGCCGGATGACGTGTTCGCCGCGATCAAGAAGAACGCCACCAGCACCAACCTGGTGTCCGGCGGCAACGGTCTGGAAAACTTCGATACCGCCGTACCATTCCCGATCCCGAAAACCGGTGTGGAAGTGATCTGGAACCACATCACCCGCTATCGCGGCGGGAGCGTGACCCGTCTGGTGACCCAGGCCACGCCGCAACCGAACGGCTCGTACAGCCTGGTGTACTTCCAGGATCAGTTCGTGTTCCGCGACAAGATGAAGGACTACGATCCGGCGAACCCGGGCAACATCCTGTTCTACTTCAAGCAGAAAGTGACTGCGCCGGCGCGTCTGGCCGGTGGCGTACTGCTGGTGCACGAGACGCTCGACCAGGTCAAAGAGCCGCGTTCGGCGTGGGTCTACAACGCCGGGCAACGTCGTGTGCGCCGTGCACCGCAAGTGTCGTATGACGGCCCGGGTACTGCCGCCGACGGCCTGCGTACCTCGGACAACCTCGACATGTACAACGGCGCGCCGGATCGTTACGACTGGAAGCTCGAAGGCAAGAAAGAGATGTACATCGCCTCCGACAGCTACAAGCTCGACGATCCGAAACTGAAGTACTCGGACATCATCAAGGCCGGTCACATCAACCAGGACCTGGCTCGCTACGAGCTGCGCCGCGTCTGGCACGTGGTCGCGACCCTGAAGGAAGGCCAGCGCCACATCTACGCCAAGCGTGACTTCTACATCGACGAGGACACCTGGCAGGCAGCGGTCATCGACCACTACGACGGTCGTGGCCAACTGTGGCGTGTAGCCGAGGCACATGCCGAGAACTACTACGACAAGCAAGTGCCGTGGTACGCCCTCGAAACCCTCTACGACCTGCAGTCCGGCCGTTATCTGGCACTGGGCATGAAGAACGAAGAGAAGCAGGCGTATGACTTCGGCTTCACCGCCACCACCAGCGACTTCACCCCGGCCGCTCTGCGTCAGGATGGTGTTCGCTAAACCTGCGTAAACCCGAGGCCGCATCCTCATGAAAACGCCCCGACCGGTTCGGGGCGTTTTTGTGTCTGTAGCCTTTTTGTAGCCATTTGTAGCAGCGACCTTCATTACCTCTTCGTTTAAGGCTAGGCTGCGGACATCTGCAACGCCGCCAATCGCCTTCGAACAAGAGCCGGCCATGACTGATCTGTCCCCACTTCCGGGTCCCGCAAGCATCACCGTCGCAGCACTGGACGGGCGTTTTTTTCGCCCGCCGCTGCCTGATGGCTATGTCTTGCGGCCGCGCCTTTGCCAGCGTCTGCAGGCCGGGCTCGGAGGTCGGTTGCTGCTGGTCAGCGCCCCGGCCGGATTCGGCAAGAGCTCGCTGGCGGTGGAGTTCTGTCAGAGCCTGCCGGCCCACTGGCAAAGTCTATGGTTGGGTTTGAGTCCGCGTGACAGCGATCCCGGACGTTTTCTTGAGCGCTTGCTCGAAGGTCTGCAGGACTACTTTCCGGCCTTGGGCGCTGGCGCTCTTGGTCTGCTGAAAATGCGTCAGCGTCATCAGCCATTTGCTTTCGAAGAGTGGCTCGACGGTCTGCTCGATGAGCTGGCGCTGCATCTCGATCCTGCTGCACCGCTGCTGCTGGTGCTCGACGACTACCACCTCGCCCAAGGGCCGGTGCTGGATCGTTGCCTGCAATTTTTCCTCAATCATCTGCCCGATGGCTTGCTGGTGATGGTCACCAGCCGTCAGCGCCCGGACTGGCATCTGGCGCGTCTGCGCCTGTCGCGGCAGTTGCTCGAGCTGCACGAACAGGATTTGCGCCTGACCCACGACGAGGCCCTGACCTTGCTCGATCGCCACAGCAGCTCACTGCGCGGCGAAGCACTGGAAAGCCTGATCCAGCGCAGCGAAGGCTGGGTCGCCGGCCTGCGCTTCTGGCTGCTGGCGGTGGCCGAGGCGGGCAACGATGCCGCGCTGCCGCAAGCGCTGAACGGCGGCGAGGGGTTGATACGCGACTATCTGCTCGAAGAAGTCATCGATTGCTTGCCGGCCGAAGTGCAATCGTTTCTCTACGAAACCGCTCCGCAGGAACGCTTTTGCAGCGAGCTGTGTGACGCTGTCCGTGAAGCCCATGACAGCGCGGAAATCCTGCGCTTTCTCCTCGCCCATCAAGTGTTTCTGGTGCCGCTGGACGAGCATGGTCACTGGTACCGCTATCACCATTTGTTCTCCGACTTGTTGCGCAGCCGGCCAATCGCCCAGGCGATGGTGCCCAACGCTACCCTGCATTTGCGCGCCTGCCGCTGGTTCAATGCGCAAGGCCTGCTCGACGAAGCGGTGGAGCAGGCGTTGCGTGCCGGGCATCTCGATGTCGCGGCTAATTTGGTACAGAACTTGTCCGAAGAACAGCTGCTCGCCGAGCAGAACGTCGGCATGCTGCTGCGCTGGAAAATGGACTTGCCCGACAGCCTGCTGATCAGCACGCCACGGCTGATCGTGCTCTACAGCTGGGCGCTGGGGCTGGCCTGTCAGCTCGACGCCGCTGAAGAGCTGGCCAGCCATTTGAGCCGTTTCCTGCCGGCGCCTTCGGCCACCGCGCAAAAATCCATGCTGGCGCAATGGCTGGCGCTGAGCGGGATCATCGCTCGCGGGCGCGGCCATCGCGATTTGACCCTGCGTTATTGCAGTGAAGCGCTGGAGAGCCTGCCGGCCAAGCGTTATGGCCAGCGGCTGATGTGCCTGTCGACCTTGTCCAATCTGGCGATCGCCGACGGTGATCTGTGGCGCGCCCGTGGCCTGAACCGTGAATCCCTCGAGCTGGCGCAACGGGTCGGCAATCCATTATTCGAAGCGTTGGCTCACTACGACAGAGCTCGAGTCTTGCAATCGAGGGGCGAGATTCTGCGTGCGCTGGATGAAGTGCATCAGGGTCTGGAGCGCTTGCGCGGTCTGTCGCCGCAACGCCTGTACGCCGTACGCGCACGGCTGACGTTGTATGAAGGTTTCCTGCTGGCGATGCGTTTGCAGCCGCAAGCCGCTCGCGTGCGTCTGCTGGCCGGCATTGGCGAGGCGCGCGCCTGTCGCGACATCAGCGTGCTGATCGGGCACTGCGTGATCGCTCGCTTGGACGGCGCCAGTGGCGAATTCGCCAAGGCCTTCGCCGAACTCGCCGAAGCCGAACGCCTGATGCACATCTGGGACGTACCGCCGATCTACTATCTGGCGATGATCACCCTGGTCAAATGCGAACTGTGGCTGGCCCAGGGCCGGATTGATCTTGCCGAGGCGTGGCTTGCACGCCTGGGCCAGACCTACACCGGCGAACACGCTGCGGCGCCACCGGAATTCCATCCGCAACTGCCACTGCATGTGGAACTGCAACAGGCGCTGCTCGATGTGATTCAGGGGCAACCGATGCTCGCCGAAGGGCGGCTGAACGTGTTGCATGAAAACGGCCAGCGGACCGGGCGGCAGTTGCTCAGTGTGATGGCGTTGACGCAGAAGGTGGCGCTGTTGCTGTCCAGTGGACGCGAGCCCGATGCGCGCAAGGTGTTGAGTCAGGCGCTGGAAGCTGCGGCCGGCGGCGTCTTCCAGCCCTTCGATGCGCTGCTGAAAAGTCATGCCGACTGGATGCGCGGGCAATTGCAGGCGCTTTCCTGCCACGCCGTCAGCCAGCAATTGCTCACACAGTTCCCAACAGCCGCGCCGCGACCGAGCGTAGAAAGCTCAACTACCGAACAACTCAGCAGCCGGGAATTGGCCGTGCTGCGCCTGATCGCCCAAGGCTGTTCCAATCAGGAAATCAGCGAGCAGTTGTTCATTTCCCTGCACACCGTGAAAACCCATGCCAGCCATATCAACAGCAAGCTCGGGGTTGAGCGGCGTACGCAGGCGGTGGCGCGGGCGAAGGCGTTGGGGTTATTGCTCTAGCGACGGTAAAATTCGCCATCGGCCGTTGCCAACGGCGTTGACCCTGTCCAGGATTTTTCCATGACCACGCCCAGCCCTGCGCTTATCCGCGAAACCTTCCCCGTCGGCCCGCTCCAGTGCAACTGCACGATCATCGGCGACCCACTCACAAAAAAAGCCATCGTCGTCGATCCCGGCGGCAACCCGGACCTGATCATGGCGCGCCTCGATGCCCATGGCCTGAAAGTCGTCAGCATCATCCACACCCACGCGCATCTCGATCACTTTCTCGCTTCCGGGCAGATGAAGGAGAAAACCGGCGCGACCCTGCATCTGCACAAGGAGGATCAATTCCTCTGGGACAACCTTGAAATGCAATGCCAGATGTTCGGCGTGCCTTACACCCCGGTGCCGTCGCCGGATCGCTGGTTGAGCGATGACGAAGAACTAGCCTGCGGTTGCGGTGTGGCACTGCACACGCCGGGACATACACCCGGGTCCATGAGCTTTTGGTTTTCCGAGGCTAAGCTGTTGATAGCCGGCGACACGCTGTTTCGTCGCGGGGTAGGGCGTACGGATTTGTGGGGTGGCGATCAGGCGACCATCGTGCGTTCGATCAAGCAGCGGCTGTATACGCTGGACGAGGACGCAACGGTTGTCACCGGGCACGGCCCGGACACGCGTCTGGGTGATGAGATGCGCGAGAACCCGTTTGTGCGTGCCTGAATTTTTTGTCACGGGCAGCGGGCGGAATTTTTAGGCATTGTCATGATCCAACGCCCGCGCAGGTCCATTGATTGATCAGTGGCCGCTGCACCACAGAATGCAGAAAACCAGGAGCTCTCCATGTTCACCACGCGTCGTTTGATTATTGTCGCTACTGCCGTGGCCGTGCTGTCCGGCTGCGCCTCGCCTAATCCGTATGACAATCAGGGTCAGGCCGACGGTGGCTCGCAAGGCATGAGCAAAACCGCCAAATACGGTGGCCTCGGCGCGCTGGCCGGCGCACTCGCCGGTGCCGCCATCGGTCACGACAACCGTGGCAAGGGCGCCTTGATCGGCGCTGCTGTCGTCGGTGCCTCCGCTGCCGGCTACGGCTACTACGCCGACCAGCAGGAAAAGAAACTGCGCGCGAGCATGGCCAACACTGGCGTTGAAGTGCAGCGGCAGGGCGATCAGATCAAGCTGATCATGCCGGGCAACATCACCTTCGCCACCGATTCGGCGAACATTGCCCCGAGTTTCTACCAGCCGTTGAACAACCTGGCCAACTCGCTGAAGGAGTTCAACCAGAACCAGATCGAAATCGTCGGTTACACCGACAGCACCGGCAGCCGCCAGCACAACATGGACCTGTCACAGCGTCGTGCGCAGAGCGTGGCGACCTACCTGACCTCGCAAGGTGTCAGCGGTGCCAACCTGTCGGCCCGTGGCGCCGGCCCGGATAACCCGATTGCCAGCAACGGCGACGTGAATGGCCGCGCGCAGAACCGCCGGGTCGAAGTCAACCTGAAGGCGATTCCGGGCCAGCAGTATGGTGGTCAGCAGCAACAGCCGGGTACGGTGCAGCAGTATCCATAAGCGATTGCCTGAATTAAGAAATGCCCGGTCTTGTGATCGGGCATTTTTTTGTTTCATCGGTGCCGCCCCTTTCGGGAGCAGGCTCGCTCCCGCATTTGAAATGCATTCCCCCTGTGGGAGCGAGCCTGCTCGCGAAGAGGCCGACGAGCGCAGCGAAGATTGCAGATACAAAAAAGCCCCCAGACACATCACTGTCCGGGGGCTTTTTGTTCGCAGCGAAGACTGCTTACTTCTTCAAACCATAATGTTCATCGAGCATGCCAGGGGAATTTGGCGATTTCGGTGCGTAGTCACGCGGTGGTTCCTGATCGCGCGGTGGCGTCAGGCGTTCACGTGGTGCCTGCGCTGCGTCGGCGTGCAGGGCGGCGATCAGGCGCTGGCGGGTCTGCTCGTCCAGGGCCAGACGATTGGCGCCCTCGGCGAGGTGGTCCTGCACTTCCTGATAGCTCTGGGTCAGTTTCTTGACCAGCATCGCTGTGCTGTTGAAGTGGGTGACCACTTCGTTCTGATAACTGTCGAAACGCTCCTGGATATCATCCAGTTGACGCTGCGTGCGGCTCGGTGCGGCGTTCGGCGCAACGCGCGCGATCAGGAATCCAATGGCGACACCCACAACCAGGGCAAGAGTCGGTAACAACCAAACTAAGAGCGAGTGTTCCACGAGTCCTTCCTCTATAAACGGCTTTGCTTTACGTTAACGGCTCGAACCTGCGCTGTATACCGCGATTCACTCGCAATAGATTGGCACAGACAATTTGCTAGACGAGTCGACCCGATTCGAGGTCACGGAGTTCCTCCCTTGCTGATGCGTGAAACCCCTGTAGTGATTGACGGCCCTGTCGGCCAAATTGAGGCTTTGTATCTGGATAACGAGCAGCCGCGCGGCATCGCGCTGATCTGCCATCCGAACCCGGTACAGGGCGGCACCATGCTCAACAAGGTCGTCTCGACCCTGCAGCGCACCGCGCGCGACGCAGGCCTGATCACCTTGCGTTTCAACTATCGCGGCGTCGGCGCCAGCCAGGGCACGCATGACATGGGCACCGGTGAAGTCGACGACGCCCAGGCCGCCGCCACATGGCTGCGGGAAAAACACCCGGATCTGCCGCTGACCCTGTTCGGTTTCTCCTTCGGCGGATTTGTTGCAGCAAGTCTCGGCGGCCGTCTCGAAGCCCAGGGCGTGCAGCTTGAGCACCTGTTCATGGTTGCCCCGGCGGTGATGCGTCTGGGCGAGCAGGATCAACTGCCGCAGCACGGCGGGTTGACCGTGATCCAGCCGGAAACCGATGAAGTCATCGATCCGCAACTGGTCTACCAGTGGTCGGAACAACTCCAGCGCCCCCATGAGCTGCTGAAAGTGGCAGAATGCGGACACTTTTTTCACGGCAAGCTGACCGATCTCAAGGATCTGCTGCTGCCGCGTCTCTCGAATTGATTGCAGTCTGACAAGCGATTACCCATGACCAACCGTACCCGCATTCTCACCGGCATCACCACCACTGGCACGCCGCACCTGGGCAACTACGCTGGGGCCATTCGCCCGGCAATCCTCGCCAGCCGCGACAGCCAGGCAGATTCGTTCTATTTTCTGGCCGATTACCACGCCCTGATCAAATGCGATGACCCGCTGCGCATCCAGCGCTCGCGTCTGGAAATCGCCGCGACCTGGCTGGCCGGTGGCCTCGATGTCGACCGCGTGACGTTCTACCGCCAGTCCGACATCCCGGAAATCCCCGAGCTGACCTGGCTGCTGACTTGCGTCGCCGCCAAGGGCCTGCTCAACCGTGCGCACGCTTACAAGGCGTCGGTGGACAAGAACCTCGAAACCGGTGAAGACCCGGATGCCGGCATCACCATGGGCCTCTACAGCTACCCGGTGCTGATGGCAGCGGACATCCTGATGTTCAACGCGCACAAGGTGCCGGTCGGTCGCGATCAGATTCAGCACGTGGAAATGGCCCGCGATATCGGTCAGCGTTTCAACCATCTGTTCGGCCAGGGCAAAGAGTTCTTCACCATGCCCGAAGCGCTGATCGAAGAAAGCGTGGCGACCTTGCCAGGCCTCGACGGTCGCAAGATGTCGAAGAGCTACGACAACACCATTCCGCTGTTCAGCAGCGCGAAAGAAATGAAGGACGCGATCTCGCGGATCGTCACCGACTCCAAGGCCCCGGGCGAAGCGAAAGATCCCGATAACTCGCACCTGTTCACTCTGTTCCAGGCCTTCGCCACTCCGGCGCAGGCTGACGAGTTCCGCAGCGAACTGCTCGGTGGTTTGGGCTGGGGTGAGGCGAAGAATCGCCTGTTCCAGTTGCTCGACAATGAGCTGGGCGAGGCGCGCGAGAAGTATCACCAGTTGATCGAGCGTCCTGCGGATCTGGAAGACATTCTGCAGATTGGTGCGAAGAAGGCCCGCGCCGTGGCCACGCCGTTCCTCAACGAATTGCGTGAAGCCGTTGGCCTGCGTTCTTTCGTCAATCAGGTTCAGGTCGCCGCGACCACCAAAAAGAAAGCCGCGAAAGCCGCACGTTTCGTCAGCTTCCGCGAGGACGACGGCAGCTTCCGTTTCCGTCTGCTGGCGGCCGATGGCGAGCAATTGTTGTTGTCGCGCAACTTCGCCGACGGCAAGACTGCCGGCCAGGTGACCAAACAGTTGCAGTCCGGCGAGTCGCTGGATGTGCGTACTGATGACCTGAGCTTCAGCGTCTGGCTGGCCGGTGAGTGCGTGGGTGACAGCCCGGCCTTCGCCGACGCTGCCGCGCGGGACGCCGCCATCGAGGCGTTGCGCGTCGCACTGACTCCAGCTCAAGACTGATCGGCGGCACGACCCGACCAAGGGCCGATTGCCATTCCCACAGGCCGTCGCTACAGTGACGGCCCGTTTTTGTTGCCTTGCTAACGAATTATGACGCCCCTAGAACGATATCAAGCTGATCTGAAACGCCCGGACTTCTTCCATGACGCCGCGCAGGAAACTGCTGTGCGTCACTTGCAGCGTCTGTACGACGACTTGATCGCCGCTGACCAGAACAAGCCGGGTTTGCTCGGCAAGCTGTTTGGCAAAAAGGATCAGGCACCGGTCAAGGGCCTGTATTTCTGGGGCGGCGTCGGTCGTGGCAAGACTTACCTGGTCGACACCTTCTTCGAAGCGTTGCCGTTCAAGGAAAAGACCCGCACGCACTTTCACCGCTTCATGAAGCGTGTGCACGAAGAAATGAAAACCCTGGGCGGCGAGAAGAACCCGCTGACCATCATCGCCAAGCGCTTCGCGGCCGAGTCGCGGGTGATCTGCTTCGATGAATTCTTCGTCTCCGACATCACTGACGCGATGATCCTCGGCACGCTGATGGAAGAGCTGTTCAAGAACGGCGTGACCCTGGTCGCGACGTCGAACATCGTGCCGGACGGCCTGTACAAGGATGGCCTGCAGCGCGCGCGCTTCCTCCCGGCCATCGCGTTGATCAAGCAGAACACCGAGATCGTCAACGTCGACAGCGGTGTTGACTATCGTCTGCGTCACCTCGAGCAAGCCGAGCTGTTCCACTATCCGCTCGACGAAGCCGCCCACGAAAGCCTGCGCAAGAGCTTCAAGGCACTGACGCCGGAGTGCACGGCAGCGGTGGAAAACGATGTGCTGATCATCGAGAACCGCGAAATCCGCGCTCTGCGCACCTGCGACGACGTGGCCTGGTTCGACTTCCGCGAACTGTGCGACGGCCCGCGCAGCCAGAACGACTACATCGAACTGGGCAAGATTTTCCACGCCGTGCTGCTCAGCGGCGTCGAGCAGATGAGCGTCACCACCGACGACATCGCCCGGCGCTTCATCAACATGGTCGACGAGTTCTACGATCGCAACGTCAAGCTGATCATTTCTGCTGAAGTCGAGTTGAAGGATCTGTACACCGGCGGACGCCTGACCTTCGAGTTTCAGCGCACGCTGAGCCGACTGCTGGAGATGCAATCCCACGAGTTTCTGTCGCGGGCGCACAAGCCTTAAGCGGAGTCTCAGCGACAAAAAAGGGCCTGCGATTGCAGGCCTTTTTTATGCGCTGAAGTTTTTCCCTGTGGGAGCGAGCCTGCTCGCGAAAGCGCAGTGTCAGCAACGTCAATGTTGCAGGTAAGTACGTATTCGCGAGCAGGCTCGCTCCCACATTGGATCGCGCAGTTGAGTTACGCAGCCTGCTGAAACTGTTGCCGATACTGGTTAGGCGACAGTTCGGTGTGCTGGCGGAACAGTCGCGCGAAGAAGCTCGCATCGTCGTAACCGACCTCATAACTGATGGTCTTGATGCTCTTGCGCGTGCCCGAAAGCAGGCCCTTGGCCGTCTCGATGCGCAGGCGTTGCAAGTAATGCAGCGGCTTGTCGCCGGTGGCGGTCTGGAAGCGGCGCATGAAGTTGCGGATGCTCATGCCGTGCTCGCGGGCGACGTCTTCGAAGCGGAACTTGTCGGCAAAATGTTCTTCGAGCCACTGCTGGATCTGCAGGATGATCACGTCCTGATGCAGCTTCTGCCCACCGAAACCGATACGTCCCGGCGAATAGCTGCGCTGCACTTCGTAGAGGATGTCGCGGGCCACGGCTTGCGCCACGTTCGCGCCGCAGAAGCGTTCGATCAGATAGATATAGAGATCGCATGCCGAGGTAGTACCGCCGGCGCAGTAGAGATTGTCGGCGTCGGTCAGGTGCTTGTCCTGATTCAGATAGACCTTGGGGAAGCGCTCGGCGAAGGCATTGAAGAAGCGCCAGTAGGTGGTCGCTTCCTTGCCGTTGAGCAGCCCGGCTTCGGCGAGCCAGAACACCCCGGTAGCTTCGCCGCACAACACCGCACCGCGCGCATGCTGTTCGCGCAGCCACGGCAGGATTTGCGGGTAACGGCCGCACAGCGTATCGAAGTCGTCCCAGAACGCCGGGAGGATGATCACATCGGCGTTTTCCAGGCCACCGTCGACCGGCATGACCACGTCGCTGAAGCTTTTTACCGGTTTGCCATCCGGGCTGACCAGGCGCGTTTCAAACGCCGGTGTCAGGCCGTGGCCCAGTTGTTTGCCGTAACGCAGGCTGGCCACATGGAAAAAATCCTTGGCTTGCATGAGGGTGTAAGCGAAAACCCGGTCGATGGCCAGGATGCTGACGCGCCGCAAGGGCGGGGAGACGTGCTTAGACATAATTCAACTTTTGTTTTGTTTTTATAAGGGAAAGTGGTCACCAGACGGCTGGATCGTCTTATTTTTTGTCGGATGTGTCCAGTGTCCCGTAGCGGGAGTCGGGCTTAGTCTCTGAGAGCCGAATCCCTCCAACAACAAAGAAAGGTGCCGCATGATCCCCAGAACCCTGTTCAGCCCCGAGCACGAATTGTTCCGCGACAGTGTGCGAACTTTCCTCGAAAAAGAGGCCGTGCCGTATCACGCGCAGTGGGAGAAGCAGGGGTACATCGATCGCGCACTGTGGAACAAGGCGGGGGAGGCGGGGATGCTTTGTTCGCATCTGCCGGAGGAGTACGGCGGGCTGGGCGCGGATTTCCTCTACAGCACCGTGGTTATTGAGGAAGTCGGGCGCCTGGGACTCACCGGCATCGGCTTTTCCCTGCACTCGGATATCGTCGCGCCGTACATCCTGCATTACGGCAGCGAAGCGCTGAAGCACAAGTACCTGCCGAAACTGGTCTCGGGCGAAATGGTCACGGCGATTGCCATGACCGAGCCAGGGGCGGGTTCCGACCTGCAAGGGGTGAAAACCACGGCGGTGCTCGACGGTGACGAATATGTGATCAACGGCTCGAAAACCTTTATCACCAACGGCTTTCTGGCTGATCTGGTCATCGTGGTGGCCAAGACCGACCCGAAGGCCGGGGCCAAGGGCACCAGCCTGTTCCTGGTGGAGGCGAATACGCCGGGCTTCGAGAAGGGCAAGCGCTTGGAGAAGGTCGGCATGAAGGCGCAGGACACCTCGGAACTGTTCTTCCAGGACATGCGCGTGCCGAAGGAGAACCTTCTCGGCCAGGCGGGGGCCGGGTTTGCCTATCTGATGCAGGAGTTACCGCAAGAGCGCCTGACCGTGGCGATTGGCGGCCTGGCCTCGGCTGAAGCGGCGTTGCAATGGACGCTGGATTACACCCGTGATCGCAAGGCGTTCGGCAAGTCGATTGCCGATTTCCAGAACACCCGCTTCAAACTGGCCGAAATGGCTACAGAGATCCAGATCGGCCGGGTTTTTGTCGACCGCTGCCTGGAGCTGCATCTGCAAGGCAAACTCGATGTGCCGACGGCGGCGATGGCCAAATATTGGGGCACCGACCTGCAATGCAAAGTGCTCGACGAATGCGTGCAACTGCATGGCGGCTACGGCTTCATGTGGGAATACCCGGTGGCCCGGGCGTGGGCGGATGCGCGGGTGCAGCGGATTTATGCCGGCACCAATGAAATCATGAAAGAGATTATTGCGCGGTCGCTCTGATGATCGTTCCCACGCTCTGCGTGGGAATGCCGCCGGGGACGCTCCGCGTTCCGCTGTTGAGGTAATCCGACTGGCCCCTTCGCGAGCAGGCTCGCTCCCACAGGTACAGTGTTCCACTGTGGGAGCGAGCCTGTTCGCGAAGCTTTTGGCGGTCAGTTACGGCGCCGGATTCGGATGATCCTTGTGAATCGCCTCGATCCCGGCCAGCACTTCATCGGACAGTTTCAGATCAAAACTGGCAATGTTGCTGTCCAGTTGCTCAAGCGTCGTCGCGCCAATGATGTTGCTGGTGACGAACGGTTGCTGGGTCACGAAGGCCAGTGCCATTTGCGCCGGGTCCAGACCGTGTTCACGGGCCAATGCAACGTAACGGCTGCACGCCGCTTCGGATTGCGGGTTGAAATAGCGGCTGAAGCGGCTGTAGAGGCTCAGGCGGCCTTTCGGTGGTCGGGCGCCGCCTTCGTACTTGCCGGAGAGGAAGCCGAACGCCAGTGGCGAGTAGGCGAGCAGGCCGCACTGTTCGCGAATGGCGATCTCGGCCAAGCCGACTTCGAAGCTGCGGTTGAGCAGGTTGTACGGGTTCTGGATCGACACTGCACGCGGCCAGCCACGGGCTTCGGCCAAAGCCAGAAAGCGCATGGTGCCCCACGGCGTCTCGTTGGACAGGCCGATGTGGCGGATCTTGCCGGCCTTCACCTGCTCGTCGAGGGCTTCGAGGGTGTCTTCCAGTGGCGTCAGGTTCGCTTCGATCTTGTGCTTGTAGCCCAGCTGTCCGAAAAAGTTGGTGCTGCGTTCCGGCCAGTGCAGTTGATACAGATCGATGTAATCGGTCTGCAGGCGCTTGAGGCTGCCGTCCAGTGCTTCGGTGATGTGCTGGCGGTTGTGGCGCAGGTTCTTGTCGCGGATGTAATCGATGGTGTTGCCGGGGCCGGCGATCTTGCTGGCGAGGATCCAGTCGGCACGGTCACCGCGACTCTTGAAGTAATTGCCGATGTAGCGCTCGGTGGTGGCGTAGGTTTCGGCTTTGGGCGGCACCGGATACATTTCGGCAGTGTCGAGGAAATTGATCCCGGCTTCCTTGGCCCTTTCGATCTGGGCGAAGGCTTCAGCTTCAGTGTTTTGCTCGCCCCAGGTCATGGTGCCGAGGCAGATTGCACTCACGTTCAGGTCGGTACGGCCTAGCTGGCGATAGTCCATCGGGTGCTCCTTGGGCAAAACAATCATAAAAGCAGGTTGAAAAATTTTTCGCAATCTGCATAATTGCCGACCTCTTTCTGCAGTGGAAGTGATGCGCCGCCGCCGAAGAATCTTGCCGTTGAACGGACGCGCCGACCCGAGCCCCCGAAAGCGTCTGTATCCGGCTGCCTTTGACTTGTCAAAGTACGCACTATTCAGTAAGATCCGCCGTCTTATTTACAGGCGGCCCCTGAGGCTATAAAGAATGAAAACTTTTACTGCTAAACCGGAAACAGTAAAGCGCGACTGGTTTGTCGTCGACGCTGCTGGTCAGACCCTGGGTCGTCTGGCCACCGAAATCGCGAGCCGTCTGCGTGGCAAGCACAAGCCTGAGTACACTCCTCACGTTGACACCGGCGACTACATCGTCGTCATCAACGCCGAGCAGATCCGTGTTACCGGCGCTAAAACCACTGACAAAATGTACTACTCCCACTCCGGTTTCCCGGGCGGCATCAAGTCGATCAACTTTGAAAAGCTGATCGCCAAAGCCCCTGAGCGCGTGATCGAGACCGCGGTTAAAGGCATGCTGCCTAAAAACCCACTGGGTCGCGACATGTACCGTAAGCTGAAAGTCTATGCGGGCGCTGCACACCCTCATACTGCTCAGCAGCCCCAAGAACTGAAGATTTAACGGAATAGTTCATTATGTCGGCGACTCAAAATTACGGCACTGGCCGTCGCAAGACCGCAACCGCACGCGTTTTCCTGCGTCCGGGTACTGGTAACATCTCCATCAACAACCGTTCGCTGGATAACTTCTTCGGCCGCGAAACTGCCCGCATGGTAGTTCGTCAGCCGCTGGAGCTGACCGAGACTGTCGAGAAGTTCGACATCTACGTCACCGTGATCGGCGGTGGTGTAAGTGGTCAGGCTGGCGCAATCCGCCACGGCATCACCCGCGCTCTGATGGACTACGACGAAACCCTGCGTAGCGCTCTGCGCAAAGCTGGCTTCGTTACCCGCGACGCCCGTGAAGTTGAACGTAAGAAAGTTGGTCTGCGTAAAGCGCGTAAGCGTCCGCAGTACTCGAAGCGTTAATTCCGCTTCCGCGTTCAAAAAAGAACGCCCGCCTCCTCACGGAAGCGGGCGTTTTTTTATGCGTGCGATTTATCAAAGAATTGCGTTGTGACAACTTGCCACAGCCGTAGACCCCCTATACTCCAAGGCTTGAGGGGTTGATCCCCGGGGAATTAACCTTGTCAGAATTGGGGGTTTTCATTACCATTCGGGCAAAATTTTTATAAGTAACATTTGATTTATTTAGTAGACGCCTGATTTAACAGGCCAAAAAAGCTGATGGGAGAGGACTGAATGAGCAATGACGGCGTGAATGCAGGCCGGCGTCGCTTCCTGGTGGCAGCCACATCCGTGGTGGGTGCTGCAGGAGCGGTGGGGGCTGCGGTCCCGTTCGTGGGGTCATGGTTTCCCAGTGCCAAGGCGAAAGCTGCCGGTGCACCGGTGAAAGTGAATGTCAGCAAAATCGAGCCAGGCCAGCAGATGATTGCTGAATGGCGCGGCCAGCCGGTGTTCATTGTCCGCCGTACCGAGGAAATCCTGGGGAATCTCAAGAAGATCGAGGGTCAGCTCTCCGATCCGACCTCCAAAAACTCCACGCAACCCACTTATGTCGACCCGGAAGTACGTTCGATCAAGCCGGAAATTCTCCTGCTGATCGGGATCTGTACGCACCTGGGTTGCTCACCGACCTTCCGTCCCGAAGTGGCACCTGCGGATCTGGGCAAGGACTGGGTAGGCGGCTATTTCTGCCCGTGCCACGGCTCCCACTACGATCTGGCTGGCCGCGTCTACAAGTCGCAACCTGCGCCTTTGAACCTGCCAGTTCCCCCGCATTCCTATGAGACCGATGAGCTGATTGTCATTGGCGTCGATACGGAGAAAGCGTGATGAGCAAGTTCATGGATTGGGTTGATGCGCGCTTTCCCGCGACCAAAATGTGGGAAGACCATCTCAGCAAATATTACGCACCAAAAAACTTCAACTTCTTCTATTTCTTCGGCTCGCTGGCGCTCCTGGTGCTGGTCAACCAGATCGTCACCGGCGTCTGGCTGACGATGAGCTATACGCCGTCGGCAGAAGAGGCATTTGCTTCCGTCGAATACATCATGCGCGACGTCGAGTACGGTTCGATCCTGCGTCTGCTGCACTCGACCGGCGCTTCGGCGTTTTTCATCGTCGTCTATCTGCACATGTTCCGCGGCCTGCTCTACGGCTCGTACCAGAAACCGCGCGAGCTGGTCTGGGTGTTCGGCATGCTGATCTACCTGGCGCTGATGGCCGAAGCGTTCATGGGTTACCTGCTGCCTTGGGGCCAGATGTCGTACTGGGGCGCCCAGGTGATCATCTCGCTGTTCGGTGCGATTCCGCTGATCGGCGATGACCTGACCCAGTGGATTCGTGGTGACTACCTGATCTCCGGAATCACCCTGAACCGCTTCTTCGCCTTGCACGTTGTCGCGCTGCCGATCGTGATTCTCGGTCTGGTGGTGTTGCACATCCTGGCGCTGCACGAAGTGGGCTCGAACAACCCTGACGGCGTCGATATCAAGAAGCACAAAGACGAAAACGGTATCCCGCTGGACGGCATCGCCTTCCACCCGTACTACACGGTGAAGGATATTGTCGGTGTCGTGGTGTTCCTGTTCATCTTCTGCTTCATTGTGTTCTTCTTCCCGGAAATGGGCGGCTACTTCCTCGAAAAACCAAACTTCGAGCCGGCTAACCCGTTCAAGACGCCTGAGCATATTGCCCCGGTCTGGTACTTCACTCCGTTTTACGCAATCCTGCGTGCGGTGCCGGACAAGCTCATGGGCGTTATCGCCATGGGCGCGGCGATTGCGGTGCTGTTCGTGCTGCCATGGCTGGATCGCAGTCCGGTGAGATCGATGCGCTACAAGGGCTGGATGAGCAAAATCTGGCTGGTGGTGTTCTGCATTTCTTTCGTGATTCTCGGCATCCTCGGCGTTCTTGCGCCGACGCCGGGGCGCACGTTGCTGTCGCAGGTCTGCACCTTCCTGTATTTCGCCTACTTCATTCTGATGCCGTTCTACACCCGGCTCGAGAAGACCAAACCGGTTCCGGAAAGGGTGACTGGCTGATGAAAAAGTTATTTCTTGCTCTGATTTTTACTGCGCTGCCTTCCCTGGCTTTTGCTGCCGGGGGCCATGGTCCGGAACTGGAAAGTGTCGATATCGACGTCTCCGACAAAGCCGCCCTGCAGGATGGTGCACGGACCTTTGCCAACTATTGCATGGGGTGCCACAGCGCCAAGTTCCAGCGTTACGAGCGCGTTGCCGATGACCTCGGCATTCCGCACGAGTTGATGCTGGAGAAGCTGGTATTCACCGGTGCCAAGATTGGCGACCACATGAACATCGGCATGCAGCCGGCCGACGCCAAGACCTGGTTCGGCGCAGCGCCACCCGATCTCACACTGGTAGCGCGGGTGCGCGGAACCGATTGGCTCTACGGTTACCTGAAGTCGTTCTACGAAGATCCGGCGCGTCCATGGGGCGTGAACAACAAGGTCTTCCCGAACGTCGGCATGCCTAACGTGCTGGTCGGCCTGCAAGGTCGGCAGGTCGTCGGCTGCAAGCAGGTGCAGATCGTGGAGGACGGCAAGAAGCAATACGATCCGCTGACCGGCACGCCGCTGACTCATGAAGCGTGTGATCAGTTGACCATCGTGCCGAAGTCCGGTGCTCTGAACGAAGAGCAGTTCGATGAGAAGGTCAAGAATCTGGTAACCTTCCTGGCTTACTCGGCTAACCCGGTTAAGCTGCAACATCAGCGCATCGGTACTTATGTCTTGCTGTACCTGGCGTTCTTCTTTGTGTTCGCCTACCTGCTCAAGCGTGAATACTGGAAAGACGTGCACTGATACGCTTCAAGCATTGCTGTTAATCGCGCGCGCCCAAGGGCGCCTCCGCTAAAGCAGGGTCTGCTCAGTCAGACCCTGCGGGAGGTGCCCTCTGGGCGCGCGCGTTTTTCCGGTTCCGACAAATTCAACAAGCGAGGAGGATCGCCATGGGCGTGACCAATCGGTTGGCCTGTTACTCCGACCCCGCCGACCACTATTCCCACCGAGTGCGCATCGTGCTTGCAGAGAAGGGTGTCAGCGCCGAAATCATCTACGTGGAAGCGGGCCGCCAGCCGCCTAAACTGATTGAGGTGAACCCTTACGGCAGTCTGCCGACGCTGGTCGATCGTGACCTGGCGTTGTGGGAGTCGACCGTGGTGATGGAGTATCTGGATGAGCGTTACCCGCACCCGCCGCTGATGCCGGTTTATCCGGTAGCGCGGGCCAACAGTCGTCTGCTGATCCACAGGATTCAGCGTGACTGGTGCGGGCTGGTGGATCTGATTCTGGATCCCAAGAGCAAAGAGGCTGCACGGGTCGTGGCGCGCAAGGAATTGCGCGAAAGCCTGACCGGCGTTTCGCCGCTGTTTGCCGACAAACCGTTCTTCCTCAGTGAGGAACAAAGTCTGGTGGATTGCTGCCTATTACCCATACTCTGGCGTTTGCCGATTCTGGGTATTGAACTGCCGCGGCCGGCCAAGCCGCTGCTTGATTATATGGAGCGTCAGTTTGCGCGTGAGGCTTTCCAGGCGAGTCTGTCTGGTGTCGAACGCGATATGCGCTAAGGCTTAAGGAGCCGCTATGAACTCCAGTCGACCTTATCTGGTCCGCGCGCTCTACGAGTGGATTGTGGATAACGATTGCACCCCGCACATGCTGGTCAACTCCGAGTACCCGGCGGTGCAGGTGCCACAGGGTTTTGCCAGTGACGGCCAGATCGTCCTGAACATCTCGCCCAGTGCCGTGCGTCATCTGCACATGGACAACGACGTGGTGACGTTCGAAGGCCGCTTCGGCGGTGTTCCGCACAGTCTCTACGTGCCGATCAGCGCGATCCTGGGCATCTACGCCCGGGAGAACGGCCAGGGCATGGTGTTTGACCTCGAGTTGCCGATGGACGACGAGGAAGACATCGATCCGGATGACGACTCGCCGCCACCGGGCAGCGAGCCGCCACGTCCGAGTGGCCGGCCAAGCTTGAAGGTTGTGAAATAAAAAAAGGCGATCCGGATGGATCGCCTTTTTTATGTCTGCCTTTTACGGTCAGTCGATGTATTCGAACAGCTTCACGATCTTCTGCACACCGGACACACCCTGAACCAGATTGGTTGCCTGAGTGGCTTCCTGTTTGGTCAGCAGGCCCAGCAGATAGACGATGCCATTCTCGGTCACGACCTTGATACGCGAGCCGGGGATGCTGGCGTCGGTGAGCATCTGGGTCTTGATCTTGGTGGTCAGCCACGCGTCGTTCTGGCGCGCGAGCAGGGAGGACGGTTGCAGCACTTGCAGTTCGTTGTGCACCTTCTTCACGCGCTGGACGTTGGCGGCGGCCTGTTCGGCTTTGGCCTTGAGGTCTTCGCGTGGCGTCTGGCCGGCGAGCAGGACCACGCCGTTGAAACTGGTGATGACGATGTGCGAGTCGTTGTCCAGGGCCGGGTCGGCCTTGGCGATGTTCACGCCTGCTTTGGTCTCGATCAGCGAGTCGTCGATCTTGCTGCCGAATGTGCGCGTGCCACGGTCGTCTTCGATCGGCGCTTCACGGCTGGCATTCACCACCGAGGTGCAGCCGCTGATGCCGAGGCACAGGGTCAAGGCCAGAAGGCCAAGGCGATTAGGGGTCATTCTTCACTCCCGAACAGTTGGCTGTCGATCAGATCGCAAAGGCAATGGATCGCCAGCAAGTGGACTTCCTGAATACGTGCAGTGACGTTGGCCGGTACGCGAATCTCGACGTCCTCGGGCAACAGCAGCGACGCCATGCCGCCGCCATCGCGTCCGGTCAAAGCTACGACAATCATTTCGCGATCATGTGCGGCCTGGATCGCTTGAATAATGTTCGCCGAGTTGCCGCTGGTCGAAATCGCCAGCAATACATCGCCCGGCTGGCCGAGCGCGCGGATCTGCTTGGAGAACACTTCGTTGTAGCTGTAATCGTTGGCGATCGAGGTGATCGTCGAAGTGTCGGTGGTCAGCGCAATCGCCGGCAGGCTCGGACGCTCGCGCTCGAAGCGGTTGAGCAGCTCCGAAGAAAAATGCTGGGCATCGCCGGCCGATCCACCGTTGCCGCACGAGAGCATTTTGCCTTCGTTGAGCAGGGCGTTGACCATGATCTGGCTGGCTTGCTCGATGTGCGGTGCAAGTACGTCCATCGCCTGTTGCTTGGTGTCGATACTGGCCTGAAATAGCTGGCGAATTCGGGATTGCATGTCCATCTGTGTGACCTTAAGTGGCGCGGCTGTTCGGCACGTGAATGTGCAGCCGGCAAAGCAAAGAGCAAAATGTGTCGGACGAAAACGGGGCAGGGTGCAGGCGATCAACTGTCGAAAGCATTCTGCAACCAGTTCAGCTGATTCGGGTGGCTGTCGATCGCCACCACATCGAAGCGGCAGGGGGAATTGGCCCAACGCGACTCGCGCTGAAGAAAATACTGTGCTGCAAAGATCAGTTTCTGCTGCTTGCGCTCGTCGATACTGGCGAGCGCGCCACCCCATTGAGTGTTTTTTCTGTAGCGAACTTCAACGAATACTACTGTATCGCCATCAAGCATGACCAGATCAAGCTCGCCGCGTTTGCATAACCAGTTCTGCGCCAACAGGTGCAGACCTTGTTGTTGCAGATGTTCGAGCGCTTGGCGCTCGGCATCCTTGCCGCTTTGCGAGCGTGACCTGTCGGGCATCAGCGCGGTGTGTCCGGCAGGCGCTGCACCTGACCGCTGACGAACTGTGCCCATGGCAGCTGGCGCACTACGCGTTGGGTCTGGGTCATGCCGAGGCTGCCCGACTGACCTTCGATGCGGCTGTCCGGCAGGGCCTTGAGTTGGCCCAGACGCGGTGCCAGGCGATAGGCGTCGGCGCCCATGGCGTACAGGCGACCGAGGCTGCCATTGGCTTGCGGCCATTGCGCAGCCACCTGCTGGCGCAGCGGATCGCTGGTTTCCAGCAGCCATGGGGTTTCGCAGAAGCGAATGCCGTTCATGTCGTTGTACTGATTGACGTCGCCGCTGGCGCTGTACACGTGGGAAGTCGCGTAGACCGGCACGTCACCGGCGTACTGGAAGTTCAGGGTCGGCTTGATCTGCTGGGCCTGTTGCGGCGTGGCGGCCAAGAAGATGAATTCGATGTCCTGGCGACGCGAAGGCTGGGCGGCGACATTGGTGCCGGCAACATTCTGCAGGCTCTTGGCGCGAGCTTCGCTCTGACGCAGCTGGAACATGTCGGCGATCTGCTGGGCCAGTTGCACCGGCTGATCGACACGCTCGGTGGCAACGATACTGCCGCCATTGGCTTGCCAGTCCTGGCTGAAGGCACGCAGGACGCGATCGCCCCATTCGCCCTTCGGCACCATGATCGCGGCGCGATGCAGGCCGTCGGCACGAGCGCGACGGGAAACTTCGCGAGCTTCGTCTTCAGCCGCCAGGCCGAACTGGAACAACTGCGCCGGGCCTTGCTCGCCTTCGCTGTAGTTCAGCGCCAGGGTGGTGATTGGCAGTTGCGGGCGAGTGCTCAGTTGCTTGACCAGTGGTTTTTCCAGTGGGCCGACTACCAGTTGCACGCCGTCAGCCTGAGCCTTGCGATAGAACTCGTCCATCGAAGTCAGCTTCGAGCTGTCGTAGAACTCGATGGCAGGTGGGTTCTGGCCGGCCTGTTGCGCCTGATAATGCGCGGCCATGAAGCCTTCACGCAGCGCTTTGCCGACCGACGCCAACTGGCCGTCCTGTGGCAGCAGCAGGGCGATTTTGCTCAGTGGCTGGCTGGCCAGTTCCTTGAGCTTGGTCAGCGGCAGCGGCAGGTTGATCGCCGCCGGGTGCTTTGGATTCTGCGCACGCCAGTTGTCGATCGCGGCTTGTTGCTGTTCCAGCGTGCCTGCGGTTTTCACCGCTTGCGCCAGTGCCATCCAGCCGCCGAGATCGTCGGTGTTGTTCGGTTGCAATTGATCGGTTGGCAGCGAAGCGATCAGGGTCCAGATCGCTTCGTGGTTCTTGCTCGCCGCTTCGCCTTCCAGCATCGGTGCAATGAACACACGCTCACGGGCAGCGGCCAGCGTCTGGCCATCGGCTTCAAGGGCGCGGGCGTGAACAGTGCCAGTGCGCACTTGCTGCTCTTCCGGCATTTCCCCGAGCTTCTGGAAGCTCGGATGGCTCAGGGCGGTCAGCGCAGCTTTCGGCTGATTGCGCGTCATGGCCAGTTCGGCGGACAGCGTATTGGCGAAAATCTGCTGGCCTGGCTTGAGTTGCTCCACCGGCACTTGTTGCAGGATTTGCGCGGACTGGCCGGCATTGCCTTGGCGGTAGGCCTGGTCCGCCGCGCTCAGGCGCAGCAGGGCGGCTTGTTCCGGGGTTTTAGCCTGCGCAGCCTGTTCGAGCAGTTGCTCGATGCTGGCGTCCGGAGTCCGTGGAAGTTCGCCAAGGCTGGAGGAAGGGGAGCTGGCACACGCGGCCAACAAGGCAGCGAGGCAGAGGGCAGTGAACAGCCGCAGGCAAGCGATCATGTAAGTGTTCCTGATACTCGATCAAATTAGCGTGGAATTGTACCCAAGCACTGGCCGGGGCGCGATGTTACTGGCATGAATCGGTCAATTTAGCAGGAGTAAATGTTGCGCAAACGCACAACCGGGCGAAAAACCGCACTCGGCCGGAGCGCATCGCAAGCCTCATGACGCGCTACAATGGCCGCTTTTACCGATCACGAGGTGTGCGCTTTGACTGCTCCAGGTCCTTTGAATTCCGCTGCTGGCTCGCTTTATGTGGTGGCGACGCCCATCGGCAACCTGGACGACATCAGCGCCCGGGCCTTGAAAATCCTCCGTGAAGTGGCCCTGATTGCAGCGGAAGACACCCGGCATTCGGCGCGCCTGATGCAGCACTTCGGCATCGGCACGCCCTTGGCCGCATGTCACGAACACAACGAACGGGATGAGGGTAGCCGCTTTATTACGCGGTTGTTGGCGGGCGACAACGTCGCGCTGATCTCCGATGCCGGCACGCCGCTGATTTCCGATCCGGGTTATCACCTGGTGCGTCAGGCCCGTGCGGCCGGGATCAACGTGGTGCCGGTGCCGGGTGCCTGTGCGTTGATCGCAGCGCTGTCGGCGGCGGGCTTGCCGTCCGACCGTTTTATCTTCGAAGGCTTTCTGCCGGCCAAGTCGGTCGGACGCAAGGCGCGTCTGGAAGCAGTCAAAGAAGAGCCGCGCACATTGATTTTCTATGAAGCGCCGCATCGCATTCTCGAATGCCTGCAGGATATGGAAGCAGTGTTTGGCGGCGAGCGTCAGGCTCTGCTGGCGCGGGAAATCACCAAGACCTTCGAAACCCTCAAAGGCCTGCCGCTCAGCGAACTGCGTGCGTTCGTCGAGTCCGACAGCAATCAGCAGCGCGGCGAGTGCGTAGTGCTGGTGGCCGGCTGGACCGCGCCGGAGTCGGAGGACGCGGTCAGCAGCGAAGCCATGCGCATCCTCGATCTGCTTCTGGAGGAAATGCCGCTCAAGCGCGCCGCCGCACTGGCAGCGCAAATCACCGGCGAGCGCAAAAACGTGTTGTATCAGGTGGCGCTGGATAAACAGAAAGGCGTGTAAGCCGTCGCCCATGGCGTTCTTGAGGGTTTTAGCGCTTGTTCTTCCGGCGCTCTGCCGTTAACCTTCGCGGCGGAGAGTCGATCGGACAGTCGCTGCCCTCTATGAAAATTAGGGGGGGGAGGAAAGTCCGGGCTCCATAGGGCGAAGTGCCAGGTAATGCCTGGGAGGCGTGAGCCTACGGAAAGTGCCACAGAAAATAACCGCCTAAGCGCGCAAGCGCCGGTAAGGGTGAAAAGGTGCGGTAAGAGCGCACCGCACGTCTGGCAACAGTTCGTGGCTAGGTAAACCCCACTTGGAGCAAGACCAAATAGGGTCCCAAGGCGTGGCCCGCGCTGGGACCGGGTAGGTTGCTAAAGATGTCCAGTGATGGCCATCGTAGACGAATGACTGTTCAAGACAGAACCCGGCTTACAGATCGACTCTCCACCTTTTTCTTTCCCTGCTTGAAACAAAGAAGACGCGGCTGTGTAATATCAGCCGGCCTGGTCTGAAATTCCGGCAGCGGCAAACGCGGTAATAGCCTTTTCCCACCCTGCTTCAATCAACAGCCGAAGCGCCTTTGTAATACCGAAAAAATCTTACTCTTAACAAACTACTTTAACTTTCGAGCGCAGCTTTCAGTGCTGCATCAAGTTATTGACCAAAACTTCACGTCAGATTCTCGTTGAGCCTCCTTTTACGTCGCTAAATCTCCGTTCTGTAAGGCTTTTCCTTTAATCCGCGCCTTGACGGTGTGGTGGGCGCATTCCTATAGTGTGCGCAAGTGGCGGAAAGTGGCATGAAGTGGGTTTTTTGAGCTCAAAACGATAAAAATTGGAGAAACGCTGACGTGTTTCGCGGAGCTAACGCTATCAGTCTCGATGCAAAGGGCCGTCTCGCCATGCCGAGCCGGTACCGTGACGAGCTCGATTCGCGCAGTTCCGGCCAATTGATCGTGACCATTGATGCCGTTGATCCATGCCTCTGTGTCTATCCGCTCGATGAGTGGGAAATTATTGAAACCAAGTTGCGCGCACTCCCTTCGCTTCGCGAAGAGAACCGTCGCCTGCAACGTTTATTGATTGGTAATGCCGTCGACCTCGAACTCGATGGCAGTGGTCGTTTCCTGGTTCCGCCGCGTTTGCGCGAATACGCCAAGCTCGATAAGCGCGCGATGCTGGTCGGCCAACTGAACAAGTTCCAATTGTGGGACGAGGATGCATGGAATGCGGTATCTGCCGCTGACCTTGCTGCTATTCAACAACCGGGCGCGATGCCTGATGAACTGCGTGATTTGATCCTGTGACTATTGATAGCGGCTTTAACCACATCACCGTACTGCTTGACGAAGCCGTCGAGGCTCTCGCCGTACGTCCTGATGGCTGCTATCTGGACGGCACGTTCGGGCGCGGCGGGCACAGTCGGTTGATCCTCAGCCAGCTCGGGCCGGACGGTCGACTCATCGGATTCGACAAGGATCCTCAAGCGATTGCCACCGGGCAAACGCTAGCGGCCGAAGACGGCCGCTTTGTCGTTGTGCAGCGCAGCTTTGCCGAGCTCGGTTCGGTGGTTGCCGAGCAAGGCCTGACCGGCAAGGTCAGCGGCATTCTGCTCGACCTCGGCGTGTCGTCGCCGCAGCTCGATGACGCCGAGCGCGGCTTCAGTTTCCTCAATGACGGGCCGCTGGACATGCGCATGGACCCGTCCCGTGGCATCAGCGCTGCCGAATTCGTCAACACCGCGCCGGTGGAAGAAATCGCCCGGGTGTTCAAGGAGTATGGCGAAGAACGTTTCTCCGGGCGTATGGCCCGTGCCGTTGCCGAGCGCCGTGACATCAAGCCGTTCGAGCGCACCGCCGATCTGGCCGAAGTGCTGAAAGTCGCCAACCCGGCGTGGGAAAAGGGCAAGAACCCTGCCACCCGCGCGTTCCAGGGGTTGCGCATTCACGTCAACAACGAACTCGGCGATCTGGAAGCCGGTCTCGACGCCGCGCTGGAAGCGCTGGAAGTTGGCGGCCGTCTGGTGGTGATCAGCTTCCACTCGCTGGAAGACCGCATCGTCAAACTGTTCATGCGCAAGCTGGTGAAAGGCGAGGCCGACAATTTGCCGCGCAACCTGCCGGTTCGCCACGTCGCCTTCGAACCGAAAATCAAAATCCACGGCAAAGCGCAGACGGCCTCCGACGCCGAACTCAAAGCCAACCCACGTTCCCGTAGCGCCGTCATGCGTGTCGCGGAGAAGTTGCGGTGAGCAAGCTTTTCGCCAAACCACTGCCCGGCGGCAGCTTTCTGATGCTGCTGCTGTTTATCGGCGTGCTGTTTTCGGCCATTGCCGTGTCGTACAGCGCGCACTGGAACCGGCAGTTGCTCAACACCCTTTATAACGAACTCAGCGTGCGCGACAAGGCGCAGGCCGAGTGGGGCCGCTTGATTCTCGAGCAGAGCACCTGGACTGCGCACAGCCGCATCGAAGTGCTGGCCACTGAACAACTGAAAATGCACATCCCTGGCGCGGCTGACGTGAAGATGGTGGCGCCATGATGAAACTCGAAGGCGCACTGTTCCCATGGCGCTTCCGCCTGATGGTGGCGCTACTCGGTCTGATGGTCGCGGCGATCTGCTGGCGGATCATCGACCTGCAAGTGGTCGACCGTGACTTCCTCAAAGGGCAGGGCGATGCGCGCAGCCTGCGGCATATTCCGATTCCGGCGCACCGTGGCCTGATCACCGACCGTAACGGCGAGCCTCTGGCTGTCAGTACCCCAGTGACCACGCTGTGGGCCAACGCCAAGGAAATGCAGTCGGCCAAAGAGAAGTGGCCGGCACTCGCCGCCGCGCTGGGCCAGAACCCGAAAGCCCTGAGCGAACGCCTCGAAGCCCAGGCCAACAAAGAATTCATTTATCTGGTGCGCGGGCTGACCCCCGAGCAGGGTCAGGCTGTGCTCGATCTGAAAGTGCCGGGCGTCTACGGCATCGAAGAATTCCGCCGCTTCTACCCGGCCGGTGAAGTCACCGCGCACATGGTCGGCTTTACCGACATCGACGATCACGGTCGCGAAGGCGTCGAGCTGGCCTATGACGAATGGCTGGCCGGGGTGCCGGGCAAACGACAAGTCATCAAGGATCGCCGTGGCCGGTTGATCAAGGATGTTCAAGTCACCAAGAACGCCAAGGCTGGCAAGCCCTTGGCGTTGTCGATTGACCTGCGTCTGCAATACCTGGCCAACCGCGAGCTGCGCAACGCGATCATCGAAAACGGCGCTAAGGCCGGCAGTCTGGTGATCATGGACGTAAAGACCGGCGAGATCCTGGCCATGGTCAACCAGCCGACCTACAACCCGAACAACCGTCGCAACCTGCAACCGGCGATGATGCGCAACCGCGCCATGATCGACGTGTTCGAGCCGGGTTCGACCATGAAAGCCATTTCCATGAGCGCGGCAATCGAAACCGGCCGCTGGAAACCGAGCGACACCGTCGAGGTGTATCCGGGCTCGTTGCAGATCGGTAAATACACCATTAAAGACGTGTCGAAGACCGAAGGGCCAGTGCTCGATCTGACCGGCATCCTGATCAATTCCAGTAACGTCGGCATGAGTAAGGTCGCCTTCGATATCGGCGGCGAAACGATTTTCCGTCTCGCGCAGAAAGTCGGCCTCGGTCAGGACACCGGCCTGGGCTTCCCCGGCGAACGTGTCGGCAATCTGCCCAACTACCGCGAATGGCGCAAGGCTGAAACTGCAACCTTGTCTTACGGCTACGGTATTTCCGTGACCGCGATCCAGTTGGTGCACGCGTTCTCGGCGCTGGCCAACAACGGTCGTCTCGCGCCACTGACCCTGATCAAAACCGACAAGATGCCGCAGACCACCCAAGTGCTGCCGGAAGCCGTGGCGAAAACCATGCAGGGCATGTTGCAGCAGGTAATCGAAGCGCCGCGCGGCGTGTTCCGTGCGCAGGTGCCGGCTTATCACGTCGGCGGCAAGTCGGGTACCGCGCGCAAGACTTCGGTCGGCACCAAGGGCTACGCAGAAAACTCCTACCGTTCGCTGTTCGCCGGCTTCGGCCCGATGAGCGATCCGCGTTACGCCATCGTTGTGGTGATCGATGAACCGACCAAGGCCGGGTACTTCGGTGGTCTGGTGTCCGCGCCGGTGTTCAGCCGTGTGATGTCCGGCACCCTGCGTCTGATGAACGTGACCCCGGACAACCTGCCGACCACCCAACAGGCCAACGCCACCCCGGTCGTTCCGCTGAAAGCCAATGGAGGGCGCGGCTGATGTCATTAAGTCTGAACAAGATATTTCCCCACGCCGGCCACGATCTGTTGATCCGTGAACTGGCGCTGGACAGCCGCAACGTGCGCGCCGGCGACTTGTTTCTCGCCGTGCCCGGCGGCCGTTTCGATGGCCGTGCGCACATCGCCGATGCCTTGCAACGCGGCGCGGCTGCCGTGGCTTATGAAGTCGAAGGCGCCACCGTGCTGCCGATCACTGACGTGCCGCTGATTCCGGTCAAGGGTCTGGCGGCGCAACTTTCGGACATTGCCGGGCGTTTTTACGGTGAGCCGAGTCATCACCTGAACCTGATCGGCGTCACTGGCACCAACGGCAAGACCAGCGTGACCCAACTGGTTGCGCAGGCACTTGATCTGCTCGGCCAGCATTGCGGCATCGTCGGTACGCTGGGTTCCGGTTTCTACGGCGCGCTGGAAAGCGGCCTGCACACCACGCCGAACCCGATTGCCGTGCAAGCGACCCTGGGTGACCTGAAAAAGGCCGGTGCCAAAGCCGTGGCCATGGAAGTCTCGTCCCACGGTCTGGATCAGGGCCGGGTCACCGCGCTGGCGTTCGACGTGGCGGTGATGACCAACCTGTCCCGCGATCATCTGGATTATCACGGCACCATGCAGGCGTACGCCGAGGCCAAGGCCCGGCTGTTCGCCTGGAATGACCTGAAGTGCCGCGTGGTCAACCTCGACGACGATTTCGGCCGGCAACTGGCGGCGGAAAAACGCGAGTCGCGTTTGATCACCTACAGCCTGCTCGACAGCAGTGCCTACCTGTTCTGCCGCGAAGCGCAGTTCGACGACCATGGTGTACGCGCCACGCTGGTCACGCCGCAGGGCGAGCATCACCTGCGCAGTACGCTGCTTGGTCGTTTCAACCTGAGTAACGTGCTGGCCGCAGTCGGCGCCTTGCTCGGTCTGGATTACGCTCTCGACGAAATTCTCAAAGTGCTGCCGAAGCTCGAAGGCCCGGCCGGTCGCATGCAGCGTCTGGGTGGTGGCACGCAGCCGTTGGTGGTGGTCGATTACGCCCACACCCCGGATGCACTGGAAAAAGTTCTCACAGCACTGCGCCCGCACGTAAAAGGCCAATTGCTGTGCCTGTTCGGCTGCGGCGGTGATCGCGATCGCGGCAAACGTCCGTTGATGGCCGAAGTGGTCGAGCGTCTGGCTGACCAGGTGTTGGTCACCGACGACAACCCGCGCACTGAAGATCCGGCAGTGATCTTCGACGACATCCGCGCCGGTTTCACCGCTGTGGATAAAGTCACTTTCGTCGCCGGTCGCGGCCAGGCCATCGCGCAACTTATCGCCGGCGCGACCGCTGACGACGTGATTGTTCTCGCCGGCAAAGGTCACGAGGACTATCAGGAAATCAACGGCGTGCGCCATGCCTTTTCCGATCTGGTCGAGGCCGATCATGCCCTGACCGCGTGGGAGGTGGCCCATGCTTAAGGCCCTGACACTCAGTGAACTGACCAACGTCCTCGAAGCCCGTTTGATCGGCGCTGATGCGAGTTTCGACGGCGTCAGCATCGACAGCCGTGCGATCCAGCCTGGTCAGTTGTTCATCGCCCTGACCGGCCCGCGTTTCGACGGTCATGATTATCTGAACGACGTTGCCGGCAAAGGCGCCGTGGCGGCACTGGTCGAGCGCGAAGTCGCCGACAGCGCGTTGCCGCAATTGCTGGTCAAGGACACCCGTCAGGCGCTGGGCCAACTCGGCGCGTTGAACCGTGCTGCGTTCACCCAGCCAGTGGCGGCGGTGACCGGTTCCAGTGGCAAGACCACGGTCAAGGAAATGCTCGCGAGCATCCTGCGCACGCGCGGTCCGGTGCTGGCGACCCGTGGCAACCTGAACAACGACCTCGGCGTCCCGCTGACCCTGATCGAACTGGCGCCGGAACACACCTCCGCCGTGATCGAACTGGGCGCTTCGCGTCTCGGTGAAATCGCCTACACCGTCGGCCTGACCAAGCCGCACGTAGCGATTCTGAACAACGCCGGCACCGCTCACGTCGGTGAGTTCGGCGGTCCGGAAAAAATCGTCGAAGCCAAAGGTGAAATCATCGAGGGTCTGGCCGCCGATGGCATCGCCGTGCTCAACCTCGATGACAAGGCCTTCGGTATCTGGAGGACCCGCGCTGCCGGTCGTCAGGTGCTGACCTTCGCTCTCAGCAACAGCGAGGCGAATTTCCACGCCAGCGATCTGGCCACCGATGCCCGTGGTTGCCCGGCGTTCAATCTGCACACGCCTGAAGGTAGCGAGCGCGTGCAACTGAACCTGCTCGGTACTCATAACGTCGCCAATGCCCTGGCTGCCGCCGCTGCTGCTCACGCCTTGGGCGTGTCGCTGTTCGGCATCGCCACCGGCCTCGGTGCGGTGCAACCGGTCAAGGGGCGCACCGTCGCGCAACTGGCAAAAAACGGCATGCGCGTGATCGATGACACCTACAACGCAAACCCCACCTCGATGTGCGCGGCCGTTGATATACTCGCCGGCTTTTCCGGCCGCACCGTCCTGGTGCTCGGCGATATCGGCGAGTTGGGCGACTGGGCGGAGCAGGGGCACCGCGACGTGGGCGAGTACGCCCGAGGCAAGGTTTCTGCGCTTTACGCGGTCGGGCCGAACATGGTCCACGCGGTAAACGCTTTCGGTGAGCAGGCGCAGCACTTCGGCACCCAGGCCGAGCTGATCCAGGCCCTCGCCGCCGAGCAGGACACAAACACCACCATTTTGATCAAGGGTTCGCGCAGCGCAGCGATGGAAAACATCGTTGCGGCTCTGTGCGGGTCCAGTCTGGAGAAACATTAATGCTGCTGCTGCTAGCGGAGTATCTGCAACAGTTCTACAAAGGCTTCGCGGTCTTCCAGTACCTGACCCTGCGCGGGATTCTCGGTGTGCTGACCGCGCTGGTCTTGTCGCTGTGCTATGGCCCGTGGATGATCCGTACTCTGCAGAACCGTCAGATCGGCCAATCGGTGCGTAACGACGGTCCGCAATCGCACCTGTCCAAATCCGGTACGCCGACCATGGGTGGCGCGCTGATTCTGTCTTCGATCGGCGTCAGCACCTTGCTCTGGGCTGACCTGAGCAACCGCTACGTCTGGGTGGTGCTGCTGGTGACCCTGCTGTTCGGCGCCATCGGCTGGGTCGACGATTACCGCAAAGTCATCGAGAAGAACTCCCGTGGCCTGCCGAGCCGCTGGAAGTATTTCTGGCAGTCGGTGTTCGGCCTCGGCGCTGCGATCTTCCTTTATATGACTGCCGCGACGCCGGTGGAAACCACGCTGATTCTGCCGATGCTCAAGGACTACAGCATCCCGCTGGGCGCCGGTTTCATCGTGCTGACCTACTTCGTCATTGTCGGTTCGAGCAACGCGGTCAACCTGACTGACGGCCTCGACGGCCTGGCGATCATGCCGACGGTGATGGTCGGCGGCGGCCTGGGGATTTTCTGCTACCTGTCGGGCAACGTGAAGTTCGCCGAATACCTGCTGATTCCTTACGTGCCGGGCGCAGGCGAATTGATCGTGTTCTGCGGTGCGCTGATCGGTGCCGGTCTCGGTTTCCTCTGGTTCAACACCTATCCAGCGCAGGTGTTCATGGGCGACGTCGGTGCCCTGGCACTCGGCGCGGCACTGGGCACCATCGCGGTGATCGTCCGTCAGGAAATCGTCCTGTTCATCATGGGCGGCGTGTTCGTGATGGAAACCCTGTCAGTGGTCATTCAGGTTGCCTCCTTTAAGCTGACCGGTCGCCGCGTGTTCCGCATGGCGCCGATTCACCACCACTTTGAACTCAAGGGCTGGCCTGAGCCGCGCGTGATCGTCCGTTTCTGGATCATCACCGTGATTCTCGTCCTGGTCGGCCTTGCCACCCTGAAGCTGAGGTAGAACGAGTGTCTCTGATCGCTTCTGACCACTTCCGCATCGTTGTCGGCCTCGGCAAGAGCGGCATGTCCCTGGTTCGCTTCCTGGCGAACCGGGGCACGTCGTTTGCTGTGGCCGACACGCGGGAAAATCCACCGGAACTGGCCACGCTCAAGCGTGACTATCCGCACGTGGAAGTGCGTTGTGGCGAGCTGGACGTCGAATTCCTCTGCCGTGCCGACGAGCTCTACGTGAGCCCCGGCCTGGCGCTGGCGACTCCGGCCCTGCAAGCCGCCGCTGCCCGTGGCGTGAAAATGTCTGGCGACATCGAACTGTTCGCGCGTAACGCGCGGGCGCCGATCGTCGCGATCACCGGCTCCAACGCGAAAAGCACCGTGACCACGCTGGTCGGCGAGATGGCGGCTGCGGCGGGCAAACGCGTCGCCGTTGGCGGCAACCTCGGCACCCCGGCGCTGGACCTGCTCAGCGATGACGTCGAGTTGTATGTGATGGAGCTGTCGAGTTTTCAACTGGAAACCACCGACCAGCTCAACGCCGAAGTCGCCACCGTGCTGAACATCAGCGAAGACCACATGGATCGCTACAGCGGTCTGCCGGCCTATCACCTGGCCAAGCACCGGATCTTCCGGGGCGCGAAGCAGTTTGTGGTCAACCGTCAGGACGCCCTGAGCCGTCCATTGATCGGTGAAGGTCAGCCATGCTGGACCTTTGGCCTGAGCAAACCGGATTTCAAGGCGTTCGGCATTCGCGAAGAAGACGGCGAGAAGTACCTCGCCTTCGAATTCCAGAACCTGATGCCCGTGCGTGAACTGAAGATTCGCGGTGCGCATAACCAGTCCAACGTGCTCGCCGCATTGGCACTGGGTCACGCTGTGGGTCTGCCGTTCGACGCCATGCTCGCGGCGCTGCGCACGTTTGCCGGGCTCGAACACCGCTGCCAGTGGGTGCGCGATCTCGACGGCGTGGCTTATTACAACGACTCCAAAGCCACCAACGTTGGCGCCGCTCTGGCCGCGATCGAAGGCCTCGGTGCGGACATCGACGGCAAGGTCATTCTGATCGCCGGCGGTGACGGCAAAGGCGCCGAATTCAACGATCTGCGCGATCCGGTGGCGGCCAACTGCCGCGCTGTGGTCCTGATGGGCCGCGACTCCGACAAGATCGGCGCAGCCCTTGGCGATGCCGTGCCGCTGATCCGCGCGACCTCGCTGGTCGACGCCGTCGCGCAATGCCGCGCAGCTGCCCAGCCGGGTGACGTGGTGCTGCTGTCTCCGGCCTGCGCCAGTTTCGACATGTTCAAGAATTACGAAGACCGTGGTCACCAGTTCGTCCGCGCTGTGGAGGAACTGGCATGAACCTGAGAAACATCATCAAGCCGTACCCGTCGCCGCTGATCACCGGGCGTGGCATCGACCTCGACTTCCCGATGCTCGCCGGTTGCCTGGCGCTGCTGGGCCTGGGTCTGATCATGATCGCCTCGGCGTCCACCGAAGTGGCGGCGGCGCAGTCGGGCAGTCCGCTGTATTACATGATTCGCCACCTTATCTATGTGGTGCTGGGCCTGGGTGCGTGCATTGTCACCATGATGATCCCGATCGCCACTTGGCAGCGCCTCGGCTGGATGATGCTGATCGGTGCGTTCGGCCTGTTGGTGATGGTGATCATCCCCGGCATCGGCCGCGAAGTGAACGGTTCGATGCGCTGGATCGGTTTCAGCTTCTTCAACGTGCAGCCGTCGGAAATCGCCAAGGTGTTCGTGGTGATCTACCTCGCCGGTTATCTGGTGCGCCGGCAGAAAGAAGTGCGCGAGAGCTGGATGGGCTTCTTCAAGCCGTTCATCGTGCTGCTGCCGATGGCGGGTCTGTTGCTGATGGAACCGGACTTCGGTGCCACCGTAGTCATGATGGGCGCGGCGGCGGCGATGCTGTTTCTTGGCGGGGTCGGACTGTTCCGCTTCTCGCTGATGGTGGTGCTGGCGGTTGGCGCGGTGGTTCTGCTGATCCAGATGCAGCCGTATCGAATGGCGCGTCTGACCAACTTCGCCGACCCGTGGGCCGACCAGTTCGGTGCCGGCTATCAGTTGTCGCAGGCCTTGATCGCTTTCGGTCGCGGCGAGTGGCTGGGCGTCGGCCTGGGCAACAGCGTGCAGAAGCAGTTCTACCTGCCGGAAGCGCATACCGACTTCGTGTTCTCGGTGCTCGCCGAAGAACTCGGTGCAGTCGGTTCGCTGTGCACCGTCGCGCTGTTCGTGTTCGTGTGTATTCGCGGCATGTACATCGGCCTGTGGGCGGAGAAGGCCAAGCAGTTCTTTGCCGCTTACGTGGCTTACGGCTTGTCGTTCCTGTGGATTGGTCAGTTCCTGATCAACATCGGTGTGAACGTCGGCCTGCTGCCAACCAAGGGTCTGACCTTGCCGTTCCTCAGTTACGGCGGCAGCTCGCTGGTGATCTGCTGCGCCTGTCTGGGCCTGTTGCTGCGCATCGAGTGGGAGAGTCGGACCCACCTGGGCAGCGAAGAGATGGAATTCCAGGAGAGCGACTTCGCCGAGGAGCCGACTCATGGGCGCTAACGTATTGATCATGGCCGGCGGTACCGGCGGCCACGTGTTCCCGGCGCTGGCCTGTGCCCGCGAGTTTCAGGCTCGCGGCTACACCGTGCACTGGCTCGGCACGCCACGCGGGATCGAAAACGAACTGGTTCCGGCGGCAGGGCTTGAACTGCACCGGATCAACGCCAGCGGTCTGCGCGGCAAGGGCAAGCTGTCGCTGCTCAAGGCGCCGCTGATGTTGCTCAAATCGGTGTGGCAGGCGCGGGCGATCATGCGCCGCCTGAAACCGGTGTGCGTGGTTGGCTTTGGCGGATATGTGACCGGCCCTGGTGGTCTTGCCGCGAAATTGGCTGGCGTGCCGGTGATCGTTCACGAGCAGAACGCTGTCGCCGGCACCGCCAATCGGTTGCTGGTGCCGTTCGCCGCCCGAGTGTGTGAAGCGTTCCCCGACACCTTTACTCTGTCGGACAGCCGCCGTACCACCGGTAATCCGGTGCGCAGCGAGCTGTTCCTCGACACATCGCGACCGGCGCTGGCCGGGCGCAAAGCGCGTTTGCTGATCCTTGGCGGCAGCCTGGGCGCAGAACCGTTGAACAAATTGCTGCCTGAAGCCCTGGCCCAAGTCGCTGCCGACCTGCGCCCGGAAGTGTTTCATCAGGCCGGCAAAAATCACGATGAAGTGACTGCCGAGCGTTACCGCGCCGTGGGTGTGGAAGCGCAGGTGCAGCCGTTCATCAAAGACATGGCCCAGGCCTATGGCTGGGCTGACCTGGTGGTGTGCCGCGCTGGCGCGTTGACCATCAGTGAGCTGGCGGCCGCCGGTCTGCCCTCGATGCTGGTGCCCTTGCCCCACGCGATCGACGATCACCAGACCCGCAACGCCGATTATTTGGCCCGCGAAGGCGCTGCCTTCCTGATGCCGCAAAGAACGACTGGTGCCGCGGATCTTGCCGCGCGCCTGACAGAGGTCTTGATGCAACCGCAACGACTCGAAGCAATGGCCCAAGCGGCCCGCCGACTGGCCAAACCCGATGCCACCCGTAGCGTGGTCGATACCTGTCTGGAGGTGGCCCATGGTTGAGAATCAGAAAGCCATGCCACAACCGGAAATGCGCCGCATCCGTCGCATCCACTTCGTCGGCATCGGCGGCGTGGGCATGTGCGGTATCGCTGAAGTGTTGTTGAACCTGGGCTATCAAGTCTCCGGTTCCGACCTGAAGGCGTCGCCGGTCACCGAGCGCCTGGAATCCTTTGGCGCGCAGATCTTCATCGGTCACCGTGCCGAGAACGCCGCTACCGCCGACGTGCTGGTGGTGTCGAGCGCAGTGAACACGTCCAACCCGGAAGTGGCGACTGCCCTTGAACGCCGCATTCCAGTGGTGCCGCGTGCAGAAATGCTCGCCGAGCTGATGCGCTATCGCCACGGCATCGCCGTCGCCGGTACCCATGGCAAAACCACCACCACCAGCCTGATCGCTTCGGTGTTCGCGGCCGGAGGTCTGGACCCGACATTCGTGATTGGTGGTCGTCTGAACGCAGCGGGCACCAATGCCCAGCTTGGCACCAGCCGTTACCTGATCGCCGAAGCCGACGAAAGCGATGCGAGCTTCCTGCATCTGCAGCCGCTGGTGGCCGTGGTCACCAACATCGACGCCGACCACATGGCGACCTACGACGGTGACTTCAACAAACTGAAGAAAACCTTCGTCGAATTCCTGCACAACCTGCCGTTCTACGGTTTGGCGGTGATGTGCCTGGACGATCCGGTGGTGCGCGAAATCCTGCCGCTGGTCAAGCGTCCGACCGTGACCTACGGCTTCAGCGAAGACGCCGATGTGCGCGCGATCAATGTCCGTCAGCAGGGCATGCAGACCTTCTTCACCGTCCTGCGCCCGGATCGCGAGCCGCTGGACGTGTCGGTGAACATGCCCGGCAACCATAACGTGCTCAACTCGCTGGCGACCATCTGCATCGCCACCGATGAAGGCGTCAGCGATGAGGCCATCGTTCAGGGCCTGTCGGGCTTCCAGGGTGTCGGTCGGCGCTTCCAGGTCTACGGTGAACTGCCGGTAGATGGCGGCAATGTAATGCTGGTCGACGACTACGGTCACCACCCGACCGAGGTCGCTGCGGTGATCAAAGCCGTGCGCGGTGGCTGGCCGGAGCGTCGTCTGGTGATGGTCTACCAGCCGCATCGCTACAGCCGCACCCGTGATCTGTACGACGACTTCGTCAATGTACTGGCCGACGCCAACGTGCTGCTGCTGATGGAAGTCTATCCGGCCGGCGAAGAGCCGATCCCGGGCGCCGACAGCCGCAAGCTGTGCAACAGCATCCGCCAGCGCGGTCAGCTCGACCCGATCTACATCGAGCGGGGCGTTGACCTGGCGCCGTTGGTCAAGCCGCTGCTGCGCGCCGGCGACATTCTGCTGTGCCAGGGCGCTGGTGATATCGGCGGTCTCGCGCCGAAGCTGTTGAAAAGTGAATTGTTCGCCGGCGCCGTGGCGGCGCCGGTCGAGGGGAAGTTGAAATGACTGCTGCCTACGCCAAGCTGTTCTCCACCATCGCGCCGAAAGACTTCGGCCGCGTCGCCGTGCTCTTCGGTGGCCTGAGTGCCGAGCGTGAGGTTTCGCTGAAATCCGGCAACGCCGTGCTCGAGGCGCTGCAAAGCGCTGGCGTCGATGCGTTCGGCATCGATGTGGGCGAAGACTTCCTGCAGCGTCTGCTCAGCGAAAAGATCGACCGCGCGTTCATCATTCTCCACGGTCGCGGCGGTGAAGACGGGAGCATGCAGGGCCTGCTCGAGTGCGCCGGCATCCCTTACACCGGCAGCGGCATTCTTGCTTCCGCACTGGCGATGGACAAACTGCGCACCAAGCAGGTCTGGCACAGTCTCGGGATTCCGACGCCGCGTCACGCCGTGCTGTGCAGCGAAGCCGATTGTATTTCCGCAGCGACGGAACTGGGCCTGCCTTTGATCGTCAAACCGGCGCATGAAGGTTCAAGTATCGGGATGGCCAAAGTGAATTCTGCGTCCGAGTTGATCGACGCATGGAAAGCGGCCAGTACCTACGATTCGCAAGTGTTGGTCGAGCAATGGATTCAAGGTCCGGAGTTCACCATCGCCACCCTGCGTGACCAGGTGTTGCCTCCTATCGCCCTGGGTACACCGCACACGTTCTACGACTACGACGCCAAGTACATCGCCAACGATACCCAGTACCGCATTCCGTGCGGGCTCGACGCGGCCAAGGAACAGGAACTCATGGAACTCACGGCCAAGGCCTGTGAGGCGCTGGGTATCGCCGGTTGGGGCCGGGCGGACGTGATGCAGGACGCCGACGGGCAGTTCTGGTTCCTCGAAGTCAATACCGCACCGGGCATGACCGATCACAGCCTGGTGCCGATGGCGGCGCGGGCTGCCGGTCTGGATTTCCAGCAACTGGTTCTGGCCATTCTGGCCGCCAGCGTCGAAGACGCAGGCGCAACAGAGGCGCGAGGTTAAGACCATGCAAGGCGCTCATCTCAGACATCAGCCACCCGCACCCGGCCGCAAGCCGGTGCCGCGGGGTGCCAGCCGAATGGTGGCGAAAGAGCCGATGTCCGCGCGCCTGCCGAAAGCCAATTTCAGCTTTCTGAAAAGTCTGTTCTGGCCGGTGCTGCTGGTGGCGCTGGGCTTTGGTACCTACGAAGGCGCGCAGCGTTTGCTGCCGTACGCCGACCGGCCGATCAGCAAGATCGCGGTGCAGGGCGACTTGAGCTACATCAGCCAGCAGGCGGTGCAGCAGCGGATCGCGCCGTTCGTGGCGTCGAGCTTCTTCACCATCGACCTCGCCGGTATGCGTACCGAGCTCGAGCAGATGCCGTGGATCGCCCACGCCGAAGTGCGTCGGGTGTGGCCGGATCAGGTAGTGATCCGCCTCGAAGAGCAATTGCCGGTGGCGCGTTGGGGCGACGAGTCGTTACTCAACAACCAGGGCCAGGCGTTCACGCCCAAGGAACTGGCGAACTACGAACACCTGCCGCAGCTGTTCGGCCCACAACGGGCTCAGCAGCAGGTGATGCAGCAGTATCAGGTGCTGAGCCAGATGCTGCGCCCGCTGGGTTTTTCGATTGCACGCCTGGAATTGCGTGAACGCGGCAGCTGGTTCCTGACCACCGGTGCCGGCAGTTCCGGCCCCGGCATCGAGTTGCTGCTGGGACGCGGCAACCTGGTGGAAAAGATGCGCCGCTTTATCGCCATCTATGACAAGACGCTGAAAGAGCAGATTACGAACATTGCGCGCATCGATCTGCGCTACGCCAACGGCCTCGCTGTTGGCTGGCGGGAACCCGTAGCGCCGACGACAGCCCAACCCGCTGTCGCAAAGAATTAAGAAGAGGCAGGACCCATGGCAAACGTGCAAAGCGGCAAAATGATCGTCGGTCTGGATATCGGCACCTCCAAAGTGGTGGCGCTGGTAGGCGAGGTCGCGGACGACGGCCAGCTGGAAATCGTCGGGATCGGCACGCATCCGTCCCGCGGCCTGAAGAAGGGCGTGGTGGTCAACATCGAATCCACCGTGCAGTCGATCCAGCGCGCGATCGAAGAAGCCCAACTGATGGCCGGCTGCCGCATTCACTCGGCGTTCGTCGGCGTTGCGGGCAATCACATCCGCAGCCTGAACTCCCACGGCATCGTCGCGATCCGTGATCGCGAAGTCAGCTCGGCTGACCTTGAGCGTGTGCTCGACGCCGCTCAGGCCGTGGCGATCCCGGCTGACCAGCGCGTGCTGCACACTCTGCCGCAGGATTACGTGATCGATAACCAGGAAGGCGTGCGCGAGCCACTGGGCATGTCCGGCGTGCGTCTGGAAGCCAAGGTTCACGTGGTCACCTGCGCCGTCAACGCTGCACAGAACATTGAAAAATGCGTGCGCCGCTGCGGTCTGGAAATCGACGACATCATTCTCGAGCAACTGGCCTCGGCCTACTCGGTGCTGACCGACGACGAGAAAGAACTGGGCGTGTGCCTGGTCGACATCGGCGGCGGCACCACCGACATCGCGATCTTCACCGAAGGCGCGATCCGTCACACCGCGGTGATCCCGATTGCCGGTGATCAAGTGACCAACGACATCGCCATGGCGTTGCGCACCCCGACCCAGTACGCCGAAGAGATCAAGATCCGTTACGCCTGCGCCCTGGCCAAACTGGCCGGTGCCGGTGAAACCATCAAGGTGCCGAGCGTTGGCGACCGTCCACCGCGTGAGCTGTCGCGTCAGGCCTTGGCCGAAGTGGTCGAGCCGCGTTACGACGAACTGTTCACCCTGATCCAGGCCGAGCTGCGTCGCAGCGGCTACGAAGACCTGATCCCGGCGGGCATCGTGCTCACCGGTGGTACTTCGAAAATGGAAGGCGCCACTGAACTGGCCGAAGAAATCTTCCACATGCCGGTGCGCCTCGGTGTACCGCATGGCGTGAAAGGTCTGGATGACGTGGTGCGCAACCCGATTTATTCCACTGGCGTCGGCTTGTTGATGTACGGCCTGCAAAAGCAGTCCGATGGAGTTTCGTTCTCCGGCATCGGCAGCCGCGACAGCTACAGCAGCGAAGAGCCTCAGGCGCCGCTGCTGGACCGACTGAAAAAGTGGGTTCAGGGCAATTTTTAAAAGCTTTACCGCAACACCGCTACAAACAGCAGTAGGCGAAAAAACTAGAGAATGTAAGGAGAGGGAAAATGTTCGAACTCGTAGACAACATCCCCGCAAGCCCGGTAATCAAAGTTATCGGTGTCGGCGGTGGCGGCGGCAACGCTGTCAATCACATGGTCAAGAGCAACATCGAAGGCGTTGAGTTCATCTGCGCCAACACCGATGCTCAAGCGCTGAAAAACATCGGCGCGCGGACCATCCTGCAACTGGGCACCGGCGTGACCAAGGGCCTGGGTGCCGGCGCCAATCCTGAAGTCGGCCGTCAAGCCGCTCTGGAAGACCGTGAGCGCATCGCTGAAGTGCTGGCCGGCACCAACATGGTGTTCATCACCACCGGCATGGGCGGCGGTACCGGTACCGGTGCAGCGCCGATCATCGCCGAAGTGGCCAAGGAAATGGGCATCCTGACCGTTGCGGTCGTGACGCGTCCGTTCCCGTTCGAAGGCCGCAAGCGTATGCAGATTGCCGACGAAGGCATTCGCATGCTTTCCGAAAGCGTCGACTCGCTGATCACCATTCCGAACGAAAAACTGCTGACCATCCTCGGCAAAGACGCAAGCCTGTTGTCGGCTTTCGCCAAGGCTGACGATGTCCTGGCCGGTGCCGTTCGCGGTATCTCCGACATCATCAAGCGTCCGGGCATGATCAACGTCGACTTCGCCGACGTACGCACCGTGATGAGCGAAATGGGCATGGCGATGATGGGCACTGGCTGCGCCAGCGGTCCGAACCGTGCACGTGAAGCTACCGAAGCGGCAATCCGCAACCCGTTGCTGGAAGACGTCAACCTGCAAGGCGCGCGCGGCATTCTGGTGAACATCACCGCCGGTCCTGACCTGTCCCTGGGTGAGTACTCCGACGTGGGTTCGATCATCGAAGCCTTTGCTTCCGAGCACGCGATGGTCAAAGTCGGTACCGTTATCGATCCGGACATGCGCGACGAGCTGCACGTGACTGTGGTTGCCACCGGTCTGGGCGCGAAAATCGAGAAGCCTGTAAAGGTCATCGACAACACCGTTCACACCTCCATGGCCTCGGCGCAGGTGCAACAACCGGCTCCGGCCCGTCAGGAGCAGCCAGCGGTGAACTACCGTGATCTGGACCGTCCGACCGTCATGCGCAACCAGGCTCAGGCCGGTGCTGCGGCTGCCGCGAAGATGAATCCGCAGGATGACCTGGACTATCTGGACATTCCGGCATTCCTGCGTCGTCAGGCCGATTGATGGAATGTATCAGGGCTATGAAGGTGATTGGTGTTCAGCAAAGGCATGGTCTGCTATCATCGCCAGCCTTTGTTGATACCAGTTCGCAATTTGCGCTGAAGCGGCCCAAGCCATGATTAAACAACGCACACTGAAAAATATTATCCGTGCCACAGGTGTAGGCCTGCATTCCGGCGAGAAGGTCTATCTGACCCTCAAGCCTGCGCCTGTCGACACTGGCATTGTGTTTTGTCGCGCTGACCTCGACCCTGTGGTGCAGATTCCTGCCCGCGCGGAAAACGTCGGTGAAACCACTATGTCGACGACGCTGATCAATGGCGACGTCAAAGTGGACACGGTAGAGCACTTGCTCTCGGCCATGGCTGGCCTGGGCATCGATAACGCCTACGTCGAGCTCTCCGCGTCCGAAGTCCCGATCATGGATGGCAGCGCTGGACCCTTCGTATTCCTGATTCAATCGGCAGGCCTGGAAGAACAGGACGCCGCCAAGAAATTCATCCGCATCCTGCGTGAAGTGACAGTGGAAGACGGCGACAAGCGCGCCACTTTCGTCCCTTTCGAAGGCTTCAAGGTGAGCTTCGAGATCGATTTCGATCACCCGGTATTTCGGGACCGCACCCAGAGTGCAAGCGTGGATTTTTCCAGCACTTCGTTCGTAAAAGAAGTCAGCCGCGCCCGTACCTTTGGCTTCATGAGTGACATCGAGTACCTGCGCAAGCACAACCTCGCACTCGGCGGCAGCGTGGAAAACGCGATCGTAGTCGACGCTGATGGCGTGTTGAACGAAGACGGTCTTCGTTATGAAGACGAATTCGTCAAACACAAGATCCTCGACGCGATTGGCGACCTGTACCTGCTGGGCAACAGCCTGATTGGTGAGTTCAAAGGCTTCAAGTCCGGTCATGCACTGAACAACCAGCTGCTGCGCAAATTGATTGAGCAGACAGATGCTTGGGAAGTGGTGACGTTCGAAGACGCCAGCACCGCACCGATCTCTTACATGCGCCCGGTTGCGGCGGTGTAAGTAAAAAACCTCTCTAGTTTTTTGAAGGCCATCCTCGGATGGCCTTTTTTTATGCCCTTTAAAAGATCAAAAGATCGCAGCCTTCGGCAGCTCCTACAGGGATACCGCATTGCAGATGTAGGAGCTGCCGAAGGCTGCGATCTTTTGACTTTAAATTGACACTACAACGCGATTGCGCCCGCCTTCCTTGGCCTGATACAGCGCCTTGTCCGCTGCAAACAGCAGCTGCTCAAGTGTCATCTCGCTCGCCGATGTCCAGGTGGCGATGCCGATACTCACCGTCATCGCCCGCTCAGCGCCTTCAACCCATGGCAAGTTTTCCACAGCCCGGCGAATCTGCTCGGCGATCTGCTGCGCCCCGGCGCTGTCGGTCTCGGCGAGAATCACCGAAAACTCTTCACCGCCATACCTCGCGACCAGATCCGCCGGGCGCCGCACGTTCGCGGTGATTACCCTGGCCAGTTCGCGCAACACCTGATCCCCGGCCTGATGGCCATGGCGATCATTGAAGGCCTTGAAGTGGTCAGCATCGATCATCATCACCGACAGCGGCTGGCCGGAGCGCTGCGCGCGGAACCATTCGTGGCGCAGGGTCTGGTCGAGCATGCGTCGGTTGGCAACGCCGGTCAGATCATCGGTGGCAGCCAGTTGCGCCAGTTCGCGTTCGGCGCGATGGCGCAAACGCAGTTCCCGAGCGAGCAGCCAGGTCAGCCACAACAGCCCCAGGCACAACACGCCGGTGGCGCCGCTGATCAGAATCGCTGTGCGGCGCCAGGTGCCGAACACCTCCTCGCTGGACAGCGCGACCATCACCGTCAACGGCAGATTGCCGACCCGCGAGTAGGTATAGAGCCGGCGTTGTTTATCCATGCTCGAGGTACTGGTGAAACTGCCGCTGCCATCGCGATCGTTGAGAATCCGCATGACATTCGGGCGGTTGCCGAAACTCTTGCCGACCGAATCGCTTTGCAAATAGGGCTTCTGCGCGAGCAGCACGCCATCGCTGTTGATGATGTTCAGTGTGCTGTCGGTGCCGATGTCGAGGCTTTTGAACAGGTCGTCGAAGTAGTCGAGTTTCAGCGACGCCACCGCTACGCCGAGGAATTCGCCGGTCTGCGAGGAGATGCGCCGGCTGAAGCTAATGCGCCACTGATCGGCCTCTTCGCAATCGCAACGGGTCTTGAACGGGCGGCTGATGAACATGCCCATGTCACGGTTGAACGCATGGGCGAGGAAATAATCGCGGTCGGCGAAATTGCCCGGTTTCGGTTCGATGCGCGAGGAGTCGGCGATCACCTCGCCATGCTTGTCGAGCAGGAGGATGTCGCCCTTGAAACGCGCGGTGGCAGAGCGATCGAACAGTGCCAGATGACGGATCTGCGGCGAGACGTTCTGCAGGTCGTCACGCTGAGCGGCGGCGATCAGGCCTTGCAGCGTCAGGTCGTACAGCTCGACGGTGCGCAGCACATCGGCGTCGATCAATTGCGCGATGGTCGTGGCGCGGCGCGTGGCGACTTCCTGCGCACTGGCGTACTCGCGGATCAGCAGAAATGTGACGATGCACACCATCGCAATCACCGTCAGCAGGCTGCCGAGGATCAGCAGGCGCTCGGGGCGACCGGTAAGGCCTGTGATGGAAGGCGTGCGGCTGGTGATCATGATGGGCTGTCGGTAGGAGTGGTTTCGTAAGCTTAGTAGGGCTGACGCCGGACAAACTTGTGGGAGCGAGCCTGCTCGCGAAAGCGGTGTGCCATTCAACATCAATGTTGATGGATCAACCGCGTTCGCGAGCAGGCTCGCTCCCACAGGGTAGATCACAGGATCTGAAAAACGCAGCGCCGATCTTAGAAGACGTTGACCGGGTAGTCGATGATCACGCGGTATTCATCTGTATCCGAATCAATCGCGCCGTAGCCGTTGCCGCCACGGTTGGTCGCCCATTGCAGGCGCACCGCCAGGTTCTTGGCCTGGCCGCTTTGCACGACGTACTGCAAATCGATGTCGCGTTCCCAATGCTTGGCGTTATGGCCGTCGGCGCTGTACCAGCTGGAATAGCCTGCGCTGTTCGGGTCGGCTTTGCTCAGATCCACCGTGCCGCGTGAATAGGACAGCGCCGAGGTCAATCCGGGCATGCCGAGGCCAGTGAAGTCGTAAGCGTACTTGAGCTTCCAGGAGCGTTCGTTCGGGCCGTTGAAGTCCGAATACTGCTGCGAGTTGTCGAGGTAAACGCTGTCGCCCTGGCTGATGTAGTCGAACGGCGTGTTGCCGTTGACCCGCTGATAGGCGGCAGTGACGCTGTGGCTGCCGATGCCGACGGTGAGATGCGCGCTCCAGGTGTTGTTGTCGATATCGCCGAGCAGCGCATCACCGGTGTCTTGCGTGTGATAGAAGTGCACGCCCGGGTTGAGGCTTATCACATCGTTCAAGTGCCAGGTGTAGTCGAGGTCGTAGTAGTACTGGTTCCAGATGTCCTTGAGCTCGGACGCGTAAAGGCTGCTCGTCAGGCCTTCAACGCCGCTCCAGGCCACTCCGGCCCAGTTCAAGTGTTGGCTGTCATCGCCATCGGCGAGCGTGCCGTAGGACGTGCCGATTCGGGTATGACCGCTCTGGTTATACGGCTTGGTGAAACTGGCCTGGCCACCTTCGATCAGCCAGCCGTCGAAGCTGCGGTTACTCAGGCTGATGCCACGAAAGGTCTGCGGCAGCATCCGCGTGTCGCCGCCGGCAATCACCGGGTTGGTGAGGAACAGGTCACCGGCCTTCAGTTCGGTATCGAATGCTCGCAGCTTCAGGGTCCCGCCGGCGGTTGAAAACGAGCCCGGCGCTTTGCCGTTGCCGTCGCTGATCGGCAGGATGCTCGAACCGTCGGTACCGCCTCCGCCATCGAGTTTCAAGCCGAGCATGGCATGAGCATCGACGCCGAAGCCGACCGTGCCTTCGGTATAACCCGATTCGAAAACCCCGAGAAAACCTTGCCCCCATTCAATGTTGTCGTCCGCTTTCTGCAAGCGGTTGCGATTCATGTAGTAGTTGCGGGCATTGAGGCTGAGGCTTGAGCCTTCGACGAAACCTTGTTCAGCGAGCTCGTCGGCGTGGACAGCGGGGGCAATCGTTGCGGCAATTGCAATGAACAGCGGGGTGAGGCAGGCAGGGTAAAACACGTGCGGTGGAGCTCCTTGGGTCAGCGGGCCGCTCTGGTTCATGAGCGGCTTGATGTTTCTTGTTTTTTCAGACGCGCCAGACGGCTTTCAGACCACAACGAAAAAAGGCCGCTGAATGGCAGCGGCCTGGAGTGACGACGGTTGAACGGGAAGAGCCAAACAACCGCGTCGAGGGAAACCTTTCGCGGTGCGACTCAGCTGTCTTTCTCGAGCGCTTGAGCCTGGGAAGTAGCGGCTTGCGGGGATTGCGTCGCGTCTTGAGCCTTGGCCATCACTTCGGCCTGATGCTGATCGAATGCCTGTGCGCGCGCGACGTTGTGCGCCACGAACGCTTGCGATTCTTCAGCCATCGCCATCGGCGACAGGATCAATGAGGACAAAACGAATGCGCTGGCAATACCCATACTGTTGGACATCTTGAAAACCTTCTCGCTTGGCGAGTGCTGTTTGGTGCGGGCAAAGATAAGGTTGCCGAGGGTTGGGAAACAGCGCGATTTTCATAAATGACTGTTACAGCAAAAGCAAAGATCGGCACGGGTAACAACCCGGTCTGTGCGTGATGGTGGCCTGTGGCGAGGGGATTTATCCCCGTTGGGCTGCGAAGCGGCCCCAAGAATTCCAGCCTCAAAGATTCTTAGAGCTTGTGCACAGGATTTGCGACTGCTGCGCAGCCGAGCGGGGATAAATCCCCTCGCCACAGGGCTTGGCTGAGCATTCAGACCGGGAGATGGATGCCAAAGGTGTTCATGCCCCGATCACTGCGCACAAACACATCCCCGCCATGCATCAGCGCAATCGCCTTGACGATCGCCAGCCCCAGGCCGTGGTTATTGCCGCTGTTGCTACGCGAGGCATCGACCCGATAAAACCGTTCGAACAACCTCGGCAGATGCTCGCTGGCAATCGGCGTCCCGGGATTGGCCACGCCAATGCTCACCTGGTGTTCTTCAACCTCGATGCGCACCTCGATCACCTGGCCCGGATCGGTATGCTGCACCGCGTTGCTGAGCAAGTTGATCAACGCCCGGCGCAGATGCGCGACCTCGATTTGCACTTGCGCATCGCCGCAGACCTGCACTTCAACCTGCGCGTCTTCAAGGATGAAATCCAGATAGTCCAGTGTCGTCGCCACCTCATCAGCCAGTGACGTCGAGGTCAGTTTGGTCGCCTTGTTGCCTTGATCGGCGCTGGCCAGAAACAGCATGTCATTGATGATCGAGCGCAGTCGCTCAAGCTCTTCGAGATTGGATTGCAGCACTTCGAAATAGTGTTCGGCGGAGCGCCCGCGAGTCAGTGCGACCTGGGTCTGGCCGATCAGGTTGGTCAGCGGCGAACGCAGTTCATGGGCGACGTCGGCGTTGAACGATTCCAGCCGCGAATAGGCCAGTTCAACCCGTTCCAGAGTTGAGTTGAACGATTCGACAAACTGCTCCAGTTCCGGCGGCAGCGGCGACAGGCGCAAGCGTCCGGCGCGCAGTGGTGGGGCCAGACGCTGGGCTTCCTGCGACAGCTTGATCAACGGCTTCAGACCGATTCTTGCGACCCAATAGCCCAATGCCGAGGCCAGCAGCACCCCGACAATCGCCAGACTGATCAGGGCGATGAGCAAGTGATGCTGGGTCTGATGCAATGTCTCGGTGTCGATGCCGATCATGAAGCGCAGCGGCGGGCGCTGGTCCTTGGCCGGGAACTGACTGACCAGCACTTTCAGCGGGTAGGGCTGATCGGGCAGTTGCAGATCGTGCATGCCCAACGGGCCGTTGATGGCCGCGCGAATCTGCGGCGTAAGGTTGCCGTACTCGTAGCGCGGATCACCGCTGCTGATCCAGAAACTGATGCGCTTGTCTTCCTCGCCGAGCAGTTTGAGCTTGTTGTTGATCTTCACCCAATGCTCCGGCGTGCCATAACGCCCGACGGTGGATTCGAGCACGCTGTACCGCGCATCCAGCTCGGCTTCGGGCAACAATCCCAAGCCCTTGTCGACCTGTTGATACAGCGCGCCGCCAATCAACAGAAACACCACCAGCGCCACCAGCGTGAACATGCCGCTGAGGCGCAAGGCAATCGAGTTACTGGACACCACGGCTCTCCAGCACATAACCCATGCCGCGAATGGTGTGCAGCAGTTTTTCGTTGAACGGCCCATCGAGCTTGGCGCGCAGGCGTTTGATCGCGACTTCGACGACGTTGGCGTCACTGTCGAAATTGATGTCCCAGACCATTTCCGCGATGGCGGTTTTCGAGAGAATTTCGCCTTGGCGCCGGGCGAGCACACTGAGCAGGGAAAATTCTTTCGCCGTCAGGTCCAGGCGCGTGCCGGCGCGGGTGGCCTTGCGGCTGATCAAATCGATCCACAGGTCGGCGATGGTCACTTGCACCGGTTCGTGGCCGCCGCTGCGCCGGGTCAGCGCTTGCAGGCGGGCGACCAGTTCGAGAAAGGAAAACGGTTTGCCGAGGTAATCGTCGGCGCCGTCGCGCAGGCCCTTGATGCGATCTTCGACGCGCTCGCGGGCGGTGAGCATGATCACCGGGGTTTGCTTGCGCGCACGTAATGCGCGCAGTACGCCGAAGCCATCGAGCCCCGGCAGCATGACGTCGAGGACGATCACGGCGTAATCGCATTCCAGCGCCAGATGCAGGCCTTCGACGCCGTCGCGGGCAAGGTCCACGGTGTAGCCCTGTTCGGTCAGGCCACGGTGCAGATAGTCCGCGGTTTTTTCTTCGTCTTCGATAATCAGAACGCGCATGACCGCCTCAGTCTGTGGTCGCCAGTGCCGTTGCGGGCGTTGGAGCTGGTGGGTGTGAGTGCCGGTGAAACAGCCGCTCGAGCCATAAGTATATGACCGGAGTGGTAAACAACGTCAGCATCTGGCTGACCAGCAAACCGCCGACCACCGCGATCCCCAACGGTTGGCGCAGTTCGGCGCCGGTGCCGTAACCGAGCATCAGCGGCAGCGCGCCAAGCAGGGCGGCGAGGGTGGTCATGATGATCGGCCGGAACCGCGTGATGCACGCTTCGAAAATCGCCTCCTGCGGCGACAGACCTCGGTGGCGCTGCGCTTCGAGCGCGAAGTCGATCATCAGGATGCCGTTCTTCTTGACGATACCGATCAGCAACACCAGGCCGATCAACGCCATGATCGAAAAGTCCTGGCCGCAGATCCATAGCATGATCACTGCGCCCAAACCCGCCGCCGGCAATGTCGAAATGATCGTCAGCGGGTGCACGAAGCTTTCATAAAGCACACCGAGAATGATGTACACCGCCACCAGCGCCGCGAGAATCAGCCACGGCTGGCTGGCCAGCGAACTCTGGAACGCCTGCGCCGCACCCTGGAAATTGCCGCTGATCGCCGTCGGCATGCCGATCTCGGCCTTGGCCTGATTGAGCAGAATCACCGCATCACCCAACGCTACGCCGGGCGCGAGGTTGAACGACAGGTTGGCGGCCGGGAACATGCCGTCATGGGCGATCGACAGCGGGCCAATGGTTGGCGCATCGAATTTGGCCAGCGCTGACAGCGGCACCATCTCGCCACTCAGCGGTGAGCGCAGGTAGAAATAGTTGAGGCTTTCGGCCTTGCCGCGTTGTTTGGTGTCCAGCTCCAGAATCACGTTGTACTGGTTGACCTGAGTCTGGAATTCATTGATCTGCCGTTGCCCGAAGGCATCGTACAGCGCCTCGTCGACATCGCTGGCGGTCAGGCCGAAACGGGCGGCGGCGCTGCGGTCGATGCTGATGTGGGTGATGCTGCCGCCCAGTTGCAGGTCGTTGGAGATGTCGCGGAACGCCGGGTTGCTGCGCAGTTTTTCCGTGAGGCGTTGCGTCCATGTCGCGAGGGTCGCGCCGTCGTTGCTCTTCAGCACGTACTGATATTGCGCGCGGCTCGGGCCGGAGCTGAGGTTGATGTCCTGGCCAGCGCGCAGATAGAGAACGATGCCGGGGACTTTCATCAGTTGCGGGCGGATACGGTCGATGAACTGGCTGGCGCTGACGTCACGGTCGCCGCGTTTTTTCAGGGCGATCCAGAAGCGGCCGTTGGCGATGGTCTGGTTACTGCCGGACACGCCGACCGAGTGGGAAAACGCTTGCACCGCCGGATCGGCGGCGACGATTTCGGCCATCGCCAGATGTTTTTTCACCATGTCGCCGTAGGAAATATCCGCAGCCGCTTCAGTGGTGCCGAGGACGAAACCGGTGTCCTGCAACGGGAAGAAGCCTTTCGGGATAAAGATGTAACCGCCGATGGCCAGCGCCAGCGATAAACCGAACACGCCAATCATCAATTTCTGATGGGCGAGGGCGCGGCGCAGACCTTTCTCGTACCAGCCGAGCAGACGTTCGCTGAAGCCCGGTTTGGCGTGGGCGTGGTGCACCGGTTTGCGCATGAACAGCGCCGCCAACGTTGGAGCCAGAGTCAGCGAGACCACCACGGAAATCATGATGGTCGAGGTCGCGGTCAGGGCGAATTCCTTGAACAGTCGCCCGACCACACCGCCCATGAACAGCAGCGGAATAAACGCTGCCACCAGCGAGAAACTGATCGAGACCACGGTGAAGCCGATCTCGCCGGCGCCCTTGATCGCCGCTTCGCGCATATCGTCGCCGGCCTCCAGATGGCGGTGGATGTTTTCCACCACCACGATGGCATCGTCGACCACAAATCCCACGGCCACCACGATCGCCACCAGCGTCAGGTTGTTCAGGCTGAAACCGAGGATGTACATCAGGGCGAAACTGGCGATCAACGACACGCCGAGTACTGCCGAAACAATCAGGGTTGCCGACAACTGACGCAGGAACAGCGCCATCACCGCGACCACCAGCAGGATCGCGATCAACAGGGTGATCTCGACCTCATGCAGGGAGGCACGAATGGTCTGGGTGCGGTCGATCAGGGTTTTCACCTGCACCGAGGCCGGCAGCATCGCTTCGAGGCCGGGCAGGGCGGCTTGAATGCGGTCGACGGTTTCAACGATGTTCGCGCCCGGTTGACGCGAGATCACCAAGTTCACCCCGGGTTGATCACCGGCCCAGGCTTGCACGTAGGCATCTTCCGAACCGTTGACGACTTTGGCGACATCGCGCAGGTGAACCGGGGCGCCATCCTTGTAGGAAACGATGAGTTGGCTGTAATCCTCGGGGTGGAACAACTGATCGTTGGTCGACAGTGTGGAAATGCTCGATTCGCCGTACAGCGCACCTTTGGCGAGGTTGAGGCTGGTCTGCTGGATCGCCAGACGAATGTCGGCGAGGGTCAGGCCGATCGCCGCGAGTTTGTCGGCCGAGGCTTGTACGCGAATCGCCGGACGTTGCTGACCGGTGATGTTGATTTGGCCTACGCCGTCGATCTGACTGATCTGACGCGAGAGCAGGGTTTCCACCAGGTCGCTGAGTTCGGTGCCGGGCATTTGTGACGAGCTGACACTGAGGATCAGCACCGGGCTGTCGGCCGGGTTGACCTTCTTCCAAGTCGGCAGGGTCGGCATGTCCTTGGGCAGTTTGCCGGCGGCGGTGTTGATCGCCGCTTGGACTTCCTGGGCGGCGGTGTCGATGCTTTTATCGAGGGTGAACTGCAGGGTCAGCAGGCTGGAGCCGAGCGCACTGCTGGAGGTCATCTGGGTCATGCCGGGGATGGCGCTGAATTGCACCTCCAGCGGCGTGGCCACGGACGAGGCCATGGTGTCGGGGCTGGCGCCGGGCAACTGCGCGGACACCTGAATCGTCGGAAATTCCGCTTCCGGCAGTGGGGCAATCGGTAAACGCGGGAAGGCAATTACGCCGACCAGTACCAGAGCGAACGTCAGCAAAATCGTCGCTACCGGGTGATCGATGCACCAGGTCGAGATGCCCTTGTGCGAGTTCATGGCTTGGGCTCCGCCTGCACCACTTGCGGCGGCTCGCTCATGATTTGCACGATCGCCCCGGGCTTGAGCCGCGACTGGCCGTCGGTCACCAGTACGTCACCGGCGTTGACGCCTTTGATGATGTCCTGACCGCTGCCCTGATAAACCATTTGCACCGGCACTGCCTCGACCTTGTCGTCCTTCACGCGGTAAACGAAGTGTTGTTCGAGGCCTCGCTGTACGACGGTGGGCGGAACCACCAGCGCGTCTTTATCCACAGCGGTCTGAATTTTCACCGTCACCAGCAAACCCGGCCAGAGCTTCTGGCTGGCATTGGCGAATTCGGCCTTGGCGCGGATGGTGCCGGTGTTGGCGTTGATCTGGTTGTCGATCAGGGTCAGCTGACCTTCGCCGAGCAGATTGCCGGTTTCGCCATCAGTATCGGCTCCGATGTACGCCTTGACCGGGGCGCGTTGCGGGTCGCTGATCAGGCTCTGCAGGGTCGGCAGCATCTGCTGCGGCAGGGAGAACTCGACGGCGATCGGGTCGATCTGCGTGACGGTGAACAGGCCCTGAGTGTCGGTCATGCGCAGGAAGTTGCCTTCATCGACCGTACGAATGCCGACGCGCCCGGTGACCGGGGAGCGAATCTGCGTGTAGGACAGTTGCACCTGCGCCGCATCGATCGAGGCCTGATTGCCTTGCGCGGTGGCTTTGAGCTGATTGACCAGCGCTTGCTGCTGGTCGAAGGTCTGCTTCGACACGCCGTCGTCGACGCTGAGCAGTTTGTAGCGCTTGAGATTGACCAGCGCGACCTGCAACTGCGCCTGACTCTCGCCCAACTGCGCCCGGGCCTGATCGAGGCTGGCGCGGATCGAGCGGTCGTCAATGGTGGCGAGCAGGTCGCCTGCTTTGACCAGCTGACCTTCCTTGACCAGAATCTTCGTCAGAATGCCGTCGATCTGCGGACGCACCACCACGCTGTGCAGCGAGAGCACGGAGCCGATGCCGCTGGTATAGCGCGGCACGTCTTTTGCGCTGACCGTCACCACCCGCACCGGGATGGCAGTCGGTGTAGCCAGTTTGGCCGGCGCCGGTTTCAGCGCGAACCACAGGCCGGCGGCTGCCAGCAGAATCAGGAGAGTGGCCAGCAGGATTTTGTTTTTCTGGATGGACATGCGCGGCGCCGAAGTCTGGAGTTTGGGCAGATTGACCAGTTATAAACCGCTCAGGCGGTCGGCAGGGTGACGGCTGGCTGTCAGGATTGTCAGTTTCGTTTGTATAGATGGGGAGTAGCAGTGTGCGGCGATGCTCTTGTGTTGGATTCGCCCCTCACCCCAGCCCTCTCCTCAAGGAGAGGGAGCCGATTTGTGGGCTTTTCGAACCTGAGTTCGACTCGGTATCCCATGTCGGCGAACCTCGAGTAAACACCTCGGTCTGTCCCCTCCCCAGGGCGAGGGTTAGGGTGAGGGGAAAACCGTTCAGCGCACGGTGCAAATCTTCAGATGCCGAGCCAGAGCGCACAGGTATACTGCGCGCCTTTGCGGCTCACTGATCGGGCCGACTTTTTGTTCCCGGAGCTTTTATGACTTCCCCGACCCAACCGCCGGTTGACGACGCTGTGAGCGACGTCCCGGCTGAAGTGGCTGATGCCAGCGAAACCAAGGCCGAGATCCCGGCGTTCAAGTTCCCGTTCAAGCCGGGCGAGCTTGCCTCGGCGAAAGGCTCGAATCAGCCGTGGTACAAGAATGGCGCGAAGAATGGCCACACCAAAACCCCGGGCATGGCGCCGCCGGGGACGCGTCGGTCGATGGGTAAGCGCTGACATCGGAAAGTGATGGTGCTTGTGCTGGCCTCTTCGCGAGCAGGCTCGCTCCCACAGGTTTTGTGTTTGGCGCAGATCCAATGTGGGAGCGAGCCTGCTCGCGAATGCGACAGCCGCTACAGCACAAATGTCAGATCAAGCCGCGCGCAATGAAATAAACGCATAAGTCTGCGCCGGTTCAGTCACCACCAGCCCACCCGCAGCCAGCACCTGTCCGGCCACGTCATCGCCGGACAAATGAAACAGCCATTCACTGGTTTGCGCCGCTAGCGGTTGCGCGCTCACTTGGTCGATCACTGCCGCAAAGGCATCCATGTTCGGCAAGTACGCGGTGAACCCGTCGCCCTTGAGCGCCGTGGTGCGAATTCCCAGGGTTGCGCAGATCGCATCCTTGAGTCTGATGTCATCCCGATCCGCCTGACGTGAACGCTGAATCAACTCAACCAGTTCCCGATCAACCAACTCGCCCCCCACAATCAGCTCCGGTCCCTGTTCCCAGGACTCCGGTGGGCAATCCTTGGCAGCAGGATTGAGCGGGATGTGCGGATTGATTTCCGCCGGGTAAATCCGGCACACCAGCGGGCGACGCTCGTAGATCCGGCAGCGCTTTTCGTCGTCAAGATTCCGGCAGGGGCCGACGTTGTAGGCGGCAAAGGTGATCGCCACGTGAGCATCAGTAGTGCCACTGCGGACCATCGCCGAACGGCGCTCGGCATGTTCGCGCTGTCGCGCTGGCAGCCCCAGGCCATTGCCGAGAAAAGCCTCGGCCAGCACGATCACCTGACCGCCATCCGCCGCCCACATGCGGGCTTCGGCGAGCGTCAGCGGGACATGGTGATCGGTGCAGCATTTGCCGCAACCTACGCAGGAAAACGTCGTATTCATTGAGCGATCTGTCTTCAATCAGGGTGTGAAACGGTGGCGGAAAACCACCGCACAGGGCCGGGTCGAAGCAAGTTGTGCGCCATTCACTGAGGTTTGGCGGTCGGGCGAATCGAATCCCACTCGGTGACGTACGCGGTTTTCGACTGTTTGTTGTACAGGCACAGCTCGCTGCCTTGCTGGCCTTTCATGTGTTTTTGCGGGTATTGGCCTTGCAGCAGAACGGCGGTGTAACCGACGCGGTCGTCGAATTGCGCCGGTGTGCCGACCGGTTTGGCGTTTTTCAGACCGCTGGCCTTGGTGCAGCTGGCGAGGACGGTCTTGTCATAGGCAGCCCAGGCGTCGGGGCTGGAGGCATGGGCCTGGGAGGCGAGGGCGATGAGGCTGAGCAGCGCCAGGGTGATGGCTTTCATGGTTGGGGCATCCTTGGTTATGGCCAAGGTTGGAGTCTGTCGGATAGCGGAAGTTGCCAGTGCTGCCCTTCGCGAGCAGGCTCGCTCCCACAGTTTGAAATGCAATCCACCTGTGGGAGCGAGCCTGCTCGCGAAAGCGGTAGATCAGTCGGGCACAGGCTCGCGCCGAACCACAACCATCCCGGCATTTTCATACAACCGCCGCGCCCGCAGGTTGTCCTCCAGAACCCGCAAATCGACAAACCCCTCGCGCCGCTGTTGAAAGACGCTGAAGGCATGCAGCAACAACGCGCGTCCAAGCCCCCGGCCCTGCATTCGCGGGTGCACCACCAGATTCTTGATATACGCACTGGTCCAGCACTGCGCCACGCCCACCACACCCTCGGCATCGCAGGCGACGAAACACAGCGCTGGATCGTATTCAGGGTCGCTGGCAAAGCGCCGCTGCCAATCGTCCAGTGACGGCACTCGACCGCCACCTTCCAGATGTCCGAGCTGCATCAACTGATGCACCGCCGGCGCCAGTTCCTCGCGGTAGACGGACAGCTCAATCCCGTCCGGCCGCTGAGCATCCGGCAGAGGTCCACTCAAGTCGCGGCGCAGCAGAAAGCAAAACGTCTCGGCCAAGACTCAGTGCCCGTTGGCCGCGACGTGCTTGGCGGCTTCGATCAGGCGTTGGGTCAGCTCCGGCGAGGAGAACTTGGTCAGCACCGCGTTGGCACCGGCCAGGCGAGCTTTTTCACTGTTCATCGCGCTGTCGAGCGAGGTGTGCAGCAAGACGTACAAGTGAGCGAAGTCCGGGGTTTCACGCAGGGTGCGGGTAAAGGCATAGCCGTCCATTTCCGACATTTCGATGTCAGAGACGATCAGATTGATCTGCTGCGCGGTGCCTTGCAGGTCGAGCAGGCAGTCGATGGCTTCCTTGGCACTGCGCGCGGTGTGGCATTGCAGGCCGAGGTTGCGCAGGGTGTGCACCGATTGCTGCAGGGCCACCTGGCTGTCATCGACCACCAGAATGCGCGCGTTGCCGAGCACTTCGGCGTCTTCCATGGTCAGGTCGGTCGGCGCCATTTCGATCTGCGCCGGGGCGATGCTGTGGATGACTTTTTCGATGTCCAGCACCTGTACCAGCGTACCGTCCACCGAGGTCACGCCGGTGATGTAGGCGCGCGAGCCGCCGGAGCCGAAAGGTGGTGGCTTGATGTCGGTGGTCAGGCAATGGACGATCTTGCTCACCGCCTGCACATGCAGACCCTGCTTGGAACGGCTGACATCGGTGACGATCAGGCAGCCACCGTTGGGATCTTCCAGCGGCCGTTCGCCGATCGCGCGGCTGAGGTCGATCACCGACAAAGAGGCACCGCGCAGGGAGGCGATGCCTTTGACGTGCGGGTGCGACTCCGGCAGCTTGGTCAGCGGCGGGCAGGGGATGATTTCACTGACTTTCAGCAGGTTGATCGCCATCAGCTTGCCGCTGCGCAAGGTAAACAGCAGAAGCGAAAGTGAATCTGCGCGGGCTTTGGTGGAGGACATAAGAACCTTCTGTGGGGCGAGAGTGGAAATCGCCAGAAACCTTTGATGCCGTGTTATCGGCGTTAAAGGGGTGGGCTTTAGGTTAGTTGTCGGGTAGTCGGCTTGAGTTGATCGCTGTTCTCTCTATCACTGCCCCTCACCCCAGCCCTCTCCCAGAGGTAGAGGGGGCCGACGGAGGTGTCTGGCGTTTTACACCGACCTGAACGACCGAGTCGATTATGGATTCGGAAGAAATCTTTCACGTCAGTTGAGTTCTTCAATATCCCCCAATCAGTCCCCTCTCCCAGAGGTAGAGGGGGCCGACGGAGGTGTCTGGCGTTTTACACCGACCTGAACGACCGAGTCGATTATGGATTCGGAAGAAATCTTTC
>NZ_JBXAWD010000015.1:0-131892 GCF_057291535.1 Pseudomonas sp. 1L-E-NC-VB-C3 | reverse complement strand
AGCGGCGAAATCGTCTGGTCCGCGCAATACGACGCCTACGGCAAAGTCGCCGCCGTCACCCTCGCCGGCGAAGACTACCTCGACCAACCGCTGCGTTTTCAGGGGCAGTATTTCGATGTTGAAAGTGGGCTGCATTACAACCGCCATCGGTATTACGACCCGAGGCTAGGGCGGTATTTAACGCCGGACCCGGTGAAGCTGGCGGGTGGGTTGAATCAGTACCAATACGTGCCGAATCCGACGGGGTGGGTGGATCCGTTGGGGTTGACGTCCAACTGCCCGCCGCCGAAGAAGCCTGGGTGTGAGGTTCCGGGGGCGAGTGATGGGGTTAAGGTTGATGAGGGGGAGCCCGCAGTCCCCGCACCTAACCAAGAAAACTATTATTTGTACCGAGGTGACGATCGAGAGCCTTGGGAAATTTTCGATACCGGATTTGAACCTTGGGGTGATAGTACAGACCTCTTCCTCCATGCGCTGGACAACAAAACCCCTCCCAGCTGGTATGTAAGCACCTCAGTATCAAAAGAGGCCGCAACGAAATTTGCGACAGGTTATGGGTACGCTGATGGTTATATATATGTAATGAAAAACATTCGCGGAGTGGATGTAAATAGAGAACTTGGAGCACTCTCTCCTCATCGAGGGGAGGCTGAGATTGCTATACCAGGAGGCATAAAAAACCGGGATATCGTAGGAGCTACGCCCGTCAACGAAGACGGTAGCTACAAAGGTTATTCTGTGCTGAATCCAAACAGGAAAAAATAAATGATCCGAATGGAAATAAAAATCCTTACTCCCAAAGGCATTGAGACCGCAACTATCGAGTGCGACAGAAAGAATAAAACTTTGACATTTATGGCAAAACACGGCCACAAGAAAACCTACACTTCATATGACCTTTATGGATGTTTCGGTGTATTAAGATCGGAGTTTCCGGACATTATATTTTTGTGTAAAGGATCAAAAATTAATGTTCATCCATCGAGCATGAGTTCACAAATGTCCTGTGGACTCGTTGCCTACGAGCTCCACGAAGGAAGACCCTCAGGAGAAGGAGACATCGTTCGAATCTTTGACTACGAAGACACAAACCTGACAAACAACATAGAGGATCAAAAAGCGTTCTACCGTGCATGGATGGAATCATTTTAGATGCATGAAATTAGACTCAGCTGTGTTTACCAAGAGCCTGTTACCCACAGGCTCCTATTTTGATGGTCGACCCACCACATCTGACTCAACGATAGTCATTCACTGCTCATCCCCATCCTCCTCATACTCCATATCCGCCTCATCCGCATCATTCAACGGCACCGTCGCATCATCTATCAGCGAGCCGGGATCTTCATTCCCCGGATCATTGATAAACGGCAATCCACTCGGGCCCTTCTCTTCTTTGCCTTCGGTTTCAGGAGTCATGGCGCACCTCTTGAGCGTGTGGGATGTATCACTTTCGAAAAGCCCTATCGCCAATCGTTCCTCTGCCTGACGGCCAGACACGAAAAACCCGGCGCCAGGCCGGGTTTTCGTTGATCAATCAGCGATGTTTATTTTTGTGTTTGTTCTTGTGCTTGTGGCCGCCGGAATGAGATCCGCCGTCGTCGTCGCCAAGATTGTTACCTACCGCGCCGCCTGCTGCGCCGCCCAGGCCTGCGCCAATGGCGGAGCCGGTGGAGCCGCCGAGGCTGTTGCCGACGACCGAGCCGCCTGCTGCGCCAAGACCGCCGCCAATCGCGGCTTCGGTGCGGTTGCGTTTGTTCGCGCCGACGGCACTGCCGGCCGCGCCGCCAACACCTGCGCCGACCGCTGCGCCCGTACTGCCGCCAAGTTGTCCGCCAACCACATTACCCAGCGCACCGCCGAGACCACCGCCTACGGCAGCGGTGCCGTCTCCGGCCGCCATCGCGCCCTGCGCCACGACCAAGCCAAAAAACAGTGCAGATAATGACAATCGCATATGAACCTCGCAGTTCCCGAATCGGGACAGTCCGCCCAAGCGGGGCGTATGCAGATTGGAGATGATTTCGGACGAAACGTTCAGCCATGAAAAAGCCCGACATCGAGTCGGGCTTTTTCTGACAGGCCATCAGTCTCAGTGGCGCCTGTGACCTTTGCCCAGGTTGCTGCCGACTGCGCCGCCGGCCGCGCCGCCCAGACCTGCACCGATGGTGGCGCCGTTGCGGCCGCCCAGGCTGTTGCCGATCACCGAGCCACCGGCTGCACCGACACCGCCGCCGATCGCCGCTTTGGTGCGGCTGCCCTTGCGTGCGGCGACGGCACTGCCTGCTGCGCCCGCGACGCCAGCGCCAATGGCGGCACCGGTGCTGCCGCCCATTTTCTGACCGACCACGTTACCCAGCGCGCCACCCAGGCCACCGCCCAGCGCCGCGGTGCCATCACCGGCAGCCATCGCACCTTGAGCAACCAGAAGGCCAAGAACCAGAGCAGGCAGTGTTAAACGCATGACGAAAACCTCAAATAAACGGGATGACGAGAAGGAGCGGGATTTAATGCGCTCGGCCCAGGAAAGTCCAGACGCGGCAGGCAGCGTCGTTTGGACCGCAATCAGGGAAAAGGTTTTATGCCGGCAAAAAAAAGCCCGCTGGGGAGACGGGCTGGAGACTTGCTTTCTAACGGATGGCTTCACACTACGTTGGCCAACGTGAAAAGTTTGTGAAAAAAAACCGACATTAATGTCAATGCTTGCCAGAGATTTCAAACCCCTATTCTTGCGCACATAAAAAACCCCGTTCAATGACGGGGTGCAGGATGAAATCACTTTCTGGTCCTTGCCGTGACCTTGGGCAGGAATTTCGCTTTCGGCCCTTTGGGGGCTGTGGATTTGATTTTGCCGATGCTGACCGGATCCTCGCCAAACCCCGACTGATACTCCGACTGACCGCAGCGCACACAATTGTTGAATGAAAACTCTGCGCCATCATCTTCGATAAATGGACCTGACATAGACTCTCCCCTACGCAACTGGGTCGACACCGACAAAACAGTTTTGCCTGGAAAATATCGTCCCTCAGCGCTTTTGAGACTAGCTGGTCACTACTGGACTTGCCGTCCAGAAAGACTGATCACCGACGAATGGAAAAAAGCGTCGTGAACGATCATTCGCTAAAGATTTCCATCGAACGGCCGCTGCCCTTATTCCTACAAATGATTCTCAAGGAGAGATCATGCAGATCAATGGATTCCCGAACATGCCAGTCGTAAAACTCACGGACGAGCAGATCGCTGCCGGCAAGGCCGGTGCGGAAAAACTCAAGGAAAAGATCGCCTCGGGTGAAATCACCATCAAATACCCGGACAAACCGCTTCTCCAGCCGGGCGTCGTCTACCATCCCAGCGAGCCCGCACCATCGGCGCAGCCTGACGGGACACCGCCCCTCGTTGCCATCGATACACCGCTGACCTATGACGCAAGAGGTGCTGTGTTGCTCAAGCCACAAGGCTGATTGACGCGAAAAAGCCCATTCGTTGTGCGAGTGGGCTTTGCCTTGAACACAATGATCAGCGCAGCTTGACCGCAGTTCCGGTGACGAACACCACGACCATGCCGCCCTTGCCTGCCGGCATGCTGATCTCGAAGTCCACGCCGACCACCGCGTCAGCCTGCAATGCCCGCGCTCGATCTTTCAGTTCGTCGGTGGCCTGAATGCGTGCTTCTTTAAGAGCCCGCTCCAACGTCTGCGACCGCCCGCCAAAGAAGTCGCGCATGCCGGCGAACATATCGCGGATCACGTTGACGCCCTGCACAGACTCGGCGCTGACGATGTCCAGATAGGCAGTGATCTGCCGCCCCTCGACGGAATGAGTGGTGGAAATGATCATGAAAGTCGTCCTTTTACTGCAAAAGTGAAGGCGGCGATTGTAGCGCGGCACCAGATCTGGCCCGTGCCTCAATTGGATTTAACGACCCACAATTGATCCAGCTTCGTCGTAAAACTCGAACTCATCATCTCCCGCCGCATGCCCCAGGCCGGATCCGCCGGCACACTCCCCGCTCGCAACGTTCCATGCCCCCAGCGCTGATTGATCTGGTCCAGCACCCCCATCACCTTCTCCGCCGTCTGCGGTTGCGACTGGGCAAACAAGTCTTCGGTAAACTCTCCGGGCTGCCGAAGATCCATCAATAACACTTCAGCCTTGCTGTACTTGAAGCCCGGCCGGAACAATCGATCAACCGCCTCGCTCGCCACCTTGCTCAGCAATCGCACATCATTGGTCGGATAAGGCAACTCGATCAGCGCGCCATTGGCGTACTTCGCCTCTTCCGGATTGAACATGCCGGTGCGGATACTCACGCGGATCTTTTTGCACAGCGAACTCTGCGCACGCAGCTTTTCCGCCGCTCGATGCACATAAGTAGCAACGGCTTCCTTGATCGGCTCGATGGTAGTCAAACGGTTGCCGAACATGCGGCTGCTGCAAATTTCCTGCTTCGGCGGTTCTGTTTCCGACAGTTCCAGACAGGATGTGCCACCCAGTTCGCGCGCGGTCTTCTCGATCACCACGCTGAACTTGCGCCGCAGTGTCCACGGATCGGCCTTCGCCAAGTCCATCGCACTTCTGATTTGCATGCTTTCCAGATGAGCTTTCATCCGCCGTCCGACGCCCCACACTTCACCGACATCGGTATTGCGCAACACCCAGTCGCGTTTGGACGGATCGCAGATGTCGACCACGCCGCCGGTATGCGCTTGCAGGCGTTTCGCGGTGTGGTTGGCGAGCTTGGCCAGCGTTTTCGTCGGGGCGATGCCGACGCCGACCGGGATGCCGGTGCGCTTATAAACAGCAGAGCGGATGGTCCGGCCAAAACCTGTCAGGTCCCCAGGAATGCCGCTGAGATCGGCGAACGCCTCATCAATGCTGTAAACCTCGACCGCCGGCACCATGGATTCGATGATCGTCATCACCCGTTCGCTCATGTCGCCGTACAACGCGTAATTACTGCTGAACACCTGAATGCCGTGGCGGCGCAGATCATCACGAATCTGAAAGTACGGCGCGCCCATTTTCACAAAAGGTTTGGCATCGTAGCTGCGCGCGATCACGCAGCCATCGTTATTGCTCAGCACGACAATCGGCGTCTTCGCCAGATCGGGCCGGAACACTCGCTCACAGCTGGCATAGAAGCTGTTGCAATCGATCAGCGCGAAAACCTGCTCACGATTTGCCATGGTCGCGCACGCTGTAAGTCACCACACCCCAGATCACCAGCTCATCCCCTTCCATCACATAGCGAGGCGGGTATTTGCTGTTGGCCGAAAGAAGAATGATGGTGTTGTCGCGCATGTGCAGGCGCTTGCAGACAGGTTCGGAGTTGAGACCGGCGATGACGATATCGCCGTGCTCGGCATTCAGGCTGCGATCAACAATCACCAGATCACCGCAAAATATCCCGGCGTCCTGCATGCTCTCGCCTTCGATCTTCGCCAGATAAACGTGCGGCGCACGAATATCAAAAACCTCGTCCAGAGAGATGTGCTTTTCAATGTGATCAGCCGCCGGCGAAGGAAAACCGGCGGGAATCCGAAACGAATACAGCGCAAGCTGTTCGCCCGCGCCTGACAAAGGGCCGAGGATGGTGACGCTCATGATACGAACCTGATAGTGAGTTTACTGTATGCGCATACAGTAAACTCGGGACGGTTCGGGGGGTCAATGAGGCGTGTAGGAGATTTCGACGGGTGACAGGGTTTTGTACAACTGCTGCCGAAATTGGGTTTCGCGGCTACGCGTGGACTTCACGATCGAGCACGTCTGCAACCCATTGATTGATGCTCTTGTGAGCAAGCTGCGCCTTTACAGCGACAGTCGCATGCAGCGCTGGTGCCAAACGCAGGCTCAGATTTCCCGAATAGGGTTTCTGCGGTTCGCGACCGAGCCTGGCGCAGGTTTCGAGATAATCAGTCACGGCCTCCTGAAACGCGTTTCGCAGTTCTGCCACCGACTCTCCATGGAATCCAACGACGTCCTTGATACCGGCGATGTGGCCGACAAAGAGGCCGTCTTCGTCGCTGTATTCAATCCGGGCGGCATAGCCGTTGTAGTTCATTACATTCACGGGATGACTCCTGCTTGCTCAAGGAAAGCCCGAGCGTCACGCACCTGATAGGGCTTCGCTTCTTTGTCTGGGTGGGGCCGGTGAAACGTCACGACCACACCGTTCAATTCAAAACGCACTCTAGAGCCGCTGCCTTCGATGGTCTGGGCGCCTACTGCGCCGAAGAGGGATTCCATACGAACCCACTCCAGGTTATTTGGGACCGGCCTTGAAAAAATAGCTTTAAGCGTGCCGAGCTGTTTGTTGTTCATGGTATTAGATCATGATACCGCGATAATAGGGCAACTGGGTCAAACCGCAATTACGAGGAGAAAGCCTGCTTTCTGCGGAAAACGTATTTCCTGATGGGATCGCTGCAGACTGGTACTGCATCAGGATAACGAGAGACTCAACGCGCGGTTGTAGGCGAATTCTGCGAGTTGTGTGAGGAAGAGCGACTTTTCCGTTTCCAGCAGGCAGTGCTCTTTTCCGAGTACCAGAATTGGGACACCGCTATATCAGCGCGGATATTCTTGGCGAGAAAAGGTGAAGGGCTCAAGGGAGCTGTGCGCTTGGCGCATCCATCCAAGGCACAAACAAACCGACACTGAGTCGGGTTATTTTTGATATTCACTTTTTTGGCTTTCAGAAACGCAAAACCCCTGAAAACTCTAAGTTTTCAGGGGTTTAGTCGTTTCAAATTTGGCGGTGAAGGAGAGATTCGAACTCTCGATACAGTTTCCTGTATACACACTTTCCAGGCGTGCTCCTTAAGCCACTCGGACACTTCACCGTATCTCTGCAGACATGTTCTGTCTGTCGAGGCGCGCTAATGTAGTCGAAAGCTTTTCCGATGGCAAACTTTTTTTCAGAATTTTCATGCGCTTAAGAGAGCGCGATGCTTTCATCCGAGAGGAGCGATGGCAAACCCGCCAATCTCAGGTTATCGACGCGCTTCCTTTATAGGGGGCAACACGCGTGGCGCGCTGGCCGAAGCGCAAAACGGTGACTGGCAGGTCAGTCACGGCGCTTTACCTGGCTTGCGGCGGTGGGTAACGTCTGCCCATCTTTCTAATAAGGAATAGCGTCATGAGCGAGTTGATTGCCTACCACCTCGAAGACGGTATCGCGACCCTGACCCTGAACAATGGCAAGGTCAACGCGATTTCTCCGGATGTGATTGCGGCGTTTAACGCGGCGCTGGATCAGGCGGTGGCGGATCGCGCGGTGGTGATCATTACCGGGCAGCCGGGGATTCTTTCGGGTGGTTATGACCTGAAGGTGATGACGGCCGGCCCGAAAGAGGCCGTTGCGCTGGTGACGGCCGGTTCGACCCTGGCCCGCCGCCTGCTCTCTCACCCGTTCCCGGTGATCGTTGCTTGCCCGGGGCACGCCGTGGCCAAGGGTGCTTTCCTGCTGTTGTCCGCCGATTACCGCATCGGTGTCGACGGCCCGTTCAGCATCGGTCTCAACGAAGTGCAAATCGGCATGACCATGCACCATGCCGGTATCGAGCTGGCACGCGACCGCTTGCGGCGTTCGGCTTTCCATCGCTCGGTAATCAATGGCGAGATGTTCGATCCGCAAAGTGCCGTTGATGCAGGCTTCCTCGACAAAGTCGTCACTGCCGAAGAATTGCAGGGCGCCGCGCTGGCTGCCGCGCGTCAGTTGAAGAAGATCAACATGCTGGCGCACAAGAACACCAAGCTCAAAGTGCGCAAGCAACTGCTGGAAACCCTCGACGACGCGATCCTGCAGGATCAGCAACATCTGGGCTGACTCGTCCAAAATCTGCCGGTAAGAGAATAGCCCGACCTTGGTCGGGCTTTTTCTTAGGTTCAGCGTTGAAGATTCGCTGAAAGCTCTAGGACGCGCCTGACAGGCAACGCTGAAACATGCGCTTAAACATCGGCCATCTCCGGACTCTATAGCGGCAATTGCCGAAAACAGTGCACATCCGTACACTGCGCCACCTTTTGTCCCGGTGGGCCTGCAAAAATGCTGTTTGTGTTTCGTATGTTGTTGATGGGCCTGCACTTTATTCTGGCCGGCGTGCTCGGCGTGATCCTTGGATTGTGCCGCCCGTTCAACCCGGACAACAGTCGACTGTGCGCCCGCCTCTACGCTTTGCCGGCGATGTGTATCTTGCGTTTGCGGGTCAGGTCCGAGGTCAACGGCTTGATGAACAAGCCCGACAGTTGCGTGATCATTGCCAACCATCAGTCTAACTACGATCTGTTCGTGTTCGGCAATGTCGTCCCCCGCCGCACCGTGTGTATCGGCAAGAAGAGCCTGAAGTGGGTGCCGTTGTTCGGCCAGTTGTTCTGGCTGGCCGGCAATGTGTTGATCGACCGTGGCAATGCGCACAAGGCGCGGCAGTCGATGCTGACGACGACCCACACCTTGCAGAACGAAGACACCTCGATCTGGGTATTCCCGGAGGGCACCCGCAACCTCGGTGAAGATTTGTTGCCGTTCAAGAAAGGTGCGTTCCAGATGGCGATTGCCGCTGGCGTGCCGATCGTTCCGGTGTGCGTGAGCAGCTATATAAAGCACATGCGCCTGAATCGCTGGCGCAGTGGCAACGTTCTCATACGTTCCTTGCCGGCGATTCCTACAGTCGGATTGACCATGGACGACATGCCCATGCTGATCGAGCGATGCCGCGAGCAGATGCGCGAGTGCATCGAATCGATGGATCGGCAACTGCAAGCCGCGTGAAACCAAACCCGCCCCGTGCGGGTTTTCTTTTGCCGGGTGAACTGTAGAAGTTTCACTGACTCTCAAGCAGCGACACGGCTAAGCTGAAGCCTAGTTTCCCTGCCATCTGCCAAGAAGAAGTGAATCACCACCATGGGTCGAGTTGTTGCTGCTGCGGTGTACAGCGAGGGTAAGAAAGTCTCCAATATTGCGCTGGACGAAGGTGCTGCCTGGGCCGCCAAACCCGGCCACTTCGTCTGGATCGGTCTGGAAGAACCGGACGCACAGGAATTATCCAACCTGCAACGACAGTTCAACCTGCATGAACTGGCCATCGAAGACGCGCTGGAAAAACACAGCCGACCAAAACTGGAAACCTTTGGCGACGCTCTGTTTATCGTCACCTACTCACCGGTTCGCGAAAACGGCGTTTTGCAATTCATCGAAACGCATATCTTCGCCGGCAGGGGTTACATCATTACCGCACGCAACGGCCATTCCGCGTCGTACGCCTATGTGCGTCAACGCTGTGAGGCGCGTCCGCTGTTGCTCGAGCACGGGGAAGATTTCGTCCTGTATGCGCTGCTCGATTTCGTCATCGAAAACTATCAGCCGGTGGGCGAAGCGATCCACGCCGAGATTGATGAGCTGGAGAGCAATGTGCTGTGCAGCGCCCTCAACGAGCGCGACATCCAGAAGCTGCACGGTCTGCGCCGCGATGTGGTGCGCTTGCGTCGGTATGCGGCACCGATGGTGGAGATCGGCGAGGAGCTGCAAAAGCTCAGTTTCCCGTTCATCGACAAGAACATGCGCCCATACTTTCGCGATGTGCAGATTCATGTAACGCGGCAGATGGAAGACCTGACCACGCTGGCGGACATTGCCAGCCAGACCATCGAGATTGGCGTGTTGCTTGAGGCATCACGGCAGAGCGTGGTGCAGCGCAAGTTTGCAGCGTGGGCGGCGATTCTGGCGTTCCCGACTGCGGTAGCGGGGATCTACGGGATGAATTTCCAGAACATGCCCGAGTTGACCTGGCACTACGGTTATTTTGCAGTGCTGGGGTTTATTGCGGTGGGGTGTGTGAGTTTGTGGGCGAGCTTCAAGCGGTCCGGGTGGCTGTAGCCGGGACCGCGTTGCCCCGGAGATTCGCGAGCAGGCTCGCTCCCACAGGGATTGTGGGAGCAGGCCCTTTTAGCGTTGAGCCGTTTCTGGCTTGTGCGCTACGAAGCGCATCATCCACTCCGCAACCGTAGCGCCATGATGTTCCTGCTCAAGGCTGGCCATGCCTTTGCTGTAAATCTGCGAACCCAGCGCTTCCCGGCGCAGATCGAGCAGCGCGCGGGAGTAATCGTGAATGAATTCCGGGTGACCCTGGAAGCACAGCACTTGATCGTTGATGTGATACGCCGCGAACGGGCAGAAATCGCTGGAGGCGATGACCGTGGCGTTTTCCGGAAGCTCGGTTACCTGATCCTGATGACTGATCAGCAGTGTCAGCTCTTCGCGCGCCGGGCTCATCCACGGTGCCTTAGCTGCCAGCTGATAGCTGTGAGTGCCGACGCCCCAGCCTTGGGACGCACGCTCACTCTTGCCACCAAGCAGTAGCGCCAGCAATTGATGGCCGAAGCACACGCCGAGCAATTTGTCGCCGCGTTCGTAGCGATTCAAAAGGTAGGTCTTGAGGGTCTGGATCCACGGATCCGTGCCGAACGAATCGGCCTTGCTGCCAGTGACCAGGTACGCATCGAAAGTCTCGTCGTCACTTGGGTAATCCCCTTTCACCACGTTATAGACAGTGAAATCAGCGGCGATCGGTTGCTGCGAGAACAGGCGCTGGAACATCTGCCCATAGCCCTGATATTGGTCAATCAATTCGGGCCGCAGGATGTCGGTTTCGAGAATGCAGATGCGCAGCGACATAAAAAATACCTGACACGTGATGGGAATAATGAACACCCAGAGCCTGCCCTGAAACACCCGGCCAAGGCAAGCCCCGAAATGCTCGCCGGCCCTAGAACATTTCACCTTTCGCCGCTTTGTCCAGCAGCAGCGCTGGCGGGGTAAAACGCTCGCCGTATTGCTCGGCCAGATACTGCGCGCGGGCGATGAAGTCCTCCAGGCCATACTGGTTGATGAACTGCAGCGCCCCGCCGGTCCACGCGGCGAAACCGATACCGAAGATGGAACCGACGTTGGCGTCCGCCGTCGAGGTGAGCACGCCCTCCTCCACGCAACGCACGGTTTCAATGGCCTGCACGAACAACAGACGATCACGCACATCCTTCGCAGAGATCTGTCCGTCGGCCTTCTCGAAGCGCGTTTTCAGCTCCGGCCATAAATGCTTCTGGGCACCGGCTGGATACTCATAGAAACCGCCTCCGGCAGCTTTGCCCGGTCGCTTGAATTCATTGAGCATCAAGTCAATCACGGCGAAGGCCGGGTGCTCAATCAGCGGTTTGCCTTCTGCCTGCAAGTCCTTGGCCGTCTGCTGACGGATATGGCTCATCAGGCTGAGGGAAACTTCGTCGGAGATTGCCAGAGGCCCGACCGGCATCCCGGCCTTGCGCGCTTCGGTCTCGATCATCGGCGCACTGACACCCTCGCCGAGCATGGCGATACCCTCGTTGGTGAATGTGCCGAAAACCCGCGAGGTAAAGAAGCCGCGACTGTCATTGACCACGATCGGAGTTTTCTTGATTTGCAGAACGAAGTCGAAACCGCGAGCGAGAGTTTCGTCGCTGGTCTGCGCGCCCTTGATGATTTCCACCAGCGGCATTTTTTCCACCGGACTGAAGAAATGCAGGCCGATGAATTTGCTTTGATCGGGCACGGCCGTCGCCAGGCCGGTGATCGGCAGGGTCGATGTGTTGGAGGCGATGACAGCGTCGCCACCCACCACCTGTTGCGCGGCAGCAGATACCTTGGCTTTGAGCTGGCGATCCTCGAACACCGCTTCGATGATCAGATCGCAACCGGCCAGATCGGCATCGCTTTCGCTCGCAACGATGCGCGCCAGCACCGCCTCGCGCTGTTCGACAGTCAGCTGGCCACGGGCAACTTTTTTATCCAGCAGCGCCGCGGAATGCGCCTTACCTTTCTCGGCAGCAGCGAGATTGATGTCCTTGAGGACGACTTCGATACCGGCCGAGGCGCTGACAAAAGCGATGCCCGCGCCCATCATTCCGGCGCCGAGCACACCGACTTTGCGGGTTTTATAGGGCGCAAAACCTTGCGGTCTGGAACCGCCGGCGTTGATTTCGTTCAACTGGAACCAGAACGTGCCGATCAGGTTTTTCGAAATCTGCCCGGTCGTCAGCTCGGTGAAGTAGCGGGTTTCGATCAGGTGCGCGGTGTCGAAATCGACCTGAGCGCCCTCCACCGCCGCGCATAGAATCTTCTCCGGCGCCGGCAGGGTGCCTTGAGTTTTTTTGCGCAGGATCGACGGCGCAATCGCCAGCATCTGCGCCACTTTCGGGCTCGATGGCGTGCCGCCAGGAATCTGGTAGCCCTTCACGTCCCAGCGCTGCACTGCCGCCGGATTGGCGAGAATCCAGGCGCGCGCCTTGGCCAGCAGCTCATCGCGATTCGCTGCCAGTTCATCAATCAGCCCGGCCTGCAACGCCTGTTGCGGGCGCACCTTCTTGCCTTCAAGCAAGTACGGCAGGGCTTTTTCGATACCGAGCATGCGCACCATGCGCACCACCCCGCCGCCGCCCGGCAACAGGCCCAGCGTCACCTCCGGCAAACCGAGTTGCACCGAGGCATCATCCACAGCGATGCGATGGTGGCAGGCCAGACAGATCTCCCAGCCGCCGCCCAACGCAGCGCCGTTGATCGCCGCGACCACCGGTTTGCCGAGGGTTTCCAGGCTGCGCAATTGCGCCTTGAGAGTCAGCACCATGTCGTAGAAAGCTTTGGCTTCGGGTTTGCCGACCTTGATCAATTCATTGAGGTCGCCGCCGGCAAAAAAGGTTTTCTTCGCGGAGGTGATGATCACTCCGGCGATGCTGTCTTTCTCGGCCAGCAAGCGGGCAACGCAAGCGGCCATGGCCTCGCGGTACACGGCGTTCATGGTGTTGGCGCTCTGGCCCGGCATGTCCATGGTCAGCACGACGATAGCGTCCTGGCCTTTTTCGTAACGAATGGCTTCGCTCATAACAGGGTTCCTTGAAGTCGGGGCTCAGAGGCGTTCGATGATGGTGGCAATGCCCATGCCTCCGCCGACACACAGCGTCGCCAGGCCGTAGCGCAAGTTGCGCGCTTCCAGTTCATCAAGCAGGGTGCCGAGGATCGCGCAACCGGTGGCGCCCAGCGGGTGGCCCATGGCGATCGAGCCGCCGTTGACGTTGACCTTGCCCGGGTCGACGGCCATGTCCTTGATGAATTTCAACACCACCGAAGCAAACGCTTCGTTGACCTCGAACAGATCGATGTCCTCCACGCGCAGTCCGGCCTTGGCCAAGGCTTTGCGGGTCGCCGGCGCTGGGCCGGTGAGCATGATGGTCGGATCTGTGCTGGTGACGGCCGTGGCGACGATACGCGCGCGTGGCTGCAGCCCCAGCGCGCGGCCCTTGGCTTCGGAGCCGATGAGCATCAGCGCCGCACCGTCGACAATTCCGGAACTGTTGCCCGGCGTGTGCACGTGGTTGATCCGCTCGACATGGCTGTAGACCCGCAACGCCGTGGCGTCGAAGCCCATTTGCCCGATCATTTCGAAACTCGGCTTGAGCTTGCCCAGGCCCTCGAGGGTAGACTCGGCGCGGATGAACTCATCGTGGTCAAGCAGGATGATGCCGTTCTGATCCTGCACCGGCACCAGCGACTTGTTGAACGAGCCGTCGGCCCGCGCTCGTGCGGCTTTTTGCTGGGAGTGCAGTGCGTAGGCATCGACATCCTGCCGGCTGAAGCCTTCGAGGGTGGCGATCAGATCGGCGCCGACGCCTTGCGGGGTGAAATGGCTGTGCAGGTTGGTCTGCGGGTCCAGTGCCCAGGCGCCGCCATCGCTGCCCATCGGCACCCGCGACATCGACTCGACGCCGCCGACCACCACCAGATCCTCGAATTCTGAGCGCACTTTCATCGCGCCAAGATTCACCGCTTCCAGACCCGAAGCGCAGAAACGGTTGATCTGCACACCGGCGACGCTGACGTCCCAGTCGGCCACTTGCACCGCCGTCTTGGCGATGTCCGAACCTTGATCGCCGATCGGCGTGACGCAGCCGAGGACGACGTCATCGACCTGACTGGTATCCAGCGCGGTGCGCGCCTGCAAAGCGCTCAGCAAACCCGCCACCAGGTTGACCGGCTTCACGCTGTGCAGCGCGCCATCGGCCTTGCCTTTGCCACGCGGAGTGCGTAACGCATCGAAAATCAAAGCTTCAGTCATGACGTCCTCGAACCTGATTTATTGTCCACTTCACTTTCGCCCTGCGCCGACTGGCAAGCAATGACCACATTGCTCAAAGCGCTTGACGCACACGCTCAGACGGACGGTCATCGGACCTCAGGTGAACCGGTTCAGGTCGTCGAGTTGTCTAGCCAGCGGGCGGCAAAGAAGCTGGCAATACGCCTCATGCCGTTTTAAAAGCTTTTTTCAAGATCCCCATATGAAATGGATCTAAGCGAAGAGTGACGCGGGCTCTAAGGTGAACATGTACGCCATCGTCGTCGGGTTTTGCCGAGACGGGCGTGCTTCAACAGGAAGTGCAACGCGTGCCGTCAGGGAAATGCAGTCAGGCACGCATCAGGAAATAACAATAAAGGCGGTCAAGCCATGTTCAAACAACCGAAAGTACGTCAAGCAGGACTCATTCTTTTCGCCACGACGCTGTTGTTGATCTTGCCGAATCTGACCAAGGTCATCGGCTGATTCAAACGTCGCGTGCTGTATGTCGCCATTGAAAATGTGACTGGCCCGCTACCCGGGCCAGCGCGGTTGTGCCAACCTTTGCGCACTACCACGACATGGACGGCGATCATTTGAAAACGCTCATTGCGCTCGGTGCCTTGCTACTGAGCTTGCCCTTGGCTGCCGCACAACTGGATCTGCAGTTGGGCGCAAACAGCCGCACCTGGCAGACCGAAGAGCTGCTCAAACACCCTCAGTTGCAAACTCTCACGATCAACAATGATGTTTCCTACAAGAAGGACATGACTTATCAGGCTGTGCCTATGGCCGCATTGCTGAAGGGGGTCAAGCCGGAGGATCACTTGCAAGCGGTGGCGCTGGATGGCTTTGCCGCAGAGCTGGCCGCTGCACCCTTGCTGAACAAGGACGGCGCACGAGCATGGCTGGCAATCGAGGACCCGGCGCGGCCGTGGCCACCGCTGTCTGCCGGCAAGCACAGCGCCGGGCCGTTCTATCTGGTCTGGACCGACCCGCAGGCCGGCAATATCAGCCCCGAGCAGTGGCCGTTCGAAGTCGCCAGCATCAAGCTGATGGCGCCGGTGGCCCAACGCTTTCCTGCCCTGCTGCCCGATCCTGCCTTGAAGGCCGATGATCCGGTGAACCAGGGTTTTGCCCTGTTTCAAAAAAACTGCCTGGCCTGTCACCGGTTGAATGGTGCCGGAGACGCGCAGTTCGGTCCGGATCTGAATATTCCGTATAGCCCGACCGAGTATTTCGGGGCGGATTTCTTGAAGCGCTACATCCGCGATCCGCAGAGTTTGCGTCAGTGGCCGCAGGCGAAGATGCCGGGGTTTTCTGCTGAGGTATTGCCGGATACAGATCTTGAAATGCTGGTGGGCTATCTCAAGCACATGGCCGGGCGCAAAGTTAATCCGTAAGCCTTAGGGTGTTATTACTGGCCTCTTCGCTGGCAAGCCAGCTCCCACAGGGTATGCGCAGAGTTCGAATCAGCGGTCATCCTGTGGGAGCTGGCTTGCCAGCGATAGCGGTATCCCGAATCTATTGTTGCTGCACGGAAATAACCGGTGTCGGCGAGACGAACACCTTCGCATGCATCTGCTCGCAGCCACCGCCCCGGCGCATGCCACGGACCGGGCAGGCATCGAGATAATCAAGGCCCACCGCCAACTTCAGGTGTCGCTCCGGGCGCGCCAGCTGGTTGGTCACGTCGAAGCTGTACCAAGCGTCATCCAGCCACGCTTCTGCCCAGGCATGACTGGCGAGATGCTCGCAATCTTCGCTGTACAGATAACCCGACACGTAACGCGACGGCACGCCGAGACTGCGCGCGCAGGCTAGAAAGGCGTGGGCATGATCCTGACAGACCCCGGCCCGACCGGCGAAAGCTTCGGCGGCGCTGGTGTCGACTTCGGTGGAGCCCGGCGTGTAGCTCATGTGCTGATTCAGACCGTGCATCAAGTCGATCAGCGCGGTGCGGTCTCGCCGCTGCTTGCAGTTCTTCGCGGCAAACTCGCGCAAGGCTTCGTCGGCTTCGGTCAGGCGCGTGAAGCGCAGGAACGGCAGCGCTGACTGGCTCTCATGTTCGGCCTCGCGCAATTCGTCGATATCGACCTGCCCCCGGGCGCCAATGATGATCGCTTCGTGGGGCTCGTCCATGGTCAGCACGTGCAGGATGTTGCCAAACGGATCGAGCTGCGCACGCACCGGACGCGGCAGGTCGAGTTGCCAACTGAGGACATGCTGACGCTCGCTGTCGTGGGGTGTCAGGCGCAGGTACTGGATGCTCGCGCGCACCTGATCTTCGTAGTGATAGGTGGTCTCGTGGCTTATGGAAAGTCTCATGCAGCCTCCAGGTAGGAACTGTGAATGGCGTTGCCCAACTGGCGCACCAGCGGGATGAATTCGGTCAGCCAGGCGTGCAGGCCTTCTTCGAGAATTTCGTTGATGCCGGTGTAACGCAGGCGCGCGTCCATTTCCGCCGCCAGGCGTTGTGCCGGTCGGCCGTTGGCGCCTGGCAGTTGCGCGAGGATCTGGTCGATCTCTTCGGTACAGGCACGCAGCGAACGCGGCACATCGGCGCGTAACAGCAGCAGTTCGGCGACATGCCGGGCGCCGGGCGCGTCGCGGTAGATTTCGGTGTAGGCCTCGAATGAGGACAAGGCGCGCAGCAGCGCACTCCATTGGTAATAGGCGTGCGCCGTGCCGTCGCTGACTGCTTCGGCCTGATCGCCGGCCATTTCGTAACGGGCATCAAGCAGGCGCAGCGTGTTGTCCGCGCGCTCGATAAACGTGCCCAGACGAATAAAGCGAAACGCGTCGTTGCGCATGATCGTGCCGTATGAGGCGCCACGAAACAGGTGCGAACGCTCCTTGATCCATTCGCAGAACCGGCTCATGCCATAACGACTCAGGCCCTGCTCGGCGATGCCACGAATTTCCAGCCAGGTCGCATTGATGTTTTCCCACATGTCGGCAGTGATTCGCCCGCGCACGGCATGGGCACTGGCCCGCGCTGCACCAAGGCAGCTGTAGATACTGGCCGGGTTGGCCGCGTCCAGTGCGAAGAAATGCAGCAAGCGTTCAGCGTGCAGGTCACCGTGGCGTTCAAGGTAATCGTCCAAGGTGCCGGTGATCAGCAACGGCATGGCGAGTTCATGCAGACCATCGCCGCGCCCGTCCTGCGGCATCAGCGACAGCGAATAGCTGATGTCGAGCATGCGCGCGAGATTCTCCGCACGCTCCAGGTAACGCGACATCCAGTACAGATCCGAGGCAGTTCTACTTAACATGGCAAGCTTCCTTCAATCCTCGACTACCCAGGTGTCCTTGGTCCCGCCGCCCTGGGAGGAGTTCACCACCAGGGAGCCTTCACGCAACGCGACACGGGTCAAACCGCCAGGCACCACACGGGTTTCGCGGCCGGACAGCACGAACGGACGCAAGTCGATATGGCGCGGCGCGATGCCGTTTTCGACAAAGGTCGGACAGGTCGACAGCGATAGTGTCGGTTGCGCAATGTAGGCATGGGGTTTGGCTTTGATGCGCTCGCGAAAGGCATCGATTTCCGCCGTCGTCGCGGCCGGTCCGACCAGCATCCCGTAACCGCCGGAGCCCTGGGTTTCCTTGACGACCAAATCCGCAAGATTGGCCAGTACGTGGGACAGCTCGGACGGGTTGCGGCATTGCCAGGTCGGCACGTTTTTCAGGATCGGCTCTTCGTCGAGGTAAAAACGGATCATGTCGGTGACAAACGGGTAAACCGATTTATCGTCCGCGACCCCGGTGCCGATGGCATTGGCCAGCACCACGTTGCCGGAGCGATAGGACGACAGCAGCCCCGGCACACCGAGCATCGAATCCGGGTTGAATGCCAGAGGATCGAGGAATGCGTCGTCGAGGCGCCGATAGATCACGTCGACCGCTTTCGGGCCATCGGTGGTGCGCATGAACACCTTGTCGTCACGCACGAACAGATCTGCGCCTTCCACCAGTTCAACGCCCATTTCCCGCGCCAGAAACGCATGTTCGAAGAACGCGCTGTTGAAGCGTCCCGGCGTCAGCACCACCACGCTGGGATTGTCGATCGGGCTCGAGCTTTTGAGAGTGTCGAGCAGAAGATTGGGATAGTGATCGATCGGGGCGATGCGCTGGGCGGAGAACAGTTCGGGGAACAGACGCATCATCATCTTGCGATCTTCGAGCATGTAGCTGACGCCGCTGGGTGTGCGCAGGTTGTCTTCGAGAACGTAATAAGTGCCATCGCCATCGCGCACCAGATCGACGCCGGAGATGTGCGAATAGATATCGCGGTGCAGATCCAGACCTTGCATCGCCAATTGGTATTGCTCGTTGGCCAGCACCTGTTCGGCGGGAATAATCCCGGCCTTGATGATGCGTTGCTCGTGGTAGAGGTCGGCGAGAAACATATTCAACGCTTTGACCCGCTGGATGCAGCCGCGCTCGACAATCCGCCATTCACTGGCCGGAATGCTGCGGGGAATGGTGTCGAACGGAATCAGGCGCTCGGTGCCCTGCTCGTCGCCATAGAGCGTGAAGGTGATCCCGGCACGGTGGAACAGCAGATCGGCCTCGCGGCGGCGCTGCGCGAGCAGCTCGTCGGGCGTCTCGGCCAGCCAGCGGGCAAATTCCCGGTAATGCGGGCGGACCACGCCGCCGGCATCGTACATCTCATCAAAATAGGTGCGGATCATGCCGTACTCCTTGTCACTCCGGACATACAGGCCTTCGCAAGGCCCGTGCCATCGGCATAAACGCTTTGATTTCAATCGGTTGTAGATCCACGCCGGAGGCTGCGCACCATTCCTGTGCGGCAAATGCCCCGGCCCGATTGCCCCCGCTTCATTGCGACGCACTGCATCGCCTATCACCAGCATAGTCAGAGTTGATTTCACTGCCCGACCGCGACTGCGGATAATCCGCGCATTCGCTGCAAAACTTCCCCGGCAAGCCGCCGCGAAGGAGACAGCTCAACTGATCTGAACTGCCTTGGCAGCCCCGTCCCGACAGGACTTTATTGCATACCCGTCTTCCCTTTTAGCCACCCTCTCCGGTGGCTTTTTTTTGCCCTGGATTCTTGTTTCAGGATTTTGCCACTGCGATGTGCAGAAGCCAGAAACGACAACGGCCGACCAGAAGGTCAGCCGTTGCCCGACAAACAATGCGCAATATCAATTCAACCGGTAACGATTGCGCACCTCCTGCTTCACGCCCCAACCCTCGATAATGCCGCCCAGCGGTTCGACCACGGCTGAAAAGCCTTGCTCGAAATCGCCGATGTCGTCATAGGTTGCGTACATCACTTTGCTCAATTCCAGCGACCAGGCGCCGTCGTCGCGCGCACTGACCTGGGCATTGATGGATTCACCGCGAAATTTGCCTGCTGCCCTGCGCGCCCGCTCCTCGTCCGGGAAAATTGCGTAGAACTCGATGGGATGGAACCGGGAAAAATCGAAGCCGCCTTCTTTCATGCGGCGCAGAACGTTGCTGCTGATGTCTTCTTGATAGGCTGTGCTCATGAATCGTCCCCCTCGATTGATGGATAGACTTTCCGTATTCCCGCCCCGGGCCTTTTGGCCTAAGTACTACGGCAACGTGGTTGCGCGCGGGAAACAAGCATGTAGCTGACAAGACCAGACCTTAGCGATCCATTCGCTGATCTCGCTTGCAGAGTAGCCCCAAGAGAGCGCCGCTGCCAAGGCCTGGTTTACGAGATGACAGGAAGTGTTCAGACAGGGGTGATGCTGAGGATTTCGATGCCGTTCTGGGTCTTGAGGTTTTTCACCTCGGCATCGGTGGTGCGCCCTTGCAGGTCGTTGAGATCCAGCTGGGCGGCGACCGGAAGAAGCCGCTCCTTGATCAGCCGCGCGGCTTCATCATCGGACGGGCATTCCTCACGTTCGAAGACTTCATCAACAATTTCGCCGTGATCATCCACGAAAGTGACTTTCCACTTTTGCATCAGTGCCTCCTCGATCAACCCGTAAATGGGCTTACCTCTATCTCGACTTTTTTCCGCGATAGTTGGTTCAAAAGGATTACAGCCGCCAACGGTGAAAATAACCATCCGATCGATAGGGCGGACTCTGTGGCGAGGGGATTTATCCCCGTTCGGCTGCGCAGCAGTCGTAATGCCGTCCATTGCGGTTTAACGGAGACACCGCGCAGGCCGGTTCACGGATGCTGCGCATCCCAACGGGGATAGATCCCCTCGCCACAAAAGCTCCCTTGCAGAGCGACTTCAGAGTGATCAGTCGTTGCTTGGCTTGTTGACCGCTTGCAGCACGTATTGCGGCAAGGCGAACGCGCCGATGTGGATTTCCGGATTGTAGTAACGGGTGACGATGCCGCTGCCGATGAAGCGCTGTTGCAGGGTTTCACGGCTGAGCTTGCGGTAGGCCGGGTTGGTCGAGCCCCAGGCGAAGGTCATCGAGCCGCCGATGTAGGTCGGCACGGCGGCCTGGTAGAAGTGCCAGTCCGGGAACAGGCTGCGCAGGCGACCGGCGGTGGTTTTGACTTCGTCGATTTGCATGAACGGCGTGCCGTTCTGAGTCACGAGGATGCCGCCTTCGTTCAGGCAGCGGTGGCACGCCTGGTAGAAGTTCTCCGAGAACAGCACTTCGCCCGGGCCGATCGGGTCGGTGGAGTCGGAGATGATCACGTCGAATTTTTCAGTGGTGGTGGCGACGAAACGCATGCCGTCATCGATCACCAGGTTCAGGCGCGGATCGTCGTAGGCTCCGGCGGAATGGTTCGGCAGGAATTCCTTGCACATGTCGACCACGGTGCCGTCGATTTCGACCATGGTGATGTGTTCGACGCCGGCGTGCTTGGTCACTTCGCGCAACATGCCGCCGTCACCGCCGCCGATGATCAGCACGCGCTTGGCAGTGCCGTGGGCGAGGATCGGCACGTGGGTGAGCATTTCGTGGTAGATGAATTCGTCGGCTTCGGTGGTCTGGATCACGCCGTCCAGCGCCATCACCCGGCCCATGCGCGGGTTCTGGAAGATCACCAGATGCTGGTGTTCGGTGCGCACTTCGTGCAGCAGTTTTTCCATGCGAAAACGCTGGCCGTAGCCTTCGTAGAGGGTTTCCAGGTACTCGCTGGTCTTGGTGACGGTCATGGTCAAGTGCTCCGATAAATGCGCGGGCGCCATCGTGGGGACGATTGCCCGGGAAAGGCGCGCATTCTACGTTGCCGAAGATGACAGGTCGAACCTCCGGTTGTTTTTTACCAGCGCAAACCACTGTGGGAGCGAGCCTGCTCGCGAAAGCGCAGCATCAGTTGCCGGTGATGGCGACTGACACAACGTCTTCGCGAGCAGGCTCGCTCCCACAGGGATAACAGTGTGATCGAAAATCAGCTCAGATCCGGACGTTACCCCGTGGCCCGGCAATCGCCCAGATGATCAGGCCCAGCACCGGCAGGAGGATAATCAGCAACACCCAGACGATTTTCATCCCGGTGGAGGCGCCGCTTTTGAGCACATTGATGATGGCCCAGATATCGAGGGCAAGGATGATCAGGCCAATCAGACCGTTGAACGTGGAACCCATGGTGTCGCTCCAGAATAGTGGCATGCACTTTTAGGATAGACGGTCGCGCGCAGGGTTCCCTTTTATTGCGTTCAGACGTGAACAGCGACCTTCAAGGCTTCCAGTGCCGGCGCAGCGGCGATGCCGACCTCGGCGCACAACTCCAGCACGCGGGGTACGTCGTTGCCGTAGACCAGGACCATTTGCAATTCATCGTCGAGCAACTGGCTGAAGTTCATCAACGTGTAACCGCCGTTTTCCTTGTTCAGGCTGCTCATCTGCACCTGGATGCGGTTGAGTGCGGTCAGTGCTTCGGTCTTGGCCAGTTGCTTGGGCTTGAGGTTGAAATCCACACCGGGGCCAAACGAAGCAACGATTTGTGCGAACAGATCGACATAGGTATCGGCCTGGAACAGCACAGTTTCCGGCAGGCTGCCGACCACTACCCACTCACCCAGCGGGATCGGGAATGTGTCGTCGTAGTTGATGTCCGGATTGGCGGCCAGAAAAGCATTGGCATCGGCGTAGGCCTGCGCGGCTTCGTCGGCCACTTTCAGGATCTCGTCCTCGCCCATGCAGCCGGAGCTGATTTTGCTGATGAGTTCGACGAGTGCGGCTTTCATGAGGGCGGATCCTGTAGTGACAGTAGAATTTCGGGCGCGAAGAATAGCGCAGAAAAGCAAAAGATCGCAGCCTTCGGCAGCTCCTACAGGTCCTGCGTTCACTTGGCGAACGCATCAAGTGTAGGAGCTGCCGCAGGCTGCGATCTTTTGATCGTTTATCAGGCCAACAACTTTTCCAGCTGCGCAGTGGTATCGACTGCACCCATGGTCCGCGCCGCATCCAGCGCGGTCACGCCATTGGCGTCCTTGGCTCTCGGGTCAGCACCCTGGCCGATCAGGTAATCGACGATTTCAACGCGATTGAACATCGCCGCCATCATCAGCGCCGTGCGGCCGTCGAAGGAAGAACCTTCAATCTCGGCGCCCGCCTCAACCAGCGCCTTGACCACCGCCAGATCGCCTTTGAACGCGGCGCCGGCAATCGGGCTCTGGCCGTTGCCATTGCGCATTTCCGGATCGGCTTTGTGTTTAAGCAGAACCTTCACCGCATCAACATGGCCGTAGTAGCTGGCGAGCATCAACAAGGTGTCGCCCTTGCTGTTTTTCAGGTTCACCGGCAGCCCGGCGGTGACCAGGCGATCAAGCATCTCGGCATCACCGTCGCGCGCCTTGTTGAAAACCTGCTCGGTGAATTCGGCAGCTTCTTCAGGGGTCATCTGGCGGCTTTGGTCAGACATGTGGCACTCCATTTCGGTCTATCGGAAGCCGACAGTTTCCCGAGCGCGACGGTGCCTGTCACTCGGTTTTTTCCGAGCGTCCCGATAGCCACGCTCAATACCGATGTTTGCCTTGTTGAATTTCAGCGAGGATTTGCTCACTGACATGCACATAAGTTTCGCTGCCCGGCAGCCAGGCGAAGATCGGGTCATCGCCCGTGAGGCCGGGATCGAAGCCTTCTGTTTTCAGGCGAGTCTTCTGGTACTTGAACGTGCCGGTGGTTTCCATTTTCACTTTCACCCGCAGGAACAACGGCACGGCATAAGCCGGCATACGTTGCCGGACGAAACTCAGCAATTCAGCGAAATCCAGCGTGGCCAAGGATTCCGCAGGAGTGATGGCGGCCATTCCGGCGCGCCCGTTGGTGTTGGGGATTTCGACACCGTAGGCCACGGCTTCAGCAATCAATGGATGTTGCAGCAACAGGTTCTCGACTTCGGTGGTCGACACGTTTTCACCCTTCCAGCGATACGTATCGCCGAGGCGATCAACAAATTGAGCATGGCCGAAACCGATGTTGCGCAGCAGGTCGCCGGTGTTGAAAAAGCGATCGCCCTTGTTGAACACATCGTGCAATACGACGCGGGCGGTTTTCTGCGGATCGGTGTAACCGTCCAGCGGCGCTTTTTCGTCGATCCGCGCCAGCAGCAGGCCTTGCTCGCCCTTGCCGACCTTGCGCATGAAACCATCTTCGCCGCGCAACGGCTCGCCACTGTCATGGTCGTAAGCGACCAGTTCCCAGGCCATCAGGGAAAACCCGACGGTGTTGTCGAAATTGAGGATGTTGGTGAAACCGATGTTGCCGTCGCTGGCCGCGTACAGCTCACAGATATGCTCCACCGCAAAACGTGATTTGAACTCGGCCCAAGCACCAGGACGCAGGCCATTGCCGATCATCTTGCGCACATCGTGACGGCTGTCATCGACGCTGACCGGTTGCTCGACCAGGTAGCGGCACAATTCGCCAACATAGCCGATGGTGGTCGCGCGATAGCGGCGCACATCATTCCAGAACTGGCTGGCGCTGAATTTGCGGCGGATGGCGAAACCCGAGGCGCCGTTGATCGCCGATCCCCAACACACGCACAGACCTGTGGCGTGATACAGCGGCAAGGTGCAGTAAACGACATCATCCGGGCGCATATCGAGGGCGATCATGCCGAAGCTCGCCGAACTGCGCATCCACCGTCCGTGCTTGAAAACCCCGGCCTTGGGCAGACCGGTGGTGCCGGAGGTGTAGATGTAGAAACACGGATCGTCGAAGAATACTTGCGCGCTGCTCGGCGGGTTATCGCTGCTGGCGTCAGCACTGGCGCTGATCAGATTGACGTAATCCTCGGGCGCGATGCCCGGGTGGCTGTATGTGTCCTGATCAGCGACAAACCAGGTGCGGGGCGCTGCGATCGCTACCTGATCACGCACGCCGGCATAGGCAGCGGTCAGTTCTTCCCCGACCACGATGGCCGCAGGCGCAACCAGATTGATGCTGTGAACAAGCGTGTCGCGCATCAATGAGGTGTTGAGCAGCGCACTGACCGCGCCGAGCTTGGCCAGCGCCAGGATTGTCACCAGTAATTCCGCACGGTTCTCGATGAACACCGCGACCACATCGCTTTTGCCGATACCTTGCTCGCTCAGATAATGCGCAATGCGATTGGCCCACTGGTTGACCTGTGTGTAGGTCAACGCCACGTCGCCCTGCAATAACGCCACACCATCGGGATTGCGCAGCGTCGCCTGCTCGAACGTCCAGCCCAGGCCACACGTTTGGGTCGGATCCGTAACGTTGGCCACTTTCATGCCTTTGACCACCCGGGGGATGGCCTTGGCGATCATCGGCAGTTTGCGGAGCATCATGCCCCAGGTAATCGTGTCGCTTGGTGCGTGACGCATGAAAGCTCCCCGTTCGATCTTGACGTGCAGACCGCTGTTCTTGTTATCGGGTAATGACTGCGACCGACGCGTTTACGCCATGGGTCGAGAAGGAAAGTACGTCAGTGCTCGCGGGGCTGTACACGCGGTTTTTGCAATGATTTGTATCCCGTCGCGCCTCCGGGGAAGAGCGGATTCTGGTACGGACGTTTGGTTCCGTTGTACGGAGAAAAATCACGCAAAATGCAGGATGCACGATGGCCATTCATGCAGATTGCACGACGCCTGCAAAATGCACTACTTTCAACTCGTTGATTTTAAAGGGAATTTATTCGCATCAATACTGGCACAAACGCTGCAACTACCTCCGCATGCTTGCCATTCAAGTACATACGGAGCTGATGACATGAGCCTGATTCAAGAAAAATTTACATCGCTGTTCTCCAACTACGAAGTCAGCACTGCCCCGCGTCCTGACGGTGGCATCCTGCTCACACTGCGTAGCAGCGACGGCAAAGTCTTCAAACGCGCCCTCTCGTATCAGCAACTGCATGCCGGTGACCAACTGTCGTGGGCGATCAGCGCGATCCGCCGCGACCTGGCCGAACAAGCCAGCGAGCTGCCGCAAATTGCGATGCTGCAGAGCCAGCAGCGTTTTGCTCTGCCGACCTATCACTCGCTGTAATTGGCTTTAAACAAAAACAGGCCGTGGAGCATGCGCTTCACGGCCTGTTTTTATGTGCGCATGATTTTTGTAGGAGCTGCGGCACGCTGCGATCTTTTGATCTTGATTTCATGCGTAAATCGAAAGATTGCAGCCTCGTTTCACTCGACAGCTCCTACAGGGATGTGTGCAATGGTCAGAACGCTTCCGGTTCGATCCCGGTAAAGCTGTCCACCGTCACGTGTCCTGCCAACTCACCGCCTTCACGCGCCAGGCCACAGGTTTTCATGCCGGCTGACTGGGCAGCGTCGAGCTCTTCGACGATATCCGAGAGGAACAGGATTTCATCGGCTTCAACACCCACCGCCTGTTGAATGTTGCGGTAGGACTGCGCCTCACGCTTCGGCCCTGATGTGGTGTCGAAATAGCCGCTGAACAGCGGTGTCAGATCCCCCGCCTCCGAGCAACCGAAAATCAGTTTCTGCGCCTGGATCGAGCCGGATGAGTAAACAAACAGTTGATAACCGGCCGCATGCCAACGTTGCAGCGCTTCAACAGCATCCGGATAAACATGCCCTTTCAGCTGCCCGGCCTGATAGCCCTGCGCCCAGACCATGCCTTGCAACGCCTTGAGCGGCGTGGCTTTGCGGTCTTCAGCGATCCAGCTCAAGAGGATTTCAACAACCCGCTCGACATCGGCCTGCGGCTCGTTGCTGTCTCGGCGCACGGCGTCGAGCTGTTCGGCGACATCAGCACGCGAAGCGTTCTGGCGCACAAAGTCGGGCAAATGTTCGGCGGCGTAGGGAAACAGCACGTCGAAGACGAAACTCACCGCGCTGGTGGTGCCTTCGATGTCGGTGAGGATGGCTTTGATCGACACGGTTTCAGTCCTCCAGACGCGGGAAACGACCGGCGATGTCTTCGCCGGTGAAATTGGCAACCCAGCCTTCCGGGTTGTTGAACAGACGAATCGCTACGAAATGCGGATGCTCGCCCATGTCGAACCAGTGCTTGGTGCCGGCGGGAACCGAGATCAGATCATTTTTCTCGCAAAGCACGGCATAGACGTAATCGTCGATATGCAGGGTAAACAAGCCACGACCGGCGACGAAAAATCGCACTTCGTCTTCGCCATGGCGGTGCTCTTCGAGGAACTTGGCGCGCAGCTCGGCTTTTTGCGGATGATCACTGTTGAGGCTGATCACATCGACCGTAATGTAACCGCGCTCAGTCATCAGTTTGTCGATCTGCTCTTTATAAGCGCTGATGACCTCTTCCTGACTGGCGCCGGGCTGAATCTTCGCGGCGGCCTGCCAGCGGTCGAAACGCACGCCCTGCTCGGCCAGCGTCGAGGCGATATCTTCGAAATGGGTCAGCACCTTATTGGGAATCTCAGGGCTGGAAACGTGATAAACGGACAGGCTGCTCATGGGCAATTCCTCGGTAGCGGCGGCGCCGTCCGGCTCTTGAAGACCGGTCGGGCGCCGCATGGCATCAGGCAAACAGGCTGTTTCAGATGAACTCAGCCTTGGCGGTTCATGACGCTGCGGGTTTTCAACTCGCATTCAAACAGGAATTCAAAAGCCTCGATCTGCCGCAGCGCGTCGCTCATCTGCGCGCCCCATGTGTAGAGACCATGGCCGCGAATCAGATAACCGACGCAATCGGGATGGGCGTCGAGCCAAGGCTGCACCTTGGCGGCGAGGCGCGCAATGTCCTGATCGTTGTCGAAAATCGGCACACGCACCCGTGATTCATGGGTGGAAATACCGCTGAAGGCTTTTTGCAGTTCGTAGTCTTCGAACTCGATGAAATCTTCCGGGGTCAGGCGCGACAGCACCGTGGCATTCACCGAATGGGTGTGCAGCACCGCACCGATTTCCGCGCGCCAACTGTAGAGCTGGGTGTGCAGCAAGGTTTCGGCGGAGGGTTTCTTGCCCGGCTCCAGGCTATTGCCGGACAGATCGGTAGCGAGCACGTCATCCACACCCAACTGGCCCTTGTGCTTGCCCGATACGGTCAACAGCGCTTCGCTCGGCGACAGGCGTGTCGAATAGTTGCTGCTGGTAGCTGGCGACCAGCCACGGCCATATAGAAAACGCCCGGCGTCAACGATCTGCTGGGCGAGCTGTTCACGACTAAGGCTCATGGCCTGTCCTCTTGCATACATGTGGCAATGATAACGGCAGCGGCAAGCGCTGCGAGACTGGCAATACTAAAGGTCAATGTTGCGCCGAGGGCATTCCAGCTGTAGCCGGAATACAGCGCGCCGAGCGCCCCGCCGGTGCCGGCCAGTGCCGCATACAGCGCCTGGCCCTGGCCTTGCTGGCGGGCGCCGAAACTACGTTGCACTAAAGCGATGGCAGCCGCATGAAAGCTGCCGAATGTCGCTGCATGCAACACCTGGGCGAACAACAACACCCAGAGAAACTCCGCAAACGAACCGAGCAGCACCCAACGCAACGCCGCCAGCAGGAAGCTCGCCAGCAGCACCCGGCGCAGGGAAAAGCGCGCCAGAATGCGACTCATGGCCATGAACATCAGCACTTCCGCCACCACACCCACGGCCCAGAGCATACCGATGACGCCACGGCTGTAACCGAGGCGTTCAAGGTGCAGAGTCAGAAAGGTGTAGTACGGCCCGTGGCTGACCTGCATCAGCGCGACGCAAGCATAAAACGCCAGCACGCCGGGATGACGCAATTGCTTGAGGAAGCCCTCACCCGTCGGCCGATTGCCTTGCGCGGGCTGCGCATTCGGCACCCACAGGCTGCTGAGAACGATACCGGCCATGATCAGCACCAGCGCAGCCGGGTAGATGTCCAGACTCAGCCATTCGAACAGCCGCCCCAGCACTACCACTGTGATGATGAAACCGATGGAGCCCCACAGGCGAATCTGGCTGTAGCGCGATGTTTGCCCCTGCAGATGCGCGAGGGTAATGACTTCGAACTGCGGCAGCACTGCATGCCAGAAGAACGCATGCAGGGCCATGACCATCGCCAGCCAGGCGTAGGTCTGGCTGACGAAGATCAGCGAAAAGGTCAGCAACGTGCACACCGCACCGAAGCGCACGATGGCCAGACGCCTGCCGGTGTAATCGCCGAGCCAGCCCCAGATGTTCGGCGCCACGCAGCGCATCAGCATCGGAATCGCCACCAGCTCGCCGATGCGTGCGGCGCTGAAGCCGAGGTGATCGAAGTACAGCGCCAGAAATGGCGCTGTCGATCCGAGCAAGGCGAAATAGAACAGATAGAAACTGGACAACCGCCAGTAAGGAAGCGCCGCCACGCCGGTTATGCCGCGACGGCTTTGAGCGCGGCCATCAGAGCTGGCCCAGCACCGGCGTGCTCACGCGCACATCGGCGTTCTGCCCACGGTGGCGCAGCAGGTGATCCATCAGCACGATGGCCATCATCGCTTCGGCGATCGGCGTCGCGCGGATGCCGACACAAGGATCGTGACGCCCCTTGGTGATCACATCGACCGGGTTGCCATTCACGTCGATCGAATGCCCCGGGGTGGTGATGCTCGAGGTCGGTTTCAATGCCAGATGCGCAACGATTGGCTGGCCGGACGAGATGCCACCGAGGATGCCGCCGGCGTTGTTGCTGAGGAAACCCTCCGGCGTCAGTTCATCGCGGTGTTCGGTACCACGCTGGGCGACACAGGTGAACCCGGCGCCGATCTCCACGCCTTTGACCGCGTTGATGCTCATCAGCGCGTGGGCCAGTTCGGCGTCGAGGCGGTCGAAAATCGGTTCGCCAAGACCCGGCATCACGCCTTCGGCGACCACGGTGATCTTCGCCCCGACCGAGTCCTGATCGCGGCGCAACTGATCCATGTAGGCTTCCAGCTCCGGCACCTTGTCCGGGTCAGGACTGAAGAAAGCGTTTTCTTCGACACAATCCCAGGTCTTGAACGGAATTTCGATCGGGCCGAGCTGGCTCATGTAACCGCGAATGACGATGCCCTGACTGGCCAGATACTTCTTGGCGATCGCACCGGCCGCCACGCGCATGGCGGTTTCCCGTGCCGAACTGCGGCCACCGCCGCGATAATCGCGTTCGCCGTATTTGTGGTGATAGGTGTAGTCGGCGTGAGCCGGGCGGAACAGGTCCTTGATCGCCGAGTAGTCCTTGGACTTCTGGTCGGTATTGCGAATCAGCAGGCCGATCGAGCAACCGGTGGTGCGACCCTCGAACACGCCGGAGAGGATTTCGACTTCATCGGCTTCCTGGCGCTGGGTGGTGTGGCGGCTGGTGCCAGGCTTGCGGCGATCGAGGTCGCGCTGCAGATCTTCCAGGGAAATCTCCAGGCCCGGCGGGCAGCCGTCGACAATGGCGACCAACGCCGGACCATGGCTTTCGCCAGCGGTGGTGACAGTGAACAACTTGCCGTAGGTATTGCCGGACATGCAGGACGCTCCGTGAAATCAAACCCGAATTCTTGATGCGCGCCAGTATACGCAGGCTAACCGAGTAGTTCATCCTCGAACCTTAGTGGTGCTGGCGAGTCCAACCGGCACCTTGACCAATGATGGCGTGATGATGCTGCGAGTTCTGATCTTGAGTCTTACCCTCTTTACCGGCTTTGCCCAAGCGACAGTCCTACAGCGCCCGGTCACTCTGGACACCGGCAGCGGCGAACTTTTCGGTTCGCTGTTGCTGCCCAAGTCCGACAGCCCGGTGCCGATTGTTCTGATGATTTCTGGCTCAGGTCCTACAGATCGCGATGGAAACAACCCCGACGGCGGACGCAATGACAGCCTCAAGCGCTTGGCCTGGGTGCTGGCCAAACACAACATCGCCAGCGTGCGCTACGACAAGCGTGGCGTTGCGGCAAGCCTGGCGACCGCTCCCGATGAACGTGATTTGTCTGTAGAAGGCTATGCGGCGGACGCCGTGGCGTGGGGGCAGAAGCTCAAGGCCGATCCGCGTTTCGGCAAACTGATTCTGCTCGGCCACAGCGAAGGCGCGCTGATTGCCAGCCTCGCCGCGCCGAAGCTGGACGCAGCGGCGGTGATCTCGCTGTCCGGCAGCGCGCGCCCGGTCGACCAGGTCATCCGCGAACAGTTGGCGCGCAGCCTGCCGCCACCACTGATGCTGCGCAGCAACGAACTGCTCGACAGCCTCAAGGCCGGCCACACCGATGACAACGTGCCGCAACCGTTGCAGGTGATCTTTCGCCCGAGCGTGCAGCCGTACCTGATTTCGCTGTTCCGTCAGGACCCGGCGCAAGCCTTTGCCCAGCTGAAAATGCCGGCGCTGATTGTCCAGGGCAGCAACGACATTCAGGTCGGCACCGAGGACGCGAAGCTGCTCAAGGCGGCGAAACCGGACGCGCAACTGACAGTGATCGACGGTATGAATCACGTGCTGCGCATCGTCCACAACGACATGAAGCGGCAATTGGCCTCCTACAAGGACCCGAATTTGCCCCTGGCCGCCGAACTGGGCGCCGCCGTCATCGAATTTATTGACGGAATTCGTGCAAGTTAACTGCGTTTTACCCTCCAGCCTCACAGAAAACGGCCGATAAGCCTTTGTCGCCAGCGCAACGTCTGACGGCAAGCAGGGCTTGGACAGGATCTCGCCGTTATGACTGAAACCCAGACTTCACCCGACACCAGCGCTGAAAAAGACGCACCGCCAGCGGTCGAACTGCCGTGGGCGGACGTTCAGGCCGAGCACCACAAGATGCTCCGCCTGGCGCCGCTGCAGACCGACCGCAATACCGGCGGCCGGCCGTTGCGCTTTGTCGAATTCGGTTACGCCGAGCGCAACAGCAAAGAGCGCAGCCTGATGCGCATGGCGATCAAGCTGCCCAACCAGCGCGTGCGCAAAGAGCAGAATCATCTGGATGTGTGGGTCGACCACGCGAGCAAACGGGTGAGCTTCGGTCCCGATAGCGGCTTGCAGATTGAACCGCTGAATCGCGGTATCGGCCGCTTCATGGCTGCGCAAGGCATCAATTGGGCGAAAAAACGCTGGCCCGGCTACACCGTCGACGGCATGGACCTGAACAACAAGGACGCGCTCAACGAAGACACTCGCTTGCGCCGCGACCATTTCCTGCGCGTGCACGGTTTCGATGTGGCTTACGCCGATGCCCAGCATTTGAAAGGCAGCATCAAGGCCGTGCAGGTCGGTGATCTGCTCGGTGACTGGAACAGCGAAAAGCTGCAGATCGTCGAAATTCTTGAAGCCGCGCAGATGCTCCAGCAGGCCGAACAGAACCTGGCCGAGCAGGAAGTGAAACTGAAGAAGCAGGAAGAAAAAGTCAGCAAGTTCAAGCGTGAAGACGCCGGGCTGCGTTTCACCATTACGTGCCTGGTGGCATTTGCGGTGTTTCAGGCGGGGTTGTTGATCTGGATTGCTACGCACCGCTGAGGGCTTGAGCGCGTACTGATCGTTCCCATGCTCTGCGTGGGAATGCAGCCCGGGACGCTCCGCGTCCCAAAAGCGGACGCAGAGCGTCCATTGATGCATTCCCACGCGGAGCGTGGGAACGATCTGTCACAACCTTAGACGCGGGAGGCGAACAGGGCCTGATGCGCGCGGCACTGCTCGGCTGTGAGCATGAACACGCCATGCCCACCACGCTGGAACTCCAGCCAGGCGAAATCGACTTCCGGGTACAACGCCTCGACGTGCACCTGGCTGTTGCCCACCTCGACAATCAACAAACCTTTCTCGGTCAGGTGATCCGCCGCTTCGGCGAGCATGCGCCGGACCAGATTCAGACCATCATCACCGCAGGCCAGACCGAGTTCAGGCTCGTGCTGATACTCGTCCGGCATGTCGGCGAAATCTTCCGCATCGACGTAGGGCGGGTTCGACACGATCAGGTCGAAACGCTGACCCGGCAAGCCATCGAAGCCATCACCCTGCACCGTGTAGACGCGCTCATCGACGCCATGGCGCTCGATGTTCTGATTGGCCACTTCCAGCGCTTCGAACGACAGATCCGCGAGCACCACTTCGGCATTCTGGAATTCGTAAGCGCAAGCAATGCCGATGCAGCCGGAGCCAGTGCACAGGTCGAGAATTCGCGCCGGTTCGTTGCCGATCCATGGCGCAAAGCGGTTTTCGATCAGTTCACCAATCGGCGAACGCGGGATCAACACGCGCGGGTCGACGATGAACGACATGCCGCAGAACCAAGCTTCACCGAGCAGATAGGCGGTCGGAACGCGATCCTCGATGCGGCGCTTGAGCAAGCGCTGCAGATTGACCAGTTCGTCATCTTCCAGCGCGCAATCAAGATAGCTGTCGGCGATTTCCCAAGGCAGGTGCAAAGCGCCCAGTACCAACTGGCGCGCCTCGTCCCAGGCGTTGTCGGTGCCATGACCGAAAAACAGATCCTCCCCATGGAAGCGGCTGACGGCCCAACGGATGTGGTCGCGCAGGGTACGAAGTCGGGAAGTGATCACGGCGTAGAACTCCAGAAAAAACGACTGGCGATTCTAGCAGCCAAAACGCGCGACGACGACGCAGGAAAAACCGCGTGGTAACGGTCGGAGATTTCTTTTTTTTGCATCAGGCATTGAACGGAACGTGTAACTTGACAAGGCTGCAGGCCAAGAACGACGGCGCCTACGATGGTAGCGATTCACAGAACCGCTCAGCCAGAGGACAATGTCGCAAAAGCCCCACCCCGAGGAGCCCCAGAATGTCCGTTCCAAAAACGATGTTTCAACTCAGCGGCCGCGGTTACGCAGCGGCCACACTGAGCCATGCCACCGTGGTCATCATCGATGCCCAGAAGGAATACCTCAGTGGCCCGCTGGCCCTGAGCGGCATGGACGCGGCCGTCGCGAACATCAAACAAGTGGTTGCCGCAGCCCGTGCCGCCGGTCGGCCGATCGTGCACGTGCGTCATCTCGGCACCGTGGGTGGCCTGTTCGACCCGCAGGGCGAACGTGGCGAGTTCATCCCTGGTCTGGAACCACAGGGTGATGAAACCATTATCGGCAAACTGCTGCCGAGCGCGTTCCATGGCACCGAACTGCTCGAGCGCCTGCAGAACCTCGGCTCGCTGGACCTGATCGTTTGCGGTTTCATGAGTCACTCCAGCGTCAGCACCACGGTGCGCGCGGCGAAGAACCTCGGTTTCCGCTGCACTCTGGTCGAAGACGCCTGCGCGACCCGCGATCTGCCGTTCAAGGGCGGCGTGCTCAGCGCCGAACGCGTGCAGGAAGCGGAAATGGCGATCATGGCTGACAACTTCGCCACGCTGGCCAAGACTCAGGACCTGATCTGATCCTGCCCTTGTGAGCGGTGCATTGGCGCCGCTCATCCGCTATATCCGCTGATTTGCCGCAAATGCCATAGCCTCAGGAACAACCCGGTCAACTCCCGGTCGAAGGGCCGATACCATTGAGGAAGGTCGGAATGAAGTTATCCGATGGATTTGACGCACGCCGTTTGCGGCCCAAAGGCCAAAGCAACTGGCGTTTTCGATTTGGCGCGGCGATCTCGGCCATTCTGGCTACGTTCGGCGTGCTGCTGGCGATGGCCGGGGCAGCCAGCCTGCTCGGCCGCCCGCCGGCGCTGGGTGACCTGAACGCATCACCGCTGGGCTCGGCAATCATGCTCGCCGTCGGCTTGCTGTTTCTGTATTTCGGCGTTGCCCTGTGGCGCCGCTGCCGCCGTCGCGCACGGCAATCGCGGGAACTGAACATGGCCCCGCATCTGATGAAAAAACACGACTGACCCAACGGCCTGGCTTTTTGCCGGGCCGTTTTCTGTCGACTTGGGTAAACTGGCCGCCCTTCGCGGAGGCTGACATGCAAGACGACGATTTTTCTCTGTTCAAAAGTGCGATCCAGGGCGTCAAGCCGATCAAGCACGACCGCGCCGACACCGGCAAACCCAAGGCTGACCGCGCGCAGATTGCCAAGCTGCGTCAGTCCGCCACCGTGCGCAGCGACACCACTATCATTGATGGCTTGTCCGACCAGTTCGTGATCGACGTCGGCCCGGAAGACGAACTGATGTGGTCCCGCGACGGCGTGCAGGAAAGCCAGATGCGCAAGCTCAAGGTCGGGCAGATCCCGTTCGAAGGCAGCCTCGACCTGCACGGCATGAGCGTGGAAAAGGCGCGGGAAACACTCTGGGCCTTTCTCGCCGAAGCAACCAAATTCGAAATCCGCTGCGTGCGCGTGACTCACGGCAAGGCCGTGCGCCTCGATGGCAAGCGGCCAATGATCAAAAGCCATGTCAACACCTGGCTGCGCCAGCACGCCCAAGTCCTCGGCTTTTGCTCCTGCCAGGCCCGTCACGGCGGCGCCGGCGCGGTTTATGTGATGCTGAAACGGACGATGATGGAAGGTCGCGACGAATAATTGCGTTACACCAAATTTGCGGGCTGCGAAAACTTCCACAGATAGTTCGATAGATCTAGAACAGAATCATACCCCGGTTCTAGAAAGCCAAGGCAATAGTAAAAAGCCCGCATATCTGCGGGCCCGGCTAAAAAAGTACTAACTATTTATCTTCTGCGATATCTTTCATTATCAACGGAACCAACGTCGTCTGCGCAGCATAAACAGAAGCAACTGGAGATAGATGGCTATTATCAAATGTAGTCATTCCAGTTTTTCGATCAGAACCTAAATAAGTTCTGCATCCTTTATCAGTACACAACAGGTCAATCATCGAAACATACTGAAATCCACCCTGCCCATCGCCATACTTGCTTTTGAGCACAGCTTCGGAATCAAGAACATGCTGGACGACGCCATCTTTTAAGTAAGTCGGCGTGGACTCCCAATGTCTCTGTAATATGATCTGATTAAGCCTCCCGTCCCACAACGGGACTGGGCCCATAACAATTACATGCTTGACGCCGTAGGAGGTCAATGCAGTCGCGAGTTGAGGGAGACTGGCGGAGACATCGTGCCAGAGTACCTGACCTATAATTACCACATTAGGCCTTTGATCCTTTATCGTCTGAATCGCAAATTTATTGGATTTTTTGCAATATTCAGTAGTTGAAGCGTCGATTTCCGGAAGGTTAGGCAAACAACCGGAAGTAGCCACACTGAGAACCCCAATCTCTTTAGGTAACTCGTGTGTCACTCCGTAAATATATTGTTGCGCGTGTGAATCCCCCCAAAAAACAAGCTTCTTGGATTTGTCTGACTTGAAACATTTTTCTGCAATATTGGAAACTGGAATATTTGTGGCTGAACCTTTGAGAAAAGCATCCATATTGTACCAGTCACAATCGTACCTGAACTTACCAGGAATGTCCTGTTTCATAAAATATTGCCAATCAGGTTTTACATTTGCAAAGTACTCCGCGAACTGCTCTCTTTCGTCTTGACGAGATGGAAACCCATTTTTAGAAATGGTCGCCGCACCAATACTTATAAACACCAGAGCCCCGCAGATCAGAAGTCTGAACGCTGTGCGACCGGATATTTTTTGGCGCATAGGTATTTCGATAAACCTATAGGTCAACCATGCGAGAACTACAGATAAAACTACCATAGCACTGCGCAGTGGGAAGTCGGGTGTGCCTGAGAAAAAAATGTAAGTAAAAGAGAATATCGGCCAATGCCACAAGTAGAGCGGATAGCTGATCAAGCCAATAAAGACCAAGAAGCGTGACGACAATACTTTTTTATTAATCCAAGCGTCAGGCCCTGAAAATATTAATAGTGCTGAGCCTATGACGGGAAGCAGCGCCCAATAACCAGGAAATTGTTTATTTTTATCAATAATAGATACTGCTGTAACGACGAATGTTATACCCACAAACGAGGCCGCATTACGAAGAACCTGAGATCGAATTTTACACGAATGGGGCGATCCGAACACCGTATTGTAAGCTAACAAGCTACCAAACAGTAACTCCCAAACCCGGTATTGAGGTAGAAAAAAAACGCCCGCTGGTGTGTCGGAGATATAAAGCAAGCCGAATCCAAATGAACATAGGCCAACGAATGTTACCGCTATTGCATACGCCAACCTAGATGCGACTTTGGAAAGAACGATTATAGAAATTGGGAAAAAGAGATAGAATTGCTCTTCGACGCCCAATGACCACAAATGCATGAGAGGTTTAGTCTCAACGGTTGCGTCAAAATAACCCGACTCGGAATACATCATTAAATTCTGAACAAAACTTAAACCAGCGATCATATGCTTGCAGAGAACTTTAAACTCTGCCCCCATCATGATCACCCAGGCTGCGATAAACGACGAAAGCAGAACTATCAGGAGCGCTGGGAATATACGCCTCACACGCCGCACGTAGAAATCATAGACACTGAAACTATTTGTCGATACACCCTTGAATATAATATTGGATATCAGATACCCGGAAATCACAAAAAATATATCTACACCTACAAACCCACCCGCGAGCACGGTCGGGAACGCGTGATATATAACTACAGCAAGAATTGCGAGCGCTCGCAGCCCATCGATATCGGGACGATAACTTAAAGGTCGAACATAAAGATTATTCTCCCTCTCCGACAAAGCCTCCTTTGAACTCAAATTTTGCGCAGCACTAGAACCCATTAAATTATTTCCTTGTCAAATAATTAGCAGCACATCGCGCTGTAAAACGAAGGCTAAAAAATTGGCGAATTGTACTTTCCGAACGAAATAAATTCCAATAAAATTCAAGATAAACCAATTCCGAACGGCGCCCAACCGCCCTGCACATGATTGCAGACGCTTGAAGCACTAACTTCCAACACCCGCGTGAGCTTCACTTTGCTTTTGATAGTCGGCCGATTATTAGACACCTGTCCATCGATCACCTCGCATCTGCGGCGAAATATGATCACAGGAGCGGCTTGCACGAGCAAAATTCATAGTGCTGTTCCTCCACCCACTGAGCGCGCTCGGTTTCGAGCACAGACCTGCGGACATTCAGCTCCCCGAGCGGCTTTCTCTGGATGCGCTGATCTATTTTGACAAAAATGAGGACAAACCACCAACTCTTCTCTCAGGCCAGTTTTTGGCCACCTGCATCGGATCCTGCGTACGGAGAGAAACATTTCATGCACTGCTAAGCGACGATTCGTCCTCCCTCAGAAAGAAAAGCTCCAGGCAAAACTTATGGTAGGTCGATAAATCCGAAATTTATGCTGTAGAATTTACCAGCACATGCCCAACACCTAAAAGCTCGAGCACGTTACAGAGTTTAAAATTAAAACATCCGGAAATTAAGAATGGACACTGGCAGTTACAAGAAACCACATACTTCTAAAATCAAAACCATGCTTAAAGCCTTTAAGCACCATGAAGAGCTTTCTGCATTTTTTTTAACTTTACTTATTATTTTCACCACCCAATTCTGCATAGGCGCTATTAAATTCGTTGGCGATGCTAACGCCTACTGGCATTACAGCTCTTTCATTCTAGACTTGGATTTTCCAAAAACCATGCGAGGATATTTTTATCCTCTGGTGCTCGCCATTCCAAGATTTATAGCGAATTCGTGGCCCTCGTCCGGCTACATTGGATTTTATGTCATACAAGCGCTACTGTTCTCCTACATTTTTTCCACATTGTTACCCTATGTATTCACACGACTTATCGGAGGGAAACTCTCGATCTCCCGCCGAATACTTCCACCACTTCTCGTTGCGATATTTTTTCCAGGTCTAATGGCCTATCCGCTAAGTGATCTCCCGGCGCTATGCATGATCGTGACGAGCCTTTACCTAGCCTTAAGAGCGTCTAAACAGAAAAACCTGGCCTCATCGTTTCTATTTTTGTTTTTAGCAGGCATCACCGCTTATGGCGCCTACAACATTAGAACAATATATTTGTTCCCATTACTAATTTTAATCCCAATCATCCCGGCATTATTACTGAAGAAAAACAGTCACATCGAAAAACTTCTGCTAACAGCTTCTTTTATTGCCGGAGCGACTTTTGCTTCGTTGCCACAGATAATAATCAACTTTAAACACCTGAACTCGCCGTCACCATTTGTCATAACGGATAACAAAAATACTTCGCTGTACGCCAATCAGTTAAAGTGGGGAGTTACCATACAAAGGTATGAGACTGGATACAACTCAGAAACCGGGGGTATATATCCGATTTATTACATAGACCCTTTGGGCGAGCGTTTATTTGAAAATGCAAATCTTGGCGAAGGCGTTATTACTGTTCCAAAAATCCTTACTGCCATTGTCAATCACCCGCTTTCGTTTTTGCGAATTTATACCAAGCATTTCATCAATGGTATGGATGTCAGAGATCCGGACCCGTACACATCAACATCATCAAAGGATAGAAATTTCCGTTCTTTTACGAGCTTGTCATTGTCTGTACTAGGTGCATTTTTCTTAGTACTCGTGGTTGCCAGATCTGAAACGGGCCGAAATCCTTGGCCTCAAATACTGTCAAAAGTCACTTGGCTCGTTTTATTGTTGCTACCTGTTTTGGCGATCACACCAGGCGCGATAGAAACCAGATTTTTCCTACCATTTCACTTGATAGGCTATTGCGCCATTTCTTACGGTTTCTCAAAAAATCTGAAGAATAAATTTAGCACTAAGGAAGCATTGCTCGCTGTAGTAATATATTTGACATTAGTCTTGTCTTTTTATAACAGCGCTAGAGAGTCAGTGCAACATCCGAATTCAGCTATCAAAAAGGAATATTTTGAATAACGTATTTCTTTAGCCTCTATGTTCAATTGAAGCGCCGATCACATCAGTTGACTGATTCCGTTAAAGGAAAATCGTGGGAACTGAACAACGAGCCGGGCGCACGCTCGCGAGCGCGGTCCTTTTACCGAGAGCCGCAATCCCGTCGTAAGACTTCCCAGACCTCAAGAGGGCTGCCTCAATGATTGTCAGCGGAACGTGGCACAGTTCTAGACAAGGCCAACCTTTATTCAGGGGCTTAGCTTCGTCAGAATTCATCGCTTCGAATACTCCGCCGTCGGTATCCTGGTGCGTCTCCCTGCCCTGAAAGGTGACACTCACGAATCGGCTAAAGCTCCGCAGGGATTGCAATTTCGACCGAGGGCGCAACGCAATGCGCCCCTGGCAGACCTAGTGCCCCCCATGTGCAACAGCCACCTCTTCCACAAGGGGTCGCGGGAACCTCACACGGATGTCCGCCCCCGGCTTGCGCCGCTCCAGTCAGGTGCATGACGACACGCTTCTCCGACAAGCCGATCGTGGTCATTGAGGCGCAAATATCCAATGTCCCACCTATAAGCGCTGAGTGATTACCGTGTTTGGGCTGCCAATCAAGATTTTTGAGTTTGTCTAACACGCAAGAATGACTGGCAACAGCAGCCAAGCGGCCCCTGCTGCACTCAATATCAGGGCCAACTGGCAATACAACTACGTGCATACTTACGCTACCATAAGCCCCATGACATGCATGAACCTCGATTTCATCCCGAATCAGTTTGGCCGTAGCGTGCAAATGCCGCTTCGACTTATGCCCGTTGGATCAATCACATTCATGACTGAAGCGAAGCCGGGGCGCTTGACCAAATCCTGATTGGTACTGACAGGAACCGTCCCTCCTCTAGAACCCATACGGAATAAAGCTCTGTGACACTGGAACAGAATTACACCGCCATGTTTAGGGGTATTCAATAGGTTCTCAGGGTCAATGAAATCAGGGGCTTAGCACCGAGGAAAATCCAGAAATTCATGCTAATACACAGTTACTGGTACAGAAATTGGTACGGGATTCATATCCCACATACATCGAAAAAGCCCCGCATTACTTGAAACGATGCGGGGCTTTTTCATTGTTGAATCATGGCTTGACCGTAAATCGAATGGCGGCTATCGACCTAAAGCAACCGCCCGGGATTGCCGCCTCTCGACCGATCGCAGTCCTCCCCGGAATCGGCTTTGACGTCTAGTACAAGGACACACTAAATGAGCTTGCTGACCACTTTTGGGCCTCTCCGAGATATTCCCCTAGACAACATCGAGCAGCTAAAGGAAATACTTATCCGGTCTGACAAGAGCAGAATGCTTGAAGGATTGGTCATTGAGGCTGTGTTCAATGAGTACCTCGGCAAGCTGGTTGCTCAAGGAATCGATATTTTACCGGTTTCTCTCGTAAGGACTCTGACAGTAAAGGAAAATTCACAACAGAAATTCGTAAACTCTTGGTGGGTGTGGGACCACTCCGAGACCGGTCTAGCAGCAGCGGACCTGCGCCATCTTCTGGCCCCTTCGTCCGGTAAGGTTGAGTTCCTGTTTGATTGCTATTACGACGAGATGAGCCGTGATTTCTTCATCAAGAAATGGGGAGAGCAAACCAACATCCCTATTCAGTCTTTCATGATGAAAAAGCGAAAGCAGTCGTCTCCCCAGTTCAGGATTCCAGCGGATTCGGTGATTGACGAGAATCGATCTCAGCAAGCCTTCTGGGCCGGTCTTTCCAGCCACTATAGCGATGATCTCTTTAAGCAGGTCGTTCTTCATCGGTTGTTTAAAAACTGTGCTATACAACCTTTTTTCGAAGGTGTCTGGGACATTGACAGCTTGGCGCGATGGCCAGACAACTCTCTCATGCAGTTAGAGGTGAAGCACAAGTACCCGCGTATTGAGAAAGACTCAGGGAAACTCTTTTTTGGCATTAACAATGGTCAGTTGCAAGTAATGCAGGATTTAGCACGTCGAGGAATCAAGACGCTGCACATGATAATGGTGAAGCCAATCTGGGACAAAAATCTTGGGACGGGCTATCTCTTAAATAGAATTGGAAACCGGAAGAACGTATTGCTGTTGGCAAAGTTATTAGATGGAGGTACGTTGCGCGAGATTCGATCCAGGCCGTCATGGAAGACGGGAGAAGAGCAGTCCTTCACCGGCAAGGATGAACAGAAGGTCCGCTACGTTGGCGCGTCTGAGTTTCAACTCCTTGGCACGCTTGATGATCCAGTTGACGCCGTGGCAAGAAACATCGCCCTTGCCGCCACAGGCGCCCTCAACCAGCCTGTCACTGATCAGCTTTTGATTGATAACCAGATTCAGCGGTAAAAAATACCGGGGACAGATCACGATATTGATGCTAGCGGAGTAATCTTAGGATGACTCTGATGGCAGCGAGTGACTGCTTCTGGCCAATTCTGTTGAAAAAGTCGGTATGTCCAAATGGCCTGATCATTGACTGATGAAAGCGCCTTTTTTTCACGCCGCCACGTGAAATCCGAGCCCGGAAACCTCTGCCAGAAGTAAAGATTTCAATCTCGAACCCGTACTTTTCTGATACGCAAACTAACGCCGACTTTTTCAACAGTATCGGCCGAAAGCGGCCGCTGGCTGGCTCAGATGATGGATTCGGTGAAGGAAGCCCATCGGACCGTGGCCCGGTGGTCTAAGGTGCCTAGAGCTCGATGCGTTGTAACAATTTTCAAGCACTGCACAATGACTTCTCATCTTGCTAAATTGGCTTGCTCCGCTAATCCGTTTAGATCGTTAAAATTTGAATCTCTCCTTTTCCGTGACATTGCGAAAAGCAAAGCCTTGATTTCCAAGAAAAGATCTTAACCTTCCTAATCTTTTACTCAGGGACAATCGACATGCCTGGTAACTCAGACTCCAACATCATCACGGCCGATGTTCTGACACTGCTATTGCACAACCAGCATGCGCTAGGTGCCACGATAGAAGAAGTCACCCAGTGGATCTCTGGAACTGGCGCTAACAAAGTTGTCGATAACGCCATTGCGGCTCTGGAAACGCTAGATACTGATGCAAAAGCGATCACAGATGCGATTATGCGATTACGGCAGTGCTCGGGAATCGCGTAACGGACTAAAACTGCCCATAGCAGGCGCTCTCTGCCTTCCGCCATTACGGACATTGACCACCCCCAGCTACCGGCCACGACACATAACTAGCTGACGATAATCTTCGGTAGGAAGAGTGCAAGCAATTGTAAAGACTCACGCAGCATAACTTTATACAAGTAGAAGCACTTTGGCCCTAGCTCGCCGCAAGGCGGCAACGCGAGTCAGTTCAGTAAAGCAATAGGCAGAGGGTATCCACAATTTCCTAACGAGGTTAAGGACAAAGCAATTAATGCAAAAAAATACCGCCAAATATTGAAGCTAGATTTGGCTAAAACCACCTTTTTGCATTCCACACCAAAATCGCAGCGCACTCGGCCAAGTCGGTATTTGAAGACGTGGTAGCAATGTGATATACATAGCCATCTACCTAACGTCACTCACCCGGCGTGTAACGTATGCCGCCCAACATGGAGGTTCTATGCTGCTTTTAACTTCAGCTCTCTTTAGTACTTTAAAACCGCTAACTGATAAAAAGGTGAAGTACTACAACACTTTCATATCACAGTATTTGATGATCACAACATCAACACTTGTTGCGCAATGTAATTTGATGCCAGAGATGTTTAATGAACCAAAAAAAGTGATAGATGATCACATTGATGGCTTTATCAATGGTATACCTGAAAGATCAGCAGAGATAACAAAAACTTACAAAACTTACTGCAAATCGATGCATATTGATCCCGGAAAAGTCGTCCAAGAGGATGAGTCAAGGGTCTTTATTTCCAACTCCTTCGCGTCCAAATCGACAGCATATGGAATCTCCAACCGAGAATTGGTTATTAGAACACTAAATGCTTCCGCATTTTTAGAGTACTTCTTCCTATTTGAAAGTGCAATCACTAAGCTATATAAGGACAGGTATCAGCCAGCAGGTGAACGAAACCTCATGCTGGGAGGAAAAGACGTCATATCAAAATGTTTAATGGAAAAGTTGAAGCGTGATGGAACGGAGGCAGCATTCTTCGACGACCTCAAAGGGCGGAGTCAGTTAATTACTAACAACTCGCAACTTTCCTCAATATGGAGACTTTTAAACTTCATAAGGAACCAGCAAGTTCACAGTGGCGGAGTCTACTATGGGCGCGCAAAAAAGATTTTCGGTGCGCACGTTGAAAACATTTGCAAGACATATGACGGCCATGATGACATGACTACGGCCATTAATTTATTGCTAGATGTTCTAGAGCCAATACAACAGCAAATTGAAAAGCACGGTCACATTATCTTCAATAACTCGCTTGAAAATATCATGAGGAATTTTTCTTTATTCGTTATGGAGTCACTGTATTTAACGGAGAAATAACGCGCAAGTTAATTACCCTACATAACGCGATAATGATGTCATAACCTTCGCTCGTCATCAGTTCGTGTTCCGTGGAGCAATGCCCTTCATTTAGGAATGGATCTTTTGACGCCGTTTTAGTCAGTAGAGCCCCACACCTAGGCTAGGTGTGGAGGCTTTCTTAGAGGTGTTCGTAAATCCGTCTTGGTGACTCGTATACCATCCCTAGAAATCGGCACCCTTTGATTGAATGATGTCACTGATTCTATGGATAGGGATTCGAGCCCCTTCTGCAATCTTGCAGGCCGCTTTAGGCCACCGAAAACGGCGCTTTTGCCCTTCGCCGTTGGCGTCCAGTGGACCCAAGCGGCCTCAAATATGCCCTACTTTTGCACTAAACTGTAACGGCGGCTTTCGGCCAGAAGCGGACGCTCAGTAACGATTGATTCCGGCCAGAAGCAGACCTACATCTGAAACGCCTACTACAGAATTCGCCATGGAGTGCGACTAACTTCAAAATTATCGCTATCGTTGTAATCTCAGTTCCGTTCCCAAGGAAGACTCATGAGCGCATCGTCGATACCACTGGAAAGCGAGGTTGCAGCCTGGCTGGTACAACTGATCGAAAGCGAGGGTTTGTATGACGCTATCGCTGGAAAGGAAGACTTGGTATCAATAGCCGAAGGCGTGCGCCAGGCCCACTTCATACCCTCATTTGGTATCGACTATAGATCCAGATTAGCCTCCGCAGACGCAGCTGAGCATGTGCTCAATCAGCTGACATTGTTAGAAATCATGTCCGTCAATATGAGCATCTCTCTTACAACTGGAGAGGTGCTTCGACCGGACATTCTTTGCTTCAACCCGGAGTCAAGAACGCTGGTTGTTTTCGAGATCAAGAGAGCAGCAGAGACTGAGCGACAGACAGTCACTGAACTGGGAGGCTATGAGCAGGAGTTGAGAAACCTTCTGCCATTTGTAGGTGACTACGATATCTGTTTCGTGGTGGTAGCCACTGAGTGGTCGACCCTTTTGAACCACGCGGTTGGCGCATTGAATGCGTGGTCGGGCAAACGATGCCTCGCCCTCAAGCTTGCTATCGATGTACCCGGCAAGAATTTAAGTCTGAATTGCCACCTCCCGGAAGCTTGGCACCTAACCGGAAGCCTTGCACTCGCCCCCGACGCATTACAGACCATTAACCTGTATTTGGCAGAAGATGACCCAGACATGGACGAAAACTGGCCGCCGAGGTCAGTCATTACCGCCATGGATGTGATAGCTCGCGCTGGTGATCGAGCCGGGTCTCACGGCTTCATGATGCTCTGGAAAGATGTTAACGGTATGGGGAGAGGTGTCTGGGGCTTAACCCTTTGTGGCATTGATCCATACGCGATGTATGCATGGTGGAGAAACCATGGTTTGCCTCAGCGCGATTCCGACATCGCACTCTTCTTCGATAAAAACCTAGACGATATGCCCGGCTTGGTACCAAACTCCGTTTTTGCACACATCGATGAGGCAAGAACTCTGCTCTCTCATCGCTACGATCTTGAGCTTGGCGACGCATTTAGCTGGGAGATGCAACTCAAGGCTCTGCGCATGCAAGCCCTGCCGAGACGATTCGAGTTTTGGGGCAGCCTCGGACAATACGCCCAGAAGTTTGTCTGTAACCCAAGCGTTCGCGACCGGTATATGCCCTACATCGGGCATAATGATCTGGACTGGACAGATCCAGACGTAGCACTTCCGCTTATCCAAAATCTCGCGCAAGGCACTCCATTTTCAGGAGGACAGATAAGTTGTAGCGACGCGTTCAAAGCTGGTACCGCTATCGGGACACTTATCATAGCTCTGAGGAATGCAGCGGCCAGCGAAGCTGCGGCGTTGAAACTAGAACCGTTCGTTTGCTGGTCTCAGTACGAAGCGCTTCGTTACGCGATTGAAATGCAGCAAATCAGTGCCGGAACTGATGATATTGAGGAGCCAATTCCTACCCTGACGAATAATCCCCAGCAAAGGCTGCAGGCTGCGGAGGCGATGAGACTCTGGATTTTTTCCCACCTCCTTGGGGATGACCATCCTTTCCATCAGCATTGCTTTGAACTCGGGTGCAGCGGACCATTTCTGTTTGGAGACTTGGCTCTACGACTAGGCTATCAGCTTCCCCCAGAGCCCCGAGGGCACATGCTTGGTGAGCTCCGTGAAATCATGAAGCGAGCGATCCCGAAGGTTGCGGCCAGCGTGGGGTATCAAGTCCGCAGTGAAGCCTACAAGGCGTTTGCAGACTATCTTTCCCCCTATCTTGATATTGGGTCTTGTCACGACGAAACGTCAGTGGGGACTGCGGTCGATGCGATGCCCGATGATGAGCTGATTGCTCAGTTTCCCAAGCAGATTTTGAAAGGTATCGACATCATTATCCCTTTGGTTTTTCACCAGGCAAAAGCGGTTCCGATCTCTGCAGTCGACTGGGATTGGCTCAAAGCAGGGATTCGAGCTTTGTACGATGCTGGTAACCATCACGGAGCAGTCATCCGCCAACTGGATGGAACCATTGGCACTGGATGCATCGACAAAGGCATGACCGGCTTGCTAGTCCCCATTTCAGATCCAAAGGAGGAAGTGTACTTCTATGACAATCTCGCAGGGCACGCCATTATGGCGAAAATCACGTGGCGGAAGCTGATTGAAACGGTTACTTCCGATTAACGTGCTCCCCCCTTTTGGGCCACGGCGGCGACTCGCGCATTCCAGCAGATGACTGGCAGGAACTGGCCATTAGCTGTCGCTCGAGCTTAGCGGTTAATGTCAGCCACAGGGGCCGTGTCTTTAGCGCCGCAGTTATTCATGGCCTCCCCAGTGGCACTCTGCCCACTGCGAGATGTATCGTCTCCTTTCGTCATTATGCGCAGCCAGGGAGGATAGCCAGTGATTTCTATCGGCGATATTTACAATCAAGACATCAACTTCCTCTTCGGATCAGGAGCATCATTCGGCCTGCTCCCGACCCTCCAGCTGCAGGTCCAGACTGGAGAGGGCAACTCGCGCTACACGTTGGAGGATCTAGCCACCAAGTTCGAACGCGATGGCGACCGGCGTCTCATTCCATTGTTTATGCACTACTACGCCAGTTGTATCCGCCCTGCCGAGCAAATTAGCCTGGAACAGGCGGTGGCCGAAGAAGCAGGTGCCACGGTTATCAAGAACTACCGCACCTTCCTTACGACAGCACTCGAAATGGTAAAGCGGCGCAAAGCGCTGGATCGCCGTTGCAATGTGTTCACGACGAACTATGACGGTTGCTTCCCGCTCGTGGCTGACGCGCTTATCAAGGAGGGCCACATTGACTTCGTGCTAAATGACGGTGCTCGAGGATTCTCCCAGCGCATGCTACAGGCCCGAAATTTCGGGTCATACCTTTGCCAAGCCGGTGTCTTCGGCCGTCATCAGAGCAGCATTCCTCAAATCAATCTGATCCATTTGCATGGGTCGGTCTACTGGAGCAAGTCGGATGCCGCGATTCAGGTTGGCTACGACCTGTCTAGCCGCGAAAGTCTGCTGGATGCTGACGCTATGGCGATGTTGCAACCATTTTCGGCTGCGCTTACTAACCCTGCATCGATGCTTGCTGATGTCCCTGTCACAGATTTTTCCAATGAAGAATTGGTGTCGTTCTGGGACAGATATGAACAGATTCCTATCGTCAACCCGACCAAGTGGAAGTTCCACGAGACGGTCTACGAGGAGCATTACTATCAAATGCTGCGGCTGCTCAGTTATGAGCTTGAGAAACCAAACGCCGTACTCATCACATTCGGGTTCTCGTTTGCCGACGAGCATATCCTCAACCTCGTCATGCGTTCTCTCTCCAATCCGGGGCTGCAGGTGTTTGTTTGCTGTTACAGCCAAGCTGGGCACGCCGAAATGGAGGAAAAATTCAAGGGCAACCGTAACGTCAAGTGCCTCATGCTGCAGAGTGGGGTGATGGATTTTACCGCATTCAATGAGCAGGTATTGGCTTGGCCGGAGGCTACGGCTCTTGCACCGGCTACGCCCATAGCTCCAGCGGCTATTCCTATGGCCGACGCAGACCTCGAGAATCAGATATGAGTATTCGCGTTGGCGAGGTCATCGCCGTCCAAGGAACAAAATTGGTTCTGAAGATAGATGAACAGTCGAGCAAGGAAACCCTGTTCTATGAAGGAGAGAGATACAAGGGAGTCTCAATCCGCGAATACCTATCCATTCAGCGTGGCTTCCGCGAAATCATCTGCATCGTCGAAGGCGAGTATCTGGATGAAAGCCGCACTGAGATGCATGATGGTCGGCAAACGTTTGTACGAAAGGTAGAGGCTAGGCCGATTGGATACTTCGACCGTTCTGGTTTCACTCAGGGCATCAAATATCTACCGATGATCCAGGATGGGGCTTACCTGCTTCCCGAGGAGAAAATCAGGTCCATCTTCGACCGCAAGGCGGACAGTGATTTCAGAATTGGGACTATGCTGAAAGAGGAAATCGCGGTTGGGTTGCCGTGGAAGCGACTCTTCAACAGTCATATCGGTATCTTCGGCAATACCGGAAGCGGCAAGTCGAACACTCTGGCAAAGCTCTACACTGTTCTTTTCGACCAAAAGTTGCCTCTCATTACAGGTAAGAGCCGTTTCGTCATCTTGGATTTTAATGGTGAGTACGGCGGTGAGCAGCTCGTCGTTGCGGATCACAAAACCGTCTACCAACTGTCCACGCTTACCGCTCCAAACCTGAACGATCTAGCTTCACGGTTTCCGCTGGCAATGCAGGAATTCTGGCAGCTCGAGACTATGGCTCTGCTTTTTCAGGCTACCCCGAACACGCAAAGGCCATTTCTCAACCGTGTCATCTCAGGCAGGGAACGCTATAGAGCCATTCCTAGGGCACTCGCGAATTATGCGAAGCTGATGTTCCACACTTCGTTCTGCGCCGGAGAGGTCAAGACGGCGACGCTGGATTTGATGCGCACCGTCTCGCGGCTCATGGGAAATCAGCAGGTCCAAGACATGCTGGCGGATGTGGTCTGGCACCGGCTTGGCGGGCGCTTCACTTACCAAGGGCGGTTCATAGGTACCGATGGCGCACAGTACGCGGCGGATATCGCTTCAATTGTAGAAACGTTAGACGCCGCAGGCCTCGATGAGTTTGACCAGCTTGTGCTACGCGTCAACTTGCAGCTGATGTCAGATCTGAACGCCGGATACGTTCAGTTTGAGCATATTCAGCCACTTCTGAAGCGCGTCGAGTCTTCACTCGACAACCTGCGTAAAGTGTTGTCTGTTTCGGATGAGGCACCAGATGAGCGGCTGCTCACGGTCATCTCGATGCGCCGCTGTAACAACGAGATTAAGAAGGTTCTGCCTCTACTGTTCGCGAAGCACTACTACAACAGTCACAAGGCTACGGTCACCAATCCGCCCGACCGGACCATCCATCTCATCGTCGATGAGGCACACAACATCCTGTCCGATCAGTCTGCGAGAGAAAGTGAAACCTGGAAGGATTATCGGCTCGAACAGTTCGAAGAGATCATCAAGGAGGGGCGCAAGTTTGGGATGTTCATTACCATCGCCAGCCAGCGTCCAGCTGATATCTCGCCCACAATCGTCTCGCAGCTACACAATTTCTTCATTCACCGCTTGGTGAATGATCGGGATCTTTACTTGATCGACAATACAATATCTACGCTGGATTCTCTGTCTCGTAGCCTCATCCCGGGACTCTCACAAGGGTGTTGCGTGGTCACTGGTACTGCTTTTGAGCTGCCGATGGTCATCCAGGTGGATAGACTGCTAGATGGTAAGCAACCTGCCAGCGAGGACGTCGATCTCGACAGGCTTTGGAGTGATGCTCTGGCAGTTGGGGCGGAGGAATAGAGCCAGTCGCAGCAGTAATGGTGCTACACAACCTTATCTCACAGGCTAAAGCGGTTAATCCAAATAACTGCTGAGCGACTGCTTCTGGCCGTTAACGGCCTACAAAGTGACGTTTGCACACAATCAAAGCGGAACACTTGGGGTCATAACCCATTGAAATTACTGTTTTAGTCATGGACTTGAAAACTGTCGACTGTACTAGGTCCATGAGTTCGAATCCCATCGCCTCCGCCATCTTTATACGACAAAGCCCTGAATATTCAGGGCTTTGTCGTTTCTGGAATTCGGGATTGGTACTCCGCCTTCTCGATCGTTTCCGCATATCTTGGACCATTTCCGCAACCCAAACCTTCTGAACCTGCCGCGTTCCGCTCAAGCCATCTGCTGGAAACGACATTTGTCGAGATATTGGCCATGTTCGATAAACAGTTTCGGCCGAGTAGCCATTCAGGTACAGCAGCTTTCGAACACCAGTTCCATCGCTCACCGAAAGAAACCCGCCAAAAGCATACATCCCAATACTATAGAATCAGGTGCGTATCACATGGTGCATCCGTCCTAGCAGGCCCGTTATGAGCACTCGCATGGGCAGCCAAGCCTTTTACTTGTTGTTACATATGGAAGCCACTTGGGGAGTCCGTCAATCGTTGCGACTTTCCGTTTCTGAAAGCCACCGTGCGTCATCTACGGAACACACAACGCACAAATAAGCCCGCGCTCTCGAGAATGCGACATACGCCAGTTCGCGACGCTCCATTTCGTCGCCGCTGACGATAAGAATTATTGCGGGACGTTCCAGCCCTTTGAAACGTCGCACGGTATCAACGACGACGTTTTCTAACACCATTGTTTCAGCGTCTGTAAGCGGAATATTTGTTCCGCTGCTTTTTTCGAGAAAGCTTGTTCGGGCAGCAGTCCCATTGACAAGGACAGCTATGTCGCCAGGAGCCACCTCCTCGTTATTTACGAGCCGTCGAAGCTCCTTGTACGCAGCTTCAATTTTCGCCCTTGGATTATCAGCGTTGATCCAACAGACCTCGAGACCTTCGGGCCCATCGGCAATTATCTCAAGGCCCGAATAATGCACCGAAGCAGCCTTATGAATGTTCTTTGTGTTGCGGAGATTTCGGGAAAGCCGAACGGGAACCACACTCAGATCATGAACACCACTTCCAGCGCTGTCGTAGACCCGCTGATTGCTATCCATGAAAACTCGTAGGAGACCATTGCTGTTCAGGCAGGCATCGATCGCGACCCACCATTCGGCACGGAAGTCTTGGCCTTCATCGACAATGATCGTATCCCACTTAAGCGCAGGCTTGATTTCCATCGCACTGTAGAGGGCTTCAGGCAGCACGTTCTCATAGAGTTCCCTTTCGCTGATGACTGTAGGTGTATGGACACCTGCCTGATTTGCCATGCGCCCGCACAGCACATGAAAGCCGGCGACCGTTAGGTTCTCTACGGCTTTCAGTCTTCGTTCAAGGTCAATTCCTAGCGGCCGACTATAACAAGTCAAGAGGGTCTTCTTGCCAGTAGCGGCGGACCGCAGCGCTTCTTCGATTGCCACTACAGTCTTGCCTGTGCCTGCCCCCCCCTGAATCAGTGCCCGAGGGATATCCGCGATGGCGTCGAGGATATAGTACTGGGAAGGCTCAAGGACACGAAACTCGCCTTGAGCTTCCGCAAGTGCGGCGCCGATCCGGAAACTTAGAGTGAAGGGATGGGCCAGCAATCTCTCCAGCGCCGCTATACCGTCGCGGCCGAGAGACTCACAGTTGTCAGGTCGCTGTCCTTCCTTCAGCCTGTCCGCGACCCACTCTTGCAGGCCGTGCTGAAACTGATTGGAACAGCAGAATATGTAGGCTGGGCGATCAGCTCCGAGATCGCCACGAGGAGACCCTGCACTAGGGAAGATAACTCCATGAGCAGCATGTATCGCACGCTTTGCCCCCCTCAGTGATTCATTAAGTCGCTTAAGAATCTCATGCTTTGCGCTACGAGCCTGCGACACTGGATCTTTGATCTTGTGAACGAAGCCACCGTGATCTGTACTGCGCCACTGAGCATCCACCGGGTCGAACGAAATTTCCCTTCCCCCTTTTACCTCAATCGCGAGGATGCCGTAGCGGGAGTGTGCTATCAGGAAGTCGCATTCGCCGTCCCTTTCGTTTCCCAACCTATCGGTACCCAGCCAAGGACTCGAGTAAAAGACATGATAGGTGTCGTCGAGAACCTCGGCGAGGCGGTTGTACACCTGAACCTCCGCCCGGCGCTTCGAATCATCCAATACCGAACGTGGCAAATTCCTCGGCCAGAGCACAGCCATCAGCCTCTCCTAAGCATGTGTTCGAAGTATCCCAGTCCTGAACCTGTCCCGTCACCGACCAAGAGAGCGCGGTCAAGGAAGTTGTTGAAAGCTTCGCATGATGTCTCGGGGGCAAGACAGCAGGCATGGCAAACTGAGTGAGAATAGCTGTTGATCGCCCCCATCATATCCGTAATGCAAAGTGGATCGGATGAGCACCACTCGATCGCGTCGATTGCACGCTGCAGAATGCCTTCGATACGCCCTGCCTTTCCTTGCCGCTCAAGACCACCAAGAGTTCCGTCCGAGTCTGGTGTCGCGGTATAGATCAGAAGCCCAGCCATCCGCTCATCGCCAATCCCGGCATAAATCCTCTCCTGCAGCGATGCGGAGGAGTAGCCGCACTCCAGCGTCAGCTGACGCATAAGGGCGTGTGCAAGGGTGTGGCAGAGCATGTATCTCGGGGTAATTTCCTGAGGCAACTTTGCTTCGTCTCCGTACCGTTCCTTCCAGTGCGCTTGGTGCTGAGCCTCACACTCGGCGACTCGCGCAATGACATCGAATCGAGCCTCCCAATCGGACAACCGCTTTTCACTCAGTGCAAGGAAGATGCCTTCACCACGAACCTCGATCGCCGGTAGCCAATCAAGCGGAACCTTGGAGAGCCGTGCTACTTCGGGCGAGTCCGGATCGCCCGGCGGGTTGATTCGTGTGAACCCTTTGATAGCACGGACCTCACGGAGGCGCACAGCCCGCACCACTCGGGAGATCCAAGGAGCTACTTCTGAGGATACGACTTCTCTACGGGTTTCGAAGTCGGGGGTCCGACTGCGACCCAGTTCGGTGACGAACTGCCGATATTCTGCCGGACGCAGGTCGTCAGTTTGCAACTGCTCGTACGACGTGAGGCGGATCCGGATCGCATCTGCCAACTCCGCCGGCGACATCTTCAGTTCCCGCAGAATGCTTTCCAAATCCCCCTTGGCAAGGAACCCGATGTACTCCTCCAGCCTCGACGGGTCATCAAGATTCGTGAAAGAACTCCACCATTCTCCCAGAACTTCCTGAAGACGGTCAGACCAAGGAGGGATGCTGAGAGCTGATTCTGTCACCGCAAAGTACAGGTTGGATGCACCTCGCTGAACGGCATACTGCTCCCTGCCGCATGTTTCGTCGCCGTCGCTCAGCCATGGTCGATGCCCCCGACACTTCGGACCTTGCTTCCATGTTTGCTTCGAGAAAACGCCGTCCATCGACCGACGCGCGCCACATTTTGGACAACTGAGAATGAGACCGGCAAGCCCTGGGCTTTCCGCTCGAAGCACCAGACCGGGATGGCGATCCGGATTATCACGCTTCAAAGTTGAGCACTCAGACTTGTGCGCCACCCACCAGTCCCAAGGAAACTCGTCTAAGTGACCATGTTTGCAAGCCATAACAAAGCGAACCGGGATGACGAAGACCTTGCCGAGTCCGGGAGACTTTTCGGTGCAAGTCGGACAGTAGCGATAGGCTTCGCCTGGATCGTTTGCCCATCGGCGTTCCGGCTTGATGATGTCGCAGCGTGGGCATTGCAGCCATTTAGGAAAACGCACGGCGACAAGACGCCGGGTATCTGGTTCGTCATCTTTCCTCCGCTCAAGCGTGACAGGAGGAGTCCTGAAGCCTTTAACACCAAGCATCTTCTGCAAGCGTGGCTCGCGGGTCACCTGCGAGTGGGCCAGCCCAGCAGGAGGAAAGGAGCGGTCCCATTCTTCCAACCCAGCTGCTATGCCCGAAACAGCTCCCCCACCAGCCCTGAAGTCCACAACCGAGCCTGGGCCAAAAGCTGAAACAACTGCGCTACGTCGCAGATCCTGAAGTTCATTCTTCATGCGTGTCATCCTTTGCTCTGAGAACAGGGGCCATCCTGAAAGGGGTTCCAGCTTCGACGGTCCGCATGGAGTTGAGGGTTGGCCAAGCAGCTCCTGTTTCGCGGTTGGCAGCTCGACGAGCCGCGGCGCGCTCTGCACTCTGGAGAAGGGATCCTCCTCCTTTGTAGTCGCTCCAGTACACCGCAGGGGATCTTGCTCTCCATGTGTCAAGACGGCGTTCAAGCTCTTCCCTAACGGCCGTCTCCTCGGGGTCGACCCGCTTCGCGCGCTCGACGATCAGGTCGATGAGATCCATAGCCTCGTCCTCTGCATCATCATCCATTCGTGGAGAGTCGAGCATGTCGCCAACAAGATGGCGTACAGCAGCCACTAGCGCTGCATGCAGTGCCCTATCGCGAGCTCGTGAGGCGAATGGGGTGACGCTCGTTGCCTCCACATCCCTGTAGAGTGTGCGATGCCAACTGCAGAACGTCTCGAAGTGTGAACGGTCCCGCGCCTTGGCGTTATTAAGCACAGACACCACAAGCCCGCTCACCTCCCCCCGACCGACGCGGCTGGTGGACTGGATGTATTCGGCTATGGTCTTGGGCTGCCCATTGACCAGCATCAGTCCTAGCCGGGAAATGTCCACGCCGACACTGACCATATTCGTCGCTAGCACCGCATCGACTGCGCCAGGAAGCCCGACTTTAATGCCCAACACTTCTAGCATCCCACGGATTTCTTCCTGCGTTCTTCTGGAAGTTAGCTCCTCAACGTTGCTGAGGGGTCTTTTCTCTTCGAGGCGCGCGTTAGCGTAGAGGGCGATACTGTCAGTAACGTCGTCCTGCATGAGGACAAGCGCGCCACCAAGCTCCCGAATAGAGTTGAAATACCCGACAAGCGTCCAGTAAGCATCACGGCGAACATCATCGCTGAATGCCGCGAAAGCAGTTTGCAACAGAGAGCCTGCAACGGCCTGTAGGGTGAACTTTGCCGATCTACCGGCCGTGGTGATACCGAGATAGCGTCTTCCCATCGCTTTTGGCCGTCGATCTCGGACTGCGAAGCCGGAGTCGTCGTGATCAATTGCTGGCGGGGGGAACTGAAATGCTTCACGATCAAACAGTGCCAGCACTTGCTCTGACGCCCGACGAATTGTTGCTGTAGAGCCGATGACCTTTGCGCGATATCCGCGCGCAGCGAACATCAGGTCAAATGCAGTCTCATATAATCCAGCGATCGTCCCGAGAGGACCGGAGATAAGATGCAGCTCGTCCTGGATGACGAGATCAGGTGGGGATCCATCTGAAACACCGAACAGCCTATTGGTTCTCTTCTCGCGGACGATCTGCGCGAACTTGTCGGCAGTTCCGATCAACAACGTAGGCCGGTTGTCATAGACATCATCGTCTACTGTAAAGACAGGCAAAATACCGCATATCATGCACAAGCTATTCGTGCATTCCGCGTCAACGGGCGAGGTTGCACTCCCCATCGACCATTGCAGTTTCTCGCCACATGCGGGGCAGCAAGTGAGCTGCTTCGGCGATGCGACCTCCGACGCACCTCGAAGAGAAGCAAATGCATCTGCGCGCTTGTTGGGGGTTGCATCTCCTCCGACCCAAAGGCCAATCGAGAATGGCGCATCACCTTGAAGTGGCAAGCCATCAGGAGACACCGCCCGGCCAGAACGTATCGCCTCTAATGCCAATATCATGGCCGCAGACCGTGCGAACTGCTGCGTCGTCAGTAGTCGTAGTGTGTAGCGCATAAGGGCGCAGACACCACTATGGTCAGCCGGGTCTTCGGAGAGCCGACGATATACAGCAATGCATGCGATCAGTGCGAGATAGGCCTCGGTCTTGCCTCCCCCGGTGGGGAACCAAAGGAGATCCATGATTTCTCGATGCTTGTGTTCACGGATAACTGAGGACGGTGCACTCAGCAAAAGAAACCCCAGTTGAAAAGGACGCCAGCGCAGGGGACCGTTTCGGCTCTTGGAACTGTCCCACGAGTGCTGCAAGTGCATGGCCAGATTCGCCAGCTGAAATGCTCTCCGAAGCCGCGGATTAGCAACGAGTTCGAGAACAGATGCCGAGATGCGCTCAAGCGCCTCCTCACATCGGGCAAGATGTGCCTCAGCAACATATTTCAGCTCGGAGCTCACCTCCCTCACATTATCGAGTCGCTCGCGCTGCACTCGTATCCAGCGCTCGTAGGTACCACAGAAGAGTTGCAGTCCCTGCTGGAGGGATGTTATGTCGGCGGAAGCCAGAGATTCAGCTGAAAGCGGGTCGAAGGCTCCGCGCTCCTTTCCAATCTCCGAAAAGAAGACATGACCATTCGGATCGACGCTCTCGACGATAGCAGAGGGAAGCCACGTCGTTCCCACCCATAGTGCACTGGGTCGAACACCGGCTGCATGGTCGTCAGGCTCCCATTCGGCCGAGCAGACGTGCCCAACAGCGAACTCCGCCACGTTCCTGTATAGCAGTGCCCCGCTTTCCTCGTCGCTGACTGAGCCGGTCCCCCCACCTCCTGCTTGAGGCAGCGAGATGACACGCCTAGGAGGCTTCGGTACCAAAAGAGTGCCCTCACAGGACTCAATGCGAAGCTCCGTCTGGAAGAGCGATGCGGCTTCGATCTGGTTTCGGTCCTGCTCCGGCACGACCGAATTCACGAGCGTCAGAGTAGCTAAGACGGCATCCGCTGCGTTGATGGATCGGATACTAAGCGAAACGTCGGGTAGCCCCTCGCTGAGCGCGGCAAGCGCGATCACACGCGTCGGGCCGACCGATAGATCGAGACTTGGAATATCGACACTATGTGGCTGTCGAACCCAAATATCGACGTCGTTGAGCTTTTCGATCCGGTAAGTGGCGAAGCTACAGATGACTCGCACTCGTGGTGTGCCGCTGGAGGCAACGCTGAACGATATGCCTGCCACGGACGGTTTTTGGAGCGACCCAGTTCTGACTACCTCTGCCTCGCCGTCGCTCTCCTCGCCCGAACCAGCTCCCGCAGACCCAAGTCGCTCATCATCTTCCCCGAACATTGCCGTGCGCTGGGGCCAGAGGATGCCGGTGAGATAGACGTCGGATGGACGTGTCGTAAGCTCCTCACCCTCTGTACGTGGCCCGACCAAGTCCTCGGCAAGCCTTTTGGCAACGATATCTCTGTCCTGCGATTTTTCCTGCATGGGCGCTACCTCCGGCCGTGAAAGTAGAAGGGGGGGAACGCCGCAATTCTCGGCGCAAGGACGAAACCAGAAGAGGCCCAAGGCTCATGCAGGGTCTCGAGATCACTGTCATCGGGGCTCAGAACGATCGTTGCACAGCCCTGACCTCTTACATGCTTCACGCTCCTCGGCGGCCTATGGCTTTGCCTCTGATTTCTGTTCGCAAGTATCTCCCAGAGGTCGTACGTAAGATTGCGCGACAATGCACCAACACAGAGGCCATCGCTGCCAGTATGGATTCTGTAGCGCCAATCCAGATCCGGATCGGCTTCCAGAAAGTAGGTGGTGACAACATCGGCGACCTTAGTCAGAAAGGCTTGGCCAGCCGAGGCATCAGCTGCGCTGAACTCGCTACGCCCGACAAGTCCACGCGACGTTATATCGCCGTCACGGCCAATCTCGACCATTACCGACTGGCGGTTTCTCGTCGAGCGATGACCTCGGCCCGATCGCAAGATTGATGCTCTGACGGAGCCAGACTCCCCAACAACGAGGGATGTGCGCGCGCGCGTGGCTCCGACAAAAAGCACACGGGCCTCTTCGACCTCATCTTCAATGCACTCGAATTTCGCACTATTCGACAATACCAGAACGACGTTGCTCGCCTCTCGTCCTTTGCTCGCGTGAATCGTTCCTACGATCGGTCCGTGAAGGCCGTACTCCGGGAGAGTCAACTCTACCGGGGGGCGGGCCTGGCCAAGCCGCCGCCTCAGTTTCTGTATGTCGATGGCCCCGTCTTGGCGTCCTGCAATGCGCATGAGATGCCGCCAAGCTTCGGCAGGCCCATACTGAGGCGCGGCCTGTCCCTCAATTCGCGTGGCCCAGAGGCTGAGAAAATGCCGCTCTGCGAGGAATGGCTCAACAAAATCAAAAAAGCAGATCGCCAGCCAAGCCGGCAGGGTTCCGCCATACCCTGATAGTCGCAGCCGATGGGGAAGCTCACAAAACTGCGAGGCCATAAGCACTTCAGCACGAGTTCTGAATAGGAGAAGATCGTCGCTGGTGAAGCTGGCGACCTCCATAGTGTTCCACTTTAGCCCGCTCTTGTCGGCCAGCTCCCGGATTCTCTCCGCTGTCTCGGCATGCAATCCGTCGCGGTGCTTTTGTTTGTCGAGGACATCCTGGCGCAATTCCGAGAAAATCTTCTGAAGTCCGGGAGAGGAAGTACGATAAATCTCCTTCAGGGCAAGCGTAGTGAAACCAAGAGTTTTCTCGTCACGCAAACGGCCGAGCAGCGACTGACCGGGATCGGAGCCCCCCCCTTTACGACGCCCGATGCTGTTGTCAGAGAAGCCATAGATTGCTTGGGCCTCGTCGGAGAAAACCGTGACACCACAGTCCGAAGGCAACCGCTCGACCAGAGCCTCGATCAGGTCCGCTCGCCGCCCAACGAGGTCCTGCGCCTCGTCAATCACGACGTGCTCTATCTGAGACAGCTCGTCTGCCACATCTAGGTCAGCTTTCAACAGCTCGATGACTCGATCTATGTTCTCTTCGTACGATCCCGTCAGCCTGGCATTATCGTCATGCCCGGAGTGGATGGACCACGCATGCGAATCAACGGTCGCAATCCGGATAGCAAAGGATGCATCGCCAACGTAAGAGTGCAACCGCGCACGAATTTCCGCTACTGCGGTCCTCGTGAAGCTGATCATCCAAGTGTTGCTGGGTTCAAGATCCTCTTGAGTAATCAAATAGGCTAGCCGCGCGCAAGCGACAGCCGTCTTTCCAGTTCCGGGGCCCGCTTCGACAATAAGTCGAGCATTCGTATCCCCCTTGATCACCCGAAGCTGATCTGCATCCCAGCTCAAATCCATAAGAGTATGTCCAGCAGTATTCATGGCTAAAGAATTCCTTACTTCAGCTCGGGGCTTGCGTACAGCGCGAGGAGTAAGAGCTTTCTCTTACTAACACCAGCATTCGGTCTGCTTGGCCCATTGGAGACTATTTCAACTAGCAGATGACCTGCAAGGCCACTTTATGGCATCGGCGCGCAAAAGGCTTTCATCATTAACAGCCTTAAGGATTGGATCAGGAAGAATTCCCGCAGAAAGGGGCTGGAGAGAAAGTTCTTGGTGGGCGATTTAGGATGAGATATCACCGAGGGTTGAATAGTCCCCGCGCTCCTAGAGTCCTGATAACCCATCTCCGCTTAATCTAAGTTAGTCAGATTTTGGAGCCAGCCCTTCATAGTTCTCTCTTGGATGGGTGAAGCATTGAGTCTTAGGCTGCTATAGCTGATACTTTGCAGGATTTTATGGCTGCCCGTAACTGTTCGCTAAGCCATTTTTTTACACAGCCTCGGCCATGTGCGGACGCTACTCGCTCTACGGTCCACTGGATCATTACCTTAATGAACCAGCCAATCAGCAGTTGGCAATCGTTGATCGCGACGGGAAATCTGCGAGTCATCCAGGTGATTTCACTTCCGCGTCGGAATATACGATAAACAGAGCAATGTCCCCCTCTTGCCCATCGGCTTCGCCCGGCGGATTGTACTGAAGAGTTTTGCCTTGCTGCTGGACGTGCAAGTCCGTGGCCTTGAACTTCATGCTTTCAATGCCTGTCCACGCATGAGCGGGAAGATATCCTTTTCTGCCTAAATTCACTGGTTCGAGCGACCAGAAAGCTGCTTGCTCGATAAGGCGATCGGCAAATGCCCTAGCGTTAGCTGCCACGTCAACGCAATCCACCCATACAGATTTCAAACGTTCATCTTTTAGTTCATCCCCAGTTGGAAGCGGCCCTACTGTGAGCAAGTTCATCGAAGGAACGTTCGCTTGAACAAGAGAAGCAATCTGAGCTCTCACAGCCGATATAAAAGCTTCTCCTCCTTTTTGAGAAGAACGAAGATCCTTGGTCAAGGCGTACAGCAGCGCTGCAAGATCCTGCGGGTGAGCCACCGCCGGCGGCATACTCCCAAACATGGGGGCAGCAGGCACGATCAAGGCCCAAGGTATCCAGACTTCCTTAACGGTTAACACTGGCAGGCTGCCCGCGTAAACTTCCGCGTAGACCGTAATTTCGATTGCGACGCCCGAAGGTGTTGCATCTTGACTTTTGGCGGACACCTCCACCTGCACCGGCGCGGACCATTGTTCAAAGAGAGCTGTCCACTCGCCAGGGCGGGCACTGCATCCCTTCATCGCCCCAACGGGATAGGTGTACTGCTCTGGCTGTCCCTCTCGAAAAGGAGTACGCAGCTTAGCGACCGCGTCAACCGACAAAGGCTGCACCGCCCCGTCGAACAGCTCCGCAGCCATGGCCGAGAAGTGCTCTTTCAGGGTCTTGCGTCCCGCAAGCGCGATACGACCCGCGGCACGGAGCTTTGGAACCAGGCGCGTGCTGCTCGACACGCTTGTGGTGTAGACAAATTCCTTCGACACCAGCACCTTGCCCAGCTTCTCGTTGCGCTTGGTGAAGATCTCTGGGACCACGGTTGCATGGAGGAACAGATCCAGTCCATCCAGCGTGAGACGCCTGCCCGACAAACCGGCCAGGCCGGTGACGGCTTCTTCACTCGCATAGTATTCACTGTAACCCTCCTTCCCGATAGCCGGCCCCACGATGGGAGCACTGGATTGGGCTTTCACGTCCGCGGGTATCCCACCGACGAGCAACCGGGTCGAATCGACGAGCTCAACCATCGCCGTGCGTTTGGGGTTTCCGTCCGCCGCCATCTTGGTGCAAAACCCAATGCGGTCCCGCTGGGCACGGCCGTCGCTGGCCAAGCCATACATCTGCTGCACACGTACGATGGAAGAGGTGAAAATATCAACCTGAGGTTCACTCAGCTTTTTCACAGACACATAATGAACATGCTCTTCAAATCCTCTCGCAAGGTCTTCCACAAAATTGGCTAGTCGCTCGCATTCCTCGACGGGAGCATCGGCCGCGGTAGCGATGTCCCATTTCTGCACTTGCGACATGCTGGATGCCAATAAGGCCGAGTAGTGTTCGAAAGTCACCAACACGTCGAAAAGATTCCGGCTGGAGGTTCTGAAAAGAGTCATCGCTGGGCCAGCCTGGTAGTGGACCGAGAAAGTGACCTTATCCTGCTCTTCGCCCGGAACCGCACAGTTCAACCGATACTTCCAAGCTCTGGCTTGAGTCAAGGTCTTGGGTGCACCATGTGTTGCAGTACCATCCTGCCCATAAATATGGGCAGGCTTGGGAAGCTGGCGCAGCGGCAATGGAATGCTGACGCCGTCGGCCAGTTGGATGGGTCTAGGCTGCGTGGCCATTGCGCTCAACAATTCGAACCAGCGTGACGGGATGTAGTCGCCGATGCCACCATTGCCCTCAGTCCATTTGACTTCAATATAACGCGGCGCGAAATTCAGCTGGGAGCCCTCAACGCTGGCAATCCGCCGCGATCCTTTCCAGAAGACAACCAGCGGAGCGGATGCCGCATCGCGTGTTGGCAGGCGGAATTTTGTGAACTCGAAAGCGTCTGAGATGGGGTTGAGCAACTCCAAATCCCCGTAGACCTTGGAGGCGGGCTCCGTCCCATTCACGTCAACACGCTGTAGATCGCAAACTGCGCCAATGCGGTAGACGTGGCGCAAGTCCGCCAGCGCCATGTTGGCGAACTTCGTCTTGACGACATCGGGACACACCGCTTGCGAGTTGGCCTTTTCGATAGGACGCAGCTGTTGCGAGAACCATTGCGCGATGCGCTTTTTGGCCCGGACGATACGGTCGAAGCTGACCGGTGATGCAATGCACATACGGGCAGCAACGGCGGGTGCGAGGATGGCCTCCATCACATCCAGACTTCGGTGTGCCATCTCGTCGAGATCCACCTCATTGACCGGCTTGGTTTGGAGCGTGACTGGCGGCAATCCGTCGGGACCTAGTAGGCGCGCCTCACCAGTGGCGAACTCCATGGCAAGGGGTTTTGGTGCGTAAGAAAGAATGGCACGTTTCGCACCCAATGGGTTCGTCAAGGACGCCGGCTGCGTTAACCAGCAGCTTTGGTCTGAGGTGCTGTCCTGCAGCAGCAACAACAGTGCGGCCGGTTGGTTGCCGTCCTTGACGGCGGCTTCAAAGTTATTTGCGAAATCAGCCCACTGCTGACGAGTACCTTCTTTAACGTCCGGCAACGCGGCGCTGGTACTGATCTGGATAGTCGCATCATGCTTGACGAGATCATCATCGCAATACAAGGGGTCACGCTCGATCACGACTTCCACACGGAAAAGCTGGACGTCCGCGCCATCCTGCAGAACACGCTTGAACTCGGCGGGTTTCATCTCGAAGGTCGCAACCAAGGGCGGCATGTTGACCTCGGAGTCCCTCGAGTCAGTGGGAGGCGCCTGCAACAGACTTGCCACCTTCGCTGCAAACTGGGCGATGTCACCTGCCAGGTCCTTGGGCGATGTGTCGAGCACCAGCTCATGAGAGCCTAGCATCGCGCGGCCAAAGACCTTAGTTGCGGGTCCGCGCACCACCCAGCCAAGGCGTACAAACTGCTTGACCAAGCCGGCACGGCGGTCTTCCGGCAGCTTTTTCAGCTCGTCTAGCTTCATGGACCAAGTCAGCGACAGTCTCAGGCTACAAGCCGCGCCGCTTGCCGAAGCGCTCCATTTCAACGCGACGCCGGGGTAGGCATCCAAGCGTTGGAGCGAATCGGAATACAACTGCCGAATCGCAGAAGGGAAATTCAGCCGCACCTCAAAGGGAAAGCGATGTCCGCTTTCATCGCGCAGGCAGAAACTGGCATCCCGCTGTATATCTACACCGATGGCAGCAAACGGGTTGCGCGCTTGCGAATCCTTCAGAGTACCGTCGGGATTGCGATTAACCTTGGCCAGCTGTAGCAGCGGCAAGAGAAGTGTGTGCGCAAATTTTGGTGGCTGCTGCACCGCTAGGATTTGGCTCTTGTCTAACCCCTCGGGTTCGTCCACCGGAGCCGGCGAACTCTCATCCGGCTGCAGCGTGATGATGGTCGGAAACTTGTCTCCATTGATGCCCCACTCGAGGAAAGCATAGCGCGAATAGAACTCGCGAGCGTCGTCGCCGAGAGCCTTAGCGGCGGGGTTGACAGCGGGATTGTCCCTCTGAACCGACAGTTTGATAAAACCCGGGGGCACACTGTTGGCCAGTTCCATCTGGCCTTCGATCTCCACCACCACGGTGGACTTTTCGGGCAGCACCCTTTTGACGAATAGATAGCTCTCATATGGATGCAGCTTTCCTTGGCCACTGCCGCTTTCAAATGCGGACCGCAGCCACAGCAGCGGGAGATCGACCGAACCGGTTTTGTCCAGCAGCGACTCGATCTCCGCCACCAGTTGCGGCGATTGTGCAGCGTCGACATGGACATAAAAGCCTTCGCTGTTGACCAGCGTGGCCTTCCAGAGAAAGTCGCGGACAGCTTCCGTGTTTGAAATCTCCGCGATCGTCGACGCGTCCGCGCGCGCCCCTCTCACCATCGCGGCCGCATCCGGATTGGCTTCGGTCGAAAGATTGGTCGCGAAGAAGCGCACACCGTCCTCGACGAGGCGGTGCATGGCCTTCGGATCACGCGGGTCAGGCACCTTCCCATCGCACACGGGGTTCCATAGCAAGACAAATTGCTGGGGCTCGAGATCCGATAGCTCGTTCATCCAAGAACTGAGAACAAGCCTGGCAGATTCGCCGCCACCGGCAAGGCCGTAGATGCCGCGCAAGGAGCCAGGCTGCTGGGCCGCGTCGGATGGGGCCGAATTACCGGTAGGCGTCTGATGGTAGAGGCGGCGTAATTTGAATCTGAAGGTGCCACCAACGAACAAGTCATTCATAGGTAGCGCATTGGCGTCCAGTTGTTCATGTCCTTCGCTCATGAGATCGCGCTTGTCGGCCTCCGAGCCCATACCCGAGAACTTCCAAGCCAAGGCCTTGGTCGGCGGAGAGCCCGGTTCGCGCTTTTGTAGCTGCCGCAGCGCGCCCGGCACTTCATAGACCGCGCCAAGGCGTTTTTTGCCATCATCCTTGGCCAAGCCCAACGCTGCGACGAAGGCTGCTTCTTTCGTTCTGGTCATCCGAGTCTGCTCGATTGTCAGTTCCACACCAGCCGTCTTGATTTCGGCCGACGCGCCCTGAAGGGCCGCGAACGCCTTGCGGCCATCGATGCCGGCTTCGAAAGTCACAGTGACGGAATCTGAAATCCAAGCAACCTGCGAGTCCACGAAGACCGCGGTGTCGGTCTCCTGAACGCCGTCGGGCCCAAATGGCACATCCAGCCCGGCCATGGACGGAAGGCTGGTCCAGCCGCCAGCCACCGGCAAGCGTTGTGCGTGAACGAGCACCGCGGCCGCGTGCTGTGCAACCTCGACAGCGGGCGAGGCTACCGCGGCGTCCGGCACAGTGCGCAATGCCTTGATCAGCACGGGAAAGTCCAATTCCTTTATCTCTGTCTTCTCGCTGTCGAAGACGCCGATGGCTCTGTGGATGGCACCTTCCACCATGGCGACGAACCAGTCCTCCAGCACCACATCAAGCAGCGACCGCAATTTTCCACTGGGAACGCTCGCGAGTGCGCCAACGGCGATCGCAGCATTTCGCGAAGGATCCAACGCATCAAACTCAGGCCGCCCTTTGACGCCGGCCTCGCGGGCCGTAGCCTCCCACGCCTCATCGATCACTAGGTATTTGGTATCCGCAAAGGCCCTGATAGTGCGCTTGCCCCCATCACCGGACAACCGCAACTCCTTAAGCCACGGCATCGGAATGCCCTGCATCACGTTTTCCGCGAGCAGCCGCGCATCGCTGTCGGAACGTATTCGGTTCAGCAGTTGCGACTTGGCGTCGTCGGAAACCATCAATATGAACTGCACGTTCTTGTTGAAAAAATCGCGGATCTCGACTTCATCGAGAGCTCGGTTCATAGAGCCGGTAAGCGTCTTGACGCGCCAGCGAGACGCACTCAGGCCTTCGGGGCTGCGCATCTGGCGCTGCAGACGGCGCAGCTGGGCCTGCGTGACCTTGGCTGGATCGACGCCGGCCAGCCCCAGACTTAGGCGAACCGCCCACGTGAACGCAGCAATGACTAGGTCGGCGACCGACTCGCCAGGCAGTGGGGGCAAGCCTTGAGGGTACGGATTGACAAAAGCGAGCACCGGACTGAGCACCGGCCGGCCCGCGTCATCCAGATGTGCGTCCAGACTGACCATAAGGGGCAGGGACAGCTTTTTGTTGAGACCGATCTTCTCCGGGATCCAACTGAGCGGGTCGGGCCAAGTCTCGACCGGTTGCGCTAGAGCCAGGCTAATTGCCTCGGGATCGGCTCCCCCGATACGCATCGGCAATGTCGTGCCGATCCTGAGCTTGGTCGCGAAGGAAAAATGAATGGCGATCTCTATGCTTCTGCCAAAAACCCGAAAACGCGCGACAACGAAACGCACGTAGACGCTGACACCGACTTCAGCATAGATCGCGATATCTTCCCAGGTCTCGGCGATAACACCCGTTTCGATCCAAGCGCGGATGCAGACAGCTGCGCTGATCACCGCAAAGTTCACTTCGCCGAAGACTTCTAGCAAGATGCCCGCCGCACCTGCGATCTTGATGTACTGCATGCCGGCCGACTGCGACCTTGTCGCCTTCCCCAATGCGCCTTGGAAGACTCCATAGATCGTCAGAGACGCACCGGCGGACAGGATGCCTTGCTGAATCTGCTTGCCGAAACCGAAACGAAAGGCGGTTTGCATTTCGTAGACGGGCTGTAGATCCAATCTTCTGTATCGCTCAAGCAATTTGCTGGACGCACCGGCGGCCAGGAATTGGCTAGAGCGGCCGGACAGTTGCCCCAGCTTCAGCGACGCCGACCCCAAGAACGGCAGCATCTGGAATGTGCCGGCCTTGCTGAAGTCGTTACCTAGGAAACCGAAGTTGAAAGCCCAGTCGCCGTTGGAATACTTCTCGAATCCAAACATGGGCAGCGTCAAGCTACCCACACCCAGTTCAATGTTGCGTAGCCCCTTGAGGTCGACCTCGATAGAGAATACGCCGAGGTCGTCCTCAATCTTCTTGTAGAGTATGTCGAGGCCGATCCAGGACGACTGGATAGGTGCGTCCACGCGCAGACCGTAAACCGAGATATCGTCTAGGAAAGCCAGTTTGAAATCGGCGACGTTGGACTTGATCTGTCCGCTTGCCACCAGATTCCATTTGCCCGACGGCACCTTGGGCCGCAGCTCGTCAAGCCTCTCCGTCTCGAACTTCTCCTTCAGCCAGGCTTTAGATTTGGTAACCGCATCACTGGCCGACTGCACGCTCGCAAGATTTCCGGGATCAAGCATCCGAACGTTTTGTCCGAATGCCAGGTAGTCCAGTTCGATAGGACCCGCCGACGCACCGTCGCCCAATGCGACGACCCATGTCGGCATATTGTTTGGAGAGCCGGTCTCGATCACCACGGCCATCTCCAGGTTGACCGGGTTTTCGGGTATCTGGTAGCCGAATGCGTCGAGCTGTGGCTCGATCAAGCCGATTCCCAGCAACTTTCCACTGGCGTATTGCCGCAGAATGACTTTTTTTGCCCGCAGCCTCAAGACGCCCTGGATGCCGATGTCCAGAGGCCCCGAGCCTCCCTCAAACTTGAACCCGATAGAGAATGCGCCAAAATCGCGGCGCCCGAAGCCAAGCCACCCGAACAACACCTTGGACCGCAGCAACCTGGTTGCATCGGTCATGCTGCCAAAGCTACCCAGGTCTATGTCGAACTCCAACCCAAAGTCGAATCCGACGCCTGTCGGCAGGCTGGGCATCAGTTTGCTAAAATCGAACTTGGCGAAGCCGAACTCTGGTAGTTCCATTTCTTTTGGCCACAACCCTGACGGTAGCGCAAAGTCCGCACCACCCCAGCGAAAACCGGAAAGTTTGATTGGAAACTCCTTGAGCCAGCCCGGGCCACTAGCTGGTTTTTCCCAATCGACCGCCACATGTCCCGCATCGAACTTGAACGACGCGCCCTCGTACTTAGGTTTGACCATGGAGATGGACAGGTTCTCGAAACTCACCGATTTGGCGCCGGTGGCTTCTTCTATAGATGAGCCGAACGTAATTTCTCCCCACATGCCGATCCTGCCATGGACGGTACCCTGCTCCTTTCGCGAGCCCAGTTCGAGGCGCGTGATCTGGATGCGGTCGATCACGTCCTTAGTCTGCATCGCGACCGTCTGCTCTCCCAGAGCCCTTATCAGATACTGTGGCTTGCCCTCGGGGGACTTCCCTTGGTAGCTGCCCTCAATGCGAATGAGCCGATTTTTACCGTCTTGGGTGGACGTATTGCTCGCTTCGACGCCCATCAAGGTGCTGACCCGCAATTGCGCCTTGGCCACAAACATCTGCAGCGCCGAGTTGTTGAGCGTCACATCCAAGTTCTTGAGCTTCATACCAAACGCATGGTCATCCGTTTCAAGGTCGTCTTTATCGAAATAGTGGATGCCAGCAAAAACCGAAGGCGCCTGAACTGGTGCATCGGCACGAGCGCCACCGGAACTCTCCTGAACCTTTGCGAGGTCAATGCCCAGACATGGAACCCAGAATCCCTCCGTTTCCACTTTCTCGGACAGCCCCCCAGAGAGCACCGCTACATCTTCCGGCAGATCGTTGACCCCGCTCGTGGCATTGAACACCACCACGCCGTTCCATTCAGGGTCCATGAGTTTCTCGCGCAAGATCCCGTATGAGTCACGCGCCTGATCCGTGATACGCAAGCCGCCCTCGAAAAGAGGCGTGATGCCGTCGGCCAGCAACTTAATGCCTTCCACAGATTTTTTCAGTTCTTTGGCGGCAACAGCAGGGGTCGCATTGAAGACTTCGGGAAGGCTCCAGTTGGAGGTGGTAGACATCAGATCGACCACTGACTTGGCCCCACCGAGCTTGATGACCACTAGGGGCTCCGCAAAACGGTCTCTCGTCACTTTGCTGCCAGCGAAATCCACCTTGACTTTCCACTTGGCGACTTCGAATTCCGCCTCGAAGGGTGTGTCGGGTCCATTGCTCCCGTCCAGGCTTGGCATGCTCGCTGGAAAGCGCGTGGCAACTAGGAATGTAGAAGACCTAGCAAGTGATTCCTCGATTGGCCACCGCTCCACATCCAAGCCATCCTTTTGCGGCCTGTGCAAAGTCAGGGTCGCCTTGAGATCGCCCACGGCAACCGCAAAAACCACCTCCTTCCATTTGTTGGACGGATCTAGCGCTACTGAAAACCCCTGCGGCATGACCACCCATCTCAGCGGAGGAGCGCTTTCGGCCAGCAGCATCAGTAGGGGAACACGGGCCAGCGCCGCAATCCTGCGACGAGTCCGGCCAAGAACACGTTTTTCGAAACTACGTGTTGCCGCAAAACCATCGGTGTTCAGCGTGCGGACTGGGACCCAGGGCATCGCAGCGCTTTTTTGTAGATCTTTAGGGTCCAGCAGGCTTACCGAGGTCGGTGCGGGATCGAACTCCATGCCGGGCACATCGCGCAAGCCCGTCAGCATGTTCCTGTTATCTTTGACATCCTTGAGCGCGAACAGCGGTGCCTCCTCCGACTGGGACACATAGTCGTACGACGAAGCGCCGTCGCCGCAGGGAACCACCCAGGCGGTCAGTGCGGCACGGTTAAGCTCCGACTGTCCTGAAGGCAGAAACGCCGGACAGTCTGTGACAAATCGTATACTGCTGGGGAGCTCATTGTTTCCGTCGCCGAACAGCACAAATTCCGTTCCGGTCAATCCGGTCATGACTTCCATGACCTCGGCACCCTTCCCGTTAACGGTACCGCCACGGGTCTTTTTGAAGACAAGGCCAAACTCACCAACTGGGCTCATGTGCATTTCGGAGCCCGTATTTGGCGGATTTCGCAAGAGTCGGAAACAGGCGCTGGTCCTCGTCAACAACTCAACCTGGCGGCCGGCGGTATCGAGAAAATGCGAAGCGAGCGCTGTGTCCTTACTCAGAGTGAAGCGTGTATGAGATTTATCCAGCACGTAGGGATGGACCAGCGCGGCAAGGGAAGTCTTTTCCAATTCGCTTCCCCTCGCATCCAGGTCGAAACATGGATATGGCGGGATATCCAACCTCGCATCCATGTACCTGATGAGCGGAGGCGATGCCCGCAGGAACTTGCGCGTTGCAGTTGATCGGACTTGAAATCGCCATGAGCCGCTCTCATCCGATTGGTCCGTGACAAGCAGCTCCATGACTGATGCCAATTGACCTGTAGGACGCTGCCACTCCAACTCCATCGGAAAGCCACCCATCATGACGATGAAGGGTGGTTTGCTGTCATCAGGCGATACAAAACGCAGGCCGGATGAGGTTATCTGCCCTGAAAATGAGACTCCCTTCGAAGGAAGCAGAAACAGATTTTTCCTATCTGAAGCGTTCGTACCTATGGTGTATTGAAGTAAGCCCGAGCCCCAGTTGCCATCTTGGAAAGTCGAGTCAACATTGAACCGCAGATAGGGCGGCGGGGATTGGTGACCTTTTTTCCACGCTATAAGCTTGCAACCTGCCAAGCCATAAAGATCCCAAATATTTCGAGCAAATTGCAAGATGTCCGCCTCGTCCTCATCTCCAGGCGCGATGACAAAAACGCCTCCGTCAGTCCAGGCTTTGGCGAGGGTGACGGGGGTCGCTGCAGCATCTTTAGCCCAATAACAAAAGCGTGCGCGAGCAGCAACTTCGGGAAACGATTGGTGGATTCCAGATCCAGGTGGACGTGTCAGCGTGACCATGTGATTTCATCCCCCGTCTGAAGAACAACTTCCAACAACGCCGCATTCGATTTGGACGTTGCACTCACCTGCACGAGATCACCTTCGAACCGACGCCTCAATGTGAGATCCTTGGAGGCTCTTTCCCAATGCTGGTCCCGACGCAGCCTCATCAAAGTCTCCAAGATATCCTTGCGATCCTGTTCGTTGTCTTTTCCTGCCAAAGGTGAGCTGAAGTGTCCTTGAAGCTGCCCAGTGGAAAAATGCTGGAGTAAATCGAATACTGTCGTGCCGGGTTCGATCCAGACCATTTCCCTATTCACAAGTACGGGGATCTCGAGGGAAATCACGGCCCGGTATCGAAATACGATGCAATCGACCGCTCCGACAGCACCATTACATGCTTTCGTCAAATTCGGGCCATGCGCTCCAATGTTGCCTTCCATTGTTCGAAGCATTTCTTCGAGCTTGGCCCTAGTAGCTGAACCAACGAGAGTGAAGCCAGGATATCCATCCAAGTCACTCCAAAATGTTTCCTGTATGAGGGGCGCACTCGCTACCTGCAACTTGGTTCTTGGAGAACTTGGCTCGCGTTGCTCTGGTGTATCTCCCTTGAGCAACGGCGGCTGGACATCGATCAAGCTCGTATTGACGCAATCCGTGTCGCAAGGCACCACCGGAGTAACAATTTCCGGTTTGCTCATTCGATCGGGCACGAACAGACGCCAGAAGCGGGCCTGCGAATCCAGATCGTTCCAACCGCTCACGGAGCGCCAAGACGGATGTGTTCCCAATAATCTCGCACTGTCCGGTTGGTTGAACCCTAAGGACTTCAAGAACTTGGACCACTGGCCTCTACCCGGATCTTCTGGTCCGGCTGAAGCCAGTTCTAGATAGATCGGTGCCGCCAAGACTCCAGGATGAGGCTCCGCCGCGTTGCTCGAATCTGCGGTGAGCGGCAGCTCAGGATTAATCCTGATGCGCATGCCGGGCACGATATTGATCGAGTGCGTCGTTTTATCGAAATCGTACTGGTCAATCCATGAGGATGTAGCGGTGGTGGGCAAGCGCTCGGCGACAAGAATGTCCAGTAGCTGGCGTGGAAAGTTAATTTCTGAGCTGGCAGCTTTGGGTATAGCAGACGAATCCGGCCCGAGCACCAACCTACACCCATTAGTGCTAGTAGCAGTAGCATCATGCAGAAGGGTATGGGGTCGCTTGTTCGCAGCAATATCTTTTAAGTCCTCAGGCCTAAAACGGACCGTCGTTTCCCCGAACCACTCAGTCTTCAAAGACCAGCTTACTTTTGAAGGCCTATGATTGAATTCAAACCTCCCATCCGAACAACCTTCGACGCGAACCATGGGGATTTTTATCCACACTTCTTTTGCTCTATCGACTTGCTTGAAAAGCGTACCGGGCTTGTAGACCGCTACTTCCTCCCCATCCTTCTGCACAACGTAATCGGTCGGAAAACACACACAACTACACAGACAGACCGTTAGCACGGAACCGCAGAATGCTCTGAACATGATTCATTCCCCTATGCTCCATGCGAAAAATCCGGTTGCGCTTCGTAAGCTCTGCTTGGTTCAGTGCTCAGCCAACTTAAGAACTACCAATTTCCCGAGACTAACAACGCGCTGGGTAGACATCGCGACCCACAACCGCATGACCAACACATATAGTTAAACTCCAGATGCGCCACTCTGCTACTAGAAGTGAATGTTCTTGGCTTCAACTTGTAACAACTGGAGCAACGCGCCCCCCAGAAAAGTCTTACTAAGCTTGCTCATGAGCACATTGGTTCAGTGCATCCTGGAAAACCGAAGGTGACCTCAATCGTTCTGGCAAGGTATAAATCAATGCACAGGCTCTTTCCAGAAAATAGCGTGTGAAGACTGCTTCGGATATTCCTCCCTATTAGAAAGACTATGTTTGGTTGATCCACCATCGAATTCGCCCCAAACCGCGTCGTACTGGACGTATAGCGCCCTTGGCACATTGCAGACTCAGTCGGGTAGGACTATTTCCACAAGAATCCCTTCCCCGCCGCCGCCAGTGAACTCTAGGGTACGCATATTTGGCGCATTCAACAGGATGCGTATCAAGACGTTCGCCGGTTTGATCACCTGCTGGTGAATAACAGCTCCTGACGAATCTAGTGCTGTAACAGTGATAGCCCCTGCAAAGCCTCCGGCATTCAGTAGCAATCCATTAACTGGTCGACACAACACAACCCGCAATCCGGACGCGTCGAACTGCAGGCCGCGATCATTGGCGGTGTTGTTCACCATTAGTCGCCCATTACCACTGATGGATTCGAATCCGACCCCAGCGATCGCGAAGTCGGCAGGCATCACGTAGTTATCAGGATAGGTCCGGAAATCCAACAGCATCAGCCCACCCGCCCTTGTTGGTGGCGCTGCTGTGGCGGTTGATGCATGACCCAGTGGCCGCAGCGCGCGGACCAGAGCCCTCGTTTTAGTCGGATTTGCCGGCGCTTTTAAAGAAAAATGGATATGGTCACTATGTGCATTTAGTGTGGCATCATCAAAATTGTGCTTTACGCCAATGTCGAAGTTCCACTTATTGCGGTCATAACTGGAATCCGCCTTGCTAGCGTCAAAGATGATCTCGTCGATCTTCCATCGTGTAACTTCCGCGACGGACGCCACCTTCGGCAGGATCGTTCTTGCGATCTCCTCATTGCCGATATCGAAAGCCCGCCCAGAGCCGTGATGCCCTTCCTCCCTAATGATAGAGCTGAGACGAAGCTTTTCGAGGGTAGAGAGATGGTGAACTAAAGCTTGCAACTCCTCAGTTACATCTTCACCTAGAAGTTGATCCTTCAATTCTGCCTTATCGAAGATGATGCGGTTCTTGCTGATCTGGCCCTTCAGGTCGTCAACGATGCTCATCGCATCTCCTTCGCAACTTTGCGCTTTACGGGAGCGACATATTTCACGTCGCTTCTATCAAGTTACCGTTCGGCATAGGCAAGTTTATTCTTAGCAGCTAAACACACTACAACTTATATTCTTTCGCTATACCATTATCTCGAAAACTAGCCGAGAGCGCCGCCGCTGTCGAAATTTTCGTACTGCATTTAGATGTGGCAATCACGTTGCGCACGTCTGTAGGAGCCGCACGTTGCCAATGGCTTAATAGTCATATCCAGAAATTAGCATCGCGTTGCGGTTACCACTCTTAACCGAAAGGAGGCCACCCCGATCGATGCTGTCAGCCAATGACCATTGATGAATTTCAACGGTTAGTACTGATCCAGCGCAAATCCGAAGTCGTCGCTAGATACTTGAGCTGCCTCGTTAAGTCGTTGGCGCAGCGCAGCAGTCAGCTGTCGCTCTACTTCCCATGCGTCCGATAGCGCAGCGAGCTGAGGCGCCAACTGCGGCGACATGCTCATAAGCGATTGATTGAGTGAACGCGCCGTCTCATACGCGGCCTTCTGCACAAAGCTGATCTCCACCAACTCCCCCTGCGCCTTGCGAAACTCCATCTCTGCCATGCGCGCCAGATAATGCTCTCGATGCGCTCGTGCTTTCTGAAAGTCCGGAGTCTGCCCTTGCGCAGGATCAGCGGGCGGCGGCGCAGCCATGTTTGTCGGCTCGGATTGAGCTGCGACATGTCTGTACACGTCACGCTGAAGCCGATCCTGTTGGTGGCGAGCAGCGACGGCAGCCTTGCTCGGGTCGGAGGTCTCGCGGATCAACGCCTCAGTGGCCAACACGTCCACCTGCTTGCCGTTGGGCGACAGGACCAGTCGGCCATTCTCTTTCAGCCAGGTGATGTAGCTCGGTGATCGGCCGATGTGCGCAGCGAAGGCGCTCTTTGACAGGTAGGTAGCTGTGCTCATAAGCCCTCCTTTTCAGCGGCTTTTCAATGAATCTTTTCAAGATTTCAGTGGTTTGAAATTTCAGTAAGCTGGCAGACCTCCCACTAACACGATCCCGCGGGTTTCCGACCCCGTGTCCTTCGAAAGTCCTCAGGGTCCCCGGCGACTTTTCGGTGGCCTGGCTGCAGATCCGCCTCGCTCGACTAGCATCAGTGGACGATCCGTCAGAGGGAGAGATGTCATGGACATGATTGCCGTGCGTTCCAGCGCAATGACCGCCGTTGGCTACGACCCAGCAACGAGACGAATGAGGATCCGCTTTGAACAGGGTCACTCTTACGATTTCTGCGGCGTCCCATCGGCCATACACAACGGCTTGATGGCCGCGGTGTCCAAAGGCGCCTACTACAACCAGCACATCCGTGATCGTTATCAGTGCTGAGACCCGTCTTCCAATTGGAAAGACGGACATCCCTGCAAGGGTTTCAGCTAGAGAGATTCCGCGAGTTCGATAACCCGTGTAGGGGGCGGCCCTCAGGGAGGACCCGTAAAAATCGGCGCCCTACCCGGCCTGCCCGGCTCATGCCTTCGGCTCGGCCTTGCTCAGGTCCAGCCGCTTGGCCACCCAGCGCTCGTACAAGCCGATGGCGACATCGGCGCTGGCCATCGCGGTCAGGCAACCCAGGGCGCCCGCTGTCCAGATCGACAGGCCCGCACCGAACAGCAACATCATCGCCGACACGCCGCACACGATGCAGGCACCGGAGCGAAGTGCTAGCCGGCGCAGTAACGCCCAACCTCATGCTCCGTCCTTGTCAGCGCGCCACATCTCGCCGGACACACCGCCCACCAATGACAGGGCAATCACCAACCCGATCGGCATCTCTGCCAGTGCCTGTTGCTCGTTCGTCATGGCCCTGCCCCTTAAACAAAAAGACCCGGCGCCATGGCCGGGTCAGGTGGTGGGTGGCCTGCCGCGCTTTGCGGTCGCACCCATCGAAGATGGCCCCTTTTTACAGGTTGATTCTGGTGGCAGCAAGACCGGTTTAATGCCATCCGGTGAATGTGTAGCTTACGTCCGGTGAACGGCTGGCGAATGTCGGTGAATATCTCAACCCGGCTGGCTTTTGCTTCTGCTGTTTTAGCGCCGTCCCATGCGTCCCACCTCTCCAAAACAAGGTGGGACGTCTGAAAGACCCGCAGATTCGGGCTTTGCCCCACCGTCCTACTTTTATCTCTTCTTTCTCGTGTATAGAAAGAAATTTAAAAAAGCACGCGTGCGCGTAAACGCGCGTACCTATACCCGCTATGCACACACGGGCGGGAGGCATGAAAAAGATGGGACGGTGGGACAGCCCAACAACGACGCGGCCTGCGCCCGTCCCACCACTGCAAAAAGCAGTGGGACGGAGGCAGGCCGGTGGGACGGTGTGAGCCAGAGGGATGCCCACGATCAAGCCGCTTCCCCCAGGAGGAAGTGCTCGACCACGATGTGGGCGTCATGCAGGCGCTGGTAGTAAACGTTGCGTGTGCAGCCACTGCGCGTCAGACGTGCCGCCAAGGGCGCATCAGGCTGGAAGTAATGCACCTGCACCACCATCATCAGCTCGGGGTCGAGGCGTTTCTTGACGATGCGCTCAATGTCCAAAGACGCCTCGAGCGGCACCCGGCTCCCGCGTCTACCGCGCACCAGCTGGCCACCACTCTCCATCATCATCGCGACCATATTGCCGCCCGAGTAACCGGCAGCCACCTCGTCGCTGTGCAGCTCCTGCGCCCATTGTTTGAGGGCCATATCGATTGCCTTAATCATCGAAGCATGGCTCCTCGAACTCGTCCCGTTGCAGCGCAGACGCCCTGCCCCAGTGCTCGGGCTTCTTGTACGCCCATGGCCGCTGACCGCTCTTGTTCAACGCGCCCAGACGGAAGCGTCGCCAGCCGAGCCGGTGCAGGATTGCGCCGACGCGCATCTGCTCGGGCTTGCCCCAATGCCCTGGGTCGAGCTTGAGTGCTTGACTCATTACCTCGCTGCCGGTGGTGGTCTCGCCGATCTGCGACTCTTCGAGCCAGGTCAGGATAGGCGTCTCCCATTCGTCCACCACAAAACGTTCGTCCTGCTCCTCGCTGAACATCGGCGCTTCCTCTCGCGTGACCCACCAGAGGTCGCCGGCCTCGAAGCAGAAAACCGCTTCGGCCCACAGCTGGTCGCGGATCTCGCGCAGCAACGGCACGTCGACCTTGGTACAGGCGACCGGCCAATAGCGGCGGTTGCCGGTGGCGTCCTTGAGGTACTCGTCCTGGTTGGTGGTGCCGACGAAGACACACTGGCGTGGCACGTCCAGGGTTCTGCGGCCATAGCTTTCGCGGTAGGTGTCGGTCGACGCCGAGAAGAACTGCTTGGCCTTGGTGCTCTCGGCCTTATTGAAGCTGTCCAGCTCGCCGAGCTCGACAATCCACTTACCGCGAATCGCCTGAAAGCCATCCTTGTCGCCAAGGGCAAACGGCGTGTCCATGAACCACTCACCGCCGAGCACGCTCATGGCGGTGGACTTACCGGCGCCTTGCACACCTTCGAGGATCATTACCGAGTCCGCCTTGCAGCCGGGTTTCATCACCCGTGCCACGGCCGAGATCAGCCAGCGTTTGCCGACCTTGGAGGTGTAGTCGGTTTCCTTCACCCCCATGACATCCGTCAACCAACGCTCTAGGCGCGGCACACGATCCCATTCGAGTTTTTTCAGGTACTCACGCACCGGGTGAAAGGCGTGGTCGTGTGCGACCACACTCACCGCCTCGATCACGTGCGAGGACTTCACGCGCAGGTTGTACTGCTGCGCGAGCCACTTCATCACGCGCACGTCGTCGATGTCGGCCCACTCGCCGGTGCCACCGCCATAAGGCGCAGCACGCAGCTTGACGATCTTCGAGCTGAAGGCGCAGTAGCTGATCACCCCGGCCCAGCGTTCGTCGTGAGCGAGGATCAATTCGACGTTCTGCATGTGCGCGATCAGGGCGCCGCTCTCGCTGCGGGCGAGTTGATCTTTCCAGCCACCGGCAGCGGGTGGACGGACCACGGCCAGCACCTGACGACGCACGGCCTCCAAACCTTCGGCGACGTGCAGGTCGTTGAAGTCGGTCCACTTGTCGTGACGTTCAATCGAGAAGATCGGCGCAACGACCTGGGCACCGACTATCAGCGCGGCGTTGCTAGCCTTCTCTTCACCCGGGTTCCACGCATCGCCGTTGAGCTTGGTGGTCTTCCAGTCATCATCGCGACAGATGATCAGCGGGCAACCGGCGAAGCGCTCGCGCATGACCTTGCACACGGCCAACAGGTTGCCCGCATCGAAGGCTACGGCCACAGCGAGCGAGGTCGCCATGTGCAGGCTGGCGCCGGTGGCGTAACCCTCACAAACCAGCACCGGTTCGCCCGGTACCGGGTGCGGACCAAGCAGGTGGAAGGTGCCCTCCTTCGCCATGCCGTAAGGCCAGTAGGATTTGTCGCGGCCGGTGTCTTCCTGCTTGTTCGGGAAGATCACCTGCAGGCCCATGATCTGATCACGAGCATTGTTCATCGGGACCAGTACCGCACCGGTGCGCGGCGCGTAACGCACCTTGATACCGACGATCTGCTTGCGGTCTAGGTATTCGCTGCGCCCGGTGGTCGGCATGCGCTCAAACAAACCCTGCGCCCTTTTCGCGGCCCGCCGCGCAGCGTTACTCGCGATTTCGGCGGCGCGGCGCTTGGCTTCTTCCTGGCGAGCGCGCATCACTTCGCGCTCTTCCGGCGACATGCGACCGGCCTTGACCTTGACCTTCTGCGTCTCACCCGAACGCCAATCACCGAAGGCGCCGAAGATCAGCGTGTCGCCCTTCTCCGAGCGCTGCTCGTGAACCACGTACCAGCCGTTCTTTTCCTTGCCCTTGTCCTGCGATGTCTTGCAGCGGGTCAGCTTGCCGAACACCAGCGGTTGCGCTGGCTCCAGACCGTAATCGGCGAATTGGCCCAATACCTCATCGAGCATGCTGAATCCCCCGCTCAGAGAGGGACTGGCAGCTGATGCACTGAGAGCAACCCGGCTGAGCCAAACGACGAGCTTCCGGAATCGGATCGTCACACGCTTCACAGAACAGCAAGGAATGGGCAGCACTCTCTGCTTTGGCAGCGCTGCGCGCCGCCATGGCCTGATCGATGCGTTCCTGCACCAGATCGTTGGCGAAATCGGCGATGTCAGCCACGGTCAGCACCTCGCGTCGTCTGGTTGACGTAGGTGGCGCGGTTGAACAACCCGAGCAGCCCTTGAATGCCCCGGAACACCTGCAGGCGAATCGCCGCGAGTTCCTGATCGGTGACGACACCGTCGCCGATGCTCTTGGCCCAGGTCTCGGCCAGATCAGCGACTTGGCGGAAGTATTCGGCGATACCCGTAGTGAGGGTCTCGGGCATGTCGTTGGTGTAGGTGTCGGCTAGCTCCTGCCAGATCGTGTCGCCGACCAGCGCATGCACCGCATCTAGAATGCGGCGATCCTTGGTCAGTTCGAGGATCTCGCCAAACTCCTGAATGTTGATGGAGTGACTCGGGTGGGTCGGCGACAGTTTGTGCTGCAGCGTGGTCGAGTTACGACCGGTCGTCGCCGCGATGGCGGCGGCACCGCCCGGGTAATCGCGAGCGGCGTGGTACAGCGCTAAATCGAGCGGCAGGATTTCCCGCTGCGCCCGTTCCAGAGAACTGAGAGCAATTCGGCTCATGGCATTAATCCTAAAAGTTGCCAGTGCCGCGCGACAGAAGTTGGTGATACATTTGCCGCGTGGTCTGGAGAGGCCCAAAGCCGGCTAGGTTCGTAAGACCAACACCGGCACCGTGCCGGGGCGAACAATCCGTTGTTCCCCCCTGGCGCAACAGCTGCCAGCTCTGTGGTAAGAACGGCAGCAACACCAAGGCTTCCGAGCCTTGGAAACGTGATGAAAGTCGGCGGCATGTGGTGTGCGCACCTACTGACATCGCGACCCGATAGCATTGTGGTGATGCTGTCGGGAGAAACTGGGCGACCCTTGGGTCGCCTTTTTTCTATGCGGCTTGAGACTCTTCCATTTCCGGAGGAAATACGTCATCAAGACTGCACGGCGCTCCTAACTTATTGAGCGCTCTGACTATGGCTCTGCACTCCGTAAGCCCTGCGATTCGACGTCCTGCTTCGTAATTGCTTATACGTGCCTGAGTCCATTCAAGAGCTACAACGAGTTCCTTTTGCTTGATCCCAGCCTTCTCTCGATGTTCAGCGATCAGATTCATGATGCCCTCCAATTAGCCGGAGCCATCTTAATCACGAATTGTAGATATTTCAACACGCAAAGTGATGATAAATAATTTCATAGCGTGGTAAAAAAAGCACATGAACACACTCGGCGAGCGTATTAAGCAATACCGCAAAGCCAAGGGCATGAGCCAACAAGCCCTTGCCTTCGCTTGCGGTTGGGAATCCCAGTCACGTATAGGTAATTACGAGAACGGGGCTCGCCAGCCCAATCTCCACGACTTGCAAAAGATAGCGACAGCACTGGGAGTATCTTTTCCAGACTTGGTAGCAGGAAAAAATCGTTCCGACGTTGAGTCGTACTCAGACGCCATTCAAGGTCGGATTCGGTCTGAAGACCGTCTTGTGAGGGACTACGGAAGATCAAAAGACAAAGACCAACCTGTTAGCAGCCTTGTAGGCTGGGCTAAGGATGGAAAGGTGCCTGTGCTTTCAAACGCGCAGCTTGGGAATGAGGGCTACTTCGACACGGTAGAACCGCCACTAGGGCAAGGTGAAGGCTACCTAAACATACATAGCGATGACCCAGATGCCTATGGCATAAGAGTCATGGGCGATAGCCTGATGCCCCGCATAAAAAATGGCGAGTTCGTTCTTATAGAGCCGAACAAACGCTTCAGTAGCGGTGACGAGGTCATAGTTCGAACGTCCTCCGGCAAAGCGATGATCAAAGAATTTATTTATCTCCGAGACGGAATGTACCGGTTGGATAGCGTCAATACCGATCACGATACTCTTCACATTGCAGAACAAGAGGTGGAGGAAATACATCTCGTAGGCGGAATATTGAAGTCATCACGCTTTCTACACAGTGCTGCGCTATTTTAATCACATTATGTGTTGACACATACAAGCACAGTACGTGATATTTGCCTCACTCTTTACCACAGAGCGAGGCAATACCTATGCGCACCACCGCAACCTTGCATGTCCATCCGGCATGCGTCAGCAATCGCAAACTGATCGAACAGCTGCAGCTCATCACGGGCTGTCTGGTCATCATTCATAACAGCAAACCCAAGCTTGTCGCCAAGTCCTGCCAGCCCTCTCCTAGCGATCCAAACGGTGGAGGGCACGCGGCATGATCAAGTACAAGATCGACAACCGCACCCTGCAGTTGCTCAACGCCCAGGTCAACCTGACCGAGACCTTCAACCATATTCTGCGCACAGCACCGAAGCGTGAATGCCTGGCATTCCGCCTGAAGGCTGAACGCGGCACCGTGGAAAGCACTTTTGTCGTCGAACTGGGCAGCGAACGCCACACTCTGACCCTGCCAAACGCCAAGAAGATGCACCTCAAGCTGGCCGACTTCATTGAAGAGATCGCCAACGGTCCGTTCGACACGAGCAACTCCAGCGATCTGGTGCATCTCCCGCATGCCGATCGTCAATACGGCCGTTTTGATGTCCAGGACAAGCAGCGCGTGTTCGAACTGGTGCACACCGGCGGCGTGCTGAGCCTCGACATGGGTTTTGAACTTCCCCTGCATGTGGCGCTGCATCGCACTCATACACGCCGCGGCGTCACCGCCATCTTGAGCATCGGCAACAAGAGTCCGCATACGCGCTGCTTCACCCTGTACGACCCCGATGCCGAGATCTACGCAAGGCTCATTGAGTCCATCAACCACCTTGCTGCAGCGGCCACTCCTGCTGCGCACGCGGCATGAGGAGGACGATATGGAACGCACCCTCGCCCAAGCAGCCACACAACTCGGCCTCACTCGCCCCAAACTGATCGCTCTCATGCGGGAAAAAGGTTTGCTCAAGGGAAACCTGCCGGCGGACCCGAAGCGCGACAAAGCCTACCTGCGGGTCAAGGACAGCCCCTGGTATGACGAAAAATGCGGAATGCAGTACAGCCAGTCGACCCGCGTCATGCAAGCCGGCATTCACTGGCTGGCAGAGCAATTGGACATCGATCCCTGCCATCCCGGCAGATCGCCGTGACGTGGCCTAGGGAGTACGCCCGCCAGATCGTTGCCATGCGCACACGCGAGGAGCGCAACGCAGCGCTCCTCGAAGTGCCCGAACATCTGCGCGAGCTGACCAGACGACACTGCCTTAACGCCTGGAACCACCCGGCACGACAACAACGCAAGGAGGCTCGACAAGGCCATGAGTAACGCTGCACAGAATCCGCTTCGCCTGCATCCGGCGCCCGAATCAGCCACCGTTGAACTGCTCTACCGAATCTTCGGTGACGTTCTGATCCCGCTGGAAAAAGTCCGCGAGCAGTACTTTCGCAACCTCAACGAGCAGTCGTTCGTGACGGAGATCAACAGCGGGCGGATCCAGCTTCCGATCACTACGCTGGACACCAGCCGCAAGGCCCTGAAGTACGCGCACATCCGTCACGTCGCCTCGCTGATCGACATCCGCGCCTACAAGGCTGATGAAGACATGCAGCGACAGCAGGACGGCCAACGCCATGCCGCCCCCACACCACTGACGGCTGTCACCACCAGCCAACGACAATCCCCGGAGCACACCACATGATTACCCCAATACAAATCGGTGCACTCATCACCCTGATCGCTTTCGCCGGACTACTTATTTGGGCTGGTTACAAGATGGGCCACTGCGACGGCAAATTTGCAGGCCTGAAAGAAAGGGACGAAATTCAGCGCGCCGAAAGCGCCAAGCCCATTCATGAACTACGAGCAAAGCTCGATTTCACCCAGGCAGACCATCAGCGCCTGGTACAGCGATGCAATCAAAAGGATCAGGATCCGCGCCTCGGCGAATTAGAGCGTCAAAAACTGCTGGATATCGCCGAGAAGCTCAGGATCGCAGCCGAGACATTCGCCGCACTCCGTACCGGAAAAAAACTGGAACGCGAAACCAGAGACTTGCGCGAACGAGCTCTCGCCATGGCCTGCCGTCTGCACGCAGCAAGTGAAGGAGAAGCAGCATGAACGGCACGCTTTCGTACTTTGGACCGACTCACTATCGGATCTCACAGCAAAGCGGCGAGCAGACTCGAATAAGAGCGCAATTATCGACCGCTTTGTTCTGCGACAACACTCGTGTCGACACTCCAAAAACAGGCTCTGCTGCGCAGCAGCAGGCATTGCTGCTTCTCCTCAAGCCGCTGCCGAACCACTTCCCCCCCCACCAACACAAGCCGCGCCGCGCAGCGACTCCTCTTGCAGCGCTTACCGCTCATGGACGCCCGCCCGCGCAGCTTGCTGAGGGGGATACGAACCTTGAGGAAGCTGCCGATTCATCACTACCCACCTATCACTTGGACAAGATTCCCGAAGACAAGATGGCCGAATTGGTCGGCACCACCCGCCGAGCGCTGCAAGGCAAGCGCGCTAGGGGCGTCATTCCCAAAGGTGTCTGGAACACCATCGATAGCCGCATTTACTATAGCCTGAGGAGATACGAAGCATGGCTCGAGAGCCAATGGGATTGCCCACCGGAGTTGAATTTGCTGGACAGTCCGTCCGCATTCGCTTCACATGGAACGGGCAACGCCGTTGCGAAACCCTCCCCTATCCCCAAACGCCGAAGGGGATTAAGGCTGCCGCCGACCTACGCGCTAACGTAACCAGCCTGATCAAGCATGGCGTGCTGGATGATCAGCGATACGCTGAACTGTTCCCCAACTCCACCTATGCCAACTACTCGGCGACTCCCCGTTTCGGGGAGTACGCCCAAGAGTGGCTCAACAGTCGCGAGATCGTGGCCGGGACACGCAAGAACTACCTCGGCTCGCTCAATCTGTACTGGATGCCGTATCTGGCAATGCTGCCCATCGACAGCATCACATCGGTGATGCTGCGCAAGGTTGTGGCCAATACCGAATGGCCTACGCCGGGTGTGAAGCGCGCGGCGATCCAGCGCTTGACCACAGTGTTCGGTACCGCGGTAAAAGATGGCCTGATCAACCGTAACCCGGTGGAGTCTATCGAGCTACCGGTAAAAGCCAAAAAGCCCATCGATCCGTTCACGGTTGGCGAGGCCAACCAGATCATTGATCACCTATATAAGACGCTGACCCATTCGATGCGGATCTACGCGGCGTACTTTGAGTTCGCCTTCTACACCGGCATGCGCCCCAGTGAGATCGCGGCGCTGCGCTGGGAAGAGGTCGACAAGGAAAAGCGGCTGGTCAACGTGTGTCGAATCGTCGCGGACTACAAGATCGAGGAGCGTACCAAAACCCGCAATGGGCGCCAGGTCATGCTCAACAGTCGCGCACTGCATGCTATCGAGCAAGCCGAGCTAGTGGCGCAACAACGTGCCTCGCAGAGCCGGCGCAAACGCACCGAATCAGCCTACGTATTCCCACCAACCAAGAACTTCGAGTTCATTCAACAATCGAGCGTGACCGACAAACACTTCCAGGCTGCACTGACCGAATTGGGGATTCGCGCCCGCCGGCAATACAACTGCCGACACACATACGCTACCATGTGCCTCATGGCGGGTATGAACCCTGCGTTTATTGCCACTCAGCTCGGTCATAGCGTTCAGATGTTGCTATCGACTTACGCCCGATGGATCAATTCCAGCACTGACTGGGGTGAACTCGGTAAGCTCGAAAACAGCTTGATTGGTACAAAATTGGTACAGACAGAAACAGTACCCCTCTGAAACCCTTATGGAATCAGCCCCTGTGACACTGGAACAGAACTACACCGCGATTCTCGGCCAATTGGGCGAGGACGTCTCCCGCGAGGGCCTGCTCGACACGCCAAAGCGTGCCGCCAAAGCCATGCAGTACCTCTGCCGCGGTTATGCACAGACGCTCGAAGAGGTCACCAATGGTGCCCTGTTCAGCTCCGACAACAGCGAGATGGTGCTGGTCAAGGACATCGAGCTGTATTCGTTGTGCGAACACCACTTGCTGCCGTTCATCGGCAAGGCGCATGTCGCCTATATCCCGAGCGGCAAAGTGCTGGGCCTGTCGAAGGTTGCGCGGATCGTCGATATGTACGCCCGTCGCCTGCAGATTCAGGAAAACCTCAGCCGCCAGATCGCCGATGCGGTGCAGCAAGTCACCGGCGCGCTGGGCGTGGCCGTGGTGATCGAAGCCAAGCACATGTGCATGATGATGCGCGGCGTCGAAAAGCAGAATTCGTCGATGATCACTTCGGTGATGCTCGGTGAATTCCGTGAAAACGCGGCAACCCGTAGCGAATTCCTCAGCCTCATCAAGTAATTCGCAACAGAAAAGAGCCGGCGTTGATCGCCGGTTTTTTTTCGCCCGTGAAAAATCGGGTAAGCTGCGCGCCTTTCTTCATTTGCACCGTGAGGCTTTCAACGTGTTCGTCAAAGCGCTTCGTGTCGGCCTCGGCCAACTGGTTATCTTCATCGATTTCATCACCCGCCCGGGCAAGACAAAACGCCCCGCTGCTGCTCAGGCACAAGTCGACGCTGCCGCGAAAGATCTGACCCTGTACCAATTTCACGCCTGCCCGTTCTGCGTGAAAACCCGCCGCGCCCTGCATCGCCTGAATGTGCCGGTGGCGCTGAAAGACGCGAAGAACAACGAGCAGGATCGCCAGACCCTGCTGGAACAGGGTGGCCGAATCAAAGTGCCTTGCCTGCGAATTGATGAGAATGGGCAGACAACCTGGATGTATGAATCCAAGGTGATTATTGATTATCTGGATAAGCGGTTTGCTGCAGTCTGACATTGATGTGCTGTGGCTGATGGCGCCATCGCTGGCAAGCCAGCTCCCACATTGATCTCAGGTTGTAGACAAGAATTGTGGGAGCTGGCTTGCCAGCGATGAGGCCCGTCAAATCATCACAAAACTCAGACAATGATAAACCGGCCCTCCAGCCGGTTTATTGCTTATCAGGCCGCCCTCTCCATCTGCGCCCGCCGCACCACCGCCGCCAATCTCTTCAACCCTTCATCCAGCCTCGCCGGATCGATGTGGCTGAAATTCAGGCGCAAATGCCCATGATGCTTGTCCGGCTCGGGAAAGAACGGCTCACCGGGCATGAACGCCACATCATTGGCCAACGCCTCATTGAGCAAAGTGCGCGTATCCAGCGGTTGCTTCAGCGTCAGCCAGAAGAACAGTCCGCCTTGCGGCATGTCCCAGTCAGCCAGATCGGCAAAATGGCTTTCCAGCCCCAATTGAAACGCATCTCGCCGCAGCCGATAGAAATCCCGCAACTCACTTAAATGCTGTTGATACTTTTCCGAGCCGATCCATTGCAGCGCCTGCCACTGACCGATGCGATTGGTGTGCAGATCCGCCGATTGCTTGAGCTTGAGCAGGTGCGGGAACAGATCCGCACTGGCGATCAAGTAGCCAACACGTAAACCCGGGAGCAAGGTTTTCGACACGGTGCCGGTGTAGATCCAGCTGGCTTTGTTCAGGCGCGCCGCAATCGATTTTGCGCTGCCACCATCGAAAGTCAGTTCGCGGTATGGCTCGTCTTCGATCAGGGTGACGCCAAATTCATCGAGCAATGCCGCAACCGCTGCGCGCTTGGCCTCGCTGTAGCGCACGGCGGATGGATTCTGGAACGTCGGGATCAGGTAGATAAACGCCGGGCGATGCTGTTCTAAACGATTACGCAATTGCGCGAGGTTGGGGCCGTCCGCTTCCTGCGGCACGGTCAGGCAGTCGGCGCCGAACAGCTGGAAAATTTGCAGCGCGGCCAGATAAGTCGGCGCCTCCAGCAAAATTTCCGTGCCCTTGTCGATATACAGTTTTGCCGCCAGATCCAGAGTTTGCTGGGAACCACTGACCACCAGCACCTGACTCGCATCGCACTCGAGGCCCAGCGCCCTCGCCTCTGCCGCCAAAGCTTCGCGCAAGGCCGGCTCGCCTTCGCTCATGCCGTACTGACCCAGCGATAACGGCATCTCGTCCCACTCCACCTTCGGCAACATCGCCTCAGCGGGCAAACCGCCGGCGAACGACATGACCTCCGGACGCTGGGCCGCCGCGAGGATTTCTCGGATCAAAGAACTTTTCAGGCGCGAGACACGTTCGGAAAAAGCCATAGAGATCACCGTAGCAAGGCATGCAGGAAATGAGTCAAACTTGTTGACTGAAATTACGACAGCTTGAGCGAGTACGTCAATATGCTTGACCTTAAGAACCCCTCTACTCAGCAACAGGCCATGGAAGCGTTTTTCTTCGGCTATCAGGCATTCACTGCCAAGGCTGATGAAATGCTCGAGCGTCGCGGCCTCTCGCGGGTGCATCAGCGCATCGTGTTTTTCATCGCGCGCTATCCGAACCTCAGCGTGAAAGAGTTGCTCGCTTTACTCGGCGTGAGCAAACAGGCGCTGAACATGCCACTGCGCCAGTTGCAGGAGATGCACCTGGTCGACAGCGTCGCTTCGCAGACGGACAAGCGTAAGCGCCTGCTTGAGTTGACGGCGGAAGGCGCGAAGTTCGAGCAAGCGCTGCGCCGTGAGCAGGTGAAATTGCTCGAGCGGGTATTTGCCGAGGCTGGGGAAGCGGCGGTGAATGGGTGGTTGGCGGTGAATCTGGCGCTTGGGGGGAATCAGCCGCATCTGGATTGACAGGACCGCCCTCTTCGCGAGCAGGCTCGCTCCCACATTGGAACGCATTCTCCTGTGTGAGCGAGCCTGCTCGCGAAGCCATCCTGATAGTCATATATCCCTATCGGCAAAAAAATCGGCAACAAAAACCAAAACAATATTTGCTTTATTTGTACACAAAAGCATAATCCACTGCGTGCGAGTTCCTGACTATACGGTCAACAAATTCGCGTATGCCTCAAAGGGCCGCTGCCACCCCTCATGGGTCCGGCCCTGGAAATAACAATAAAACTCTTGAGGAGTACTCGCTGTGGAAAGCCGCAAATCCGAAGCACCGCCGCTCGAGCTCACGCCGCCATTACGCAATGGCCTGCTGGAGCGTCTGTTCAAACTCAGCTTGCATGGCACCACGGTGAAGACCGAGCTGATTGCCGGTCTGACAACCTTCATCACCATGGCTTACATCATTTTCGTCAACCCGAACATCATGGCCGATGCCGGCATCGACCACGGTGCGGCCTTCGTCGCCACCTGCATCGCCGCCGCGCTCGGTTGCCTGTTGATGGGGCTCTATGCCAATTGGCCGGTCGGCCTGGCGCCGGGCATGGGCCTCAACGCCTTCTTCACCTACACCGTGGTCGGCACCATGGGCTACAACTGGGAAACCGCCCTCGGCGCGGTGTTTGTCTCGGGCGTGCTGTTCATGTTCCTGACCTTTTCGCGGATCCGCGAGTGGCTGCTCAACAGTATCCCGGTCAGCCTGCGGTTCGCGATGGGCGCCGGTGTCGGTCTGTTTCTGGGCCTGATCGGTCTGAAGACGGCCGGTATCGTCGTCGACAGCCCGGCGACGCTGATCAAGCTGGGTTCGCTGCGTGAACCTGGCCCGCTGCTCGCTGCGATCTGCTTCCTGATGATCGCGATCCTCAGTTACCACCGCGTGTTCGGTGCGATCCTGATCAGCATCATCACCGTCACCCTCGCCGGCTGGGGCCTGGGTCTGGTGCACTACGAGGGCATCATGTCCGCGCCGCCGAGCCTGGCACCGACCTGGATGGCAATGAACGTCGCCGGCGTGTTCAACGTCAGCATGATCAGCGTGGTGCTCGCGTTCCTCTTCGTGCACATGTTCGACACCGCCGGTACGCTGATGGGCGTGGCCCAGCGCGCCAACCTTGTCGCCGCTGACGGTCGCATCGAGAATCTTTCCCGAGCCATGAAGGCTGACAGCGCATCCAGCGTATTTGGCGCCGTGGTGGGGGTTCCACCCGTGACAAGTTACGTGGAAAGTGCCGCCGGCGTAGCCGCTGGTGGTCGGACTGGTCTTACCGCCGTCACCGTGGGTGTGCTATTTATAGCGGCCATGTTTTTCGCACCGCTGGCTGGCATGATTCCCGCTTATGCCACGGCAGGTGCACTGATCTACGTGGCGATGTTGATGATGGGCGGTATGGCCCACATCGAATGGGACGAAGCGACCGACGCCATTCCGGCGATCGTCACGGCGATCATGATGCCGCTGACCTTTTCGGTCGCCGACGGCATCGCGCTGGGCTTCATCACTTACGTCGCGTTGAAGGCTGGCACCGGCAAGTACAAGGAAATTTCCGTCAGCCTGTGGGTGCTCTGCGCGATCTTCATCGCCAAGTTCATCTTCCTGTAAACGCTGCGCGGTTCAGGCTTCAAACCAGCCTCACCCTCACCGGTGGGGCTTTTGCACATCCCGATAACAACAAAGGAGCAATACGATGAGTCTGGAAACCTGGCTGCTGTTCAGTGGCGCTGCGCTGGTGGTGATCCTGATCCCGGGACCGCTGTCATTGCTGATGATCAGCAACAGTCTGAATTACGGTTTGCGCCGGTCGTACCCCGCGTTCCTGGGTGGCGTGATCGCCTCGATCTGCCTGCTCAGCGCGTCGGCACTTGGCCTCGGCGCATTGCTAATGGCTTCGGAGCAGTTGTTCAGCGCACTGAAAATAGTCGGTGCGCTGTACCTGTTCTACCTCGCCTGGCAGAGCTGGCAGCAGTCGCGGCAGCCATCGACGGGCGCCGAAGTACCTGAGGCTGCACCGGTGCCGCGCTTTCGCACATTGTTCGGACGCGCCTTTGTACTGGGTGCGAGCAATCCGAAGGACATCCTGTTTTTCGCCGCGTTTCTGCCGCAGTTCCTCCGCGCTGAGCAACCTTTTCTGCCGCAATTGCTGATCATGATCGCGACCTGGGTAGTGCTCGATCTGTGCTGCAAGCTGGCCTATGGCCTGGGCGCCCATGGCGCCGCACGTTATCTGCGCAGCGGCAAGGGCCAGAGTTGGTTCAATCGGGTCAGTGCCGGACTATTTGGTGGTGCTGGCGCCGCGTCGTTGCTTGGCAGCCACTGAAAAGCGCCACTATTGATCATCCTGCCGGAACGGACCTCGGGCGGGATGATGTGTTGTTTTGAATCAATTCAACTCGAACAACATTCAATCTTTGATATGCAATAGATAGCAACAACCCCCCGATATACAGCTCTGGAAAAGCCAACGTAATATTCTTCGCCTTAACGACAATTGCCGGAACAAGGAAGTTCTAATGGCCACACTGATAAGCGAAGCAACAGCACAAACCGACCCTTCAATACATGCGGACCTGCAACCTGTTTCCGATACCGTAATAATCATGGATCTGGGCTATGAAGCCAACGAATACAAGCCCTCAACCATTGATCAGAGCCGAACTAACGAAAAATCGAGTCAGTTGCAAATGGTGGACGAAGTGTTCGGCCCTTTCGAAATTGGCGACATTTCGATTACCCGTACTGCACTCGACGGATTAGGCGCGACCATTGATGGTCATCCGTTGAATGGCGAGAACAGTTTCTTTCGCCGCCCCAAACGCTCTTTTATCAATAGCCTGCAGTTCGACGCCAATAAAGTTGAACACTACCTGAAAACTTCAACGGGCAGCGATAGCTACTTGTTGCCCACGCTCCTGTTTGAAATGGCCAGCCAGCGCCCGCTCACCGCTCCCCGGCTCTTGAGGGAGAGTGCTGCAGATACTGTATCCGGCAATTACCGCGACAAACTTGTCAAACTTCTGAGTGCCGCACAGTCGCTTGATCTGCAACACGTGCACGTCCCCAAACATCATCCCCGCTGGGCCGCATTGACCAAAAGTTACGCGACGCTGGGCTCCAGCGTGGGCATCCAGGGCTTCGGCATCTTTATGGGAATTCGCGGCGTTGTCGATGCGATCAAAGCCGAAAACACTGCTGAAATAGCGATAAACAGCGCAGGCATTGTATCGGAGCTGGGCTCCATCGCGGCCGATGTCGCGGTGAGCAAGATAGCCACGCAGATGCTCACAGCCGGGCAAAGTGCTTATCGGGACTTCGCCAAAACCCGCTTTGCACTCAGATTGGGTCGATCGGGAGGGTTGGTCGGCGGCATGCTGACGCTGCCCTTCGACATCTTTACCGCCGTGAGGTCGATGAACGCCGCTCAGAATGCCACCGGCAAAGAAGCGATGGATCATTACGTCAGCGCTGGCCTGAGCATTACCAGTGCAGCCATGACTGTCATCCTCGGGTCCGCCGCGATGGCCGGGTTCTCGTTTGCCGGCCCTGTCGGACTTGCAGCCGGCGCGATCCTCGCCATCGGCTCACAGGTCTACGGTGCGGTGCGTATCGTTGACGATATAGATGACTACATTGAATTGACTGTCGATGAACGGTGGCGTAGCGGTTGGTTTTCGTTCTGCATGATGGAGGTCGATCAAAGCGTTCAAAACCGCTATATCAAGGCAAAGACGCTGTTGCAGCACTCTCTGCAACTGAAAAAGTCCGCCAGAACGCTGCTCGATGGCCCCTTGAAAGAGACCACCGAAGCCATCGTCAACGGCAAGTTCGATGTGCGCCTGAAACCAACTCGGGCCTGGAAACGAAACTGGTGGACCAAACAGGATGCATGGGAATCGGTCAATGTCCCTGAAGTGGTAGGCACTGATGACATCATTGATGCACGCGCAGGGGTTACAAAAGATACACCCGGCGCGGAGTTGGGGGTCGCCGCAGAGGGCAAGAACGTTCTCTGGTTTATCAGCGAGGGCAACGACTCGATCAGAGGGGTAGAAAAAAAACCCAACACCTTCCATTACAAGTCAGGAAAAAAACAACTTTCGGGCGGCGAAGAAAATGACCAGTTCCTGTTTGAGAACGCAGCGGACTTCCTTGAAAGGGGTCGCCATGTCGCAGATCATTCGACGCTGAGCGGCGGCGCAGGAAATGACACACTGGTACTCGGCGGCAGCTACTCCTCCCGAAATACCAACAGAACTGGCTATGACGTAGATCTGCTGGCTGGAACATTGCAGATCATCACGAGCGATGTCGATGCCGACAATAACCGGATATCTATCCTGCACAGTTTGCTGGACAGCATCGAAAACGTTGAGACAGTCCATCGCGCGGCAAGCGTGGTAACGGGCTCCGCGCAAAACAACATCATCAAATCCCGGGGCAGCGACAGCATTGAAGCTGGCGCTGGGGACGACCAGATATTTCTCTCTCACGAAAGAGCAAAAGCGTCGGGAGGCGCCGGCACCGATCAATATTACATTGCGCATGTGGCTGGCCGTTTTTCCATTGTCGATGATGGTGAACAGACCAGCTACATCGTCATGAACTGGCGCAAGGAGTTGATTGAATCCTTTGATATCGAGGGTAACGACCTGGTCATCCGCTCAGGTTTCGAAACGTCTGACCACCTCAAAAACGTGTTGACCATTCATGACGTTTATACGAACACCGAACACACTAGAAAGCTGAGCAACAAAAACCTGGTTTTCGTAACCAGCGATGATTTCCATTTCAGACTTGATCTGCCAGACACAATCCCGGACGGCCACACCGTAGAAATAACCGAAATTTTCCTCAAACGAGGAAAACCGGTAAACCCGATCATTATTTATGCAGCGGAATGCTGGATCCGCCACCGCAAACCCGCTGCCTATTACGTCCCGAGAACCGGCAAGACAACCACTTTTTACGCAGTTTTACGTTCTGATGTAATCACCCGGATATATCTGGATTTCCGCAGCGACGAGCTGACAAAAGCGGAGGCGCATTTTTTCTCGGACAAACCCAAGTCATATCACCTGACTGTTGGTTGCCATCTCGTCTATCACTTCGGCGCGAAAAGCATCAAGCTCAATTATTACTCCGCTGCGCGTAACGAAGACGATCACGACAATATTACGAAGATCCTGCGCACCATGGCTGTTCGTCCGTTCAGCCGTTACGTATTGATTTTCAAGGACGGTGTCGTTGCAGATGCCGAGCTTACAGCGCAAACCGAAATCGCACCTGCCTTTACGGATTTCACGGTATCGCGGGATTGGGTGACCCAGATGAAACTGCCGCTCGAGGTTCGCTCTCAGCGTTACTTTCACAATCTGGCTGAAAAAGCAGCTGAACCGATGGGCCGTACAAGAGTTTGCGCAACGCCGATTCGACTGGCCGTGCAAACCGACATGGACAACTACGAAGGAGAAGGTTCGAGTTATCTCATCCACGTACTCCCGGACATGACCATCAAACTCTCGACTCCCGGCGCACTTGCCGATGCCAAAGTTCGCCTGCCCTATTCATCCACTTGGGAACTTGATGCAACGCAGCTCGGCAAGGTCGAAATAAGGCTGGAAGAAAACCGACTCTCCATCGGCACAACCACTTTTTATCTGCCGGTCTATGGAAGCGAAGATCTGATAGATCAAATCCGCGTTATTACCACCGGTGGAGTTGTGCACACGGTCGATCTGGTCTTTGATCGCATTTATCTGGATGGGCTTGATGCACGTTTTTTCGAAGAGCCCGACGCCTCAAAAGCGCTCCCGCCATATCTTGCCGCATTGGCCAACGACGAAGTCAAAGTCTGGAACGTTATCTGCGTCAACGACGAAACCGCGCGCGTGGGCTACAACCTGGCCGCCCATGGCTGGGTATTGCGTGCCGACAAATCCCGCATCGAAAAGTCTGCGTTAAGAGTAGTGAATCGCTGCAGTCACCAGACCAACATTTTCCGCCCTGTTTCGCTGATGAAAGTGCCTCCCGCGTAATTCGCGGTAACCCGTCAACAAACACCCTTTTTTTATCAGCGTACTGTCTACGCGGCACCCGCACGCGTCTGCGCGCTCTTTTTCCGAGTATTTCCCATGGCCAAATCACCCAAAAAAATCCCGACCATAAAATCGCCCGATTCGCCCGATGCCACACATCCCGGATCACCGCCCCTCGTCAAAAATGTGGGCCTGGACATGCCTGACGCCCTGCTCCTGGGCATCGATTCGCCGGCGATCAGCCAAGCGCCAGCCACCTCTGCTGCTGCCAACACAATGCCCACGGTCAGCCTTCAAGCGTTGCCAGATGCAGCGCATGATTTCAGCGCCACTCGGAACGCAATCGCCTGGCCGCAAGAGCGTTTCCACGAATTGGTGCCGGTGACGCAGAACGATGGCTTGTTCACTGGACCGGATCAGCGCACCTACGCTCAAATCGCCAATGAAGGCCAGTTTGTCGTCGAGCAGGACGGGCAAGGCAACTACCATGTGCCACTGACCTTCGCGCCCGGCGTGCCCGGCCTGCCTCTGACGCGAACCGAGGGTCAGGCGATCTGGCAAATCCAGCGGCCCGAGAGGCCCTCCAACCGGCCTGCGTCCTCCACACCACACTTGCCCTCATACATATCGCCGGCCGACGCCATGACGTTGACCAAGCCGGAAATGGCGACAGAAGGCCTCCGTTACAACAGACTCAGGCAGACCTTCGTAACCACGGTAGACGGCACAGTCATGGTGCGCAAAAACCAGGACGGTGAATATCAACAAGCGTTTGCCTCAACGACCAATGCACCCGACGTTTTCTTCGAGCAAATCCCCGGCACCGTTTTCTGGCGGCGAAAAACACCCGGGGCGAAGCCATCAGGTACCAAGCCCGAAGCCAGCCAGTCCGACAACGCAGTCCCCGGCCCGAGCAAGCGTCCACGACTTGCCGAGGACACAGAAACGCTACCCGCGTCGAAAGCCACGACTCCGCCTGAGGAGCTGACCCCGTATTTCTGGCTGCCCTGGGGTCACCTGAACAAACCTGTGCACATCGAATCGGTACAGCTTGGCTGGCTGCATTATCCAATCGTCCCTGTCGGCTCGAACACGACACCCAAAGTGTATTTCGTATGTCATCCCGAGTTTGTCCCGACAGATTTCAATACTTTCGAAAGCATGCTGATAAACATGCCCGAGCGACAGCCGGTAGCGACTTTTCGCATCGGCAGTGATCCGGGTGAGGTCCATCCGGGCAAACGCTTTTTTGAAGAGCCGATATCAACGTCCGTCGCTCGCGCGTTCCCCGATTTCTCTGAAGCAACAGCAAGGGCCGTCGCCCGCAGGTTGTTCGAACTCGCCGATCACTCCGAGACGATTACCGGCACCGGATTGATCAATGTCCAGGCCGTTCTGCATCAGTGGAAACAACTGCCGTTTTCCACAGCTCCAGATTTTGCCGACCCGCTGAACATGCTGGCCGTTGCACCGGACATCGACCTGGGAAGCAAACGGCTTATTCCGATGCCTTCCCAGACCGACAGCGAATTGCAACGCCTGAGCTTCGATCCGCAGCATTTCCCCTCTGCCTGGAATCATTACAAGACCTATCCCTCGGATCTGAATCTGCGGCGATTGCTCGGCGCGTTGCTGGTCGGCTGTGGTTACGAGCTGTTTCCACTGACTTATGAGCACAGAATGCCGACGCTGGTCTTCAAACGAGCCGGTCACGATCAGATCTTCTTTTTGAAACTGGGCGCGATCAGTCAGGCCGGCCTGACTCATGTGCCTGGCAACGAACTGGCGGAACCGGGCTTGCCCGCCAGAATCGGTCAGGACGCCTTCAAGGCACTGACCGATGCAGCCGCGCAGAACAAAGTGGTATGGCTGATCGGGGGCGTATTGAAGGTCGCGTCCACGCCAGATTCGGTATTCATTATCCGCGAGCGCTGAGCCGCTACCCGCCTGCACCGGCAGATGAGCTGTAAACAGGCATAAAAAAAGCCCGCAGTGTGAGCGGGCGAAAGACCAAAGAAGCTATATGCGCAGTCGCTTCCCGGTGGGGGCAGCTGCTTGGGGGTCAGCTGCCCCGATACGTGGAATAGCTGTAAGGCGAAATCAGCAGGGGCACGTGATAGTGCTCCTGCTCGGCGGAGATGCCGAAACGCAGCACCACCACGTCCAGGAAGGCCGGCTCGGGCAGTTGCACGCCCCGGGCGCGGTAGTAATCGCCGGCATGGAACTGCACCTGATAAACCCCGGTGCGGTAATCATCGCCTTGCAGCAGCGGCGCATCGACCCGGCCATCACTGTTGGTTGTCGCACTGGCGACCAATTCCAGGTGCGACCCTTCAACGCGGTACAGCTCGACCTTGATCGAGCTGCCCGGGCAACCGTGTGCAGCGTCCAAAACGTGTGTTGTCAAACGTCCCATTGATTCTGCGCGCCTGGCCGCAACAAGCGGTCAGACCTCGCGCCTCCCGAAGTCAGTTGAAAAGGAGACCGCACCGATTCGGAGCACGAAACGCTGCGGCGAGCGACTGATTAAGACACTTTTCAAAAAAATTGTACACAATAAAAACGACATTTTTCGCTTCCCCCCCGCCATCCGGGCCTTAATCGCCAATTCGCAGGCAAAGCGCCTGATCATTGAACCTTCTATTCATTAGCTGACTGGTCAGGCAGGTTTCTTGCAGGCCGGAACCATTAACAGCAAAAGATGACAGCCGGTGAAAAATGCGAAAATTCAGGCTTACAAAATGCAAATAAAGTTGTATACAATCAGCCCATCGCTGTGACGCCAGCCTGCCAGGCCGCCACACCAATCTGTCAACGTACAAGAAGGAAGACTGCAGTGAGCGCTGACTACCCACGCGACCTGATCGGTTACGGCAGTAACCCTCCTCACCCACACTGGCCGGGCAATGCCCGGATCGCCCTGTCCTTCGTGCTCAATTACGAAGAAGGTGGCGAGCGCAATATTCTGCACGGCGACAAGGAATCCGAAGCCTTCCTCTCCGAGATGGTCGCTGCGCAGCCGCTGCAGGGCGCGCGCAACATGAGCATGGAATCGCTTTACGAGTATGGCAGCCGCGCCGGCGTCTGGCGCATTCTGAAGCTGTTCAAGGAATTCGACATTCCGTTGACCATCTTCGCCGTGGCCATGGCCGCCCAGCGTCACCCGGACGTGATCCGTGCGATGGTCGAGGCCGGCCACGAAATCTGCAGCCACGGCTACCGCTGGATCGACTACCAGTACATGGACGAAGCGCAGGAACGCGAGCACATGCTCGAAGCGATCCGCATCCTCACCGAACTGACTGGCGAGCGTCCGCTGGGCTGGTACACCGGCCGTACCGGGCCGAACACCCGTCGCCTGGTCATGGAAGAAGGCGGTTTCCTCTACGACTGCGATACGTACGACGACGACCTGCCCTACTGGGAACCGAACAACCCGACCGGCAAGCCGCATCTGGTGATCCCCTACACCCTCGACACCAACGACATGCGTTTCACGCAAGTGCAGGGTTTCAACAAGGGTGACGATTTCTTCGAATACCTCAAAGACGCGTTCGACGTGCTCTACGCCGAAGGTGCCGAGGCGCCGAAAATGCTTTCGATCGGTCTGCACTGCCGCCTGATCGGCCGTCCTGGTCGCCTCGCTTCGCTCAAGCGCTTTATCGAATACGCCAAAAGTCATGAACAGGTGTGGTTCAGCCGTCGCGTCGACATCGCACGCCACTGGCAGCAAACCCACCCGTACCAAGGGACTGCAAAATGAGCCGCTTTCAAACCCTGCAACCGTCGACCCTGAGCCGCGACGCTTTCGTCAAAGCCTTCGCCGACATCTACGAACATTCGCCATGGGTGGCCGAAAAGGCCTACGACCTCGGTGCGGACGCTTCGATCGACGAGATCGAAACCCTGCACCAGCGCATGAGCGATATCCTGTTGAGCGCCGATCATGCCAGCCAGCTGGCCCTGATCAACGCTCACCCGGACCTGGCCGGCAAAGCTGCCGTCCAGGGCCAACTGACCGAAGCCAGCACCAATGAACAGGCTGGCGCCGGTATTCACCAATGCACGGCCGAAGAGTTCCAGCGCTTCACCGAGCTGAACGACGCCTACAAAGCCAAGTTCAAGTTTCCCTTCATCATGGCGGTAAAAGGCAGCAACCGGCATCAGATCCTCGCGGCGTTCGAAACGCGCATCAACAATTCGGTGGAAGCCGAGTTCAAATGCGCGCTGGCGGAGATCAACAAGATTGCCCTGTTCCGTTTACTGACTCTTTAGCAAGCCTGGCCCGAGCGTGAATGAACGCGCAAACGCCCAGGGCCCTGCGAGCATCCCCAGCCAACTTATCAAAGGCAGACAAGAAGAATGAAAGCTTACGCCGTACCTTTCGAAAAATACGTCAACCTGGCCGACGCCCGTCTGGGCACCAAAATCATCTCGGTCACCGATGACTGGTTCGCAGACGCCAATCGTCTGTTCCAACCGACCCCGGCCGTATGGAAGGAGGGCGTGTTCGATGACAACGGCAAGTGGATGGACGGCTGGGAGTCGCGCCGCAAGCGCTTCGAAGGTTACGACAGCGCGGTGATCCGTCTGGGCGTACCGGGCTCGATCAAAGGCGTGGACATCGACACTTCATTCTTCACCGGCAACTACCCGCCATCGGCCTCGCTGGAAGCGTGCTTCCTGGCCTCGGGCGAGCCGGATGAAAACACCCAGTGGACCGAAGTGCTGTCGGCCGTCGAGTTGCAGGGCAACAGCCACCACTACCACGAAATCAGCAACGACAAAGCGTTCAGCCACCTGCGCTTCAACATCTACCCGGACGGCGGTGTTGCCCGCCTGCGCGTGTACGGCATTCCGTTCCGCGACTGGTCCGCTGTGGGCGACAACGAGCAAGTGGACTTGGCCGCAGCCCTCAATGGTGGCCGCGCCCTCGCCTGCTCCGACGAACACTTCGGCCGCATGAGCAACATCCTCAACCCGGGCCGTGGCATCAACATGGGCGACGGCTGGGAAACCGCGCGTCGTCGCACGCCGGGCAATGACTGGGTGATCGTCGCGCTGGGTCATCCGGGCGAGATCGAGAAGATCGTCGTCGACACCCTGCACTTCAAAGGCAACTACCCGGACACTTGCTCGATCCAGGGCGCGTTCGTCAAGGGCGGCACCGACAGCCAGATCGAAACCCAGTCGCTGTTCTGGCGCGAACTGCTGCCAAGCCAGAAGCTGGAAATGCACGCCGAACACACCTTCGTCGAGCAGATCAAGGCACTCGGCCCGATCACCCACATCCGCCTGAACGTGTTCCCGGATGGTGGCGTGAGTCGCCTGCGTGTATTGGGCAAGGTCGCTAAACAAGGTTGAACCCAATCGCTGGCAAGCCAGCTCCCACAGGTTTTGTGAACGCCACAGTCCACTGTGGGAGCGGGCTTGCCCGCGATGGCGATAGATCTAACAACACAGAATCCGGATAAGAAGAACAGCATGCGCACACTGACGATTGAACCGCTGACCAAAGAAGCCTTCGCCCCTTTCGGTGACGTGATCGAAACCGACGGCAGCGATCACTTCATGATCAACAACGGTTCGACCATGCGCTTCCACAAACTGGCGACGGTCGAAACCGCTACGCCTGAGGACAACGCGATCATCAGCATTTTCCGCGCCGACGCGCAGGACATGCCGCTGACCGTTTGCATGCTGGAACGCCATCCGCTGGGCAGCCAGGCTTTCATACCGCTGCTCGGCAACCCCTTTCTGATCGTGGTCGCGCCAGTTGGCGATGAACCTGTATCAGGCTTGGTCCGCGCCTTCGTCACCAACGGCAGGCAGGGCATTAATTACCATCGCGGCGTTTGGCACCACCCGGTGCTGACGATCGAAAAGCGGGATGACTTCCTGGTGGTTGATCGCAGTGGCACAGGCAATAACTGCGATGAGCATTTTTTCAAAGAGGATGAGCGGTTGATCCTCGCCCCCCACCAATAAGAGAAGGTCTGATCACTCGACAACAAGAGTGACAGGCGAGAGGTAAAGACTGTGGAAGCACATCTGTTGGAATGGCTGAACCTGAGCGTGCGCTGGGTTCACATGATCACCGGCGTGGCCTGGATCGGCGCGTCGTTCTACTTCGTCTGGCTGGAGAACAACCTCAACCGCGTCAACCCGAAAACCGGTCTGGCCGGTGATCTGTGGGCGATCCACGGCGGCGGCATCTACCACCTGGAAAAATACAAACTGGCCCCACCGTCCATGCCGGACAACCTGCACTGGTTCAAGTGGGAAGCCTACTTCACCTGGATGTCGGGGATCGCGCTGCTGTGCGTGGTGTTCTACTCCAATCCGGTGCTCTACCTCGTGGCACCCGGCAGTGGCCTCAGCGGTCCTGAAGGCGTGGCCATCGGTATCGGCTCGCTGATCGTCGGCTGGTTTGTCTACGACTTCCTCTGCGATTCGGCCCTGGGCAAGAAACCCGCCCTGCTCGGCTTCATCTTGTTCGTGCTGATCATTGCCGCCGCCTATGGCTTCAGCAAAGTGTTCAGCGGTCGTGGTGCGTACCTGCACGTTGGCGCGATCATCGGCACCATCATGGTCGGTAACGTGTTCCGCATCATCATGCCGGCGCAACGGGCACTGGTCGCGGCGATCGCCGAGAACCGCACGCCGGATCCGGCGCTGCCGGCCAAAGGCTTGCTGCGTTCGCGACACAACAACTACTTCACCCTGCCAGTGCTGTTCATCATGATCAGCAACCACTTCCCGAGCACTTACGGCAGCCAGTACAACTGGTTGATCCTCGCCGGGATCGCAGTGTTGGCGGTGTTGGTGCGTCACTACTTCAACACCCGTCACGACAGCCACAAGTTTGCCTGGACCCTGCCGGTGGCAGCGGTGGGCATGATCTGTCTGGCCTACGTCACCGGCCCGGCGCCGATGTCGACTGCACCTGAAGTGGCCAAGGCGCCAGCGAAAATCGAGTACCAACCGCTGCCGGAAACGGCGCTGGGCGGTGGCGCGAAACCGGCCGAAGCAGCGCAACCTGCGGCACCCGCAGCTCCTGCGGCGGCACCCGCGCAAGCCTCGAATGCCGGCCCCGGTTTCGACAAGGTGCACAACGTGATTCAAGAGCGTTGCACGGTGTGCCACTCGTCCAAGCCGACCAGCCCGTTGTTCAGCGCAGCCCCGGCCGGTGTGATGTTCGACACCCCCGAGCAGATCCGCCAGAACGCCGCGCGCATTCAGGCGCAAGCCATCACCACGCAGATCATGCCACTGGGCAACATCACCCAGATGACCCAGCAGGAACGTGACCTGATCGGTGCCTGGATTGCCCAGGGAGCACAAACCAATTAATCGTTAAAAGCATCGCTGGCAAGCCAGCTCCCACAGGGTTTTGCATAGCCTGTGTGGGAGCGGGCTTGCCCGCGAATGGCCGCTCCGCGGTCTGCCTGATGCAAAGAAACAGCTGCAAGCAACCCGGCAGCTGTTAATCACAAGAATAAAAAAGATCCGAGGTGTTGCATGTCCGAGCTGTCCAAAGCGCGCATCCCCGACGCACCCGCCATTCAGCGTTTGCCCCTTTTGCAACTGATCCTGGTCGGTCTGCAACATGTTCTGCTGATGTACGGCGGTGCCATCGCGGTGCCGCTGATCATTGGACAGGCCGCTGGCCTGAGTCGTGAAGAAATCGCCTTCCTGATCAACGCCGACCTGCTGGTCGCCGGCATCGCCACCATCGTGCAGTCGCTCGGCATCGGTCCGATGGGCATTCGCATGCCGGTGATGATGGGCGCCAGTTTCGCTGCGGTCGGCAGCATGGTGGCCATGGCCGGCATGCCCGGCATCGGTCTGCAAGGCATCTTCGGTGCGACGATAGCTGCCGGTTTCTTCGGCATGCTGATCGCGCCGTTCATGTCCAAGGTCGTGCGTTTCTTCCCGCCACTGGTGACCGGCACGGTCATCACCTCGATCGGTTTATCGCTGTTCCCCGTGGCCGTGAACTGGGCCGGTGGCGGTGTCGACGCCGCGCAATTCGGTTCGCCGATTTATCTGGCCATCGCTGCGCTGGTGCTGGCGACCATTCTGTTGGTTCACCGCTTCATGCGCGGATTCTGGGTCAATATTTCGGTACTGATCGGCATGTGTCTGGGCTACGTACTGTGCGGCGCGATCGGCATGGTCGACCTCAGCGGCATGGCCAGCGCACCGTGGATTCAGTTCGTCACCCCGCTGCATTTCGGCATGCCGAAATTCGAGCTGGCACCGATTCTGTCGATGTGTCTGGTGGTGGTGATCATCTTCGTCGAGTCCACCGGGATGTTTCTCGCGCTGGGCAAGATCACCGGCCAGGAAGTCTGCCCGCGCATGCTCCGTCGTGGCTTGTTGTGCGATGCCGGCGCGTCGTTCTTCGCCGGTTTCTTCAACACCTTCACCCACTCCTCGTTCGCGCAGAACATCGGCCTGGTGCAGATGACCGGTGTGCGCTGCCGTTCGGTGACCATCGTTGCCGGCGGTCTGCTGATCGTCCTCAGCCTGTTGCCGAAAGCGGCGTTTCTGGTGGCATCGATTCCACCGGCAGTGCTGGGCGGTGCGGCGATTGCGATGTTCGGCATGGTCGCGGCCACTGGCATCAAGATCCTCCAAGAGGCCGACATCGGTGACCGCCGCAATCAGTTGCTGGTCGCGGTAAGCATCGGCATGGGCCTGATCCCGGTGGTACGTCCGGAATTCTTCGCCCACTTGCCCATGTGGATGAGCCCGATCACCCACAGCGGCATCGCCATGGCCACCCTCAGCGCGCTGACGCTGAACCTGCTGTTCAACATCCTCGGCGGCAAGGAGCGTGCGGCGATCAATGATTGCCATGCGCACTGATTGAAACCACCACGCCACCTGTGGGAGCGAGCCTGCTCGCGAAAGCGCTGTGTCATTCAACATTGATGGCGACTGACACAACCGCTTCGCGAGCAGGCTCGCTCCCACAGGGACTACGCAACTGCTTGTGCCTCAAACAATAAAAACAACAGGGAGCAACAGATGATCCGCACGCAAAGCAACGTTCTGTTGAGTGGCGGCCTGCTGGCCGCGAGTCAGGCCATGGCCGGCGATCTGCTGCTGTGGCAGAGCAACAGCCTCAGCTATCTGTACGGCAAGAATTTCGCGATCAACCCCTCGTATCAGCAGACGGTCACCTTCGAGCACGCCGACAAGTGGAAGTACGGCGACAACTTTCTGTTCGTCGACAAGATCTTCTACAACGGCAAGGAAGACCCGAACAAAGGGCCGCATACTTTCTACGGCGAGTTCACCCCGCGTCTGTCCTTCGGCAAGATCCTCGACCGCAAGATCGAGTTCGGCCCGATCAAGGATGTGCTGTTGGCGATGACCTACGAGTACGGCGAAGGCGAAACCGAGGCCTATCTGATCGGCCCCGGCTTCGACCTGAAAGTGCACGGCTTCAACTACGTCACCCTGAACATTTTCCGCCGCCAGACCGAAGGCCCGCGGCCCGGCGATGGTGTCTGGCAGATCACCCCCGCATGGTCCTACAGCTTTCCGTTGGGCAATTCCGATGTGCTGATCGACGGCTACCTCGACTGGGTCGTCGACAACGACGAAAACTCGCGCGGCACCTACCACGCCAACCTGCACATCAATCCGCAGATCAAATACGACCTCGGCAAAGCCATGGGCTGGAGCCAGAAACAGCTGTACGTCGGCACCGAGTACAGCTACTGGAAGAACAAATACGGCATCGAAAACAGCCACGCGTTCGATACCAACCAGAACACCGCCAGCCTGCTGCTGAAGGTGCACTTCTGAGATGGCTCGCAACCGTGCGCCATGCCTGCTGTCGGTGCTCTGTTGCGGGGCACTTGAGCGTTGGCCGAGGAGTCAGTATTCTCCGCGGCCTTCCGAATTCGCTCTAAAAAAAAGCCTGAATTCAATTTCTGACCGAAAAGCCAACTTATCCCGGCTGCGGTCAGTCCTGAGGCATCCCGAAAACACGCTCGTCGACTGTTTTTCAGCAGCCGAACGGGCGTTTTTTGGTTTTTCAAAAGCCTTGGCGCAGCTTTTGCTACCAGCATTCAAAGCTGACCGATCGGATGAAATTTGCGGTACGAAAAAAGGCGCCACATCAGAGCGCCGATCTTAAAAAAATAACGTGGAACACCTACTTTGGGAGCAACCGAATGAAACGTATGTGCACCAGCCTGATGCTGGCCGGATCGATGTTCGCCGGCGGCCAGGCGATGGCCGAAGGCCTGCTGCAGTGGCAGAACAACAGCCTGACCTACCTGTATGGCAAGGACTTCCAGGTCAACCCGCGCATTCAGCAGACCGTGACCTTCGAGCACGCCGATGCCTGGAAGTATGGGGACAACTTCCTGTTCATCGACAAGATCTTCTACAACGGCAAGGATGATGGCGGCGTCGGCTCCAACACCTACTACGGCGAGCTCAGCCCGCGCCTGTCGTTCGGCAAGATCTTCGATCAGAAACTGGCCTTTGGTCCGGTGACTGACGTGCTGCTGGCCATGACCTACGAGTTCGGTGAAGGCGATACCGAGTCGTACCTGATCGGTCCGGGCTTCGACCTGGCGATTCCTGGCTTCGACTACTTCCAGCTGAACTTCTACCAGCGTCACACCCAGGGCGCACGCGCCGGTGACAATGTCTGGCAGATCACCCCGGTGTGGTCCTACACCATCCCGGTGGGCAAATCGAACATCCTCATCGACGGCTTCATGGACTGGGTGGTCGACAACGACTCCAATTCCAAGGGCGACTACCACGCCAACCTGCACTTCAACCCGCAGGTCAAATACGACCTGGGCAAGGCGCTGAATTTCGGCGAGAAGCAGTTGTATGTCGGTGTCGAGTACGACTACTGGTCGGACAAGTACGGGATCAAGGACAGCCAGTACTTCAAGACCGATCAGAGCACCACAAGCTTCCTGGTCAAGTTCCACTTCTGACCCTGAAAGCTTCGCGAGCAGGCTCGCTCCCACATTCAGACCGAGTTCCAATGTGGGAGCGAGCCTGCTCGCGAAGGCCTCACCGCAGATTTCAGGCAGGAGCCACCGCTTCAGATATCCGCAAAAACCGGCACAGCTCCTCGCGCTTGGCCAACGCATCCCGCCGTCCCAACTCGATCAACTCGCTGCAATACCCAGCCTCGAACAGCAGATAACTGAGCACCCCCGCCCCGCTCGTCTTCGTCGCCCCCGGCCCGCGCAGAAACAGGCGCAACGCCGCCGGTAACTCCTGGCGATGCCGCGCGGCGATTTCGTCGATCGGCTGACTCGGCGCAATCACCAGCACTTCCACGGGCGCCACACCCAGCGCGCGAGTGGGTGTGCCGGCCGGGAGCAAATGACTGAACTGATTCAGACGCTGCAGCAACTCGATATCGCTCTCCAGACTGTCGATGAACGTGCTGTTGAGCATGTGCCCGCCAATCTGCGCCAACGTCGGTTGCTGGCCGCTGTAGGCGCGCTCCAGCGGCTGCTGCGGATCGACGCCGCGCGGGTTGCCGCTGACGCCCACCACCAGCACGCGACTGGCCCCCAGATGCAGCGCCGGGCTGATCGGCGCCGACTGGCGCACTGCGCCGTCACCGAAATATTCCTCACCGATTTTCACTGGCGCGAACAACAGCGGAATCGCCGAACTGGCCAACAGGTGATCGACCGACAATTGCGTCGGCACGCCAATACGGCGGTGCCGCAGCCAGGCGTCGATGGTGCCGCCGCCCTGATAGAACGTCACCGCTTGCCCCGATTCGTAGCCAAACGCGGTCACCGCTACCGCGTGCAATTGCTTGCGCGCGATGGATTCGGCGATGCCAGGCAGGTGCAGTTTTTCCTCGAGCAGCTCGCGCAGCGGCGAACTGTTGAGCAACGCCACCGGCATCTGCCGACCGAGGCCGAGCAGGCTGTGGCTGACGAAACGGCTGGCCTGATGGATCACGCCCGGCCAGTCGCTGCGCAACACGCGGTGGCTGCGAAAGCCCTGCCAGAACTGGGTCAGGCGTTCGATGGCAGCGCGAAAATCCATGGCACCACTGGCCAGGCTGACCGCATTGATCGCCCCGGCCGAGGTGCCGACGATCACCGGAAACGGATTGTCCGCGCCGACCGGCAGCAACTCGGCAATCGCCGCCAGCACCCCGACCTGATAAGCCGCCCGAGCCCCGCCGCCGGAAAGAATCAAACCTGTGACCGGTTCAGCAGGACTCATCGCAACACTCCACAGTGCTTGTCAGTACGGGTGAATCAACGACGCTTGGGATAAAGCTTCGGCTCGCCCGGTGGGCGACTCTTGAAGCGCCGATGCGCCCACAGATACTGCTCGGGGCAGGCACGCAAAGCACTCTCGACCCACTGATTGATGCGGATGCAATCGGCCTCCTCGCTCTCGCCGGGGAAATCTTCCAGCGGCGGATGAATCACCAGACGATAACCACTGCCGTCGGCCAGACGTTCCTGAGTGAACGGCACCACCAGCGCTTTGCCCAGCCGTGCAAACTTGGTCGTCGCAGTGACGGTGGCGGCCTGAATGCCGAACAGCGGCACGAAGATGCTCTGCTTGGCGCCGTAATCCTGATCCGGCGCATACCAGATCGCCCGTCCCGAGCGCAGCAGTTTGAGCATGCCGCGCACGTCATCGCGCTCCACCGCCAGCGAATCCAGATTGTGCCGCTCGCGGCCACGGCGCTGGACGAAGTCGAACAAGGGGTTTTTGTGTTCGCGGTACATGCCGTCGATGGTGTGCTGCTGGCCGAGCAGCGCCGCGCCGATTTCCAGGGTGGTGAAATGCGCGGCCATGAGAATCACGCCTTTGCCTTCGCGCTGGGCCTTCTGCAGATGTTCAAGGCCTTCGACGTGGGCCAGTTTCGCCAGACGCTCGCGCGACCACCACCAGCTCATCGCCATCTCGAAGAAGGCGATGCCGGTGGAGGCGAAGTTTTCCTTGAGCAGGCGTTTGCGCTCAGCGGCGGATTTTTCCGGAAAGCACAATTCCAGATTGCGCCGGGCGATGGTTCGCCGGTCGCTGGCGACGCGATACATCAACGCGCCCAAAACTCGACCGATGGTCAGCAGCGCCGGATACGGCAACTGCACGATCAGCCACAAAAGCCCCAGGCCGCACCAGAGCGGCCAGAAGCGCGGAGCAAGATATGCTTTTCGAAAACGCGGGCGATCCATTAAAGCTTCCGTAAATACAGTGGCCGCGCATTCTACATCGTTCGACCCGGCTTGCGGCTCGCGGGCGTTCTCGTTATAAGTCTCGGCACTTTTAGTGACAAGCCGTTGTATGCCGACATGAGCCAAACCGACCCGTTAGACCAAGATCCCGTATTCCAGCTCAAGGGCAGCATGCTGGCCATCACTGTGCTGGAACTGGCCCGTAACGACCTCGAAAGCCTCGATCGGCAATTGGCCGCCAAAGTCGCCCAGGCGCCGAATTTTTTCAGCAATGCACCGCTGGTTCTGGCGCTGGACAAACTGCCGCCGAACCAGGGCGCGGTTGACCTGCCGGGGCTGATGCGCGTCTGCCGTCAGCACGGTCTGCGTACCCTGGCCATTCGTGCCAGCCGCATCGAAGACATCGCCGCCGCCATCGCCATCGACATCCCCGTGCTACCGCCCTCCGGCGCCCGCGAGCGTCCGCTGGAGACGCCGGAAGCCGAAGTCAAAAAGAAGCCGGAAAAGCCGCCTGAGCCGACCGTCAAACCGACCCGCGTAATCACCACGCCAGTACGTGGTGGCCAGCAGATATATGCCCAGGGTGGCGATCTGGTCGTGGTCTCATCGGTCAGTCCGGGGGCGGAACTTCTCGCCGATGGCAACATCCATGTATACGGCCCGATGCGCGGCCGTGCGCTGGCCGGCGTCAAAGGTGACACCAAGGCACGGATTTTCTGTCAGCAATTGAGCGCTGAACTGATCTCCATCGCCGGTCATTACAAGGTCTCCGAGGATTTGCGTCGTGATCCGATGTGGGGCTCGGGCGTCCAGGTCAGCCTGTCAGGCGACGTGTTGAACATCATTCGGCTTTAACGGATACTGCCGCATTTTCCAAGCATCTCTAAAACGTAGCGAAAACGGCTCAAACGAAGTAGGAAAAAGGCTCAAAGCCAAATTCCAGCCAAGGCTGTCCGACTGCAGTAGTTTTCAAGAGATGTTTTTCAGGGGCTGAACAGTCCTTCTTCCTTAGGGGTGAAACACCTTGGCCAAGATTCTCGTGGTTACATCCGGCAAGGGTGGTGTGGGTAAGACCACCACCAGCGCCGCTATCGGTACCGGTCTCGCTCTGCGCGGCCACAAAACAGTGATCGTCGACTTCGACGTGGGCTTGCGTAACCTCGACCTGATCATGGGTTGCGAGCGCCGCGTGGTGTATGACTTCGTCAACGTGGTAAACGGCGAAGCCAACCTGCAACAGGCACTGATCAAAGACAAGCGCCTGGAAAACCTCTACGTACTGGCGGCCAGCCAGACCCGCGACAAAGACGCGCTGACCGTCGAAGGCGTGGAAAAAGTCCTGATGGAGCTCAAGGAACAATTCGAGTTCGTCGTCTGCGATTCCCCGGCGGGCATCGAGAAAGGTGCGCACCTGGCCATGTATTTCGCCGATGAAGCGATCGTCGTGACCAACCCGGAAGTCTCCTCGGTACGTGACTCGGACCGCATGCTCGGCCTGCTGGCGAGCAAATCGCGCCGCGCCGAACGTGGCGAAGACCCGATCAAGGAACACCTGCTGATCACCCGCTACCACCCGGAGCGTGTTGAAAAGGGCGAGATGCTCGGCGTTGAAGACGTCAAGGAAATCCTCTCGGTGACCCTGCTCGGCGTCATCCCGGAATCCCAGGCGGTGCTCAAGGCTTCCAACCAGGGCGTGCCGGTGATTCTCGACGACCAGAGCGATGCCGGTCAGGCTTACAGCGATACCGTCGACCGCCTGCTGGGCAAAGAAAAAGCCCACCGATTCCTCGATGTCGAGAAGAAGGGATTCTTCGAGCGCCTGTTTGGAGGTAGGTAATGAACCTTTTTGACTTCTTTCGTGCCAACAAAAAGCCAAGTACCGCCTCGGTAGCGAAAGAGCGTCTACAGATCATCGTGGCGCATGAGCGCGGCCAGCGCAGCACGCCGGATTACCTGCCAGCCTTGCAGAAGGAACTGGTCGACGTGATCCGCAAGTACGTCAACATCGGCAACGACGACGTACATGTTGCACTGGAAAGCCAGGGCAGTTGCTCGATTCTGGAACTCAACATCACCCTGCCCGATCGCTGAGTCGATTTGGCAGTCGCTACGGCGGCTCGGGCTGTTGATGCTCGTGTAGGAGCTGCCGAAGGCTGCGATCTTTTGATCTTCAAAGTCAAAAGATCGCAGCCTTCGGCAGCTCCTACAGAGTTATCAGCAGTCCCGAGCCGCCGTTGGCATTTGTTACGAGGCTGTTTTAATGCCGCTGTCCAACATCCGCATCATCCATGAGGACGCCGCCGTACTGGTGGTCGACAAACCGACCCTGCTGCTCTCGGTGCCCGGTCGCGCTGACGACAACAAGGACTGCCTGATTACCCGCTTGCAGGAAAACGGCTACCCGGAAGCGCGCATCGTTCATCGCCTGGACTGGGAAACCTCCGGCATCATCCTGCTGGCCCGTGACGCCGACACTCATCGCGAACTGTCGCGGCAGTTTCACGACCGCGAAACCGAAAAAGCCTACACCGCTTTGGCCTGGGGTCAGCCTGAGCTGGACAGCGGCAGCATCGATCTGCCCCTGCGCTACGACCCACCGACCAAGCCGCGACACGTGGTCGATCACGAATTCGGCAAACACGCGCTGACCTTCTGGAAGGTGCTGGAACGTTGCGGCGACTGGTGCCGTGTCGAACTGACACCGATTACCGGCCGCTCGCATCAACTGCGCGTACACATGTTGTCGATCGGCCACCCGCTACTCGGTGACGGGCTCTACGCCCACGAGCAAGCGCTGGCGGCTTGGCCGCGTCTGTGCCTGCACGCGAGCATGCTCAGCTTCACTCATCCGCAGACCGGCGAGCGCCTGCGCTTCGAGTGCCCGGCTCCGTTCTGAATTGCGTGAATACTTTGGAAGCCCTTCCTGGTGAAGGGCTTTTTTTGTCCTGCCAAAAATCCACCGGCAATAGATTGACGTAAAGAACTGTCATAAAATTGTAATCAAATATAAAATCATGGCACTTCGATATCAGGCAGGAGGCCTTTTCCGTGTTCTGCAGCAAAACACTTCAATCCGAATACCCGATCATCTACGCATTCGGTAACACGACCCTGCACTTGAGCGAAGCACCCAGCATCCAGGCACGCCAGGCCCTGGAGCAGCTCATTAAAAAACGCCGCGCGCACAAACTGACCCGGGCCAGCGCACCGTTGTCGTCCTGTGAAACACCACTATTTGCCAAGGTCCAGCCATTGGACACGTTCAAGGCAAAGGTGCGGGTGAGCCTGAACAAACCGCAACGCAACGGGCGCTTCGACTGGCCTCTCGAAGAGCTGATGAATTCCCTCGAAGCTCAGCGCCGGGGCGTGGAGATGCCTCCACTGAAGGGCTATGGCTATACCCGCAGCAGACTCGGCCTGACCGAGGAGTTCTTCCTGCTGACTCACCTGCTCGAAGGCCATATTGATGGGGCCGAGTGCATCAGACGCAATCCCGAAAACATCGAAGCCTTTATCCTCGACGCGTTTCAACTGCTCAGCTCGCTCGCCAGCAAGAACATCACCCACATGGATTTCTGGGTGGGCAACATCATGGTGCCCGAGCAAACGCAAAGGCCACTCAAAGCCATCGACTTTGAAAACTGCTTCGCAGGCCCGACCGCGCACGCAAGTGAAACACTCGGTTTTCAACTCGGCTTCTTCTATCGTCGGGATATCTACAAATTCATCACCGAAGCCGCCTACGATCGCCTGGTAGATCAATACCTCAGTGCATTGCCTGGCTTATCGAGAGACAGGTTCGAGGCTGTCTATCAGTTGAGCAAACATGAGTACGTCGGTCGCAAGCAACGCCGTGAAGTCTTCCTCTCTGGCAGATTGATCACCGGTTGACGCCCTCCCTGGCAACACTTTGAAGCAAGTGTCCGGCCTGCAAATCAGCGGAGCAATACGGTAAACTCGCGCCCCCCGCCGTATGGAGCCGCTTATGCGCGAAGCCTTCCCCCCCCTGGAAAAAGTACCGCACCAGCTGCTCTACCTGATCTATGGCGACAAAGACGTTTATCGGCGCGAGGCGAAATTCAGCATCCTCACCGCCCTGGCACAACTGCAGCCAGGTGAATCATTGTGCATCCGAGTCCTGACCGATCGTCCGCAGGACTATGCCGGCTGGCCGGTCGAGACCGTCCCTTTGAGCGAGCAGACCCTGATCCAGTGGCAGGGCGAGAACGGCTACCACCACCGCCGCAAAGCGTGCGCCATTGCACTGGGCCTGACACTCGCCGAAAAAACCCTGTTCGTCGACACCGACACGCTGTTTCTCGATTCGCCGCACCGGCTGTTCAGCATGATCACGCCCGGCCGTTACGTGATGGACCGCTTCGAATATGACTGGAGTTACGTCTGTAACCGGGCGGACTACGAAAAACTCGCGCGCTGCCTGCAAGTCCACGGCATCTCGTCGACGAACAGCTTCAAGCTCTACAACAGCGGCTTGTGCGGCGTCACCGATGGCGATGCAGCGCTGCTGGAGAAATCGGTCCGGCTGATCGATGAGTGGACGCAGGACCCGTTCGACATCCATACGATCGAACAGATTGCACTGTCGTTTGCCATGCGCGACCAGCCGATCCAGGAAGCGAAGAAATTCGTCTATCACTACTTCGCCGACAAAAACTTCTTCCACGCCATGCAGAAACATTTTTTCGCCCGTTACGGCGAGGCCTTCCACCCCGAACTGCCAGAGCTGTGCAACGAGGTTCCGCGCAGCAAACCCGTTCCCTCAACCTGGGACCGTCTGCGCATCAAGTGGAAACTGCGCAAAAAGCGCGGCGGCATGAAGAAAGTCGGCCGGGCGTTGCTGTTCGGCAGTGCTGCACCTGCCCACCCGTATTACGAGATCTGCCGTCACGAATGGTGGGAATCGGCGTCGCGGGAAATCCTGCGTTGGGACAGCGTCACGCAAAAGGCCTTCTTCGGCAGCGGCAAGGGCTGGCCGAAGCACCTGCCGAAACCTGCCAGAAAGGATGATCAACAAGCCATCATTGCCTACCTGCGCAAGCGCATCGATCAGCACTCCTGAGCGTGCTTGCGCAAACCACTTGCCCAATGGCGCTGAGTGATGCGTTAAACTGCCGCCCATTGCTGTCTGGAGTTTCTTATGCGCGCAGAGTTGAACCAGGGCCTGATCGACTTTCTCAAGGCCTCCCCTACCCCGTTCCACGCCACCGCCAGCCTCGTTCAGCGTCTGGAGGCCGCCGGTTATGTACGCCTCGACGAGCGCGAGCCATGGTCCACCGAGGCCAACGGCCGCTATTACGTCACCCGTAACGACTCCTCGATCGTCGCGATCAAAATGGGCCGCAACTCGCCACTGCACGACGGTATCCGTCTGGTCGGCGCTCACACCGACAGCCCGTGTCTGCGGGTCAAGCCGCAACCGGAACTGCAACGTCAGGGCTTCTGGCAACTGGGCGTCGAAGTCTACGGCGGCGCGCTGCTGGCGCCATGGTTCGACCGCGATCTGTCGCTGGCCGGCCGCGTGACCTTCCGCCGTGACGGCAAGGTCGAGAGTCAGTTGATCGACTTCAAGGCACCCATCGCGATCATTCCCAACCTGGCCATTCACCTCAACCGTGAAGCCAACCAGGGCTGGGCGATCAACGCGCAGACCGAACTACCGCCGATCCTGGCGCAATTCGCCGGTGACGAGCGCGTCGATTTCCGCGCCGTGCTCACCGACCAACTGGCCCGCGAACACGGTTTGAACGCCGACGTGGTCCTGGATTACGAGCTGAGTTTCTACGACACGCAAAGCGCTGCGGTGATCGGCCTGAACGGCGATTTCATTGCCGGTGCGCGTCTGGACAACCTGCTGTCGTGCTACGCCGGCCTGCAAGCGTTGCTCACCGCCGAAACCGACGAGACCTGCGTGCTGGTCTGTAACGACCACGAAGAAGTCGGCTCGTGCTCGGCGTGCGGTGCCGACGGCCCGATGCTCGAACAGACTCTGCGCCGCCTGCTGCCAGAAGGCGACGAGTTCGTCCGCACCATTCAGAAATCCCTGCTCGTGTCGGCCGACAACGCCCACGGCGTGCATCCCAACTATGCAGACAAGCACGACGCCAATCACGGCCCGAAACTCAACGCCGGCCCGGTGATCAAGGTCAACAGCAACCAGCGCTACGCCACCAATAGCGAAACTGCCGGTTTCTTCCGCCACCTGTGCATGGCCGAAGAAGTCCCGGTGCAAAGCTTCGTGGTGCGCAGCGACATGGGCTGCGGCTCGACCATCGGCCCGATCACCGCCAGCCATCTGGGCGTGCGCACCGTCGACATCGGCCTGCCGACCTTCGCCATGCATTCGATTCGCGAGCTGTGCGGCAGCCATGACCTGGCGCATCTGGTCAAAGTGCTCAGTGCGTTCTATGCCAGCCGTGAATTGCCGTAACGGCTGACAAGCTTCGCGAGCAGGCTCGCTCCCACAATGGAATGCCATTCACCTGTGGGAGCGAGCCTGCTCGCGAAATCGCCTGTGCAGACAGCAGAATCCTCCCGGCCTGATGCATTCCTGAGCCACATCACACCCCGCCTCGAAAACCCGCCTAGACTGCAAACATCCCCCACAGACAAGGCAGTCTTCATGATCTCGATGTCCTCCTTCCACGCCATGCTCATTCCCATCCTCAGCGGAATGATCCTGCTGGCCATCGGCTTCAACTTCCGCGACAAGAACGCCGGGGTGTTCGCCATGTGGATCGGCATGCTGATGATCCTCGCCACGGTGGTCTACAAGATCCTCGCCAAACTCAACGAATGACCGCGCCCGGCTCGCATTGAGCCAAAGGGCCTCGTACACTCCAGCGCATCCGCCTATCGCGAGGTTGTCTTCTGGTGTTCGCTCGTCTTTTTGCTTTGCCCGGTCTGCTGCTTGTCTGCCTGATGACGCTGCTGCCGCTGGCGCCCGCCCAAGCGGTCGGTCTGCCCGGCCTGCTCAACACTTCCAAACCGCAGCCTGAAGCCGTGGAACCCCTCGGCCAGTCACTGGACGAGGTGATCAAGTCGCTGGAAAACGACAAGCAACGCGCGCAGTTGCTCAGCGATCTGAAGAAGCTGCGCGACGCTACGAAGAAAGCTCAAGCCACCCCGGAAGAAGGCGTGCTGGGCCTGATCGGCGGCACCCTCGCCAGCTTCGAAAAACAGTTTTCCGGCGCCGACAGCCCGCTCACCCGCTGGTCCAACGAATTCGACCTGGCCAAGGACGAACTGACCAGCAAGCTGCTGCCGGCCAATGAATGGCTGCCGATCATTTTCGGTTTCGCGGTGATCCTGATGGTCTGGAGCCTGCTCGCCGCCGCGCTGATCTGGCTCAGCCACCGCGTGCGTCTGCGCTTCGGCCTCACCGAAGAACTGCCGCAACACCCCAAGGCCCTCGACATGCTGCGCTTTGCCCTGCGCAAGCTCGGGCCGTGGCTGATCGCATTGGTGATGACGGTGTACATGAGCTACGTGCTGCCGTCTTCGCTGGGCAAAAGCCTGGCGATGGTGCTGGCCTATGCCTTGGTGGTCGGCACCTGTTTCTCGGCGATCTGCGTGATCGCCTTCTCCCTGCTCGACGGCCCGCATCGCCATCGCGCGCTGTACATCCTGCGTCATCAGGCGTTTCGGCCGCTGTGGCTGATCGGCAGCTTCGCCGCGTTCGGTGAAGCGCTGAGCGATCCGCGTCTGGTCGAGAGCCTGGGCGTACATCTGGCGCACACCGCCGCGACCACGGCCAATGTGCTTGCGGCGCTGTCGACCGGCCTGTTCATTCTGCGATTCCGCCGACCGATCGCGCACCTGATCCGCAACCAACCGCTGTCACGCCGCCTGACCCGCCGCGCCCTCAGCGACACCATCGAGATCCTCGGCACCTTCTGGTACGTGCCGGCACTGGTGCTGGTCGGCATCTCGCTGTTCGCCACGTTTGTCTCCGCCGGCGACACCAGCACCGCGCTGCGCCAGTCGCTGATCTGCACGGTGCTGCTGGTGTTGTGCATGGTTATCAACGGCCTCGTGCGCCGCCATTCGCTGAAACCGCAACGCGGGCCGAAACGCCATGCGCTGTATTCGGAGCGACTGAAAAACTTCTTCTACACCCTGACGCATTTGCTGGTGTGGCTGATCTTCATCGAACTGGGCCTGCGCGTCTGGGGCCATTCGCTGATCGCGTTCGCCGAAGGCGATGGCCATGACATCAGCGTCAAACTGTTCAGCCTGATCGGCACGCTGATTTTCTCCTGGCTGATCTGGATCCTCGCCGACACCGCCGTGCACCACGCCCTCACCCGCTCGCGCAAAGGCCTGGCGAATGCACGGGCGCAGACGATGATGCCGTTGATCCGCAACGTGCTGTTCGTGGCGATTTTCATCATCGCGCTGATCGTCGCGTTGGCGAACATGGGCATGAACGTCACACCGCTGCTGGCCGGTGCCGGCGTGATCGGTCTGGCCATCGGCTTCGGCGCGCAGTCGCTCGTCGCTGACCTGATCACCGGCCTGTTCATCATCATCGAAGACTCGCTGGCCATCGACGACTACGTCGACGTTGGCGGCCACCTCGGCACCGTCGAAGGTCTGACCATCCGCACCGTACGCCTGCGCGACATCGACGGCATCGTCCACACCATCCCGTTCAGCGAAATCAAAAGCATCAAGAACTACTCGCGGGAATTCGGCTACGCGATCTTCCGCGTCGCCGTGCCATACAACATGGAAATCGACGACGCGATCAAACTGATGCGCGACGTCGGCCAGAAGATGCGCAGCGATCCGTTGCAGCGCCGCAATATTTGGTCGCCGCTGGAGATTCAGGGTGTGGAAAGTTTCGAGTCCGGCAGCGCGATTCTGCGCGCACGGTTCAAGACTGCGCCGATCAAGCAGTGGGAAGTTTCCCGGGCGTTCAATTTGTCGCTGAAAAGGCAACTGGATGAGGCGGGGCTGGATCTGGCGACACCAAGGATGAGTGTGCAGGTGATTACGCCTGGGGTGGAAATCAAAAAGGAAAGCTGAACAGAGATGGCCCCCTATTGGCAGGTAATACCAATAGGGGGTTGCTTTTATTTATCTTTGAAACCGGGTTTACCATTAGCGGAACGCCAGTTTTTCACCTCCAATACAACATTTTCAGGCCCATCCTTACCTTCCTCCGGGTAGTAAATCAAATCGTAACCAGATGGATGTTCAACTAGCCGAGAGAACTCAAGAATGGCAGCAATTTGTTGCTTCTCTGTTGTAAACCCGGAATCATATATTTTCCTGACAAACTCAAGAAAATCTTCCTCTCTCATATCCTGTATCGACCTCATATCAAAGCCCTTTATGAATTTCAACATGCGCTTTCGGGGTAACGATATTTATGTTGTCAGCATTATATAAATCCCCTCCCTCGGCCAAGCCGACCTTATGATGCAGTTCGTATTTCACTCTTGCTCCTGCTGAATCGTTCATTCTAACTATCGGGGCTTTGCCCTTTTTCATTTCGTTCAAACTTGTTTCATTAAATAAGTCAGCCAGTTTTTCGTCATTGAAAACAGCTTTCCAGAATGTTTCTCTGAATGCTCTGAAACTGTTGAACTGACGACCCCGTAACTGATCAGCAATGTGCGATGGGATTGGCGCCCCATCACCCTGCGCAGCAGCCCCTAGCCATCCACCCGCAACCGGCGCTCCATGACCACTCGCCACCCCTGGATCATTGCGTCGATCCCGGAACATGACGTACTGCGGTGGCAGGCCCGATTCCGACGGGAAGACCAGAATGAAGTCGTCGAAACGAATGCTGCCCCGCCCTGGGTGAGCGTCGATCCGTCCTTCAATCGGCACGAGGTTGCCGCCGATATATCGAGGTGGGGACGGATTCTCGATGGGGAACAGCGTTGAACTGTCTGCCGGCGTTACTGCGGGAGTCCAGACCGCGGTTGTCGACGGGATGTCAGTGAGGGTCGCGCTGTAAGTGTTGTTCCCTGCGTTGAAATCAGCTGCAACCACGCGAACGCCGGAAGGCCGTTTTGTCCCCGCTACCGGAACGACAAGCAGTTCGGCGAGAGAGCCCGTCAGCGGCCGGGCGCTCAAACGTACCGGCAGATTCAGTCGTGCTCTTTCGCTTGCCAGCCTGTCCAGATCAGGCAGTTGACCGGGCAGCAGATCTGCCAGTGGGAGGCTGAGCAGAAAGCGTTCAGGCAACTCTCCATTGCCCAACACCGGGGAATAGACAAACGCACTCACCCCCACCATCAGCCCGGACGCCGCGCCGGCAGCCACCTCCGATAAACCGGCCACCGCCGCGCGAATCGAAGCGGCAAAACCCGCCATCAGGTTGTCGGCAATCGCGACCGCACCAGCGGACGTCGCAAATACCAGTTGGGCGTGGCTGGTATTGCCCTGAAAGCGCAACAGGCTACTGTGCCCACCGGAGGTGTCCTGCCGGCGCTTTTCCTCAGCAACCCTGCGTGCTTCGGCCTCAGCCTCAAGCGCTGCCTGTTCCTCGGCACGCTTGCGCTCTAGTGCCTCAGCCGCCAAACGGGCCTGTTCCTCTTCGAGCCGCCTGATTTCATCGGCCGCGGCCTGCCGCGCCAGCTCCTCCGCCTGCCGCCGCGCCTGCTCCTGAGCGACGCGGGCCTGTTCCTGTGCAACCTGCCTGGCGTATTCCGCCGCCAACCGCGCCTGCTCCTGAGCGATCCGCTCGGCTTCCTGCGCTTGCACCACGGCAATCATGCCCTTGACCGTGGCCGACTGGCTGTTCAACACGCCAATGCCTTCAACCAGTAACTTGGCGTTGAACAGAGCGCTATAAGCCTGCCGTACGCTGACGCTGGCGCTTCGCCGATTGACTTGCGGTAAGCGGCCTCCGTTGAAAAAGGTTTCAACCTGGGCGTGGCCGAAACGTTCGATGGCCACGTCCTTGGCCACCAAAAGCGCACCAAACTTCCTGGCGATCAGGGAATCCCTGAATTGCATCTCCCGCGCCAGCGCATCCATAGGCGGCAAGACACTTTGATCACCTGCTGCCCGCGCTTCTGCCAGTTCCTTTTCAATGACCTGAGCAATATTCCTGGAAGTATCTTTATAGATACTTTCCATATCGAGTATTTCACCCAACGGCGCAAAGTTAATGCCTGGTCCCGAGCCGTCCCCGGCACCTAAATAATGTAAATATTCATCTTGTTTATCCGGACGCACAACAATCGGCGGAAGCGTTATTCCATTACGCTGCATTTATAAGTCCTCCATGGACAATAGTTTTGTCGCACTGACCCGTTATCCTCAAACAGCCAATAACGTGACCGGCACCTGGAGAAATTTATGGAAATAGATGTTGTGCGGTGCGGTACATGGTTATCGCCCGCGTTTTATCTGTCACGCCGGACGGAACTGATAAAGCGGTAGGAGTTTTCGCTGATAAATTATGCTCAAACGTAAATCTGTCGGAGCGCATAGCGCTTTCCGGACCCGATCGCACTTGCGTGCAAAGCCTTTGTCACAGGCAAGGAAGCCAACAACAATAATCAAGGAGAAGCCCATGCAACTGACGCGCATTGCCCAGACCCTTTTGCTCACCCTGGTCGCCAGCCACGCCAGTGCCGCGACGATGGACAGCGCCCGCACGCGCATCGCCGAGCAGGCGCAGAAGCTCGAGCCGGAGCTGCTGGAAACCCGCCGCGACCTTCACGCTCATCCAGAACTTGGCAACACTGAAAAACGCACCGCTGAACTGGTCGCCAAACAGCTGCAAGCCATGGGCCTGGAAGTGAAAACCGGCGTCGCCCGCACCGGCGTTGTCGCCATTCTCAAAGGCGCCCTGCCCGGCCCGACCGTCGCCCTGCGCGCCGACATGGACGCGCTGCCGGTCAAGGAAGTCTCCGACTTGCCGTTCGCTTCGAAAGCCAAAGGCACGTATCTGGACAAGGAAGTCGACGTCATGCACGCCTGCGGCCACGACGCCCACACCGCCATCCTGCTCAGCGCAGCGAAAATTCTGACGGGCATGCGCGACACCCTGCCCGGCACCGTCGTCTTCTACTTCCAGCCCGCCGAAGAAGGCCCGAGCGACTTCATTCCCGACGGCAAAAACACCTGGGGCGCGAAGATGATGGTCGAGGAAGGCGTAATGAAATCGCCGAAACCAGACGCGGTGTTCGGGCTGCATGTCTGGGCCGGCGTCCCCGCCGGCCAGATCGCCTACCGCCCCGGCCCGACCCTGGCCAGCTCCGACGACCTGCGCATCAAGATCCACGGCAAACAAACCCACGCCGGCCGCCCCTGGGATGGCATCGACCCAATCACCGTCGGCGCGCAAACCATCGTCGGCCTGCAAACCGTGGTCAGCCGCCGCACCGACATTTCCTCTTACCCGTCGGTGGTCAGCATCGGCACCATCAACGGCGGCACCCGCTACAACATCATCCCCGAATCACTCGACATGACCGGCACCATCCGCTCCTACGACTACGGCATCCGCCAGAAACTGCACAGCGACGTACGCCAGACCATCGAGAAAATCGCCGAAAGCGGCGGCGCCAAAGCCGACGTCACCATCATCGAAAAATACGACCCGACGATTAACAACCCGGCACTGACCGAGAAAATGCTGCCGACATTGAAGTGGGCGGCCAAGGATGATGTGGTGCAGGGACCGATGGTGGGTGGGGCGGAAGATTTCTCGTTCTTCGCCAAGGAAGCGCCGGGACTGTTTGTGTTTCTTGGAGTGACCCCGAGGGACCAGGACATGAGCAAAGCCGCGCCGAATCACAATCCGGGGTTCTTTGTGGATGAGTCGGCGTTGGTGGTTGGGGTGAGGACATTGGCGTCATTGGCGACGGATTATCTGTATGGGAATGCGAGGGTGGGCAAGTAGAGAGGGGTTGACTGTGGGGGCGCTTTCGCGAGCAGGCTCGCTCCCACAGGGATTAAGTACATCCGACAGAGATTGGTCGGCTGACAGGCCGCCTTCGCGAGCAGGCTCGCTTCCCACAGAAAAGCGAAAGCAAAAACAAAAGATCGCAGCCTTCGGCAGCTCCTACACACGATGAGCGTTAGCTCGAGCACCGCTTTTGATCTTGATCTCGGAGCCCGTCGGCAGGCTGAGTGGAGGGATTGAACCGGGCGTGGGAGCGCAGCGACCGTACGACGCAGTCGTACACAGCGAGTGTAGGTGCAGCGAAGCAAACCGGAGCCGCTGCGCCAGGATCGATCCCGCAGCGAAGGAACCCCGAGCCCCAGCGAGCGGGCCGAACGTCAGGGCGCAGCCTTTTGGTTACTTTTTGGCGTTTGAAAAAGTGACCCGCCGTAAGGGCGGAACCATAAGAAGCCGTTACCGCAGCAACGGATATTCACCCAAACCCCCAAAACCTGGTCGGCCCAAAGGCCGCCAAGGTCAAAAAAGATCAAACCACATCAACCCCTACGTGAATCGCATCATGCCGCCAAAACTCCAGATCACAATCAATCAGCCGCCCATGCTGATCATAATTGACCCGAGCAATCCTCAATCCCGGACTCCCCACCGACACCCGCAAAGCCGCCGCCGCATCGACAGATAAAGACGTAGGCACAATCTCAAACCGCACCCGCCCATAGTGCAAATCGAAATGCCGCGCATACAACTCAGTGATCGACTGATTCAAATCGAACTCAAGAATCCCCGGAAAAAACTGCGGATTCAGATAGTGCTCCACATACAACACCAGTCGCCCATCAATGCGCCGCGAGCGGCAAATCTGAATCACGCTCGACAAAGCCGGCAGCTGCAACCACGCACACACCGCCGCCGAAGCCGGCTGCAACCGCGCCGAAATCACCTCGGTTGACGGCTCACGCCCCTGCGCACTGACCATCGCGTGAAAATGACTGCGCTGCATCAGGTTGTACGCCAGACGCGGCGGCGACACGAACCAGCCGCGCCGCTCCTCACGATAAATCTGCCCTTGCGCCTCCAATTGCAACAGCGCTTCACGCACAGTGATCCGCGTCGTCCCGAACAACTCGCTGAGCTTGCGTTCAGCGGGCAACTTGCTCCCGGCCGCCAGCAAACCATGATCGATCTGCTCCTGCAGCACCTGGCCAATCGCTGTCACCGCTTTCGTTGCCTCATCGCGCATCAACGTTACCTATCTGGACTAGACCAGCACTGTTTCAGGGCAAATCCGGGCGCTGCTCAGAGCGCTTTCGTGTGTTGCAAGCCTAGGCAGTGCAGATGACCGACAGATGACAAAACTACCCAACGGTCGTTTTCACGGCTTGCAATACATCGGCCAAGTCCCTTGCGTATCGGGCCTGCGTCATGGTCTACGCTTGTTTGGCAACGGCCAATCCCGGGCGGAGAAAAGATCAGCCACAAGGCCATCGACATCAAAATGTCATCCAGCCCGCCTAAATTGGCTCAGGTATTGCTGACCTAGACCAACCCAACCGCAATCGCAGCGTTGAACACGACCAAGGAGCTTCGGAATGAAACAGCTTTTCCTGGCAACACTGTTAGGCTCGACCATTGCAATGTGCAGCGCCGCCATGGCGGCCGACACCGATCTGAAAACCCTCGAAGCCGCTGCGAAAGCGGAAGGCGCCGTCAATAGCGTCGGCATGCCCGACAACTGGGCCAACTGGAAAGGCACCTGGGATGATCTGGCTGCGAATTACGGCTTGAAACACATCGACACCGATATGAGTTCGGCTCAGGAAATCGCCAAGTTCGCCGCTGAAAAAGACAACGCCACCGCCGATATCGGCGACGTCGGTGCTGCCTTCGGCCCGATCGCGGTCAAGCAAGGCGTGGTGCAACCGTACAAGCCAAGCACCTGGGATCAGATTCCGGACTGGGCCAAGGACAAGGACGGCAACTGGGCACTGGCCTACACCGGCACCATCGCCTTCATCGTCAACAAGAAGCTGCTGAACGGCTCCGACGTGCCGACCAAATGGGCTGACCTGAAAACCGGTAAATACAAAGTCTCCATCGGCGACGTGAGCACTGCTGCCCAGGCCGCCAACGGTGTCCTCGCTGCCGCACTGGCCAATGGCGGTGACGAGAAAAACATCAAGCCTGCACTGCTGTTGTTCGCCGACCTCGCCAAACAGGGTCGTCTGTCGATGGCCAACCCGACCATCGCCACTATGGAAAAAGGCGAGATTGAAGTCGGCGTGGTCTGGGACTTCAATGGCCTGAGCTACAAAGCCAAGATGGCCAACCCGGATGATTACGTAGTGCTGATTCCATCCGACGGCTCGGTGATTTCCGGCTACACCACGATCATCAACAAGTACGCGAAAAACCCCAATGCCGCCAAGCTGACGCGCGAATACATCTTCAGCGACGCCGGCCAGACCAACCTCGCCCGCGGCAACGCCCGGCCGATCCGCGCCGAACACCTGCAACTGCCGGAAGACGTGAAAGCCAAACTGCTGCCGAACGAGCAATACAAAAACGTTACGCCAGTCAAGGACGCCGACGCGTGGGAAAAGACCTCCAAAGCCCTGCCGCAGCAGTGGAACGAAGAAGTCATCGTAGAGATGAAGTAATCCTGTGATCCCCCTGTTCGGGATCCGCTGAAGATCCGAATGTGGGAGCGAGCCTGCTCGCGAAGGCGGCGCGTCAGTCGACATCACTGTTGAATGATGTATTGCATTCGCGAGCGGGTTCGCTCCCACAGGGGATCGGGTTGATTTCGGAATATCTGAATTTCGCGGAGTTCTTGCCCCTATGAAGCACAACGTCATCCTTGTCGTGCTCGACGGCCTCAACTACGAGGTTGCGTGTCACGCCATGGGGCATCTGCAGGCTTATGTTGGCGCAGGACGCGCGGCGCTCTATCAACTGGAGTGCGAATTGCCCGCCCTGTCCCGACCGCTTTACGAATGTATCCTCACCGGCGTGCCACCGATCGACAGCGGCATCGTTCACAACAATGTCTCGCGCCTGTCAAACCAGCGCAGCATCTATCACTACGCCCGCGATGCCGGGCTGAAAACCGCCGCTGCGGCGTATCACTGGGTCAGCGAGTTGTATAACCGCTCACCGTTCGTGGCCGCGCGCGACCGCCACACCGACGATCCGACATTGCCGATCCAGCACGGGCATTTCTACTGGAACGACCATTATCCGGATTCGCACCTGTTCGCCGACGCGGAGAACCTGCGCCTGCGTCATGCGCCGGATTTCCTCCTGATCCACCCGATGAATATCGACGACGCCGGCCACAAGCACGGCCTCGACAGCGCGCAATACCGCAACAGCGCGCGCTCGGCTGACGTCATCCTCGCCGACTATCTGCAGACCTGGCTCGACGCAGGTTATCAGGTGCTGGTGACCGCCGACCACGGCATGAACAACGATCGCTCGCACAACGGCCTGCTGGCGGAAGAACGTCAGGTGCCGCTGTTCGTCCTCGGCGAGGCGTTCAGCCTCAACCCTGATGTCACACCGAAGCAGACCGAGCTCTGCGGCACGGTTTGCGAGCTGCTCGGCGTGCCCCACGACAAACCTGTGTGCCGGGAGCTGCTCAAGTGAATGCCATGACTCGCGGCAAATGGCTCGCGGCGCTGTGTCTGGTGCCTTTCGCGCTGTTCTTTATCGTCTTCGAAATCGCCCCGCTGGTCTGGGTGATGATCAACAGCCTGCAATCGGAAGAGTCCGGCTGGGGCCTGGCCAATTTCAGCAAGATCTTCGGTTCGAAGTTCTATCGGCAGGCAATCCAGTACAGCCTGGAGATCAGTTTCTGGTCGAGCGTATTCGGCATCATCATCGCCGTGCTTGGTGCGTATTCACTACGCCGCGTCGATTCGAAGCTGCGCAACTTCGTGAATGCCTTCGCCAACATGACCAGCAATTTTGCCGGCGTGCCGCTGGCGTTCGCGTTCATCATCCTGCTCGGTTTCAACGGCAGCATCACCATCATGCTCAAGCAGTCGGGGATCATTCAGGACTTCAACCTGTATTCGAAAACCGGCCTGATCATCCTCTACACCTACTTCCAGATTCCCCTCGGCGTGCTGCTGCTCTATCCGGCTTTCGACGCTCTGCGTGAAGACTGGCGCGAGTCCGCCGCACTGCTCGGCGCCAACGGCTGGCAGTTCTGGCGGCACATCGGCCTGCCAGTATTGACCCCGGCGTTGCTCGGCACGTTCGTGATCCTGCTGGCCAACGCCCTCGGCGCCTACGCCACGGTTTATGCGCTGACCACCGGCAACTTCAACGTTCTGCCGATCCGTATTGCGGCGATGGTCTCCGGCGACATTTCCCTTGATCCGAACCTGGCCAGCGCGCTGGCCGTGGTGCTCGTGGCGCTGATGACCATCGTCACCGTCGTGCATCAATTGCTGTTGAAGAGGAGCTACCATGTCTCGCGCTGAATCCGGCCCGGCCGGCGTCTACCACCGCGTCGTGGTCTATCTGCTGTTCGCCATTCTGCTGTTGCCGCTGCTGGGCACGCTGCTCTATTCGATCGCCAGCAGTTGGTCGGCGACCATTCTGCCGAGCGGCTTCACCTTCAAGTGGTACATCCAGCTGTGGAGCGATCCGCGCTTTCTCCACGCATTCGGGCAGTCGCTGATCGTCTGCGTCGGCGCGCTGGTGTTATCGGTGGTGCTGATCCTGCCGCTGCTGTTTGTCGTGCATTACTACTTTCCGAAACTCGATGCGCTGATGAACATCCTCATCCTGCTGCCCTTCGCGGTGCCGCCGGTGGTGTCCTCGGTGGGGCTGCTGCAGCTCTACGGTTCCGGGCCGATGGCGATGGTCGGCACACCATGGATTCTGATCGGCTGCTACTTCACCGTGGCGCTGCCGTTCATGTACCGCGCGATCACCAACAACCTGCAAGCGATCAACCTGCGCGACCTGATGGACGCCGCTCAACTGCTTGGCGCCAGCACTTTTCAAGCGGCGTTTCTGGTGGTGCTGCCGAACTTGCGCAAAGGCCTGATGGTGGCGCTGCTACTGTCTTTCTCGTTCCTCTTCGGTGAGTTCGTGTTCGCCAACATCCTCGTCGGCACGCGCTACGAAACCTTGCAGGTGTACCTGAACAACATGCGCAACAGCAGCGGTCACTTCACCAGTGCGCTGGTCATTTCGTATTTCTTTTTCGTGCTGGTCCTGACCTGGATCGCCAACATCTTGAACAAGGACAAAAGCGAATGAGCTACGTCAGCGTCCGACACCTGCAGAAAAGTTATGCCGGCACCACGGTGTTCAGCGACATCGATTGCGAAATCAACAAAGGCGAGTTCGTCACCCTGCTCGGCCCGTCCGGGTGCGGCAAGTCGACTTTGCTGCGTTGCATCGCCGGCCTGACCCCGGTGGATGGCGGCAAGATCCTCCTCGACGGTGTCGACCTCGTGCCGTTGAGCCCACAGAAACGTGGCATCGGTATGGTCTTTCAAAGCTACGCGCTATTCCCCAACATGACCGTCGAACAGAACGTCGCCTTCGGCCTGCGCATGCAAAAGGTCAACGCCGATGACAGCCACAAGCGCGTCTCTGAAGTGTTGAAACTGGTTGAACTGCACGACTTCGCCAGCCGCTATCCGCATCAACTGTCAGGTGGGCAGTGCCAACGTGTCGCCCTCGCCCGGTCGCTGGTGACCCGCCCGCGCTTGTTGCTGCTGGATGAGCCGCTGTCGGCGCTCGACGCACGGATTCGCAAACACCTGCGCGAACAGATTCGTCAGATCCAGCGCGAACTCGGCCTGACCACGATCTTCGTCACCCACGATCAGGAAGAAGCGCTGACCATGTCGGACCGGATTTTCCTGATGAACCAGGGAAAGATCGTCCAGAGCGGCGACGCCGAAACCCTCTACACCGCTCCGGTCGATGTATTCGCCGCCGGCTTCATCGGCAACTACAACCTGCTCGACGCAGATGCCGCCTCGAAGCTGTTGCAACGGCCGGTCAACCATCGCATCGCCATCCGCCCGGAAGCCATCGAACTGAGCCTTGACGGCGAACTCGACGCGCAGATCCGCAGCCACAGCCTGCTCGGCAACGTCATTCGCTATCGCGTCGAAGCGCGCGGGGTGGAACTGGTGGTCGACGTACTCAACCGCTCCGCCGCCGATCTGCATCCCGACGGACAACGCCTGGCACTTTCCATCGATCCGACGGCCCTGTGTGAGGTAGCCTGATGACTTTGCTGACGTTGAAGAGAGAACTGCACTGATGGCCATGGCAATTTTTGATCTGGACGAAACGTTGATCCACGGCGACTGCGCCACCCTCTGGAGCGAGCAGATGGGGCGCCTGGGCTGGGTCGATCCCGAGTCGTTCATGCGCAAGAACAACGAACTGATGGACGCCTACAGCCATGGCAAATTACGCATGGAAGATTACATGGCGTTCAGCCTCGAACCGCTGATCGGCCGTACGCCAGAAGAAGTCGAGCACCTGGTCGGGCCGTGGGTTGAAGACTTTATCGAACCGATCATCTTCAGCGACGCGACCAAAACCATCGCCGCGCACCGCAAGGCCGGCGACCGGATTCTGGTGATCTCGGCGTCGGGCACGCACCTGGTCAGACCGATTGCCGATCGACTCGGCATCGACGAGATTCTAGGGATTGAACTGGAAGTCGCGCACGGCGTTTACAGCGGCCATACCGTGGGCACGTTGACCTACCGCGAAGGCAAGATCACTCGCCTGCTGGAATGGCTGGACGCCGAAGAAGAAAACCTCGAGGGCGCGAGTTTCTATTCCGATTCGCGCAATGACTTGCCGCTGCTGTTGAAAGTGGATTTTCCACACGTGGTCAATCCGGATCCGGTGCTACTCGAGCACGCGGAAAAATCCGGCTGGCCGATCCACCTCTGGAAATAAAAGCAAAAGATCGCAGCCTTCGGCAGCTCCTACTTTTGGAATGCGTGCCTCTGTAGGAGCTGCCGAAGGCTGCGATCTTTTGACCTTGCTTTGCTGTCAGCTCAAACCCTCATTGATCACCAACACCAACTTGCCCGCCACCGTATTGCTCGCCAGTTCGGCAAACGCTGCTTCGGCATCCTTCACCGCAAAGGCTCTGGCCAATTGCGGACGCAAGCGGCCCTCGGCAAACAGCGGCCACACATGCTGGCCCAGATCACTGAGCAGATCGGCCTTGAATTGATCGCTACGGCTGCGCAACGTCGAACCGAGCAGTTGCACACGCTTGGCCAACACCTGCGCCAGATCCATCTTCGCCTCGCGCCCGCCCATCAAACCGATCAGCACCCAACGTCCGTCCAGCGCCATCAGCTTGAGGTTCAGCGCCGCATAATTGCCGCCCACCGGGTCGAGAATCACATCGAACGGCCCGAAGTCGCGCAGGCTTTCAATTTCATCGGTGCGCACCACGCCGCCCTGCGCACCCAACGCTTCGCAGTAAGCCAGGCGTTCGGCGGAACCGACGCTGACCCAGCACGGGTTGCCGAAGGCTTTGCACAGCTGAATGGCGGCTGAACCGATTCCACTTGCGCCGGCGTGCAGGAGAATTTTCTCACCGGGTTTCAGCGCTGCAAGTTGAAACACATTCAGCCAGACGGTGGCGTACACCTCGGGCAATGCCGCCGCCTCGATCAGCGAAATACCTTCGGGCACCGGCAGCACATGCCGTCCGTCGACGACCACCTCTTCAGCCATGCCGCCCCCGGCCAGCAAGGCGCAGACCCGGTCACCGACTTGCCAGGACGAGCCCGCGCCGACCTCGCTGATCACCCCGGAGCACTCAAGACCAAGCACTTGGCTGGCCCCGGCTGGTGGCGGATAAAGCCCTGCTTTCTGTAATAAATCGGCGCGATTGAGGCCGGCTGCCGCCACCCGGATGCGGACTTGTCCTACATCGCACGTCGGACTCGGCTCTTCAACCCATGCCACTTGACCTTCAACGCCTTGCAATGCCTTCACACTGCCTCCATAGTGAGTCTGGACTGAGCCCGAAGCTGTAGCGCCGGGCTTTTTGCATTATGCGACCGGCTCTCAAAGAACCGGCGACTTCAAAGACGGCCTAATATGCGTTATCAATTGTCCCCGCGTCGAATCAGCATGAAGCATCTGCTCCCCAGCACCGCCCTCGCTCTTTTCATCGGTATCGGCCTGTTGCCGGTGTCGGGCACCACATTCGCAGCCAACAGCTGGGACAAGTTGCAGCCTGATCGCGATGAAGTCATCGCCAGCCTGAACGTCGTCGAGTTGCTCAAGCGTCACCACTACAGCAAGCCGCCGCTCGATGATGCGCGCTCGGTGATCATCTACGACAGCTACATCAAGCTGCTCGACCCGTCGCGCAGCTATTTCATGGCCAGCGACATCGCCGAATTCGACAAGTGGAAGACCCAGTTCGACGACTTCCTCAAAAGCGGCGACCTCAACGCCGGGTTCACCATCTACAAGCGCTATCTGGACCGCGTCAAAGCGCGTCTGGACTTCGCCCTTGCCGAGCTGAACAAAGGCGTCGACAAGATGGACTTCAACACCAAGGAGACCTTGCTGATCGATCGCAAGGACGCGCCTTGGCTCAAGTCCACCGCGGAACTCGACGACCTCTGGCGCAAACGCGTCAAGGACGAAGTGCTGCGCCAGAAGATCGCCGGCAAAGACCCGAAGCAGATCCAGGAAACCCTGACCAAGCGCTACAAGAATCAGCTGGCGCGCCTCGACCAGACCCGTGCCGAGGACATTTTCCAGGCGTACATCAACACCTTCGCCATGTCCTACGACCCGCACACCAACTATCTGTCGCCGGATAACGCGGAAAACTTCGACATCAACATGAGTCTGTCCCTCGAGGGCATCGGTGCCGTGTTGCAGAGCGACAACGATCAAGTGAAGGTCGTGCGTCTGGTGCCGGCAGGCCCGGCGGACAAGACCAAGCAGGTCGCTCCGGCCGACAAGATCATCGGCGTTGCCCAGGGCAACAAGGAAATGGTCGACGTGGTCGGCTGGCGTCTGGACGAAGTGGTCAAATTGATTCGCGGTCCGAAAGGCACCGTGGTGCGTCTGGAAGTCATTCCGGCGAGCAATGCGCCGAACGACCAGACCACCAAGATCGTGCCGATCACTCGTGAAGCAGTGAAACTCGAAGATCAGGCCGTGAAGAAGTCGATCCTCAGCCTGAAACAGGACGGCAAGGACTACAAACTTGGCGTGATCGAGATCCCGGCCTTCTACCTCGACTTCAAGGCATTCCGTGCCGGCGATCCGGACTACAAGAGCACCACTCGCGACGTCAAGAAGCTGCTCACCGAGTTGCAGAAGGACAAAGTCGACGGCGTGGTCATCGACCTGCGCAACAACGGCGGCGGCTCCCTGCAGGAAGCCACCGAGCTGACCAGCCTGTTCATCGACAAAGGTCCGACCGTACTCGTGCGTAACGCCGACGGCCGTGTCGACGTGCTCGAAGATGAAAACCCGGGCGCGTTCTACAAAGGCCCGATGGCGCTGTTGGTCAACCGCCTGTCCGCCTCGGCCTCGGAGATCTTCGCCGGCGCCATGCAGGACTACCACCGCGCATTGATCATCGGCGGCCAGACTTTCGGTAAAGGCACTGTGCAAACCATTCAGCCGCTGAACCACGGCGAACTGAAACTGACCCTGGCCAAGTTCTACCGTGTCTCCGGGCAGAGCACCCAGCATCAGGGCGTACTGCCGGACATCGACTACCCGTCGCTGATCGACACCAAGGAAATCGGCGAAAGTGCCCTGCCGGAAGCCATGCCGTGGGACACCATTCGCGCGGCGATCAAACCGGCGGCCGATCCGTTCAAGCCGTTCCTCGCCCAGTTGAAGTCCGAACATGACTCGCGCACCAACAAGGATGCCGAGTTCGTGTTCATCCGCGACAAGCTGGCCCTGGCGCAGAAACTGATGGAAGAAAAAACCGTCAGCCTCAACGAAGCCGATCGTCGTGCCCAGCACGCCGACATCGACGCCAAGCAACTGGCGATGGAGAACATCCGTCGCAAGGCCAAAGGCGAAGAACCGCTCAAAGAGCTGAAGAAAGAAGACGAAGACGCACTGGCCGCTGCCGAGCCGGACAAGGTCAAACCAGAAGACGATGCCTACCTGAGCGAAACCGGGCGCGTGCTGCTGGATTACCTGAAACTGAGCAATCAGGTGGCCAAGAAGTAAGTGATGGCAATTTAGTGCTGACGATCCCCGGATCGTCATCAAACAGTCATCATTCTGTCGTGCAATAAAGGACCGGGAGCAAGCGCTCCCGGTCCTTTTTTTATCGCCAGAGACTGCCATGACCACGACCGAACAGCTGAGCGCCTTGAGCTCGATCCTGACTCAAAGCGGTTTACACAGCCTGTTCCAGCCGATCATCTGTCTTTCCGAACGCCGCATTCTCGGTTACGAAGCCCTCACCCGTGGCCCGTCCAACAGCCCTCTTCACTCTCCGATTGCCCTGTTCGCCGTGGCGCGACAGGCTGGTCGATTGAGTGAACTGGAAATCGCCTGCCGACAAAGCGCCTGCCGACGGTTCAATGAGCAGCAACTGCCGGGCAAGCTGTTCCTTAACGTGTCTCCAGAATCCTTGCTCGAAGCCGCGCACCAACCCGGGCGTACGTTGCAACTGCTGCAGGACTTGGGCATTGCGCCGAGCCAAGTGGTCATCGAGCTCACCGAGCAGACGCCAATCGATGACTTCCAGTTGCTGCAAACCGCCCTGCATCACTACCGGGCGATGGGTTTTTCCATTGCGCTGGACGACTTGGGCGCAGGGTATTCGAGCCTGCGCCTGTGGTCGGAATTGCGTCCGGATTACGTGAAGATCGACCGGCACTTCATTGATGGCATTCATCAGGATGCGTTGAAAAGAGAGTTTGTCGGTTCGATTCTGCAAATTGCCAAAGCCTCGCGCGCGCAAGTCATCGCCGAGGGCATCGAGCTACCGGAAGAACTCGCGGTGCTGACTGAAATGGGCGTCGACCTGGTGCAGGGCTACCTGCTCGGCCGCCCTCAGGAACATCCGTCCCGCGACGCTCGCGCGATGATGCCCAAACACGACAGCAGCGCCGTCGCACTGAATGACGAAGGCAGCGACCTCAGCGCCCTGCTCAACGACCAGCCCGCCGTGCAACGCGATACGCCCACCGCGACGGTACTGGAAGCCTTTCGCCGCCAGGCCAACCTCAATTCGCTCGCGGTGCTCGACGAACAAGGCCAGCCTTGTGGCATCGTCCATCGCCATTCCCTGTCCGACGCACTGCTCAAACCGTTTGCCACGGACTTGTTTGCACGTAAACCGATCAGCCGCCTGATGAACGATGATTTCCTCGCCGTGGAAATCAGCCAGTCGCTGCAGCAAGTCAGCCGCCTGATCACCAGCCGCGCCCGCCAGCGCATCGAAGAAGACTTCATCATCACCCTCAACGGCGGTTATCTAGGCCTCGGCCGAGTGATCGACGTGCTGAAACTGATCACCGAACTGAAAATCCAGCAGGCGCGCTACGCCAATCCCCTCACCCTGCTGCCGGGCAACGTACCGATCCAGCAGTGCCTCACCCGCCTGCTGCAACAGGCCCGCGAATCGATCATCTGCTACGTCGACATTGACAGCTTCAAACCCTTCAACGACATCTACGGCTACGGTCGCGGCGACGAAGTCCTGCTCTGCCTCGCCCAATGCCTCAACGAACGCATCGACCCCACCCGCGACTTCGTCGGCCACATCGGCGGCGACGACTTCCTCCTCGTCCTCGGCCCCGAAGACTGGCGCAAACGCCTCAACCAACTGCTCGACGACTTCCAGAGCCAGTGCCGCCGGTTCTATCGGCCCGAGCATCTGGAAGCCGGTTGTTTTGTAGCGCCAAACCGACAGGGTGTGCGGCAAGAATTTGCGTTGTTGTCGTTATCGATCGGGGTGGTGCATTTGCGACCTGAAGCTTGTGCAACGCTTGATGCCAGCCAGCTTGCGGAGATGGCTTCGCAGGCTAAGCATCATGCGAAGGGGGTTGTGGGGTTTAGTGTGTATTTGCTCGATGCTATAGCGCCTCCGGCCCAGACATCACAGCTAGTTGGTTAAACCCCAGCACAGTAGCGCATCATGAACTCCATGTAGTTCACAATCATAATCTAGCGATCACATGCCCCCTCTTAAGACACGCAAGGGTACTAAGTAGTGACTACTAATTCTCAATCTATCGGACTACTCAAATCGGATACCCGCACCGCCATGGAGGGCAGAATAATTCCGGATCGATCGCGAGCCGTTCCAAAACCGTATAGATATCCTCCTCAGAATTAACGGGTACAAAGTTTAATATCACGATATCCCGATCATCAATACCATCGCTGGAGCCAATTTCTTCAATAGCCACAGTAAACACTACAATCGAAAACCTGAACCCTTTCGATTTATGAATAAAATCGTAATATTGATGCGGATCGCCTGAGAAAGAATATTTGTAATTAGCATATATTGAGACCCACTTTCGACTTGAGTGATCTTTGCACGGAAGTTCTTGTGCAATATTGTCGTAGCTCGTCCCTTCGAGTCCATACCATACGCTACGAGCGATTTTCTTCTGCTGTTTCATATTTGACCTGCAAATGAGTTTGGCCAGTAAATTCGGATTACTTTGCCGTCCTTTGGATGTAATTGTAGATGAGGCATGACAGCATGCGGATCGTCAGGACTATGATTTGCCATGTAAACTTTTCGATTCACAACATTAGATACAGCTGTGTCATCCCAGTGATAGTACGATTCTTTCCCAAAGGGCGTTTGGAAATAGTCTTTGGCGGTAACGGAATTGAACTCTTCAGCATTCTTATATCCTTGACCTAAATATTTCCCTCTGAACAATTCTTCAGCTTCAGCTCGACTGTTAACAGTAACGTCCTTAGCACCTTGATCCAGCAGCGCAGAAGCTCGTTTAACGCTAGGACTCGACCATTCTATATCCGGTGGAAGAGGTTCTCTGGTATCAACCTTTGCATTCCCGCATGGTGCCGTTGGATTCCCTTTTCCGTCTCCATCTGGCGGGCATCCGTTCAACCCCAACGGATCCACCCACCCCGTCGGATTCGGCACGTACTGATACTGATTCAACCCACCCGCGAGCTTCACCGGATCCGGCGTCAGATACCGCCCAAGCCTCGGGTCGTAATACCGATGCCGGTTGTAATGCAATCCGCTTTCAACATCGAAGTACTGCCCCTGAAAGCGCAGCGGTTGGTCGAGGTAGTCTTCGCCGGCGAGGGTGACGGCGGCGACTTTGCCGTAGGCGTCGTATTGCGCGGACCAGACGATTTCGCCGCT
>NZ_JBXAWD010000014.1:0-147248 GCF_057291535.1 Pseudomonas sp. 1L-E-NC-VB-C3 | reverse complement strand
GGTCTCCCCCAGAAACACATCTTCGTATGTCGCACCAGCGAGCTTAGATCTCATTCATGCTGGTGTGTGGGGAACATACAAGGAGCTGCCGAAGGGTGGTTTCACCGAATTGAAGAGAAAGACCATGAGCACCCTCAACATCACCCCGTTAAGCTCGGCCCTCGGTGCGCAGATCAACGGCGTCGACATCAGCCAGCCGCTGAGCCTGGAACACCGCGACGTCATCGAACAGGCGCTGCTCAAATATCAGGTGCTGTTCTTCCGCAACCAGCCGATCGAGCCGGCACAGCAGGCACGTTTCGCGCATTATTTCGGCGACCTGCACATTCATCCGATCTACCCGAACGTGCCGGAACAACCGGAAGTGCTGATCCTCGACACCGCCGTCACCGACGTCCGCGATAACGCGATCTGGCACACCGACGTGACCTTCCTGCCAACGCCCGCGATGGGCGCAGTGCTCAGCGCCAAGTTGCTGCCGGAGTTCGGTGGCGACACATTGTGGGCCAGCGGCATCGCGGCATATGAAGCGTTGTCGGCGCCGATGAAAACCCTGCTCGAAGGTCTGACGGCCACCCACGATTTCACTCGTTCGTTTCCGCTCGAGCGCTACGGCAACACGCCTGAGGCGCTGGCGCAGTGGGAAGAAGCGCGGCGCAAGAATCCGCCGCTGTCGCACCCGGTGATTCGCACCCACCCAGTGAGCGGGCGGCGCTCGCTATTCGTCAATGAAGGATTTACCTCAAAGATCAACGAATTGTCGGAAACCGAGAGCGAGGCGATCCTGAAATTTCTGTTCGCCCACGCGACACGGCCGGAATTCACCATTCGCTGGCGCTGGCAGAAGGACGACATCGCCTTCTGGGACAACCGCGTGACGCAGCATTACGCGGTGGATGATTACCGCCCGGCGCGGCGGGTGATGCAGCGGGCGACGGTGTTGGGGGATGTGCCGTTTTTTCGCTGAGCCCTTTTAAAGGCAAAAGCCCCTCACCCTAACCCTCTCCCGGAGGGAGAGGGGAATGATTGGGGATGCTGTAGAAGTACGCCGACCTGAACGTACTTTGCTGAATCCATAATCGACTCGGTATTTCAGGTCGATGTAAGACGCAAGACACCTCGGTCGGCTCCCTCTCCCTCTGGGAGAGGGCTGGGGTGAGGGTGGCTCACTCCGCCGTCGAAGGCTTCTCCCAAAGATTGATCCCGCCCTCCTGGGCAAACCGGTCAATCTCCGCCAGCTCTTCAGCACTGAAATGCAGATTCTTCAGCGCGCCGACGTTCTCGATGATCTGCTCCGGCCGGCTCGCACCAATCAGCGCCGAGGTCACTCGTGGATCACGCAGCGTCCACGCCAGTGCCAGTTGCGCCAGGCTCTGGCCGCGACGCTGGGCGATCTCGTTCAACGCTCGCACGTGAGCGATGTTGGCCTCGGACAAGTGCGAAGCCTGCAGCGAGCCGCCGCCCGGGCGATTGACTCGCGCATCGGCCGGCACGCCGTTGAGGTATTTGTCGGTGAGCAAGCCCTGCGCCAGCGGCGTGAACGCGATGACGCCCGTGCCGAGTTCATCGGTGGTGTCGAGCAGATCCTTTTCCACCCAGCGATTGAGCAGGTTGTACGCCGGTTGATGAATCAGCAGCGGCACTTTCCACTCTTTCAGCAGCGCGGCCATCTCGCGGGTTTTCACCCCGGAATAGGACGAGATACCGATGTACAGCGCCTTGCCCTGCTGCACAGCGGTGGCGAGGGCGCTGGCGGTTTCTTCCAGCGGGGTGTCCGGGTCGAAGCGGTGCGAATAGAAGATGTCCACATAGTCCAGACCGAGGCGTTGCAGGCTCTGGTCGAGGCTGGCCAGCACGTATTTGCGCGAACCGCCGCCCTGACCATACGGGCCGGGCCACATGTCCCAACCGGCCTTGCTGGAGATGATCAGCTCGTCGCGATACTGCTTGAAGTCTTCGCGCAGCAGGCGACCGAAATTGATCTCGGCGCTGCCGTATGGCGGGCCGTAGTTGTTGGCCAGATCGAAATGATTGATGCCCAGATCGAACGCGGTGCGCAGCAAGGCACGCTGGGTCTCGATCGGCGTGCTGTCGCCAAAGTTGTGCCACAGGCCCAACGACAAGGCCGGCAGCACCAGACCGCTGCGGCCGACGCGGCGGTAGGGAATGGAGTCGTAGCGATTTTCGGCAGCGGTGTAAGTCATCGAATCCTCTCTTGTCTGTCTTTTAGTCATCTGCAACCGGACATCTTTGTGGCGAGGGGATTTATCCCCGATGGATGGCGAAGCCGCCCCAAAACCTGAAACCTCGGTGAATCTGGTGTACCGAATGCGCTGGTTTTACGACTGCTTCGCAGCCGAACGGGGATGAATCCCCTCGCCACAAAAGCCCCATCAATCATGCAAAGCGATTTGCAGGTCGAACCAGCCCCAAGTTCTGCCGCAGCGTGCGGCCTTCATATTCAGTTCTGAACAAGCCACGCCGTTGCAGTTCCGGCACCACGCCATTGGCGAAATCTTCCAGCCCGCCCGGCAGGTGCGGCACCAGCACATTGAAGCCGTCCGCCGCGCCTTGTTCGAACCACTCCTGCAGGCAATCGGCAATCTGTGCCGGCGTGCCGACCAGGCTGTGATGCCCCCGCCCGCCAGCGATCCTGCGACCAAGCTCGGCGAGGGTCAGGCTCTCCCGCCCGGCCAGCTCGGTCAGCAATTTCTGTCGGCTCTGCTGACCGCTGTCAGTCAGCGGCAATGGCGGCAGCGGCCCGTCCAGCGGGTACTTCGATAAATCGAAGTTGCCCAGCATACGCCCAAGCAGCGCGACGCCCACCTCCGGTTCGACCAATTGCTGAAACGTTTCAAACTTTTCCTGCGCTTCAGCTTCGGTAGCAGCGACCACCACGAACACACCGGGCATGATTTTCAGCGAATCGGTGCTGCGCCCGAACTTGGCCAAGCGTCCCTTGATATCAGTGTAAAACGCCTGTGCGGCGGCCAGCGAAGTCTGCGCGGTGAACACCACTTCCGCCGTTTGCGCCGCCAGTTCGCGCCCGGCTTCGGAAGAACCGGCCTGGACGATCACCGGTTGCCCCTGCGGCGAGCGCGCGACGTTCAGCGGGCCTTTGACCCGGAAATGTTCACCGACATGATCGAGCACGTGCAGCTTCTGCGGGTGGTAATAGGCGCCGCTGGCCTTGTCGCGGTGGAAGGCATCGTCTTCCCAACTGTCCCAGAGCCCGGTGACCACCTGATGAAACTCACGGGCGCGGCTGTAGCGTTCGGCGTGGCCGATGTGTGCGTCGCGGCCGAAATTCAGCGCCTCGGCCGCATTGTCCGAAGTCACCAGATTCCATCCCGCCCGTCCGCCCGACAAATGATCGAGCGAAGCGAACTTGCGCGCGACGTGGTATGGCTCGTTGTAACTGGTGGTGGCCGTGGCGATCAGGCCGATGTGCTCGGTCACCGCGCTCAGTGCCGAGAGCAAGGTCAGCGGCTCGAAGTGATCGGAGCGCGCCATGCGGCTGGCGATGTTTTCGGTCGGTGCGGCGACGCTGTCGGCGACAAACAGCGCATCGAACTTTGCCGCTTCGGCGATCTGCGCCAGACGTTTGTAATGGGCGAAATCCAGCCCAGCATCCGCCGGCACGTCCGGGTGCCGCCAGGCCGCTACGTGATGCCCGGTGGCCATGAAAAACGCACCGAGTTTCATCTGTCTGCTCATCTCAGAAATCCTTGCGCAGTTGCACGCCGAAATAGCGCTCGTCATCCCGTGGCACGGCGCGATAGATGTAGCTGCCGCCACTGGCCAGCAATGACGAATAGGATTTGTCGGCGAGGTTCTTGCCGAGCAGGGCGACACGCCAGCCATTGCTGTAATCGGCCAAGGCGACGCTGGCGTTCCACAGCCCGTAGGCGCCCTGTTTGGTATCGGGGTTCTGGCTGATGTCGTACTGCACTTCGCTCTGCCAGCTGTAGTCAGTGCCCAGTTCGATATCGAGACCGTTGTCCAGCGGAATTGTGTAGTCGGCGCGCACGTAGCTTTTCCAGTCCGGGCTGAACGGCAATGGTTTGCCGTTGACGTTGCACGACGCCGCCGCGCCGGCCGGGCAGGCGAATTCGTCGATGCGTGCGCGGGTGTAGGCCAGTGAGCCGGAGAACTTCAGTTGCTGGGTGGCTTGCAGGGCGTAATCGAGTTCGATGCCTTCACTGGTGACGCTGCCGGCGTTGATCAAACGCGTCACCACCTGCCCGGCGACGGTGTCGAAAAAGTTCGCCTGATAGTTGTCGTACTCGCTGTGGAAGATCGCCAGGTTGGTGGTCAGGCGGTTGTTCCAGGAGGTGGCTTTGATCCCCACTTCCCAGGTGTTGGAGGTCTCCGGTTTCAGCGCTTCGGTGTCGCGCGGCTGCATGTTGAAAAACACGTTGTACGCCGGGCCTTTGTAACCGCGCGAATAGGTCAGGTAACTGGTAACGGTATCGCTCAGGTCATATTGCAGACCGAGGCGACCGGACCAGCCGTCCTCGTCCACCGAGCCAGAGCTACTGGTCGCCGGTTGAATGCCGCTGACGGTGGTCGCTGATGTTGAAACGCGACGGTGATCGTATTTCAGATCATCGTGGGTATAGCGCAGACCGGCGATGCCGCGAAAGTTCGAAGTGAAGTTCAGCGTGCTCTCACCAAACACCGCGTAGCTGTCGCTGGTGGTGCTGTAATCGGCAACGCCACGGTCGGTGCGTGTGGTGGTCGTGAGGGTGCGCTGATAGGTCTCGTCGTCCTTGCCGTGCATGTAGAACAGGCCGCCGACGTACTCGAGAAACTCGCCCTTCGGTGAGGCCAGACGCAGCTCTTGCGAATACTGGTCGAAGGCCAGATCGCCTTTATCTGCCGTGCCGGGGAACGCCGCCGTCACGGTGCCGAGGCGATCACCATCCTGATACTGGGTATTGTCCCAGCCGCGCCATGCGGTGATCGATGTCAGCGTGTAATCGCCCAGTTGCCAGTCGAGCTGGCCGGACAGGCCTTTGTTGATGTCCTCGATGTGAGAGCGGGTGTCGGTGTTGATGTCGCGGTTGTGGCTGCTCGCGCTCACCGGACTCAGCGCGTTGGCGAAGGCCGGCGTCAGCGCTTGGCTGACGACACCATTGGGCGCGTCGTCGTGGGACTGCATGTAGTCCGCGATCAGGGTGAAAGTAATGTCGTCGTTCGGGGTGAATTCGAGTTTGCCGCGCACACCGCGGTGGTTGTAACCGTTGACCTCGTGGCCGTTGTGTTGATTGTCGATGTTACCGTCGTACGTGCCGAACAAGGTGCTGATCGAGCCCTTCAGCGTGTCCGGAATCAGACTGCCGCCAAGGCCGAAACGGCTGCGGCTTTCGTTGCCGCTGTAGAACGCCTGATCGATATAGCCGTGTGTTTCGGCGGTCGGTGCCTTGCTGGAGATGTTGAGTACACCGGCCGAGGCGTTCTTGCCGAACAGCGTGCCTTGTGGGCCACGCAACACTTCGACGCGCTCCAGATCGAGCAGATCCAGCGTGGCCTGACCGGGCCGCGCGTACACCACGCCGTCGATCACTGTCGCCACGGTCGGCTCGACGCCGGGCGAGGTGGAAATCGTGCCGACGCCGCGCACGAATAACGAGGTGTCCTTGTTCGAGGCGCCGGTACGGAAATTCAGCGACGGCACTTGCTGAACGATGCTCGCCAAGCTATTGCGGTTATCGCGTTCGAGCTGTTCGCCGTCGAGCACGGAAACCGCCACCGGCACTTTCTGCAGGGACTCTTCGCGGCGAGTCGCGGTCACCGTGACGGATTTCAGCGTCGGTTCCTGATCGCTGCTGTCAGCGGCAAACGCCATGGGCAGCGGCAGCGCCGCCAGCCCGGTGAAAATCCAGCCCGCCGCGTGTATCGACTGCGTCAGTGTGTGTAATGCCCCAGGAAAATTACGCATAGGTGTTCGCTCGAAAATGGCCCTGAACCGCTGCCGTTCTGCGACGACAGCGCCTGAATCTGTCTTGGGCATTCGCTCGAGCGAGTAGCAGACAACGCGCCTTGTTAGCGCTAACATCGGCAATATTGGCCATCGGCGAATAGAGCGTCCAATACTGAAAAATTACTTTTATATGCGATTTGGTTTTTAGAAAGGATCGAGTCTTGAACGTTGAAAAACCGCGTAAACGTCGTGGCGCCGGCCGTGTAACGTTGAATGCCGTGGCGCGTGCGGCCGGGGTGTCGGCGATTACCGTGTCGCGGTATTTCAATCAGCCCGAACAGGTTTCGCCCGAGCGGCGCGAGCGTATTGCAGCGGTGGTTGCCGAGCTCGGTTATGTGCCGAATCTGGTGGCGGGTGGTCTGGCCTCGGCGCGGGGGAAAATCGTCGGCATGGTCATTCCGAACATCTCCGGGCCGATTTTTGCCAACACGATCCAGGGCTTCAGCGACACCCTTAGCCGTCACGGTTATCAACTGTTGCTGGCGTCGAGTTATTTCGATATCAAGCAGGAAGAAAATGCCGTGCGCGCGTTTCTCGGTTGGTCGCCGGCAGCGCTGGTGCTGACCAGCCACTTTCACAGCGCAGGCACCGAGAAAATGCTCGCCGAGGCGGATATTCCAGTGATCGAAACCTGGGATTACCAGCCGGAACGCGGGCCGATGCAGATTGGCTTTTCGCATTTCGAAGTGGGCGTGACAGCGGCAAGGCATCTGCTGGACAAAGGCTATCAACGCATTGCTTTCGTACAGAACAGTGCGCCGGGCGACTTCAGTGCACTGGAGCGCCGCGATGGTTATGCCGCCACTGTGCGTGAAGCAGGACGTGAGCCATGGATCTTCGCCCCGGACGCCGACCGCGCACCGTTCGAGGCCGGCAAGCAAGCGATGGACGCCCTGATGAACGCCTCACCACGCCCCGACGCGATCATCTTCGCCAACGACAATCTCGCCGCCGGCGGCCTCCTCGCCGGACAACGCGCGGGTATCAAAATCCCCGCAGACTGCGCCGTGCTCGGCTTCGGTGATTACCCGTTTGCCGAGATGTTATTGCCCAGTCTGAGCACGATCAAACCGCCAGCGCTGGAGATTGGCGTGCTGGCGGCAACGCGAGTGCTGGAAAGCCTTGGCGTACTGCCCAACGAAGCAGTGCAACGGCTGAACCTGCTGCGATGCCAAGTGATCGAGCGCGAAAGCTCCTGACTGCGAGAGTGAGCAGGATCGCTCCCACAGAATTTCTGTCATACCGACAATTCGCGCAGCGCAGCCGCCGCCAGAAATCCGGAGCGGGAACGGTAGCGCCGGTCTCGCCGGACGGTCTGGTCAATACGTTCCAGCAACTGCTCGGGCAATGTGGCATTGAAGCGCACTGATTTGCCGAAGTAAGGCGTGATGTCAAAGTCGACTACGCCCCAGATACCGCCCGCGTAATCCGGGTTATCAAGATGAGCATCAATGTCGCGCACTTGCGGCAGTGGGGCGCCATCGGCGACCAGCCCCTCGTAGTGCAGCGCCAGCGCTTCCTGCGTGTTTTCGAAAGCTTCGGCTACCGTGGCGCCTGCGGAATAACACCCCGGTACGTCCGGAATGATCACGCCGTAGTCCGAGTCGGCATCCTTGTGCAGAACGACCGGGAATTTCATAAAGGTGAACCCTTCCTCTGGCAAGTCCGTGATGGGCGTTTCGTCTTCGAATACGGGCCTCATTTCAAACCCGCCTGTTTCAAAATGCTGTTGATCGTACCCTTGGGCAGATCCGAATCAGGGTGCTTGATCGTCACCCTTCCCTGCTTGGACGAATGCTTGTACTGGTGGTGACTGCCTTTTACCGCGACCAGGTACCAACCATCGTCCTCGATCATCCTGATCATTTCCCGACTTCGCATGTCCTTCGCCCTTATCTACAGCAACAGCTACAACTCTAGGGCATAAAGCGCGCAGCGATACACACCATACACACTTGGATAAATAATAGTCTGTTTCGTGATCATCACAGAGGGACGGATCGCCGGCGGGGCCCAAGATTGCGATGGGCAGCGCGGTATTCGGCATGCCGGCAGCAGCAATGGTGTTGTTCATGCTGCTGAGCGCCGAATCCCGAGCAGACCCGGCGCTCAGCCGCTGGATCAACGCACCAGATGCAGGAACTGCATGTGCCGTTCGTACTGGTCGAGGATGTCGTTGATGATCTGCTCTTTGGTGTAGCCGACCAGATCGTAGTCCTGACTGCCCTCGCTCAAGTGCACTTCGGCGCGGTAGTAGCGGCGATTGTTGAGTTGCTTGGAACCCATGCCGCCGCGCGCGAACGATGGCGTGAAGTAGCCGCGCATCTGCACCTGATAGATGAACGGATGCTGCTCGCCATGACCGATTTCCAGGCTGACGTTGTCATGCGCCGGATCCGGCTGGGTAACCACGTGCAGACCTTTTTCGACGAACACGGCGGTCACTTCTTCGATCGCCGGGCGGACGGTGCTTTCCATGAAGCGGTACACCTCGTCGCGGGACGGGAAGTGCACGGCCTGACTCAGGCGCTGACGCCAGCCACCGGTGCCACGCCGCGAACCGGAGACCGGCGCCAGCGAATGCAACTGCGCGATCTGCTTCTGCGACTCCAGATAGAACGCCTTGTGCAGGCCCCACATCATCAGCAGCAGAATCAACGAGAACGGCAATGAGGTCAGCACCACCGCCGACTTCAACGCGTCGATGCTGCCGGAAAACAGCAGTGCGCTGGTGATCAGCGCGGTCATCGCACCCCAGAAGACCCGCAGCCATTTCGGCCCGTCTTCATCCGGGTTGCCGCCTTTCGCCGACAGGGTGGAGAGCACCACGGTGCCGGAATCCGCAGACGTCACGAAGAACACGAAGCTGATGAACACCGTCACGGCGATGACAGTCTTGCTCCACGGATAGGTTTCCAGCAGCAGATAAATGCTCATCGACGGATTGTCGATGGCCGACATGCCCAGCGCACTCATGCCGTGATTGAGCACTTGATCCAGGGCGCTGTTGCCGAAGATCGACATCCACGCCAAGGTGAAACCGAGCGGAATCAACAGCACGCCGAAGACGAATTCACGGATGGTGCGGCCACGGGAAATCCGCGCGATGAACAGGCCCACGAACGGCGACCATGCGATCCACCAGGCCCAGTAGAACACGGTCCAGCCGCCCAGCCAGTCGCTCGGTTTGTCGTAGGCGTAGAGGTCGAAACTCTTCATCGGCAGCGCGCCGAGGTAATCGCCGACGTTCTGGATCAGGGTGTTGAGCAGGTGCTGTGTCGGCCCGGCGAACAACACGAACAGCAGCAGCCCGCAGGCCAGCAGCATGTTGATGTCCGACATCACCCGTACGCCTTTGTCGACGCCGGAGACGGCCACAATGATCGCCGCACCCATCATCAGCGTGATCAGGCCGACCTGAATCCACTGGGTGTGGGCGATGCCGAACAGATAATCCAGACCGGAATTCAGATGCAACACGCCGAAGCCCATGTCGGCACCAAGGCCGAACACCGTGGCGATGATGCCGAAGCCGTCCACCGCATAGCCGATCGGGCCGTTGATGCGTTTGCCGATCAGCGGATACAGCGCCGAACGCAGGGCCAGCGGCAGGTTGTGCCGATAGGCGAAATAGGCCAGTGCCATGCCGACGAAGGCAAACACGCCCCAGCCATGCAGGCCCCAATGCAGGAACAGGATCTGCATCGCCTGGCGCGCCGCGTCCGCCGTGCCGGCCTCGCCTTGCGGCGGCTGCAGCATGTGCGTCAGCGGTTCGGAAACGCAGAAGAAAAACAGCGTGATGCTGATCCCGGCGGCGAACAGCATGCCGGCCCAAGACAGGTAACTGAATTCGGGTTCGTCGTGGTCGGCACCGAGTTTTATCTTGCCGTAGCCGGATAAGGCGGTGACCACCACGAAGACCAGATACAGGGTCATCGCGAGCATGTAGTACCAGCCGACCGTGTTGGCCGCCCAGTTTTGCGCTTCCAGCAACCAGGCGCCGGCCTGCTCGGGGATGGCGATGACGACAAGACCAAACAGCAGAATGACCGTCGCGGCGAAGTAGAACACCGGCGGATTCATGCGCACCAGACCGCTGGCGGGGGTAGACGATGCACTCATGAAAAGTGCACCTCGAAGGGTTGAAACGTGGCTGAAATGATCGGACTCAGCAAAGGCAAGCCTCCTGTTGTGAGCGGGCAGCGAACCACCGGTTTAACTTGAATGAACGTTCAAGTTAAACATGAATGGGGTGGTAAGGACTAATCGCAGGGCTGGGCGGTAGGTTTCCTACAGCGCCCGAGGAGGTTTATGACGCGGGTTTTGTGAGATTCGTTCACTGCGCCAAGCAAGAATCAAAAGCCCCTCACCCTAACCCTCTCCCAGAGGGAGAGGGGACTGATTGGGGGATGTTCAGAATGTGCGCCAACCTGAGGAAACCGTGCCGAATCCATAATCGACCCGGTATTTCAGGTCGATGTATGACGCAAAACACCTCGGTCGGCCCCCTCTCCCTCCGGGAGAGGGCTGGGGTGAGGGGAAAAGGATTCCACGGCCTACTTCTGCGTCCCGTCATCATGCTGCAGATTTGCCTGCGTCAGATTCGCCCCCGCCGGCACACTGCGCGTCAGCCAGACGTTGCCGCCAATGGTCGAGCCCTTGCCGATGGTGATCCGTCCGAGAATCGTCGCCCCGGCATAGATCACTACGTCATCCTCAACGATCGGATGACGCGGATGGCCCTTCTGCAACTGGCCGTCCTCATCCGCCGGGAAGCGCTTGGCCCCCAGGGTCACCGCCTGATAAATCCGCACCCGCTCACCAATGATCGCGGTTTCGCCAATCACTACGCCTGTGCCGTGATCGATAAAGAAACTGCGGCCGATCTGCGCGCCCGGGTGGATATCGATTCCGGTCGCCGAGTGCGCGATCTCCGCGCTGATCCGCGCCAGCAACGGCAGCCCGGCGCGATACAGATGGTGCGCCAGTCGATGGTGAATCACCGCAAGAATGCCCGGATAGCACAGCAGCACTTCGTCAACGCTGCGTGCCGCCGGGTCGCCGTGATAAGCCGCAAGCACATCGGTGTCGAGCAGCGTGCGCAAGCCCGGCAAGGCCAAGGCGAAATCCTGCACGATCTGAATGGCGCGGGTCTCGACTTCACTGTCGTCCTGCGCGCTGTGGCGGGCAACGTAACGCAGCTCCAGGCGCGTCTGCGCCAGCAAGGCATTCAGCGCTACATCAAGCGTGTGGCCGACGTAGAAGTCTTCACTTTCTTCACGCAGATCGACCGGCCCCAGACGCATCGGGAACAGCGCGCCACACAGCGCCTCGAGGATTTCCGCCATCGCCGCTCGCGATGGCAATTCGCGGCCGCCCTGCTCCCCTGAAGCCCGGCCATTCCGTGCGCGCCACTGATCCCGCGCGCTGCGCAGCTGGCTGACGATGGTCTGCAATTGCCAATGGCTGGAACGCTCGCTCACGGTAAAGACTCCTCACGGGCGGCCGGACTGTCTGGCCGCGTCATCGGCGCCTACTTTACGGCATGCCTTTGCCGACGAATTAAGAACCGATAGTGCTGGCCTCAGTCCATTTGGCTATAAGCGATTGGCGGTTGCCCGGGCAAAATCGCGTGCCTATAGTCCTTTCATTCTTCTGCGCCAGTACGGACTCATGATCAAACAACAGCTGCAACGCTTCCCCCGTCTCGAACTGCTGAGCCACCCTACTCCGCTGGAAAAACTCGAACGCCTGTCCGCCTGGCTTGGTCGCGAGGTGTACATCAAGCGCGATGACCTGACACCGCTGGCGATGGGCGGCAACAAGCTGCGTAAACTCGAATACCTCGCCGCCGACGCGCTCGCCCAAGGTGCTGACACACTGATCACGGCCGGTGCGCTGCAATCGAACCACGTGCGCCAGACCGCCGCGCTGGCCGCGAAACTCGGCCTCGGTTGTGTGGCGCTGCTGGAAAACCCGCTCGGCACTGATGATGGAAATTACACCGGCAACGGCAACCGCTTGCTGCTGGATCTGTTCGACACCAAAGTCGAGCTGGTTGACAACCTCGACAATGCCGACGAACAACTGGCCGCCCTCGCCGTGCGCCTGCGCAGCAACGGCAAGAAGCCGTATCTGGTGCCGATCGGCGGCTCCAACGCCCTTGGTGCTCTGGGTTATGTGCGCGCCGGGCTGGAACTGGCTGAGCAGATCAAGGACAGCGGCCTCGATTTCGCCGCTGTGGTGCTGGCTTCAGGCAGTGCCGGTACTCACAGTGGTCTCGGACTGGCGCTGAGTGAGGTGCTGCCGCAACTGCCGGTGATCGGCGTGACCGTTTCGCGCAGTGAAGAAGATCAGCGCCCGAAGGTTCAGGGTTTGGCCGAATGCACCGCTGAGCTGCTGGGCATCGAGTTGCCGGCCAGTTTCAAGGTCGAGCTGTGGGACGAATATTTCGGCCCGCGTTACGGCGAGCCGAATGCCGGTACTTTGGCGGCGGTGAAACTGTTGGCGGCTCAGGAAGGTCTGTTGCTTGACCCGGTGTACACCGGCAAGGCCATGGCCGGCCTGTTAGACGGGATTGGCCGGCAGCGATTCGATGACGGCCCGATCATCTTCCTGCACACCGGGGGCGCGCCAGCGTTGTTTGCCTACAAGGATTTTCTGTAAGAGCAGATCAAGAAATCGCAGCCTTCGGCAGCTCCTACATGAGATCACCTGCAGCAGCTGCCGAAGGCTGCGATCTTCAAGCAGTCACGCATATTCCTGAAATGAATAACAATTTTAGTATTAAGTATTTTCAAGTCTAAAACAGACATCTTATAGTCTCGCCGCAGGCGAATTTCGGGCGAGACGCTTAAGCTGCTTTAAGGCAGGATAGCGCTGTCGTTCAAATCACCAATTTGCCTACATTCCTTAAGCGTCTTCCATAAGAAAACACAGGGGCTTGTCATGAATTTTTCCGCACTACGTCGCACTCTGCTGGTCGGTTCGCTGGGTCTGGCACTGAGCGCCGGCCTGATCGGTCAGGCAGTGGCCGGTGAGCAGTTGCAACAGATCAAGGACAAGGGCGTTCTGAACGTCGGCCTGGAAGGCACTTACCCACCGTTCAGCTATGTCGACGAGAACGGCAAGCTGTCGGGTTTTGAAGTGGAGCTGTCCGAAGCGCTGGCGCAAAAGCTCGGCGTCAAGGCCAAGATTCAGCCGACCAAATGGGACGGCATCCTCGCCGCACTCGAATCCAAGCGTCTGGATCTGGTGGTCAACCAAGTGACCATCTCCGACGAGCGCAAGAAGAAGTATGACTTCTCCGAACCGTACACCGTCTCCGGCATCCAGGCCCTCGTGCTGAAAAGCAAAGAGTCGGCGCTGAACATCAAGACTGCCGCTGACCTGTCCGGCAAGAAAGTCGGTGTCGGCCTGGGCACCAACTACGAGCAGTGGGTCCGCGCCAACGTGCCGGGTGCTGACGTGCGCACCTACGATGATGATCCGACCAAATTCGCCGACCTCAACAACGGTCGTACCGATGCCATCCTGATCGACCGTCTGGCTGCCCTTGAATACGCCAAGAAAGCCCCGAAAACCGTGGCTGCCGGCGAGGCCTTCTCGCGTCAGGAATCCGGTATCGCCCTGCGCAAAGGCGAGCCTGAACTGCTGGCTGCGGTGAACAAGGCGCTCGACGAACTGCGTGCTGACGGCACTCTTGAGAAACTGTCGAAGAAATACTTCAACGCAGACGTCACTAAATAATGGAAGAGGCTTTCCAACTCGCGCTGGATTCCGCGCCCTTTCTGTTGAAGGGCGCGTACTACACGGTAGTCCTCAGCCTCGGCGGGATGTTCTTCGGTCTGCTGCTGGGCTTCGGCCTCGCGCTGATGCGCCTGTCGCGCTTCAAATCGGTCAGTTGGCTGGCGCGCATCTACGTGTCGTTCTTTCGCGGCACGCCGTTGCTGGTGCAGCTGTTCGTGATCTATTACGGCTTGCCGCAACTGGGCATGGAGCTTGATCCGCTGCCAGCAGCGCTGATCGGTTTCTCGCTGAACATGGCCGCCTACGCCTGTGAAATCCTTCGTGCCGCGATCGGTTCGATCGAACGCGGTCAGTGGGAGGCTGCTGCGAGTATCGGCATGACCCGCGCGCAGACCCTGCGCCGGGCCATCCTGCCGCAAGCGATGCGCACGGCATTGCCGCCGCTGGGCAACAGCTTCATTTCGCTGGTCAAGGACACGGCGCTGGCCGCGACCATTCAGGTGCCGGAGCTGTTCCGTCAGGCGCAGCTGATTACCGCCCGGACTTTTGAAGTCTTCACCATGTATCTTGCCGCCGCGCTGATCTACTGGATTCTGGCCACGGTGCTTTCGCACTTGCAGAACAAGTTGGAAGAGCGGGTCAATCGGCACGACCAGGAGTCCTGACGCGATGATTGTCGTGGAAAAACTGACCAAGCAATTCAAGGGACAGGTCGTGCTCAACGGCATCGACCTTGAGGTAAAGGAAGGCGAAGTCGTCGCGATCATCGGTCCCAGTGGTTCGGGGAAAACGACGTTCCTGCGATGCCTGAATTTCCTCGAAGAACCCACCAGCGGCCGGATCAAGGTCGGCGATATCGAAATCGATACCAGCCGCCCGCTGAACCAGCAGCAAAGCCTGGTGCGCAACCTGCGCCAGCACGTCGGCTTCGTGTTCCAGAACTTCAACCTGTTCCCCCATCGCACCGCTTTGGAAAACGTCATCGAAGGCCCGATCGTGGTCAAGAAGATGCCGCGCGACCAGGCAGTTGCTCTGGGTAAAAAGCTACTGACCAAAGTGGGGCTTGCCGGCAAGGAGGACGCGTATCCGCGCCGGCTTTCCGGTGGCCAGCAACAGCGCGTGGCAATTGCCCGGGCGCTGGCGATGGAGCCGGAAGTCATTCTGTTCGACGAACCGACCTCCGCCCTCGACCCGGAACTGGTCGGCGAAGTGCTGGCGACCATTCGCGGTCTTGCCGAAGAAAATCGCACCATGGTGATTGTCACCCATGAAATGGGTTTTGCCCGTGACGTGGCCAATCGCGTGGTGTTTTTCGACAAGGGCGTAATTGTTGAACAAGGTGAAGCCAAGGCACTGTTTGCCAACCCGAAAGAAGAACGCACCAAACAGTTTCTCAGCAAGTTTCTGAATCACGCCTGAGAACTTTCTCTGCCACAGCCCTCAACTTCCACGGACGGAAGTTATCCCTCCCCCGGCATTTCATTCTTCTAAACATTTATTACTTGTGCGCGCAGATAAACATTGCGCAACGATGACGCACATCCTCGATTCGTCATATTTCCACACGTTTGCCGGTGAACGAACCCGCACAAAACGCCGCGAAACCGCTGTTTATCTGTAGCTGATTTCGCGCTTACGCCTAGGCTTATTGCCTCGATGACGTAGGAGCTTTCTGATTAACTTGTAATTTACGCATTAACTAATCCCCTCTATTGACACCCCTCTCCGCAGACTTTTATCTAGTCGGCAACCGGCGCCCCTTAGTTCAAACAACCCGCACTAATACCGAGCAAATACTTGTCGCTTTTATTGCCAGTTGATTCGCGCCTTTTTTGTTTTCCAGAAACGGATTTCGCTGCAAGACTTCAAGGAGAGAAACCGATGACCCGCACTTCGCACACACCCGAACTTGCAGCGCCAACGCTGGCATGCGCACAAAAAACCGGCATCAACCTGGCAACGGCAGCTCACCTGCTCATCGACGTGCCGCCCTACTGCGGCATGGACGATGGCGATCTGATCGAACTGTTCTGGAACAAATGTTATGTCGCTTCGAAAGTCCTCAGCGCGGCCGATGTGGGCGAGTCGGTCAGCCTGCGGGTGCCGGAGAGTTTCATTGCCAATGGCACCGCGCGCATTCACTACCGCGTGATGCAGGTCGGCCAGGGCCCCGCGCTTTCGGCAACGACGCGGATACAGGTCAAACTCGATTGCCCGGGTGGCCAGCCCGCTGCGCACTGCGAAGATGAAAACCAGCAACTGGCACCGGTGATCATCCCCGAAGCGATTCGCCGCCAGGGCGTCAACCCCAGCCAGATCAAACGCGGCGTGCCGCTGACTATCGAGCCTTATCTGAACATGGCCGAAGACGACGCCATCACATTGCGCTGGGGTGATGTGCGCATGGATCTGGCGGCGCTCACTGCGGCCGACGTCGGGCTGCCGATTCAGGTCTGGGTGCCACCGGCGGTCATTGTCGAAGCGGGCGAAGACCTGCGGCTGGACGTGACCTACTGCATCCTCGACCGGGTCGGTAACAACTCGCGCTGGGCACCGCCGCGCACACTGAAAATCGGTTGCGTGAATCCGTACGTGAAAGTCCCGTTGAAGCCCGAATTCAAGGCCGCTGAATCACGTACCAAGTGAGACCTGCTCAAGGTGGGAGGTCAGTTATCTCTCACCTGAACCTCGTTAACCAAGCCGAACATCCACCCTTCTATGCATATTCCTAAAAGTTAGTTCATTTAATTTTTATACACGCTTAGGGTATATGCACCGGACCACCGGACATTCTTTCAATCGCCGCACTTCGCGGCGTTTTTCATGAGATGTGAGGTAGGTATGGTCCGGAACACAATCACCCCAGTGCAGATCGCCAGGGCATTGCGTGCAGCCAGGGAGCGGCACTGATGTCCAGTCTGGCAGATGCGAATCTGCAGTCCGATCTGGACATCGCCCCACTGTTGTTGCCCGCGCAAGTACTGCGCAACGACGCTCAAGCCATCAAGGCCGCCCACGAGCTGGCGCAGGCCGCCCGCGTGCAGGCGGCCAAACGCGACCGTCAGCGCAAGCTGCCATGGTCGGAAATCGAACAGTTCACCCGCAGCGGTCTGGGCAGCATTGCCATCCCGCGCGAATACGGTGGCCCGCAGGTTTCCTTCGTCACATTGGCTGAAGTATTCGCGATCATTTCTGCCGCCGACCCGGCGCTCGGACAGATTCCGCAAAACCAGTTCGGCATCATCCATCTGGTGCTCGGCACCGCTACCCAAGCGCAGAAAAAGCAGCTGTTCCAGAGTGTTCTGGAAGGTTGGCGCATCGGCAATGCCGGCCCGGAACGCGGCACGAAAAATACCTTGGAACTGAAGGCGCGAATCAGTGCAGATGGCGACGACTACGTGATCAACGGCCAGAAGTTCTACTCCACCGGCGCCCTGTTCGCCCACTGGGTCGCGGTGAAAGCGCTCAACGATGACGGCAAGCAAGTGCTGGCCTTCGTCCGTCGCGGCACGCCAGGTTTGCGCATCGTCGATGACTGGTCGGGTTTCGGCCAGCGCACCACCGCCAGCGGCACGATCCTGCTGAACAACGTGCGCGTCGAGTCGAGCCTGGTCATCGACAACTGGAAGATCAACGACAAGCCGAACACCCAAGGGGCAGTGTCGCAGCTGATTCAAGCGGCCATCGACGCCGGCATCGCACGCGGTGCTATCGACGACGCCATCGACTTCGTCAAAAGCCGCGCGCGGCCATGGATCGACGCCAAGGTCGAGCGCGCCAGCGATGACCTCTACGTGATCGCCGATATCGGCAAACTGAAAATCGAACTGCACGCCGCCGAAGCGCTGCTGCGCAAGGCCGGACAAGTGCTTGATCAGGTTCACGCGGCGCCACTCACTGCTGAGTCCGCTGCTCGCGCTTCGATCGCCGTGGCTGAAGCAAAAGTACTGACCACCGAGATCTCGCTGCTGGCCAGCGAAAAGCTCTTCGAACTGGCCGGCAGCCGCGCGACCCTCGCCGAATTCAACCTCGACCGCCACTGGCGCAACGCCCGCGTGCACACCCTGCACGACCCGGTGCGCTGGAAATATCACGCAGTCGGCGCCTATCGCCTGAACGGCACTTTGCCGGCTCGCCATTCCTGGATCTGAGACGACCAGTCATCTGGAGAACCCCCTATGACGCTTTCCCATCACGTCGCGCTCATCACCAGCGATGAGCAAGCCCTGATCGTCGCCAGCGACCTGGCCGAAGATTTCAAACGCGACAGCGCCCTGCGCGACCGCGAACGCCGCCTGCCATTGGCAGAACTGGAAGTGTTTTCCCGCTCCGGCCTGTGGGGCATCAGCGTGCCGAAGGAATATGGCGGCGCAGGTGTTTCCAACGTCACCCTGGCCAAAGTCATCGCCCTGATTGCGCAGGCCGACGGTTCACTCGGGCAAATTCCGCAGAACCATTTCTACGCACTGGAAGTGCTGCGCGTGAATGGCAGCGATGAACAGAAACAACGTCTGTACGCCGAGGTCCTCGCCGGTCAACGCTTCGGCAATGCGCTGGCAGAACTGGGCACCAAAACCGCTCACGACCGCGTCACCAGCCTCGAACGCGACGGCGCTGGTTATCGCATCAACGGTCGCAAGTTCTACTCGACCGGGGCGATTTACGCGCAGCGCATTCCGACGTCGGTGGTCGATGAAAACGGCGTACAGCAACTGGCCTTCGTCCCGCGCGAGAGCAAGGGCCTGACGGTGATCGACGACTGGAGCGGCTTCGGCCAGCGCACCACTGGCAGTGGCTCGGTGGTGTTCGAAGATGTCTATGTAGCGGCTGAAGATGTGCTGCCGTTCCAGAGCGCTTTCGAACGCCCGACCACGGTCGGCCCGCTGGCGCAGATTCTCCACGCCGCGATCGACACCGGCATTGCCCGCGCCGCTTTCGAAGATGCCTTGCATTTCGTGCGCAGCAAAACCCGTCCGTGGATCGATTCCGGCAACGACAAGGCCACCGAAGATCCGCTGACATTGAAGAGCTTCGGCCACTTGAGCATTCGGTTGCACGCCACCGAAGCCTTGCTCGAACGTGCCGGCGAAATCCTCGATGCCGCGCAAGCCGAAACCAACGCCGAAACCGTCGCCGCCGCATCGATCGCGGTTGCCGAAGCGCGGGCGATCAGCACGGAAATTTCCCTCGCCGCCGGCAGCACCCTGTTCGAACTGGCCGGCAGCCAGGCGACGCTGAGTGAACACGGCCTCGACCGCCACTGGCGCAACGCCCGAGTGCATACCCTGCATGACCCAGTGCGCTGGAAATATCACGCAGTTGGCAATTATTACCTCAACGACGAAAACCCTCCGCTGCGAGGGACGATCTGATGAGCGCTGCGAAAAAGAAAATTCTGCTCAACGCGTTCAACATGAACTGCATCGGCCATATCAATCACGGCCTGTGGACGCATCCGCGCGACACTTCGACCCGCTACAACACGATCGAATACTGGACCGAACTGGCGCAGTTGCTTGAGCGTGGATTGTTCGATGGTTTGTTCATCGCTGACATCGTCGGCGTCTACGACGTCTACCAGAACTCGGTGGACGTCACGCTGAAAGAGTCGATCCAGTTGCCGGTCAACGATCCGCTGCTACTGGTTTCAGCGATGGCAGCCGTCACCAGAAACCTCGGCTTCGGCCTGACCGCCAATCTCACTTACGAGCCGCCATATCTGTTCGCCCGACGCATGTCGACGCTCGATCATTTGAGTCGCGGCCGGGTCGGCTGGAACATCGTCACCGGTTATCTGGACAGCGCCGCCAAAGCCATGGGCCTGCGCGAACAGGTCGAACATGACCGCCGCTACGACCAGGCCGAAGAGTATCTGCAGGTGTTGTACAAGCTCTGGGAAGGCAGTTGGGAGAACGGCGCGGTGCTCAACGACCGCGAGGAGCGTATCTACGCCAATCCGGAAAAAGTGCACAAGGTCGAGCACAAGGGCGAGTTCTATCAGGTCGAGGGTTATCACCTCTGCGAGCCGTCACCGCAGCGCACGCCGGTATTGTTCCAAGCCGGCAGCTCCGATCGCGGCTTGCTCTTCGCCGGGCGTCATGCCGAGTGCGTATTCATCAGCGGCCAGAACAAACCATCGACCAAAGTGCAGGTCGACAAGGTCCGTGCCAGCGCGGTCGAAGCCGGGCGCAATCCTCAAGACATCAAGGTGTTCATGGGCCTCAATGTGATCGTCGGCGCCACCGAAGAAGCGGCGTGGGCCAAGCATGCCGAGTACCTGAGTTACGCCAGTGCCGAGGCCGGCGTGGCGCATTTTTCCGCCTCCACCGGCATCGACTTTGCCCAGTACGAAATCGACGAACCGATCCAGTACGTGAAGAGCAACGCGATTCAGTCGGCGACGAAAAACCTGCAAAACAACGACTGGACCCGGCGCAAATTGCTCGACCAGCACGCCCTCGGTGGTCGTTACATCACCGTGGTCGGCTCGCCCGAGCAAGTGGCGGATGAACTGGAATCGTGGATCGCCGAAACCGGTCTGGACGGCTTCAATCTGACCCGCATCGTCACCCCGGAAAGCTATGTCGATTTCATCGAGCTGGTGATTCCCGAGCTGCAGTGGCGCGGCTCGTACAAGACTGCGTATGACAGCGGGACCTTGCGCGAGAAGTTGTTTCACGGTGAGGCGCAATTGCCTGAGCAACACAGCGGATCTTCGTACAGGCATCAGAAGCTTCGCGAGCAGGCTCGCTCCCACATTTGAAATGCGTGCCCCTGTGGGAGCGAGCCTGCTCGCGAAGAGGCCCTCCCCGACAGCAAAAATTCATGCACTGACTGGAAAAACCACCATGACCAAAAAAATCCTGACCCACCCAGTCAAAGCACTGGCTCTGGTCTTCGGCCTGTTCAGCTCGGCGGTATTCGCTGCGGATGCGCCGCTGAAAATCGGCACCACCGCCGCTTTTGCCATCCCGCTGGAAGCCGCCGTCGAGGAAGCCTCCAAACAAGGCCTGAAAGTCGAACTGGTGGAATTCACCGACTGGATCGCGCCCAACGTCAGCCTCGCCGCTGGCGACATCGATGTGAATTACTTCCAGCACATTCCGTTCCTGGAAAACGCCAAAGCCGCGTCCGGTTTCGATCTGGTGCCATTCGCTCCTGGGATCATTAACAACGTCGGTCTGTATTCGAAGCGATACAAAAGCTTCGATGAGCTGCCCGAAGGCGCCAGCGTCGCCATCGCCAACGACCCGATCAACAGCGGACGCGGTTTGCAATTGCTCGCCAAGGCCGGGTTGATCAGCCTGAAACCGGGCGTCGGCTACAAAGCCACCGAAGACGACATCGTCGCCAATCCGAAGAAGATCAGGATTCTTCAGGTCGAAGCCGTGCAACTGGTGCGCGCGTATGACGACGCCGATCTGGTCCAGGGTTATCCAGCCTATATCCGCTTGGCGAAGACCTTCGATGCCGGCTCGGCACTGCTGTTCGACGGTCTCGATCACAAGGAATACGTGATCCAGTTCGTCATCCAGCCGAAGAGCAAAACCGACCCGCGCCTGATCAAGTTCGTCGACATCTATCAGCATTCGCCGGCCGTTCGCGCGGCACTGGACAAGGCCCACGGCAAGCTCTATCAGGCCGGTTGGGAAAGCTGAACATGACTGCCGCGATCCAACGGCGACTGGAGCTTCCAGAGCCACACAATGCTGAAAAAACCGAGTTGCACCCCGAGTTGAATCGCGCCCACGTACGCTTTATTGGCGTGGGCAAAACCTACGACGGCCGGCAAGGTCCGGTCGCGGCCTTGCAGGGCATCGACCTGGCGATTCAGCGTGGTGAAGTGTTCGGCATCATCGGCCGCAGCGGCGCCGGCAAGTCGTCGCTGATCCGCACGATCAATCGCCTGGAACAGCCAACGTCGGGGCGGGTGCTGATCGATCAGGTCGATATCGGCGAGTTCGATGAAGACCGCCTCGTCGCTCTGCGCCGGCGTATCGGCATGATCTTCCAGCACTTCAATCTGATGTCGGCCAAGACCGTCTGGCAGAACGTCGAGTTGCCACTGAAAGTCGCCGGCGTGCCGAAGGAACAGCGCGACAACAAGGTTCGCGAACTGCTCGAACTGGTCGGCCTGCAAGGCAAGCACAAGGCGTACCCGGCGCAACTCTCCGGTGGGCAGAAACAGCGTGTCGGCATCGCCCGCGCGCTGGTGCATGACCCGGACATTCTGCTCTGCGATGAAGCGACATCGGCACTCGATCCGGAGACCACGCAGTCGATCCTCGGCCTGTTGCGCGAGATCAACAAACGCCTCGGCCTGACCATTGTGCTGATCACTCACGAAATGGCAGTGATCCGCGACATCTGCGATCGCGTCGTCGTGCTTGAGCATGGCCATGCGGTCGAGCAAGGGCCGGTGTGGCAAGTGTTCGGCAATCCGCAACACGAGGTCAGCCAGACCTTGCTCGCGCCGCTGCAACACGCCTTGCCGGAAGAATTGCAGAGCCGTTTGCTGACGCAGTCAACGGCTTCAAATGCAGCGGTGGTGTTGCGTTTGCAGTTCACCGGCAGTGCCGCTGATGAGCCGGATCTGGCCGCGTTGTTTGCGGCGTTGGGTGGCCAAGTGAAGCTGCTTCAGGGCGGCGTGGAAAGGATTCAGGGTCACGCACTGGGGCAGCTGTTGCTGGCCGTCAGCGGCTCGGCGTTCAGCGCCGGGCAATTGCGCGAACGCGCCGGGCAATGGGCGCAACGAGTGGAGGTATTGGGCTATGTGGTTTGATCGCTTGCTGCAGGGTTTTATCGACACTTTCCTGATGGTCGGCGTGTCGTCGCTGATCGCGCTGCTGGCGGGGATTCCCATGGCGGTGATTCTGGTCACCAGTGACAAGGGCGGGATCTATGAGGCGCCGCTGTTGAACCGTGCGCTGGGCGCCTTCGTCAACCTGTTCCGCTCGATCCCGTTCCTGATTCTGATGGTTGCGCTGATTCCGTTCACCCGCCTGATCGTCGGCACCACCTATGGCGTGTGGGCCGCTGTGGTACCGCTGACAATCGCCGCAACGCCCTTCTTCGCACGGATCGCCGAAGTGAGTCTGCGCGAGGTCGATCATGGTCTGATCGAAGCCGCGCAGGCCATGGGTTGCCGGCGCTGGCATATCGTCTGGCATGTGCTGCTGCCCGAGGCGCTGCCGGGGATTGTCGGCGGTTTCACCATCACCCTGGTGACGATGATCAATTCGTCGGCCATGGCTGGGGCAATTGGTGCTGGTGGGCTGGGGGATATAGCTTACCGCTACGGCTATCAGCGCTTCGACAGCCAGATCATGTTGACGGTGATCGTCTTGCTGGTGGCGCTGGTGGCGGTGATTCAGTTGGGTGGGGATCGGTTGGCTCGGGGGTTGAACAAGCGGTGAAGCAGACTCTTTGCTTCCGATGGCTGGGACGCCAGCGCCCACCATCGGATGCGAACTGGTGGCGCTACTGTGAGTGTTCACCCGACATAACCTGGAGTAATCGAATTTTTTTTCAGAAAAGCCCGGGTATTTCCCTGATCAAGCGTGTTTTCCATGTTTTCTCTTGTCTGAAAAATCAGACTCGTCATGTCTTTCCACTTCACGCTGTTATGAGATTGCCACTCCACATACTCATCAGGCGAAGCCAGACCCGTTTCGACACCCGACATAATCCTTGTCAATACTTGCCACGTTTTGGATTGCATTTGGTGAAACACTGGATACAGATTTCCAAATGAAGCCAGATTATTGATTGAAGGCTTCAGATCAAAGCTGTCGACTCCGGTCAACGTCATATATTTACGTGACTCATCTTTCAGATGGAAGGCAGCAGCCCCATAGGCTGAAGCGCCACCCGCGCTGGCCAGACCAGCAGAGAGTTTCAAAGCCCCATAAACAGGCCTGAAATCCCCATTGAATTTCGGATGATCTAGCGAGCCATACTCTTTTATTATTCTGGAAGGGGAATGAGCATAGTCAAACATGCCCATTTCGAAACCATCCCTGATCTCCGTTGCAAAACCCGGTTTAACCCCCTGATGCCACATATTCATGAGGCCATCACCTTCTAGATCAGGGATGCTTTCCGGATTGATATTGAAAGTCAGTTTCGCCCTGGATATGACATCAACAGCGGCTTCCAGCAATTCATCCGCAGCCACATCGCTCTGGATGCGCGCCAGCTTTTTAATTTTGCCAATGGCAGAACTCTTATCCGTGTCCTTTCTAGCCATGATGCTGGGGAGCAAATGCAATTTGAAATGGGCCCTGCGCGCATGCTCCGCGTCACTTTCGCCGCTCAAAACGCTACTCAAACCTCTGACCGTCCCCTGTTCATCAACGAAAATCAGCGGACTATTTCCTAGCATTGCGTAAAGATTGATTCCATCGATATCTCGGCCAGGATCGGGACTTGTCCAGCGTTGTAACCACGGCGCGTAATAACGATATCCATAATAGTAAAGACCGGTCGCATCCCGCTCTTTGCCTGAGTAGCGAATCGTTTTGTTTTTCACCGCCAATGAATTCTTACCCGCCCAGCACGCCGTGCCACCAAACGGGTAATAGTGCTCCTGAGTCAAAATCCCCGCACCATCATCCAATTCCAGCGCGCTGGAACCAAGATGATCATTGAGGCTGTAACGCAGTTGGTCGCTTTCCACCCCGCTTGGCCAGTGCAGCAGTCGTACCTGATTGCGCCCGGTGTCGACACTGAAGACATGTCGCTCGACACCATCGACTTCGCGATGAATCTCAAGCCCCGGCAGATAACGAAGTTCTACCGTCAGCTTCTGACCGGACGCTTGGCTGACAGTCGTTTTACGCAACCGATGGCCCGGCTCGTCGTAGCCATAACACTCGTAGTCATCGCTTTCATTCGGACGTTTCAGCAACACAACCCGGCTCAACTCATTGCGTACGTTCCACGTCATGGCCTGTCCGCGCTGCAGCTCAAGCTGATTACCCGCCGCATCAAATCCCAGCGCTATCTCCGCTTCTCCGGGCAAGGAACCATCGTCGCGCTGCATCAAGCTTCGGTTGCTGCGATGGGAGGTGTACATCGAAAAACCCGGCGCACCGCTATGCTGGCGAGTGATCAGGTTGCCCGCTGCGTCGTAGTCGAATTTCTGCGTGTAGTTGCGCCGTTGATTAGGATCCAGCGGCGTTGGCAGCAGCTCCGGCAAGGCCGGGCCATGACTGGGCTGGCTGACTTCCCAGCCGCTGGCCTCGACCAGTTGATAAAGGCTGTCGTAGCGATACCGACTGACCGGATCGATGCGCTGACTGTTGAACCAGGACACGACTTGAGTCTTGTCTTCCAGGCTGATGATGTTGCCCACCGGATCGTAGACGTAATTCAGATCCTGCAACGGAGGGTGCGTGCCGACACTGGCGAGCAGTCTGAGCAACCGGCCGTCATCGCGGCTGTATTCGGCGCGGGCGATCACGCCGTTGCCGGCCGTTTCGCTTTCGATCTGACCCTGCGCGTTGTAGCGAATCGCGCTGACCAGGCACTTCGGCTGCCTGCCCTCGCCGGCCTGCAACAGCCTGGTCGCGCAAGCTTGCCCGGCGATGTTGTAATGCTGGGTCCGGAGGTTGCCTACCGCGTCGGTGTGATGCTGCAACTCGCCGGTTGGAGTGAAAGTCTGCCGGGTGACGTAGGTTGTTTCCTCGAGATAGTCATCCCGCCGGTCGGGTTCGAGTGGCCAGTCAGGCGTCTCGAGCTCGATCAAAAAGCGTCGCGACTCAACCATCACTGCGCCAGCGAGGCCGTAGCCATCGAAATGCCGATTGCCGGCCGGGTCGTCGTGGCGGATTGGTCGACCGCACTGGTTGTGCTGTGCGTGATCATCGGTGGCTTTTGCATAGGTCCAGCGCTCGACCACGTGAGGCTGCCCGTCGTGCGCCTGCTCGGTGAGGGCTAGCGGTCGCTGCAGATCATCGTATCGGCGGTGACTCTGACTGCCCCGGGCATCCCAACCAGAACACATCGAGCCCGCTTCATTCAACAGCCGCACCTGCCAACCGGCGTCGACGCTGTCTGCGAGTAAGTCTTGACCGCTCAATGCGTAGAGTGTGGCCAGATTCGGCTTGGGCGCAACGCCGTACAAACGCGGATCCCACGACGCTACCTGACGCCCCGCCTCATCAAAGATCTGCCGGGTGATGCGCGATTCGATGTCGGCTTTATCCGGGTGTCGGCAATAGGCAACGCTGCGAACCACCAGTGCGCGCGGGTCAATGACCGACAAGGTCGGAGTGGTGGTGTCATGACGAGTGCCCATTTGGAGTGAGTCCTTGGCATCTTTGATACCAAGACTGTGCTTATTCTGGTCGAGCCGCTACTGTAAAAACTAACAGGTCAACCTCTTTTAATGACTCAACCGCCAGGATTCAGGAAAACCATTTTTTGAAAAATCCCTGTTTGTGGGGCTTTTCGTAATAAGCGATGAAGTTGGCGATGGATCGGACGGATGATCCTTCTTCAGGCCTTCTGTAAAGCAATTCGTCGTGTGCTCCAACCACGCCGATTCCCGCCGAATGACCACCATCAAGATTCACCGACCATCCACCAGCACCGTTTATCCCCTCGAGCCTGGCCATTACCCTGGACCATTCGGGCATCGTATAGCCAGTCGCTGTGTCGCTGCGCCCGGTACTGCCGCCCCATGCCAAACGCGTACGCTGCCCGCTATCTGTTCCGCCGGGCAAACTGATGCCGGAGCGGATGTTAGGTGAACCTGCATGACCCAGTTTGCCCGGCTGATTGTTCTTCGGGTCAAAGAGAAATTTGGTGAGATCCAAATGGCTTTCCGGGAAGACCGCTTCCCCACCTTGCGAAAGCACAGGCCCGGATTCAATCCTCGATCCATCTCTCATTCGAACTGTCACGAAATGCTTTCGATAGTCTGAAGGCACCGGGGCGTAAATCTGACTTTTACCGCCGATCTTGCTTGGGCCAATCGGCGCAAACGGCGAAACGTTACTGCTAGCCTGATTCCGCATATTGAAGAAACCGCCGTTGATATAGGCAACGGCACCCGCGTTCGGGATAGCTGCTTGCGCCTTGATATCTTCTCCCGACGCCGTGTTCAGACGAAAACCAGTCTCGGCGCCCGCTACTTTGCTTCGCAATGTCGAATCAATCGACAAGTAGGCAAGGCTTCTATTGCCTACGATCAGACGAGTCAAATTCATTCCCATCCGATTGAACAATTCATTACCGCCGACAATATCGACTGCCACAATTCCCCGGGCCACTGTGCGTACCCAGACACCGTCTCTTGACGCCACTATTCCCGCATAAGCTCTGCGCCAACGATCCTGCGCATCGCTGCCCTTCAGACCGTCGGAATCGACAGCGCTTGTCGGATTGTTTGCGACCATTGCGTACAGATTCAACCCGTCCCCTTGCGGATCCGCACTTATCCATCGCTGTAGCCAAGGCGCGTAATACCGATAGCCGTAGTAATAAAGTCCCGTCGCGTCTCGCTCCTTGCCAGAATATCGGACGGTTTTGTATGTCGCCGCCTGCGCATTTCTGCCAGCCCAGCAGGCTGTTCCTCCAAAGGGATAATACTGCTCCAGTGTCAGAACACAGCCTTCATCATCCAGCTCCACAGTAGAGGAGCCAATGAGATCGTCATAGCCGAAACGCAGTTGATCCTGGTTTCTGGCGCAAGGCCAGTGCAATAGTTTTATCGAAGCTCGACCGACTCCGGTTTCGATCACTTGATACTCTTCACCTCCGGCACGTCGGTGCAATTGGAGACCGGGAAGATAGCGAATTTCGCTATCCAGAATTCGAACCGCAGTCTGTCGGATAAACACTTTGCGCGAACGATGACCGGAAAGATCATAACTAGAGCACTCGAAATCATCGGCCTTTGCCTCGCGTTGAACCAGCACTACGCGACTCAGCTCATTGCGCACGTTCCACGTCATGGCTTGTCCGCGCTGCAGCTCAAGCTGATTACCCGCCGCATCAAATCCCAGCGCTATCTCCGCTTCTCCGGGCAAGGAACCATCGTCGCGCTGCGCCAGGCTTCGGTTGCTGCGCTGGGAGGTGTACATCGAAAAACCTGGCGCACCGCTATGCTGGCGAGTGATCAGGTTGCCCGCTGCGTCGTAGTCGAATTTCTGCGTGTAGTTGCGCCGTTGATTAGGATCCAGCGGCGTTGGCAGCAGCTCCGGCAAGGCCGGGCCATGACTGGGCTGGCTGACTTCCCAGCCGCTGGCCTCGACCAGTTGATAAAGGCTGTCGTAGCGATACCGACTGACCGGATCGATGCGCTGATTGTTGAGCCAGGACACGGCTTGAGTCTTGTCTTCCAGGCTGATGATGTTGCCCACCGGATCGTAGACGTAATTCAGATCCTGCAACGGAGGATGCGTGCCGACACTGGCGAGCAGTCTGAGCAACCGGCCGTCATCGCGGCTGTATTCGGCGCGGGCGATGACGCCGTTGCCGGCCGTTTCGCTTTCGATCTGACCCTGCGCGTTGTAGCGAATCGCGCTGACCAGGCACTTCGGCTGCCTGCCCTCGCCGGCCTGCAACAGCCAGGTCGCGCAAGCTTGCCCGGCGATGTTGTAATGCTGCGTTCTGAGGTTTCCAACCGCGTCGGTGTGATGCTGCAACTCGCCGGTTGGAGTGAAAGTCTGCCGGGTGACGTAGGTTGTTTCCTCGAGATAGTCATCCCGCCGGTCGGGTTCGAGCGGCCAGTCAGGCGTCTCGAGCTCGATCAAAAAACGTCGCGACTCCACCACCACTGCGCCAGCGAGGCCGTAGCCATCGAAATGCCGATTGCCGGCCGGGTCGTCGTGGCGGATCGGTCGACCGCACTGGTTGTGCTGTGCGTGATCATCGGTGGCTTTTGCATAGGTCCAGCGCTCGACCACGTGAGGCTGCCCGTCGTGCGCCTGCTCGGTGAGGGCTAGCGGTCGCTGCAGATCATCGTATCGGCGGTGACTCTGACTGCCCCGGGCATCCCAACCAGAACACATCGAGCCCGCTTCATTCAACAGCCGCACCTGCCAACCGGCGTCGACGCTGTCTGCGAGTAAGTCTTGACCGCTCAATGCGTAGAGTGTGGCCAGATTCGGCTTGGGCGCAACGCCGTACAAACGCGGATCCCACGACGCTACCTGACGCCCCGCCTCATCAAAGATCTGCCGGGTGATGCGCGATTCGATGTCGGCTTTATCCGGGTGTCGGCAATAGGCAACGCTGCGAACCACCAGTGCGCGCGGGTCAATGACCGACAAGGTCGGAGTGGCGGTGTCATGGCGGGTATTCACGGCTACGCGAGTCCCTGATGTCTATACGCCGAGACTGAACCAGTTTTCTCCATCCCGATACTGTAAGAACTACCAGTTGCATTCAGGTTTGCGCACCCATGCGGTCATTCAGACGGGCTGGCGCGTGGACTGAATAAGCGCTAAGGTCGATGGCGGCAGGTGGCCATCAATCAGGCCCTTGTGATCGCGATATCTTAGGCAACGCCCTTCGCAAAAATCAGATGCTTCCTACACCACTTTTGTCGTTTCGCCAGCCCGAACCACGGGGGTTTGCAGGACGATTCCTAGAATATTTTGCCCGCTTGTACCCGAAATATCCTGTAGCTAATCTCCGGTCGTCACTGTTTTGCGGTGACTGGATTCAGTTGTCCGGCCGGCGACTGATCCGCGTGCAGCCGCCGTCCTGCTCGTTTAGTCGCGAAATGGTTGGCTCCCACTTGAAGTCAGGAGTTTACCCATGGAAAAAAATCTTGCCGATCCGCCACTCAGCCTTACCTCAAGCAAGCGGTTCACCGAGGATTTGCTCAAGGATCGCTCTGCACTGTGCCGCGCCGTCGACTCGCATCTGGCCGGCAATCAGGTCACGTTGGCGGGACAGAAACGCGTTTACAGCATCAGCGAAGATGTGACGCTGGAGGACGCCCAACTGTATGTTGCCGATCTGCTGCGCTGCGCCTCGGTGACCGTCCATCAATGCGGTGACCAGCTCGGGGGCGCGGATCGGGCCATGGTGTTTTCGGTCTGGCATCTGCTGGAAATGGCCAAGGCGATGATGGACCGCTCGATCGATTGTCTGGGAGCGAAGCAGCACTGAAGCCTGGCACCCATTGCCGCCTGCACTGGCCCCAGCGCAGGCGGCGTTTTTTTGCCGGTGAAAAGGCTTATAGTCCGCCCTCACGCCGCCAATACAGCATCGATCATGAAGCAAACGCCCAGCGACCTCGAACAGATCACCGCCACCACCCTTGGACACTACAACTCGGTGGCCGAGGATTTCCGTGAAGGCACGCGCGACCACGATGTCAGCCAGAATATCGAGGCCTTGCTGCGCCACATTCACGGTGAAGCACCCTTCACGATTCTCGATTTCGGCTGCGGGCCGGGGCGGGATTTGCAAACCTTCACGCGCATGGGCCACGTCGCGATCGGCCTTGATGGCTCACAGGAGTTCGCGCGCATGGCCCGCGAAGACAGCGGTTGCGAAGTCTGGCAGCAGGACTTTCTCAAGCTTGATCTGCCGGCCGAGCGCTTCGACGGCATTTTCGCCAACGCCGTGCTGTTTCATGTGCCGCTGCAGGTGTTGCCGCAAGTGCTACGGCAACTGCACGGCACCTTGAAACCGGGTGGAGTGCTGTTCAGTTCCAATCCGCGTGGCGACAACCAAGAGGGCTGGAACGGGCCGCGCTACGGCTCGTATCACGATCTCGAGGCCTGGCGCGGGTTGCTGACGGCGGCGGGGTTTGTCGAGCTGGAGCATTATTACCGGCCTGCGGGCTTGCCGCGCGAACAGCAGCCGTGGCTGGCGAGCGTGTGGCGTCGAGTTGATTGAAGATCAAAAGATCGCAGCCTTCGGCAGCTCCTACGTTGGAATGCGTTTCCCTGTAGGCGCTGCCGAAGGCTGCGATCTTTTGCTTTTGCTTCAGGAAGATTCTTTTTCAGGCTCGCGAATCTTGTACCAGGCCACATACAGCGCCGGCAGGAACAGCAGCGTCAGCAGCGTCGCCACGACAATCCCGCCGATCATTGCGTAGGCCATCGGTCCCCAGAAAACTTCGCGGGCGATCGGGATCATGCCCATGCTCGCTGCCGCTGCGGTCAGCAGGATCGGTCGGCGCCGGTGTTCGGTGGCTTCGACCACCGCGTCCCACGGCGCATAGCCTTTCTGCTCGAACTCATCGATCTGCGTCACCAGAATCACCGAGTTGCGGATGATGATGCCGATCAGCGCGAGAATCCCCAGGATCGCCACGAAGCCCATCGGCGTGCCGGTCGGCACCAGCGCCAGGACCACGCCTATCAACCCCAGCGGCGCCACACTGGCGACCAGGAACATCTTCTGCACGCTGTGCAACTGAATCATCAGGAACGTCGCCATGAGGAACAGCATCAGCGGCAACACCTTGGCAATCGGCCCTTGGGCCTTGCCGCTTTCCTCGACCGTGCCGCCGGTGGCGACCTTGTAGCCGACCGGCAGTTTCGAGGCAAAAGCATCGATCGACGGCTTGAGCAGTTTCACCAGATCGGTCGGCTGAATCTCGTCGCGCACCGAGGCCTTGATGGTAATGGTCGGCAAGCGGTCGCGACGCCAGACCAACGGCTGCTCCAGTTCATAGCGCACGGTGGCAAACGCCAGCAGCGGAATCGAGGTGCCGCTCGGCGTGACGATCTGCAGGTTCTGCAGGGTCTCCGGCGTGCCGCGTTCTGAATCCACCGCGCGACCGACCACGTTGATCAGGTAGATATCGTCATCGACCTGGGTCAACGGTGAGCCGCTGACAATGCTGTTCATCAGGTTGGCCACATCTTCTGACGACAGTCCCAGTTGCCGCGCCTTGTCCTGGGCGATGTCGATGCGCAGGACTTTGCCGGGCTCGTTCCAGTCGTAAATGATCTCGCCGATGTGCGGGTTCTTGTCCAGTTCGGTGGCCAGATCGATGGCGTGTTTGCGCACCTGATCGACGTCTTTGCCGCTGACTCGATACTGAATCGGACGCCCCACCGGCGGGCCCATTTCCAGAGCCTGCACGTAGCTGCCGATGCCGACGAAGTCTTTGTGCAGGCGCTCACGCAAGCGCTGGCTGAGTGCCTCGCGGGCTTCGAAATCCTTGCTGACGATCACCAGTTGCGCGTAGTACGGGTTCTGCAACTGTTGGTCCAGCGGCAGGTAGAAACGGATCGCCCCCTGACCGATGTAAGTGCTCCAGCGCACGATGTCCGGGTCGCCCTTGAGCGTCGCTTCGAGCTTGTCCACCGCCTTGCGGGTTTCGTCGATCGAGGCGTTTTGCGGCAGGTTCAGGTCGACCAGAATTTCCGGGCGGTCGGAAGCGGGGAAGAACTGGTTCTGCACGAAACGCATGCAGAACACCGCCAGCACGAACAACAGCACGGTGACGCCGATCGCCCACCAACGATTGCGCATGGCCCACAACAGACCACCGTTGAACGCCCGGCCGACGCGACCCGGCTCGGCATCGTGGGCCTTCACCTTGTCGCTGAGGATGTGCACGCCAATCACTGGTGCGAAGAACACCGCCACCACCCACGAGACGATCATCGCCACGGCAATCACCGCAAACAGCGTGAACGTATATTCACCCGCCGAACTGGCGTTGAGACCAATGGGCACGAAACCGGCGACGGTCACCAGCGTACCGGTGAGCATCGGGAATGCCGTCGAGGTGTAGGCGAACGTCGCCGCCTGCTCCTTGCTCTCGCCCATTTCCAGGCGCGTAACCATCATTTCCACGGTGATCATCGCGTCGTCCACCAGCAGACCGAGGGCGATGATCAGCGCGCCGAGGGAAATCCGCTGCATGGTGATGCCGCTGTATTCCATGAACACAAACACCATCGCCAGCACCAGCGGAATCGAGCAGGCCACCACCAGACCGGCGCGCACGCCGAGGCTGATGAAGCTCACCACCAGCACGATGATGACCGCTTCGAACAGCGCGCTGGTGAAACCGCCGACGGCCTCTTCCACCACCACCGCCTGATCGGAAACGGTGTGCACGCCGACGCCGACCGGCAAATCTGCGGTGAGCTGGTCGATGCGCTCGTGCAGCGCTTTACCGAACTCCTGAACGTTGCCACCCTTCTGCATGGCAATCGCCAGGCCGATCGCCGGTTTGCCGTCGAAGCGGAATTCCGGTGTCGCCGGGTCGACGTAGCCACGGCTGATCTCGGCGATGTCGGCCAGACGATAGAAGCGATCGTTGAGCTTGAGATTGACCTCGGCCAGATCTTTCTCCGACTCGAACTGGCCCGAGGTGCGCACGGAAATCCGCTCAGGCCCCGCCTCGATCACCCCGGCCGGAGTCACCGCGTTCTGCGATTGCAGGCTCTGCACCACCTGGCGCTGGTCGATACCTAACGCGGCAAGTTTGCGCGTGGAGAAGTTCAGGTAAATCGTTTCGTCCTGCTGGCCGACCATTTCGATCTTGCCCAGCCCCGGCACGTTGCGGATCTCGGCCCGCGCCTGTTCCACGTAATCGCGCAACTGGCGCATGGTCAGGCCGTCGGCGGTGAAGGCGTAGACCGAGCCGTACACGTCACCGAACTCATCGTTGAACCCCGGCCCCTGAATGCCCTGGGGAAACTGGCCGCGAATGTCGTCGATCTTCTTGCGCACCTGGTACCAGATTTGCGGAATGTCCTCAGCGCTGGTGGTGTCGCGCAGGTACACGTACACCGTCGACTCGCCGGGGCGGGTGTAGCTTTTCACGTAATCGAGGGAATCGAGCTCTTCGAGTTTTTTCTCGATGCGGTCGGTGACCTGCTTGAGGGTTTCTTCCTGGGTCGCGCCCGGCCATTTGGTCTGGATCACCATGGTCTTGATGGTGAATGACGGGTCTTCTTCGCGGCCGAGATTGAAGTAGGAGAACACCCCCATCAGCAGCCCGACGAACATCAGGTACCAGACGAATGACTGGTGCTTCAAGGCCCATTCGGAGAGGTTGAAAGAGCCTTTCATTGACTGTCCTCGTCAAGTTTTACCGATTGTCCGGGTTTGAGACTGTTGACGCCGGCGCTGACCACGCGCTCGCCGTTTTGCACGCCACCGGCCAGCACCACGCTGTTGTCGCCACGGCTGACCACGCTGACGTCGCGCGGGTTGACGGTTTTATTCTGCGTGTCGATGACCCAGATCCGGGTTTTACCGTCGGCTTCCTGCAACGCCGTCACCGGCAGTTCGATGCGCGGCTTGATCGCCGAGCTGAGGGTCACGCTGATCGCGGTGCCGAGGCGGAAACCGTCCGGTGTATCCGACAGGGTCAGGCGCGCGCGGCGGGTGCGCGTGGCGCTTTGCGCCTGGGGTTCGATCTCGCGGATGATCGCCGTGGTATTGATGCTCGGGTCGAGCTGCGCGGCCACCGAGAACACCACGTCGCTGGGCAACTGATCGACCAGCGTATCAGGCAGGTCGATCACCGCTTCCTTGATGTCCGGTTGTGCCAGCGTCACCACTTGTTGCCCAGCGGTCACCACTTGCCCGGCTTCGGCGTTCCACGCGGTGACCACGGCTTTGTGATCGGAGCGCAGCTCGGTGTAGCTCAGTTGATCCTTGCTCTGGCTGACCGCCGCGCGGGCCTGATCGAGCGAGGCCTGAGTGGTTTTCAGATCGGTGTTGGCGACGTCCAGTTGCGCCTGCGCACCGACGCCGCGATCGAACAGCGCTTGCTGACGACGTGCATTGGCCTGGGCGTTGATCAGTTGCGCCTGGATTCTCGCCAGATCGCCCTGGGCCGAGCGCAACTGGTTCTGCTGATCGGACGGATCGAGGGTGGCGAGCAAGGTGCCCTTCTGCACCTCGGCGCCGACATCGACGTTGCGACTGGCGATGCGTCCACCGACGCGGAAACCGGTGTTGCTCTCGTAACGCGCCTGAATGCTGCCGGCAAAGCGTCCGAGGCTTTCTTCGTTGAGCGCTTTGACCGTGACCGACAGCACCGGACGTACCGGTTCCGGCGGGGTTTCCTTTTCCGAGCAGGCGCCCAGCAGCAACGCCATGCACAACAGGCCGAGGCGCTTCATGGCTGCGCTCCCGGTTGCAGATCCTTGTAGGTGTTTTCGGCAATCTCGACTTTCATGCCGGGGTGCAGCAACTGGCCGCCGGCGACAATGACTTTCTCGCCGCCCTTGAGGCCTTCGCTGATGATCACTTTGCCGGTCAGGTAACGACCGACCGTGACCGTATGCAACTGCGCTTCGCCTTTGTCATCGACCAGCCACACCGCCGGGTCGCTGATGTTTTTTGTCAGCGCCGACCAAGGCAGTTCCACAGCCGATTTGCCGGTGCCTTTGGCGGTGGCGCTGACCACCGAACCGAGTTGCATGCCCGGCGGCAGCTTGTCGAGGCTGACCTTGACCTGCACGGTGCCCGATTGCGCCGACACCGACGGCGTGATTTCACGCACGGTGCCGGTGGTCTTGATCTCGGGATTGTCGAGCAGGCTGACCACGATCGAACGATCGGACGGACGCTCGGCCAGCAGCGATTCGTAGACATTGAACACCGCGTCGCGGTCGCCATCGCGGGCTAGACTGAAAATCGGCGCGGTGGCCTGCACCACCTGGCCGACTTCGGCCTGGCGCTCGGTGATCACCCCGGGTGCATCGGCGATCAGCGCGGTGTAGCCGAGCTGGTCCTTGGCGTTCGCCAGTTGCGCCTGCGCCGCGCTCAATGCGCTCTGACTGCTGCGCAGCGCGGCTTGTGCCGAATCGTATTCGCTCTGGCTGGTGTAGCCCTTGGGCAGGAGTTTTTGCTGACGCACGAAAGCGGCTGCCGCTTGCTTCACGCGGGCCTGTTCGGCGACGACCTGGGCCTGAGCGGAATCGACGTTGGTCTGCAGATCTTTCGGATCGAGTTTGGCCAGCACCTGCTTGGCCGTGACGCGGTCGCCGACATCGACCATGCGCTGGATGATCTTGCCGCCGACGCGAAATGACAGCTGGGTCTGCACCCGCGCCTGCACATCACCGGTGAGGGTCACCGCTGCGGCGTAGTTGGCCGGTTCGACCTCTTGCACAAAGACCCGTGGCAAGTATTCCTCAGCAGGCTTCTTGTCGCCGCAAGCGGTGAGCAACGCCATGGCGCTCACGGCCATCAGCACTTTCAATCCGGGACCCGCCATGCACACTCCTTGGCCTTAAATGCTGCTGTCGAGACGATACGACTTCAGAGCTTAGAACAGGGTTCCACGGTTGCGGACGCCAACACCAGATTTATCTCATTAAAGGTATGCTGCCCGCGTATCGCAGTGACCCGGAGAAGGATTTCATGCTCAACACCCTGGCGGTGGCCAATTACCGCTCGATCAACAAACTGGTGATTCCGCTCGGGCGCCTGAACCTGATTACCGGGCCTAATGGCAGCGGCAAGTCCAACCTCTACCGCGCCTTGCGCCTGCTGGCGGAAACCGCCCAGGGCGGTGTGGTCAATGCACTGGCGCGTGAGGGCGGGCTGGAATCGACGTTCTGGGCCGGGCCGGAAACCATCAGCCGACGCATGCGCAACGGTGAAGTGGCGATCGAGCCGACGGTGCGCCAAGGCGTGAAAAGGTTGCGCTTGGGATTCGCCGGCGACGATTTCAGTTACGCCATCGGCCTGGGCCTGCCGGAGCCGAGCACTTCATGCTTTTCCCTCGACCCGGAAATCAAGCGTGAGTGCATCTGGGCCGGCCCGGTGTTTCGCCCGGCGAGCCTGCTGGTCGACCGCAACGGCCCGATGATCCGCGCCCGTGAAGGTCGCGCCTGGGATGTGCTGGCGCAACACATGCCGAACTTCGACAGCCTGTTCGATCAGGTCGGCAATCTGCGCAGCTCGCCGGAAGTGTTTCAGATGCGCGAATTCATCCGGCGCTGGCGCTTTTATGATCACTTTCGCAGCGATGCCGACGCGCCGGTGCGTCAGCCGCAACTGGGCACGCGCACGCCCGTCCTGCACCACGATGGCCGTGATCTGGCGGCGGCCTTGCAGACAATTATCGAGATTGGCGATCCGCAAGCACTGAGCGCGGCGATCAGCGATGCGTTTCCCGGCGCGCGGCTGAATATCGCATTGTTGGCCGGTGGCCGTTTCGCTATCGAGTTTTATCAGGAAGGCTTGTTGCGACCGCTGTCAGCGGCAGAGCTGTCGGACGGCACTTTGCGTTATCTGCTGCTGATCGCCGCCCTGCTGACCCCACGACCGCCATCGCTGATGGTGCTCAACGAACCGGAAACCAGCCTGCACCCGGACCTGCTGCCGGCGCTGGCGCGGCTGATCATTCGCGCTTCGGAGCAGTGTCAGGTGTGGGTGGTGTCACATGCGCGACGATTGATCTCGGCGTTGCAGGAAGACCCGGAATGCAATTGCATCGTGCTGGAGAAGACGCTGGGCCAGACCGGGATTGTCGGGCAGCGGGTGCTGGATGAGCCGGCGTGGCAGTGGCCGGATTGAGGGTGCCAGCGAAAAGCCCCTCACCCTAACCCTCTCCCAGAGGGAGAGGGGACTTCACCGAGTTGTTTGCGAGAGTTACGCCGACCTGAAAGCCTGAAGTCGAACCTGATTTTGAAAAGCCCAGACATCGGCTCCCTCTCCCTTGGGAGAGGGCTGGGGTGAGGGGCGAGCCTCACCGCTGATCCAACGGGCAATCACCCCAACCACTTGCCCCCTTCACCAATCACACTCTCAGGCCGGGTGTCATCACTCAGCTCTTTGCGCACATATTGGGTGACCGAATTTTGCTTAGCCCATCTGGGCTGCCCACATTCATCTCGCTTAAACATTATTCTGCGGGTTTGCCGGGAAGGAATAAGACGGCTATTTTTCCTTGCGCTGTAGGACGGATCTTTTTTTCAGGAAAGACCTCCAAGGACCCACAGCTTTTGGCCAGACTCTCCGGCCCATCCACCACAAGGAAGAACAACATGGACGTAAAAGTGCCGCAGCGGCTGGATCCGCAGGACATTGTGAAATTGCTCAGGGCGTTGCGCCGGGCGTTGAAGACTACAGCGTAAGTCGAAAGCCCCTCACCCCAACCCTCTCCCGAAGGGAGAGGGGGCCGACCGTGGTGTCTTTCGTCGTACATCGACCTGACGAACCGAGTCGATTATGGATTCAGCGACGCACGAACAGGTCGGCGGGCCTCTACAGCATCCCCCAATCGGTCCCCTCTCCCTCTGGGAGAGGGCTAGGGTGAGGGGCTTTTCAAGACACACAAAAACGCCGATGACCATCACTGGCCATCGGCGTTTTCACGTCTGAAGCGGATTCACTCAAGCGTCAGATCAGAACGCCGGCAATACCGCGCCGCTGTACTTCTTCTCGATGAAGGCTTTGACTTCCGGGCTGGTCAGGGCCTTGGCCAGTTTCTGGATCGCGTCACTGTTCTTGTTGTCCTCACGGGCCACCAGGAAGTTCACGTATGGCGAGTCAGCGCCTTCAATCACCAGCGCATCTTTCTGCGGGTTGAGCTTGGCTTCCAGCGCGTAGTTGGTATTGATCATGTCCAGATCAACTTCTTTCAGCACGCGCGGCAGCAGCGCCGATTCCAGTTCCTTGAACTTGAAGTTGTGCGGGTTCTTGGCGATGTCTTTCGGCGTTGCCAGAGCGTTTTTCGGATCTTTCAGTTCGATCAGACCGGCCTTCTGCAGCAGGATCAGCGCACGGCCGCTGTTGCTGCCTTCGTTCGGGATGGCGATGGTGGCGCCATCCGGCAGTTCAGCCAAGGTTTTGTACTTGCTCGAGTAGCCACCGAACGGTTCAACGTGTACGCCCTGCACGGTCACCAGGTACTTGGATTTGTCATCCTTGTATTTGCCCTGGTTGAAGCTGTCCAGATACGGCTTGGTCTGGAAGTAGTTGGCGTCCAGACGCTTCTCGCCAACCTGTACGTTCGGCTGCACGTAGTCGGTGAAGACCTTGATTTCCAGATCGACGCCTTCTTTGGCCAGGGTCGGTTTGATCAGCTCAAGGATTTCAGCGTGGGGCACCGGCGTTGCGGCAACCACCAGTTTCTCGCCGGCGTTGGCGAAAGAAGCCGTCAGCGCAGCCGCCAATGCGGTAAACAACAGAACCTTTTTCATGCAGTGTCCTTATCGAAAATCACGGTCGTCATCGACGACGGCATTTAATACGTGTGCCAGTGAAGTGATATCGCTGGCGTGAGGCGGACAATACCCGGATTTTTTATTCCCGGACAATAACGTTTATTCAGCTTCATATTCCATTTTGTTCATGCTGAAGAAAATGCTTATACCGCCTCGCTCAAGCGAATCAGCCAATCTTTCAAGGCCTTACGCTCTGCACTGCTACCGCCGATGTGGGTCTGCCTCACCAGACGTTCGATCTGAACCTGCGGCGCAGACGCGTCAGGCAGGTTCAGATGTTCCGGCAGGATCTCGTCGCCGGTGCTGACCAGCAGAGCGAAATGAATGACGTTTTCCAGTTCGCGAGTGTTGCCCGGCCAACTGTGTTGTTCGAGCACATGTTGCGCCGCTTCGCTGATCAGCGGTACGGGCAGGTCAAGACGCTGGCTGTAGATGCCAAGGAAATACTCGGCGAGCGAGAGAATGTCGCCAGTCCGCGCGCGCAACGCCGGCAGCTCCAGATGACCCTCGCTGAGATAGTGATAGAGACGCTCGTGGAATTTCCCGGCGTCCACGGCCTGGGCCAGATCGATGCTGGTCGCCGCCACCAGACGCACATCCACGGGGCTCGGCTGATGCGCACCGACGCGGGTGACTTCGTGATTTTCCAGCGCCGCGAGCAGCTTGACCTGAATCGGCAGCGGCAAATCGCCGATCTCATCCAGGTACAAGGTGCCGCCGTTGGCCGAACCGAACCAGCCGGCGCGGCTGCTGGCCGAACCGCTGTAACTGCCGGCGGCGTAGCCGAACAGCTCGGCGTCGGCGTAGGTCGGGCTGATCGCGCCGCAGTTCACCGAAACGAACAGACCGCTGCGGTCACTGGCGCGATGGATATGCCGGGCGAGCAGCTCTTTACCGGTGCCAGTCTCACCGCGAATCAACACTGAAATCGAACGGGGAGCCAACTGCTCCAACTCCTCGCGCAATTGCCGCGAGCGTGGGTCGACGAACACCAGCGCCTTGGCGCGAATGCTCAGGGGGCTCTTTTCCGCATCGGGAAAGGTCAGCAAGGGCTGACCGAAGGTTTCAAAACTCATGGCAGGCTCCCGCCCAAAACCGCCAGCCGACGGGGGCGTTGAAAAATTAGATCAGGCGCGACGGCGGGCGTGGTCTTCCAGACGGTTTTGCAGGCGATAGAGATAGGCGAAACCCTGCTCCCAACGCTGATGCCCGGACTTGACGTTGATGTGCCCGGCACCGGCAAGAATCCCCGCCTCCGCCCCCCAGTTGCGTGCCAGTTCGAGCGCGCGCGGGGCACTGACGGCGGCGTCGTTGTCGGAGCTGACGACCTGACTGGGAAACGGCAAAAGATCCGTCGGGATCGGCGCGAAATTGCGCAGTGCCGGCGCACAGGCAGGACGCTCGACATCGGCCGGCGCAACCAGCAACGCCCCGCGCACCTGACGCAGGTATTGCAGCGGCGCAGTCGCCGCCCAGTGGGCAACGGTGATGCAGCCGAGGCTGTGAGCGATGAGAATGACCGGCGTGCTGTCGGCGGCAATCGCTTCGGCCAGCGCGGCGACCCAGTCCTCACGACGCGGCGTCAGCCAATCGGCCTGTTCCACCCGTGCGCTGTTCGGCAGGCTGTTCTGCCAATGGCTTTGCCAATGATCTTCTGGCGATCCTTGCCAGCCCGGCACAATCAGGTAGCGGATTGATTCGTTGCGCATGGGGAAGCTCTCCTGCGTCGTGTCTGTTCCGGGTCGAGTATAGGGAGATGAGTTATATTCGTTAAGGAATAAGAAGCTATTTATTAAGACCTGTATCGAATATGTGATCTGTGTAGGGCATGAGATTCTTCCCCCTCACCCCAGCCCTCTCCCCCAAGGAGCGAGGGGGAAAGGGAGCTGATCTTCAGGCTCTTCAAATCTTGAGTTCGACTGGATTTCTCATATCGGTGTATAGCCGCCAGACAACCCGGTCAGTCCCCTCTCCCTCCGGGAGAGGGCTAGGGTGAGGGGCTTTTCAAAAACTGAACGCAAAAAAAGGGCCGCACCCTGCCAAGGAGACGGCCCCGGAAAAACGAAATCTGTCACCGCGCAGTAATCACCGACAACTTGGTAATCCCCGCCCGTTCGATCGAAGCCATGGCTCGCGCCACTTCGCCGTAATTCACCCCGTCATCGGCCTGCAATTGCACGCGCACCTCCGGGTCCTTGGCTTTGGCCGACTTGAGGTTGAGTTCGAGCAAGTCGGGCTGAATCTCGTCCTTGTTGATAAACAGTTTGCCGGCGCCGTCGATGCTCACCACCAGCGGATCCTTCTGCTCGACCGGCGCCACCGCTTCGGTCTTCGGCAGGTTGATCGGGATCGCGTTGGTCAGCAGCGGCGCGGTGACGATAAACACCACCAGCAGCACCAGCATCACGTCTACCAGCGGCGTCACGTTGATTTCACTGAGCACCTCATCCGTGTCTTGCGTGGAGAAGGCCATATCAGGAGGCCTCCTTCACTTTTGCCGCGTTGCCCGACGTTGCCACCTTGTGTGCGGTCGGGTGGATCAGCACGCGGAACGCGCTCTTCTGCGCCAGGCTGTAGAAGTCGTGGGCGAAGTCATCGAGATCCGCGGCGGTCAGTTTCAGCCTTCGCAAAAAATAGTTGTAAACCAGCACCGCCGGCACCGCGACGGCGATCCCCACGCCGGTCGCGACGAGTGCCGCACCGATCGGGCCGGCCACCGTTTCCAGGCTCGCCGAACCGGCGGCGCTGATGCCTTTCAAGGCCTCCATGATTCCCCACACCGTGCCAAACAGACCAATGAACGGCGAGGTGCTGCCGATACTCGCGACAACCGCCAGACCGGTTTCCAGCGAACGCCGTTCGCGGACGATCTGCTGGCGCAAGGCACGCTCGAGGCGATCCTGATGGTTGATCGCCTGGCTCAGATCATTCGCCTGCGGCGCCTCGCCCACCTGGATCGCTGCATAGCCAGCCTGCGCCACTCGCGCTGCGGCGCCGGGCTGGGTTTCGCTCAACTCTGCCGCGGCATCCAGACTCGACGCCGCCCAGAAACGTTTGTGAAAGCGCCGATCCTGCGCTTTCAGACGACCGAACTGCACAGCCTTGAGCAACGCCAGGCCCCAAGTGGCAACGGAAAAAACCACCAGCAGCCAGATCACCGCGCTTTCGATGGATTCCAGTGGAGATGCCAGTAACGTCATGATGTGTTCCCTCGTGTAAACATTTCGCGCGAATTTGGTTGCGGTTTAATGAATCTTGAAATCGATGGGCACGCTGACCCAGCCGTCCTGGGCGACATCACCCTGCTTGGCCGGAACGAAACTCCAGCGCTTGACGGCATTCAGCGCCGCATCGTCGAGCTGTTGCCGACCACTGCTTTTGGCAATCTGGATCTCGCCCGGTTTGCCGCTGGCCAACACATGCACCCGTAACAACACCGTGCCTTCCCAACCGCGCCGCTGGGCCAGCGACGGGTATTCCGGCGCCGGATTTTTCAGATACGCAGCGTTGGCTGAAGCCGGGGTAACGGGCGCCGGTGCCGGTGGCGCAGGAGGCGCTGGCGCGGCGACCGGGGCTGCGGGTTTCGCTGGCGCTGGCGGTTGCTCTACTGCCTTCGGCGCCGGTTTGGGCGGCGGTTTCACCACCGGTTTGGGTTTGGCGATCGGCTTGGGCGGCGGCGGTTTCACCGCCAACTCGTCCTCCACTGGCGGTGGCGGCTCGACCACGGGCGCCGGTGGTGGCGCCACCACAACCGGCGGCGCGGGCGGAGCCGGGCGTGAAAACTCGATGGTCATCGGCGGAATTTCCGGCGGTACCACCGGCAGCACCGGCGTCGGTTTCTGGCTGACCCAATAAATCACCGCACCGTGCACAATCAACGCGAGCACACCGAGCAGAAGGGTTTCGCGCCGACTCAAAATGCCCTTGGGCGCACGCTGCAAACGCAACTGCCCCAACGGCACCCGGTGCGGCCGGCCAAGATCGACCAGTTCGCCACTCGGCGTGTGCCGCCACAGCAATTCCCCTGCGCTGGCGGCGGTCTGGACATTGCCCATTGTTCAACTCCCTGCGGTCTCTTTCCGTTCTACGAGCCAAAGCGATCGTCTCGCCATTCGTGAAGCCCCCACGGCGTAGTCGACGGGGCAATCATTGGGCCTGAACGCTTATCACCGAAAGTAATCTTTGAAGTTATGTATAGATCTGCATGGAATATACGAATCGGTCTTTTTCACCGAGGCCACGCGCTACAAGGGCTGCAGCGATGAGCCGTAAATCGCATGCCTTTGCGGCATGAAAAGTATTCGTCCACGGCATCCATCCGCGCCCTTCAACGGCTGGCATTGGTTTGCTGCACGCCGACAGCGGGCGCGATCACTGCAGTCTCTGAACGCGGTGTACCGGCAGGCACCCAGTCATAGCTCACCGGCAGCGCTCGATACACCCAGTTGCTGATTGCATCGCTGCCCGGCGCTTTGCCCAGATACGGGCTGACGTATTCCCAAACGTTTTCACCACTGGCGGTTACCTGGAAAAACCGTCCGTTCATGCCTTCGTCGATCAACGTGTTGCCGTTGGGCAACCGCCGCGCACTGCTGATGAACGAGCTATAGAACGCCCAGCCCGGCTGCTTCGTATTGGCCGCGCTGTACTGCCAGACGATTTGGTTTTTCTGTGGGTCGATTTCCAGCACCCGCGAGCCGGATATCAACCCAAGGGTGACGTTTGGATAGCCCGCCGAGCCCTGGTTATCGAACACCAGCAGATTGCCGGCGCCGGGCAGCCCGGCGGGGATGATGTGCGCGTCATGCTGGCCGACGAACTGATCGACCGGACGCGGCAGTTTCTGCGCGGTTTTCGGATTGATCAGCGGCAGATTCGGCCCCAGCCGCCAGACCACTCTGCCGCTGCTTTTGTCGATGATGGCGATGAAGTTGGCGTTGCGTGAATCGATCAACAGATTGTCCGGACTGAAGCGCTTGTCACCGGCGTCGAACCACTTGTTCGGCCCGACCAGACTGAGGTTGTTGATGTGCAGGTAATCCGGATTGTCACTGGCGCGCACCAGTTTCAATTGCTCGGCAGTGAAGCCGAATTCGCTCAGATGATCCGAGGCCAGCCACTGCCATTTCACTGCACCGTCGGGGCTGACTTCGTAGATCACATCATCGATTACTTCGGGCGCCTTGAAGCCTGTGACCTTGTGCACCTTGTTCGCCAGCACCACGGTGTTGCCATTGCTCAAGCGCCGCTGATCGTGATGTTGCTGCGCCGCGCCACCGGGAGCCTTGTCGCCCCACTGCCAAACCACTTTGCCGTCCCAGTCGAGTTCGCCGACGCTCTGGTTGCCCAGGCCATTGCCCGCCGAGCCGAGCTTGCCGGGGTCCTTGTCACTCAATTGCAGCAGCACATGGCCGCGTTTACCGCCGACCAGTTGCGGGTCGATGATTGCGGACGGGAAACCTGCCTGCGGCCAGGTCTTCACTTCGTTGCCGTTCATGTCGATCAGGTGCGTCTGTTTGTCGGCACCGCTGAAGATCACGTACTGGTTAAACGCCTTGTCTGGGTCATAACGGGTGACTCCAGTCGGGTACACACTGGGCGCGGCGAAAGCACCGCTGCTCAGGACTGCGCCGGATAGCAGCAGGGGTAAAGCGCTTTTGATGGGCAACATGGTGCAGCTCCTTGAAGGCAAATCAGAAGTCGTAGCGACCGGTAACGCCGAGGGTGCGCGGGGTGCCGAGCAGGCCTTCATAGCCGCCGTTACCGCCGGTCCACAGGGTCGTGTAGTAGGTTTTGTCGAAGGCGTTCTTCAGCCACAGCGAGACATCCCACTGGCCCTGATTGAAATCACCGCGCAGGCCGGTGGAAAGGTTGACCACCGCGTAACTGGGTATCTGCCCGTAATCGGAATCCTCGACCGTGCCCACCGCTTTGGAGCGAAACGCATAGCTGCCGGTGACGTAGGGTTCGAAGCCGTTATCCAGATTCCATTTGTATTCGCCGTTGGCGTTGCCGATCCATTTCGATGCGCCGACCACTTGATGACCGCTGAGGTCGCAGGAGGCCGGTGCGCCTGGGGCCTGGCTGACTTCCGGCGGGCACGGTGCATCCTTGTACGAGAGGTAGCTGACGTCGTTGTACGAACCGTTGAAATTCAGCGTCAGCCCACGCAGCGGCACCACGGTGCTTTCGAACTCGATGCCGCGCGAGCGCACCGAACCGGCGTTGGTCAGGTATTGCACGCGGTTGGCGGCGTCATAGGCATTGGTCTGGTACGCGTTGACCTGGGTCCAGAACACGTTGGCGTTGAGTTGCAGGCGGCGGTCCCACAGGGTGCTTTTGAAGCCGAGTTCGGCGTTGTTGGCGCGCTCGGTGCCGATCAATAGCGAGTCGGCACCTGCGGTCGGAGCAGAGCCGACCGCGAGGTTGACCCCGCCGGATTTTTCGCCATGGGACAGGGTGGCATAACCGAGCACATCATCGGTGATGCGATAGCTCAGGTTGAGCAGTCCCGAGGGGCTGGAGCTGTACTGATTCAAGTCACCGGAATCGTAGGCGCCGGCACGTCCACGGCGCGCAGTGGCTGCCGCGCCCGCCACCGCCACACCGCCGAGCGGCGCGTTGCGGCTGACCGAAGCGTTTTTCTCTTCGTAGGTGCCACGCACCCCGGCGGTGAAATCCAGGCGTTCGCTCAGGTGCCAGGTGCCTTGGGCAAACAGGGCGAAACTGTCGGTCTTGATATGGCCGTTGCCGACGCTGGTGACATTGGCCAGGGCGCCGGCCGGCGTGCCGTTCCAGATGTCGGCCTGCGGGCCGTAATAGGCGAAGGATTTGTTGTCCAGGTCCGAGCCGAAATAGTAGGCACCGACCACGTAATCAAAGAACTCGCCCTTGGGCGAGGCCAGGCGAAATTCCTGTGAATACTGTTTGTCTTCCACCGAAACGCCGGCGTTGTAGCTGGCCGGCACGTTGAGGCCGTCGTCATTGCGCGGGGTGAAATTCCAGAAGCGGTAGGAGCTGATCGAAGTCAGGGTGAAATCGCTCGGCAACGTCCAGTTGGCTTCCACCGAAGTGCCGCCCTGATGCACGGTGACGTGCTGGTCATTGTCGAGATTGACCTTGCGATGCCGGCCGTTGACCAGCGTCGCCCCGGCCGCGCTGGCCCGCGATTCATACAGATTGACGCCGTTGATGGTCGGCCCGGTGTTGTACAGCACGCGGGTGCCGGCACTGGAATCTTCTTCGTTGTAATCGCCGATCCAGCGCAGATTGAAATTTTCATTGGGCTTGAACAACAGCTGCGCGCGGAAGCCCTCGCGGGAGCCGCCGTTGAGGTCGTGGCCGTCATATTCGTTCTTGATGTCGCCGTCACTGCGCGTGCGATAGGCGGAAAAACGTCCGGCCAACTCATCATTGAGCGGCCCGGAAATCGTGCCCTTGGTCTGGAAATAACCGTCCTCGCCGACCGATGTTTCGATGCTGCGCTCAGGCGTGAAACTGGGCGCGCGGGTGCTGATATTGATGACCCCGGCGGTGGTGTTCTTGCCGAACAGCGTGCCCTGCGGCCCGCGCAAGACCTCAAGCTGCTCGATATCCATCAAGTCGAACACTGCCATACCCGGACGGCCCAGATAAACGTTGTCGATGTACAGGCCAACGCTGCCTTCCAGGCCATCACTGGCCGGGTTGTTACCGAGGCCACGGATCGACACGCTGGACTGCCGCGCATGCATGTAAGCGACGTTGACGCTGGGCACCAGTTGCTGCAAATCCTGAATCCGGTAAACCCGTTGCGTCTCCAGATTCTGCCCACTGACCACGCTCATTGGCGTCGGCACGTCTTGCGAACTTTCTTCGCGGCGGCGCGTGGTGACGGTCACGGTTTCCAGCTGCGAACCGTTGGCCGCCGCTGTGTCTGCGGGGACGGGCGGAGGGGTTTCGGCTTCGGCGGCATAGCCGTGAGTCCAGCTGGCGCTGCCTGCCAGCAACAGCGCCAAAGGCAGGCGTTTGAGCCGTCGGGGAGATGGGGGTAACGCGAGATTCAACGGACTCATGGCGCGGCTCCTGGTCAAAAAACACACAGACATCTTCAGTGCTGCATATTCTTTTCAGTTATTTATTTATGGATTTACAAATATTTACTGCATAAGAGATTGCCTTTATAAGGAGTCGACCTAATGCATATCCAATGCATTTCCCGGATATTTTTTATGTGAAAAATGCATATCGACTTGCGCCAATTGCGTCACTTCATCGCTCTGGTTGAGCAACGCAGCTTTGTCGCTGGCGCGCAGGCGGTGAACCTGTCGCAGTCGGCATTCAGCCGCAGCATCCAAGCACTGGAACACAGCGTCGGCTGCCAGTTGGTCGACCGTGGGCGCAAGGAATTGCCGCCGACCAAACAGGGCCATGTGCTGCTCGAACATGCGCGGCGACTGGTCAGCGGTGCGCAGCAGATGGCCAATGAGATCAGCCAGTTCAATGGCCTCGAGGCCGGGGAGTTGCGCTTTGGTTGCGGGCCGGCGCCAGCCGCTGGATTGATCCCCCGCGCGATCGGCGCGTTCATCGGCCGCTACCCGAAAGCGCGAGTGCAATTTCAAGTCGATGACTGGCAGAGCCTGAGCAAACGCCTGCTCAGCGAAGAGTTCGAATTCTTCGTCGCCGATACCCGACAATTCGAGGCCGACCCGGATTACCAGACCCACCGCCTGCGGGCGCGCAAATGGCATTTCTGCTGCCGCGCCGGGCATCCGCTGACGGCGTTCGAGCGCATCACCGCCGAGCAGTTGCTGAGTTATCCACTGGCCGTAAGCATTCGCCCGCCGAACCTGCGCAAGGTCATCGTCGACCTCAGCGGCCGCCCTGATTTCACCCCGAATGTGGAATGCGAAAACGGTTCGACGCTGTTGAGCGTGGTGCTGCGTTCGGAGGCGATCGGAATTGTCGGCGCGTATTCCGATGCGCTGCATCTGGCCAAGGGTGAGCTGGTCTGTTTGAAGATCGAAGGCCTGGCGGATGATCTGGAGGAGCTGTACACCCGCTATGGGATTGTCAGCCGCGCGGGGTATCGGTTGTCGCCACTGGCCGAGGCGATGATCGAACAGATCAAGGCGATTGATGCGGAGGATGAGGAGGTGTGTTCGCTGGAGAATTTCGCGGTCTGAGCTGGCCCCTTCGCGAGCAGGCTCGCTCCCACAGGAATACGCATTTCAAATGTGGGAGCGAGCCTGCTCGCGAAGAGGCTGATGCAATCGCTGCATAAAAACCATTCCCCAAATGCACTTGCCGAAAACCCCCACCGACAGCGAAAACCCTCACCTGTCCCACTGACCGGTGAACCCCATGCCCACCCCACCCAACCCCGTGCGCAACGTGCTGTACATCATGTGCGATCAACTGCGCCGCGATTACCTGTCCTGTTACGGCCACCCGCATCTGCACACACCGAACATCGATCGCCTCGCTGCCCAAGGCGTGCGTTTCAGCCGTGCTTACACCCAGGGCACAATCTGCGGCCCGTCGCGGATGTCGGCCTACACCGGGCGCTATGTCAGCAGTCATCAAGTGGCCTGGAACTCGGTGCCGTTGCCGCTGGATGAATTGACGATCGGCGATTACCTGCGACCTCACGGCATCCGCACCGCGCTGGTCGGCAAGACCCATGCGACGGCCAATGTCGACGCCTTGCAGCGGCTGGCGATCAACCCGCAAAGCGCGCAAGCCGAGTTGCTCAATGAGGTCGGCTTCGAACCGTACCTGCGCCACGACGGCATCTACCCCGACGATCCGTCATTCGACGACAAGCGCGAATCCGCGCCCTATACCCAATACCTGCGCGCGCAGGGCTTCGATGGCAAGAATCCCTGGCACGACTGGGCGAATGCCGCCGAAGGCGAGAACGGTGAAATCCTCAGCGGCTGGAAAATGCGTCATGCGAATTTGCCAGCACGAATTCCCGAGCAACACTCAGAGACTGTCTACACTACAACTCGGGCCATCGACTTCATCGCTGAGCAAGGCGATAAATCCTGGTGTTTACACCTCTCGTACATCAAACCACATTGGCCATATATCGTACCGTTGCCATACCACGCCTTGTACAGTACGAAATCGATTCTGCAACCGATCCGCGCGACGCTCTCCGAAGCCAGCAAACACCCCGTATACACTGCCTTTCGCCAACATGAGGAAAGCCGCAACTTCTCCCGCGATTCAGTACGATTGAATGTAATCCCCACCTACATGGGCCTGATCAAGCAAGTGGATGATCAGTTGGGGAGACTGTTCGATTTTCTACAGAGCAACGGGCGCTGGGATGACACGTTGATCGTGTTCACCAGCGATCACGGCGATTTCCTCGGCGATCATTGGCTCGGCGAGAAGGAGTTTTTGCTGGAGCAGGCGGTGGGTGTGCCGTTGATCGTGCGCGATCCTCGGGGGGCGGCGGATGTCACTCGCGGCACTGTCGATGAGCGCTTGGCAGAAACCATCGATGCGCTGCCGACATTTCTTCAAGCACTGGGATTGCCGGCAGCAGAGCATCGGCTTGAAGGGCGTTCATTGATCCCGTTGCTGCACGGGGAAAATCCCGATTGGCGCCGCTATGCAATCAGCGAATACGACTACGCCTTCCAGGCCCCGGCGCGGGAACGTCTCGGCCAGCCGATCGACCGTTGCCGCATGACCATGGTGCGCAGCGAGCGCTGGAAATACCTGGCGTACGACGGGTTTAGACCGCAGCTGTTTGATCTGTTGAATGATCCGCAGGAGCTGAATGATCTGGGTGAGGACCCGGCATACGCGGCGGTGCGCGAGGAGCATGCCGGATATCTGTTTGAGTGGATGAGGGGGTTGAAGCGGCGGACGACGATCAGCCATCCGGAGATCGATTTGCGCGGGCAGCGGTTTCGTTATGGCGAACCGGAAACCGAGAAGGTTGTTCAGATTGGTGTTTGGTAGCGGGAAGAGCCCCTCACCCTAACCCTCTCCCGGAGGGAGAGGGGACTGAATGGGGGATATTTCAGAGGTGCACCGACCTGATCCAGCTTCACCGAATCCATAATCGATTAAGGTCTTTCAGGTCGATGCATAACGCGAGATAACTCGGTCGGCTCCCTCTCCCTCTGGGAGAGGGCTGGGGTGAGGGGCTCTTGATCTTCAATCACGACCTTTGATGGTCTGGCTGCGCTGCCCATTCACCCCCACCGGCACCTCGCCCTTGAGCGTCACCCGGCGCACCACGCGATCCTGGGTGCCGTAATCATCAATCGCGTAATGCTGCGTCGAGCGGTTGTCCCAGATCGCCACATCTCCAGCCTGCCAGCGCCAGCGCACGGTGTTTTCCTGGCGGATCACATGGCTCTGCAGCAAGCCGAACAGGTGTGCCGAATCGGCCTGTGAATAACCTTTGATGCGTTTGACGAAATGCCCCAGCAGCAAGCTCTTCTCGCCGCTGATCGGGTGCACGCGCACCACCGGGTGCTCGGTTTCGTAGACGGTCGAGGTGAAGACTTTGCGATAGCGCTCCAGCTTCTCTGCCGAGACGTCCGGCTTCGCCCCGGCGTAGTCGTACTCGTTGCTGTGCACAGCGGTCAGTTTGTCGGCCAGCTCACGCAGCTCGCTCGGCAAACCGCTGTAAGCGGTCGCGGTGTTGGCCCACAGCGTATCGCCGCCGAATGCCGGCGCAACCACCGAGCGCAGGATCGATGCTTTCGGATAGGCATCAACGAAGGTCACGTCGGTGTGCCAGGAATTGGCGCGCTGGCCCTCGGCGCCGTCCAGCTCCAGAAGGTAGCGAGTGCCTTCACGCACCGGCACGGTCGGGTGCGCCACCGGTTCGCCAAGCAGATGGGCAAAGGCTTCCTGACGCTGATCGTCGAGTTGCGTCTGCTCGCGGAAGAACAGCACTTTGTATTCGACCAAGGCTTGCTGGATGGCTTCGACAGTGGCGGCGTCCAGCTCACCGGACAGGTGAACGCCGCGGATTTCGGCACCGATACGACCGGCCACCGGGTGAATTTCCAGCGCGTGAGAAACGGGTTTTACAGCGAGTGCGGCATTGCTCATGGGAAGACCCTCATCGACGGCTTGCGGTTTTGACGGCAGCGAAACAACGCTCTATCTATATTCCATTTACATCTAATAGATAATCACATGCTTCGTTGACGGAATAAGAGCTTGCATTTAAAACCTCAAGCAACCCTCGTCGCAAATGCCTTCGAGCTATTTTTAGGATGCCGGAAAAGCATATGGATCTTCGCCAGTTGCGCTACTTCATCGCCCTTAACGAACACCGCAGTTTTGTCCGTGCGGCAGACGCCATGGGCATCACTCAACCGGCGTTCAGCCGCAGCATTCAGGGGCTGGAGCAGGAATTCGGTTGCGTGCTGGTCGATCGAGGCAACAAGGATCTGCGCCCTACGCCCGAAGGCCAGGTGGTGCTGCAACACGCCCTGAGCCTGGTGCAGGGCGCAGCTTTGCTCAGCGCCGAAGTGACGCAGATGACCAAGCTCGACGCTGGCGAAGTGCACTTCGGCTGCGGCCCGGCGCCGGCAGTGAAACTGGTGCCGGATGCGGTGGCGCAGTTCATCAATGCGCACCCGAAAGTGCGCACCTGTTTTCAAGTGGATAACTGGGAAAAACTCAGCCGTGCGCTGAGCCGCGAAGAGATCGAATTCTTCATCGCCGACATCCGCCATTTCGAGTCCGACCCGAATTTCCAGACGCAACCGCTGACGCCCAAGCGCGGCGTGTTTTTCTGCCGACCGGGGCATCCGTTGCTGGCCAAGGAAAGCCTGTCGACCAACGACATGTTCGACTACCCGCTGGCCGCCACACTGATCCCGCCGGGCATTCGCAAGCTGCTGGCGAACCTGAGCGGGCGCATCGATTTCTCGCCGACCATCGAGACCGAGCACTTTCCGGCACTGGTCAAAGTGGTGCTGCAATCCAATGCGATAGGTGTCGGTACCGAGGAGGCGTTTGCCGAGGATGTCGCCAAGGGCTCGCTGGTGCTGCTGCACTGGCGCAACCTGCCGCAGAACCTCGAAACGATGAACGCGCGCTGCGGCATCGTCAGCCGCACCGGGTTTCGACTATCACCAGCAGCGAGGGCAATGATCGAGACGTTGATCGCGTTGGATCGGCAGGACGTCAGCGTCGCTGTCTGAAACCCTTTCGCGAGCAGGCTCGCTCCCACATTTGGCTATGAACCCGGTTCCAGTGTGGGAGCGAGCCTGCTCGCGAAGCGGCCAGTGCAGACGCTGGAGATCTAAAGCCTGGCTGCAGAAAGCTCTGGCGCCACCCAATCACTGACCTTGAACGGCTTGCGGATCAGCTTCTGCTGCGCCGCCAGGTCGACCTTGTCCTGCAGGCCGCTCAAGAACACCGGATCCAGTGTCGACGGGAAAATCTCACTGAGATTCTGGTCCTTCAGATCCTGAGCCAGAATCACCGGCGGATAACTGGCCAGCCCTGATACCAGCTGCACATAGGCGTCCTTGTTGCTGTCCTGCGTCAGCCACTCGACCGCTTGCTGCTGCGCCTTGAGCAGTTTCGCAATGACCTCAGGATGGGCGTCGACAAACTTGCCATTACCCAGCAGCACCGCCTGCACGCTGCCAGCGCCGCCAAGGTCCTTGGTGTTGAGCGGCAATTCCGCCAGGCCTTTGGCTTGCAAGGCACTCAGCGCGGAGCTGCCCCACGAGGCATCGATCTGCTTGGCCGCGAGTGCCGAAACCGCCGCGTTGAAATCCAGATTGATGACCTTCAGATCCTTCTCGCTCAGGCCCTGACTGGCCAGCGCCGCATCGAACGACAGCTGCGTCGCCGTCCCGCGAAAGATCGCCACGCGTTTGCCCTTGAGATCCTGCAAGGTCTTGATCCCCGAGCCGGGCACCACGCCGAGGTATTGCTTGACCCCACGCGCCGTCGCGCTGAGCAGGCGCGTGTCCAGACCGTTGGACTTGCCGATGATGGCGGCCAGATCACCGAGATAGGCCAGATCGACATGCCCATTGGCAAACGCCTCATTGATCACCGGCCCGGCGCCCTTGAAGAAACTCCACTGGATCTTGATGCCCTGCTCGGCGAAGGCCTTTTCGAAGATCTGCTGATCGCGCAGCACATCGACGATGCCGCCGCCGCTGTGTTGAGTGCCGGCGCTGAGGTCGGGCACCGCGATGCGGATTTCCTTGAGTTCTTCGGCTTGGGCGCCAAGCGCAAGAAAGCCTGCAAGCGCCGGGGCGGCCAGCAGGCTGATGATTCGTTTGAAGGGAAGGTTCATGGGTGCGGCTCCTTGATCGCTGAGGAGCTGAAAGTAGGCTGACTGGCTACATTCGCTTAAATACTAAAAATTCACATTTTTATATCTTTATGAGCTAAGCAAGGGGTTGTGCGGCGTGCAGCGCGATATGCATTAACAGCATCGAAAATATTCTTCGAATGCATTGGATGCGCGTAAGCAGGCAAGCCTTAAATGGATTCGCTTATCTCCCGATAGCATCGAAAGCAACTTTGTTAGATCAGTTTCATATATGACGAAACCCAGTGTGGGAGCGAGCCTGCTCGCGAATAGGCCATACCAGCCGACATCAGTGCTGCCTGAAACAGCCATTCGCGAGCAGGCTCGCTCCCACATGAAAAGCGGTTCGCCATGCAACCCGACAACGGAGGTCACCCATGGCCCGTCAATCTCTGCTCAGCCTGCCGCTGGCCGCGCCGCCGCTGAAAAGCCGTCGCACCTGGCCGAGCCTGAATCAACGCCTTTTGCCCTGGCTGCTACCCGTCAGCCTGTTCGTCCTGTGGTGGCTGGCCGCGCGCAATCAGTGGATGAGCGAGCAGATCCTGCCGGCGCCATCGCTGGTGTGGAGCAGCGCTGTGGAACTGGCCCAAGGCGAGTTGTGGAGTCATTTGTGGATCAGCCTGCAACGGTTGTTCTGGGGCTTGTTGGCAGGCGTTTCGACCGGCGCGGTGCTTGGCGCCGCACTGGGCTTCAGTCGACGTCTGGAGCGCCTGGTTTTTCCGACATTCGCTGGATTGGCGCAGGTGCCGACGCTGGCGTGGATTCCGCTGTTCATGGTGTTCTTCGGCATCGGCGAAGTGCTGAAACTGGTGGTGCTGATCAAGGCCATTGTGGTGCCGGTGACCTTGCACACACTGGTTGGCGTGCGCGATGCGCAACCGAAACTGCGCGAAGCCGCCGCCGTGTTGCGCCTGCCGCCGCGTCTGCTGATTCGTCGTCTGGTGCTTCCCGCTGCGCTGCCGGCGTTCATGGCTGGCGTGCGCCTGGCACTCGCCGCCGGCTGGACCTCGTTGCTGGCGGTCGAGCTGCTGGCCTCCAGTGAAGGCATCGGCTATCTGATGGTCTGGGCGCGGCAGCTGTTCATGCTCGACATCGTGTTCGTGTGCATCGTGGTCATCGGTCTGATCGGTGTGGCCATGGATCGCGGCATCGGCCTGCTCGACCGCAGACTGGTGCACTGGCCGCACCCGGCCACCGCGCACATCACTCGCGGCCCGCGCTATCAGGGCTGGCAACGCCTGCAACCGTGGCTGTTGCCGCTGGGCTTGTTGGCGCTCTGGCAACACGCCAATGATCAGCAGTGGGTCGACGCGAATATTCTGATCAGCCCTGCGGCTGTGCTGAGCACGACGTGGGACGGACTACTCGACGGCACGCTGGTCAACGGCATGGCGCTGAGCCTGAGCCGCACCCTGGGCGGCTTGCTGATCGGTGGCGGCCTCGGTTTCGCCCTGGGCTTGCTGCTCGGCCTGTCGCGTTTCAGCGAACGCCTGCTCGGCCCGACACTCGCCGCACTGCGGCAGATTGCGATTTTCGCCTGGGTGCCGCTGCTCACCGCGTGGTTCGGCCTCGGCGAACTGGCCAAGTGGGTGTTCGTCGCTCTCGCTGCATTCTTTCCGCTGTTCGTCGCCACCCAGCGCAGCGTCGCCAACCTCTCGCCGCAACTCAACGAAGCCGCGCAAGTGCTGCGCCTGAGGCTCGGCCAGCGCCTGCGTCGACTGGTGCTGCCCGGTGCTGCGCCGGGGATTTTCGCAGGGCTGCGATTGAGCCTGATCTACGCCTGGCTCGGCACCATCGGCGCTGAATATTTCATGCCGTCCAATGGCGGCATCGGCAGCCAGATGATCGGCGCGCAGCAGCTGTTGCGCATGGATCTGATCATGGCCGGCATGCTGCTGGTCGGCCTCACCGGCGCCCTGCTCAACCTGATCGGCCAACGCCTGGAAATTCGCGCGACCCGCTGGAGACACGCATGAACGCACCGATTGTCAGCTTCAACCACGTAGGCAAATCCTTCGCCGTCAACGGTTTCGAACTGGAGGCGATTCGCGAATTCAACCTGGACATTGCCGAGGGCGAATTCGTCGCCATCGTCGGCTCCAGCGGCTGCGGCAAATCCACTTTGCTGCGTTTGCTGGTCGGCCTCGACACCGAGTTTCGCGGACAGATCAGTGTCGATGGCAAGGCCGTCAGCGGCATCGGCGGCGAGCGCGGTATCGTCTTTCAGGAACATCGTCTGTTTCCGTGGCTGACGGTCGCCGACAACATCGGCCTCGGTCTGGTCAATGAACCGCTGAGCGGAGCGCAGAAACAACAACGCATCAAAGACTTTATCGAGCTGGTCGGCCTCAGCGATTTCACCGCGGCCTATCCGCATCAACTCTCCGGCGGCATGGCGCAGCGCGTGGCGATTGCTCGCGGTCTCGTCGCCAGCCCGCGAATCCTGTTGCTCGACGAACCCTTCGGCGCCCTCGACGCACTGACCCGCCAGCAAATGCAGGACGAGCTGCTGGCGATCCGCGAGCGGGCACAGATCACCACGATTCTGGTGACCCACGATGTCGAGGAAGCGATTTTTCTGGCCGATCGCGTGGTGGTGATGGAGCCGCGTCCGGGGCGGATCAAGCAAGTGGTCGACATCGCCCTGCCGCACCCGCGCCAGCGCAGCAGTTACGACTTTCATCAGCTGCGCGAAGAACTGCTGCACGAGCTGACCAGTGATGACCATTACCAACCGAGCGCACCGGTGCAGATCCGCGATCTGCCGCTGACGTTCATTGCCTGCTGAACAGGAGTTTCGCGATGCCGCAACGTCCCAACTTTCTAGTGATTCTGGCCGACGACCTAGGCTTTTCCGACATCGGTGCGTTCGGCGGCGAAATCGCTACGCCGAACCTCGATGCGCTGGCCGAGAACGGCCTGCGCCTGACCGATTTCCACACCGCACCGACCTGCTCGCCGACGCGCTCGATGCTGCTGACCGGCACCGATCACCACATCGCCGGCATCGGCACCATGGCCGAAGCGTTGACCCCGGAACTGATCGGCAAACCTGGCTACGAAGGCTACCTGAATGACCGCGTTGTCGCCCTGCCCGAGCTGCTGCGCGAGGCCGGCTATCAAACCTTGATGAGCGGCAAATGGCACTTGGGTCTGAAGGCTGAACTGGCGCCCCATGCGCGCGGTTTCGAGCGTTCGTTTTCACTGTTGCCGGGCGCTGCCAACCACTATGGTTTCGAGCCGACCTACGATGAGCAAACGCCGGGCCTGCTGAAATCCACCCCGGCGCTGTACATCGAGGACGATCAGTTTATTGACGAGTTGCCAAAGGATTTCTATTCCTCCGACGCCTTCGGCGACAAGCTGCTGCAGTACCTCAAGGAACGCGATCAGACCCGGCCGTTCTTCGCTTACCTGCCCTTCTCCGCGCCGCACTGGCCGCTGCAGGCACCGGCCGAGATCGTCGCGAAATACCGTGGCCGCTATGACGCCGGCCCACAAGTGCTGCGCCTCGAACGCCTGGAAAAACTCAAGGCACTGGGTCTGATCGAGGCAGACGTCGAACCGCACCCGCTGATTCAGCTCAGCGCGCAGTGGGACGCGATGAGCGATGAGCAAAAGCAGATTTCCGCACGAGCCATGGAGGTCTACGCGGCGATGGTCGAGCGCATGGACTGGAACATCGGCCGGGTCGTCGATTACCTGCGCCAGCAAGGCCAGCTCGACAACACCTTCATCCTGTTCATGTCCGACAACGGTGCCGAAGGCGCGCTGCTGGAAGCGTTCCCCAAATTCGGCCCGGAGCTGATGACCTACCTCAACCAGCATTACGACAACAGCCTCGACAACATCGGCCGGGCCAATTCCTACGTCTGGTACGGGCCGAACTGGGCGCAAGTGGCAACCGCGCCGTCACGCTTGTTCAAGGCTTTCACCACCGAGGGCGGGATCCGCGTGCCGGCGCTGCTGCACTATCCACAATTGCCGCTGAAAGGGCAGATCAGCCATGGTTTCGGCACGGTGATGGACATCACCCCGACCATTCTCGATCTGGCTGGCGTGCGGCATCCGGGCAAACAGTGGAAAGGCAAAGCCGTGGCGCCACTGCGCGGCAAGTCGTGGCTGGGCTTCCTGTCCGGCGAGACCGCGCAGGTGCATGACGAGCATACGGTCACCGGTTGGGAATTGTTCGGACGCCGGGCGATTCGCCAGGGCTCGTGGAAAGCGGTATGGATCCCCGGGCCGGTCGGGCCAGCGACCTGGCAGCTTTATGATCTGGCGAATGATCCAGGGGAGATTCATGATCTGGCGTTGAGTCAGCCGCAGAAACTCACTGACCTGATCGGGCATTGGCAGCGGTATGTAGAAGAGACCGGGGTGATCCTCAGTGCTTCGCCGTTTCAGCCGGATTGAACCAAGATCAAAAGCCCCCCTCACCCCAGCCCTCTCCCTGAGGGAGAGGGGGAAAGGGAGCAGATCTTCATGCTTTTCCAACCTGAGGTCGGCTCGAAATTTCAGGTCGATGTATCCAGCATAAACAGCTGGATCAGTCCCCTCTCCCCTGGGAGAGGGTTAGGGTGAGGGGCATCTGTCAGGCCTCCACCGCCTCCCCGGACACCACTTCCTCATCTCCGCGCACAAACCGGTTCGCCCGGCCAAACGTGCCGAAATCATTGAAGCGCACACCCATCTCGCGCATCACCTTGTGCGCCACCGGCACGGTCATCTGACGAATGTAAAACGGCTCCTTGACCACGAAATGATGAATCCCGTGACTGCTGCCGAAGTTGAAGCAGAACGCTTGCAACGGCCACAGCCACCACGGGTTCAGCACCTGGCATTGCTGCAGCACATTGCCCGGTTCGACGTCGCCGTAGTAATGCATGTTCGAGCTGATGAAGTGCAGGCAGAAAGTGCGCAGCACGTTGGGGCCGATGATCACCACGGCGGCGATATCGATCACCTGCATCACCGACAGCGTGGTGGCCGACCATTCGATGGGCGAGCCGAGCAAATGCGCAATGCCATTGGCCGCGTGAAAGCCGAGAAACACATACCACGCGCCCCAATGCAGCAGCGCCAGCGGTGCGTAGACCTTGAGCACGCGTTTGGCGATGCTCCACTTGTGTGCCCAGGTCCTGGCGCGGAGCAGGCGGATAAACGCCGACATGACGTTATCGCCAACCATCAGCAGACGGGCAAACCCCCACGGCTCGCCATTGGTGATTGCGCGCTCTTCCATGTCGGCTTCAGTGCCGGAAACCTTGTGATGGTTGAGGTGCAGATGACGACGGATCCACGGGTTGATCGTGCTCGGTCGCGCCAGCCAGACCAGGCCCATCATCAGGTTGTGCGGCACGCGCTGCTTGCGGAAGTACATGCTGTGGATCAGGTCGTGTTCCAGCTCATGGGTCAGCGAGGCGAAAAACCCGTTGAGCAGCAGGCACACCCACCAGGCCATATGGCCAGTGATGTACAGCGCCGCCGAGCCGATCATCCCGGCCAGCGCCAACGCCAGAATCCCCGCACCGAGGGCATCCTGACGCTGAAGAATCGGGTAGCGCTCACGCAATTGCGCACCCTTGGCCAACACCACTTGGCGAATATGTGCCGAGCGCTGCGCCGCATTCAGTCGTTCAGGGCTTGCAGAAGTACCGTCCATGCTTCCATCCTCGGGTCTAAGATGAATGCATCGTGCCTTGCCGGGGTTCGATCCGCGCTAGCCAAGAACGCCAACCTGTTGACCGGACGCGCCAATCCGCATGAAGGAACCGACCTCCCTCGCCAGCTGGACCCGCGCCTTGCGCAAACAACTCGACGCGCTCGGGCTGGACAGCCTTGCCTTGTGCCAACAGGCCGGGCTCGACCCAACGCTGATGGACGACCCCAATGCGCGCTATCCGCTATCCGGTACCACGCGCCTGTGGGCGCTCGCCGTTGAAGCCAGCGGCGACCCGGCGCTGGGCTTGCGCGTGTCGCGTTTCGTCAGCCCGACCACGTTCCACGCGCTTGGTTATGCGCTGGTGGCGAGCGGCAGCTTGCGCGAAGTGTTCGAACGCATCGTGCGTTATCATCCGGTGGTCAGCGATGCGCTGGAGCTGGAGCTGAGCCGTAGCAATGACCGTTATCAATTTCGCCTGAAAATTCCGCCCGGCAACCCGGCGCCGGCCTTCGAAGCCATCGACGCATTTACGGCGATCTACGTGCGCACCTGCCGCAATCGCCTCGGCCGTGACTACGCACCGCTGGCGGTGTACTTGCGCCGCCCCGAACCGAGCGATGCCCAGCAATGGCACAAAGTCTTCCGCGCGCCGGTGTATTTTTCCGCCGCCGAGGACCGCCTGGAATTCGCCCTCAGCGACTTCGACAGCCACCTCGACGACGCCAACCCGGAACTGGCCGAGCACAACGAAGCCGTACTCAAACGCACCCTCGCCCAGCTCAAACCGCTGACCTGGGAGCGCAAGGTGCGCGATGCCATTGAAGAACAACTGCCCGAAGGCGAACCGAGCGCCGAGCGCATCGCCCAGGCCTTGCACCTGAGCCTGCGCAGCCTGCAGCGGCATCTGGCGGATGAGGGCTGTCGCTTCGACACCCTGCTCAACGAAAGCCGCGAAAACCTCGCGCTGCTGCACCTGCGTGACCCGCAGTGTTCCTTGAGTGAAGTCAGCTATCTGCTGGGATTCGCCGACACGAGCAGCTTCAGCCGCGCGTTCAAGCGCTGGACCGGGATGACGCCGGGGCAGTTTCGGGATCAGTTGCGCTGAGTTTCAACTGTTGCGCAGGCTGCGCGCCAGACCGGCCGACCATTGTTCGATCATTGCAGCGCCCACCTCTGCGAAGGCAGGATGATTTGCGCTGTACTCCGCCATTTCGCCCAGCGCTTGCTGTACACCCTGCGCGACCATTTGCAATAACTGGTTGCAACGCGCTTCACTTAGATTGCAGGCCGTACGACCAAACCTGGTAAGCATTTTATGCTTGGGCCACGCCTTCGAACCGCCCAACAGCAGTGCCATGCTATCGCTCTTGATGTACACCGACGTGGTGATGATGTCGTACGCCGGAGCCAGCCTGACCAATGCGCGCTCGCCACAATCCTCATAGAGCACGCCAAAGTTTTTCAGGTGGGCATCGCCGTTTTTCAATGCTGCCGATAAAGCGACAATCTTGAAGAAAGCTTCCAGTGCGTGCTTGAGTAATGAGGGCGAAACAAACGCCTTGATCTGCCGTGCGACTCCTTCGTAAGAGCCATCGTATTTGGCCTTCGACGGCCAGCCGTTGAGCACGCAAAAGTCTTCGAAACCGAGGTATCCGGTGTCGCTCAAGTCAAAACGCTCGATGACGAGAAACTTGCCATGCTCGCTGAGTTCGAAATGCGGCACGTCGAGGCCACAAAGTTGCGCAGCGCGCAGGCAGAAATATTCGTTGGTTGCCAGCTCGGGATACTCTTCGGCACGGAAGGCTTTGACCAGATGAGTCGAGCCTCGGTGCGTCAGTCGGTCTATTGCAGCGGCACTGTCACGCACCAACACTTTGGGCTGCACGCCTGAAACTCCGGAATACTGCCCGTAAGTCTGCAAAAGATCCTCGAACAAACCTTGCGCACCGTCATGAACCAACAATTCAGCCAGCGAGGTTTCAGGTGGACGATCAGTTGTCGATGCGCTCGCGATCGAAAGACGCCCGAGTTGATGCGGGCCGACGATACTTAGTAAAGCGAAGTCATCGAAGCCGCGCACGGCTTTGCTGAAACGCCGGACCAACTCATCGCGCAACGCACCTTCAGGAAGATTCATCTCGAATATCGGATGAATGCCGCGTTCATAACCATAACTTTCCAGGCGTGTCGGCATGGTCAGCGAAACGGCATTTTCATCAATCGCATCGTCCCGATAGCTGAACACGCTGTCGACACCTGCGTGCCCGCGCCCCAATCTTCCAACCTCATGGCCGCCGACGCAGACCTGCAAGCGGTCCAATGCCTCAGTCATGGAAGTTCACCTTGCGCAGCGTGTCGAGTGTCGGCCGTCGAGAGGCGCGGGGGATTGCGGCCAATTCGTAGCCGAATCCGTTAAGAATCGCTTCGACTTTACGCAGACCGATTTCCGAGATTGTGTTGTTTTCAATCCCCGAGATTGTTGCGCGGCTCATGCCGTATTGCTGCGCCAAAGCTTGCTGGGACAGCTTTTCAGCCTTACGCAAGCTTCTGATCAACTCGCCAATTTTTTCCATCACCGCCCCAGATGCATTGTTTACAATGCAAATCCACTAAAAAAAATTAACTGCATCATAAGCAATGCAATTAATTGAGCTTAGCGTAGATGGTCAGCCATCGCTAACGTCTTAACACCGCCCCGCAAACCCTAACTCAAACAAAGTCCCCCCCACATCACTCCTCACCCGCACCTGCCCGCCATGCAACTGCATGATCGACTGCACGATCGCCAAACCCAGCCCACCCGAATCTCCCGGTTCCGCACGTGAAGGATCGACGCGGTAGAAACGGTCGAACAGTTTGCCCAGATGCTCAGGCGCGATGACCGGGCCGTGGTTGTGCACTTGCAGCCAGCACATACCCGGTTCATCGCGGCGTTGCAGGCTGATCAGGCTGCCGGGGTCGGCGTGGCGTACGGCATTGGCCAGCAGATTGCCGAGGGCGCGTTGCAGCAGTTGCTGGTCGGCGAGCAATTCGCCGTGCATGCGGTTTTGCAGTTGGAGGTCGCGGTCATCGGCCAGGGCTTCGAAGTAATCGCAGAGCTCGTCGCCGACGTTGCGCAAGTCCAGTGTGTGCAGATTGAGCGCACGTTCGGCCTGTTCGGCGCGGGCGAGGAACATCAGGTTCTCGGCCATGCGCTTGAGCCGTTCGAACTCTTCCATGTTCGAGGCCAGCACTTCCTGATATTCGGCCGTGCTGCGCGGATGGTTCAGGGCCTGGCCGTTGCTGGCGAGCAAGGTGTGCAGAGGGGTGCGGATTTCGTGGGCGAGGTCGGCGGAGAACTGCGACAGGCGCTGCACGCTGTCGTCCAGCCGCGCCAGCATGGTGTTGAGCGCGTGCACCGGCTCGCGCAGTTCGCTCGGCGTGCCCTCGGTAGGCAGGCGTCGATCGAGGCTGCGCAGATCGATACTGCGCACCGCTTCGCTCAACTGTTGCAAGGGCTGCAAGCCACGCCGCAGCAATAACAGGCCCAGAGCAAACGCGAGCACCGCGCCGAGGCCGACGGACAGGTACAGACGCAGGCGATAACTGCCGAGCATCTGCTCACGCTCGCTGAGCACTTTGCCGGCGATCACCGTGAGGGTTTCACCGTTGGGGCCTTGGGCCTGGCCGGACAGCAAGGCCAATTCGGCGCCGTCGCTGGCCTGCCAGGTGAGCACGTCACGGCGCTGCGGCATTTGCTCTCGCGCTAATGCATTGAGCGCGGGCAGTTCACGCTGACGCGGGTTGATCGCGATCACGCTGGAGCCGTCGGCCCGGCGCACCAGCAGCAGACTGTCGAGATTACCGAGCATGTTCTGATACAACCGTGGCCGTGCCTGCAAGGCGTCGAGGCTGTCGCTGTCGGCGAGCAAGGCGCGCACTTGCTCGAGGCGACCGAGCAAGGCCATGTCGTCACGAAAGGCCAATTCCGAGGCCAGCGAGCGGTAGAGGAACACGCCGATTGCGCTCAGCACCAGCGCGCAGACCATGGCGAAGGCCAGCGCCAATCGCCAGGCGATCGACTTACTCCACATCGTCCGGCGCTTCCAGTTGATAACCGACGCCGCGCACGGTGTGGATAAGTTTCGGCATGTACGGATCATCAACCTTGGCGCGCAGACGCCGGACGGCGACTTCGACCATGTTGGTGTCGCTGTCGAAATTCAGGTTCCACACTTGCGAGGCGATCAGCGTGCGCGAAAGCACTTCGCCCTGGCGGCTGGCGAGCAGCTGCAAGAGGGCGAATTCCTTGTTGGTCAGGGCAATGCGCTGGCCGCCGCGACTGACCCGTCGGCGCAATACGTCGATTTCCAGGTCGGCGATGCTGTACGACTCGGCTTCGCGCATCGGCCCGCGTCGCAGCAGCGTGCGTACGCGCGCGAGCAGCTCGGCGAAGGCGAAGGGTTTGAGCAGGTAGTCATCCGCGCCCAGTTCCAGCCCACGCACGCGGTCTTCGATAGCGTCCTTGGCGGTGAGAAACAGCACCGGTGTGGCGCCGCGCTGGCGAATCAGCTGGAGCAATTGCCAGCCGTTGAGGCCGGGCAGCATCACGTCGAGGATGATCAGGTCGTATTCCTGCTGCTCGATAAAATAGCGGCCGTCGAGGCCATTGAGCGCCACGTCCACGGCGAAACCCGACTCGCCCAGGCCCTTGGCGAGGAAATTGGCGGTTTTGGCTTCATCTTCTACGACCAGCAAACGCATGGCACACCTCAATTGATCAGGTACACAGGCTAGGCGTGTTCGGCGCCGTTGCCCATTACAAACTTGTAATCCGCCTGACGGAGTTCTGACGAAGTGCGCCGGTTAAGGTGCAGACCTTCCCAACCGGAGCCTGCACATGACCGTCAAATACCTTGTCGCCAGCCTGATCCTCGGCCTCAGCGGCGCAGCAAGTGCCACGCCAGAACTGCCGCGCCACGCCGATCTCGACCTGAAAACCGCACGCTGGCTGGCGGACAAGGCGATGAGCAGTTGCACCGGCACGGTGTCGGTGCTCGACCGTGGCGGCAACCTGCTGGTGACTCTGCGTGGTGACGGCGTTGGCCCGCACAACACCGCCGCCAGCCAACGCAAGGCTTACACCGCGCTGTCGACCAAGACGCCGACGCGGCTGTTCGCCGAGCGCGCCCGCAGCAACCCGGAAACCGCCAACCTCAACACCCTCGATGAATTGCTTTTGCTCGGCGGCGGCATTCCGTTGTTCGCCGGCAGCGAACTGGTCGGCGCCATGGGCGTGGCCGGTTCCGGCGGCGGTGAGCAAGACGAAAACTGCGCCCGCGCCGCCGCCGACAAAGCCGGCCTGACCATCACCCGTTCCCACTAAGGAGATCCACCATGACCACCCTGCGCATGACTCTCGCCGCCCTCGGCCTGAGTGCTGTTTCCAGCCTGGCGCTGGCCGCCGGCAATCCGCTGAGCGTGCACGTGCTCAACCTGGAAAACGGCCTGCCGTCACCGGGCATCAACGTCACCCTGGAAAAACACGTCGGCGAAAACTGGCAGCCACTGGCCCAGGGCACCACCAACGAGCAAGGGCGGATCGCCGAGCTGTTCCCGGCCAAACAGCCATTCGAAGCCGGTGAATACCGCGTGGTGTTCAAGACCGGCGAGTACTACCAGAAGATCAAGCACGAGACGTTCTTCCCGGAAATTCCGGTGATCTTCCAGGTCAAGCAGACCGATCAGCACTACCACATACCGCTGCTGCTGAGCCCGTACGGTTTCTCGACCTATCGCGGTTCGTAAAATAAACACAGATCCTTTGTTGGAACTGGTTTCTGTGGCGAGGGGATTTATCCCCGTTGGACTGCGCAGCGGTCCCATTTTTCAGGGCCGCTTCGCGCCCCAGCGGGGATAAATCCCCTCGCCACAGGTGCCAGTTCCGACATTGGATCGGTTTCAGTTTTCAGATCGTGGCCAAGGCACGCAATCTCACCGCATCGAGAATTTCGATTTCGCCGTATGCGAGCCCGATAATCCCCTGCCCCTGCAGATCCTTGAGGATCTGATTGGTGGTCTGCCGCGACAGCGACAGCATCGCCGCCAGCTGCTCCTGCGGCAGTTGCAGCGTCCGGCGTGGTGCGTCGAGTTCGCCGTAGCCTTCGGCAATCATCAGCAGCCGATGGGCGAGACGCGCCGGGGCTGGCAGCAGGCTCAGCTGTTCGAGATTGATGAAGGCCAGGCGCAATTTGTGGCTCATCAACAGCGCCAGATGCCGCCAGTACTGCGGCTGTTCGTCGAGCAATTTGAGCAACGCCGCTTGCGGAACATTCAGCAAGGTGCACGACCCGACTGCATAGGCATCGTGAGTGCGAGGCTGGCCATCGAACAGGCAGATTTCGCCGAACCAGTGCGGCGCCTCCACCAGACTCAACAACGCCTCCTTGCCCTGCTCGCTCACCGCGCCGATGCGCACGGCGCCATCGAGCACTGCATACAGACCGCACGGCGCATCGCCACGCTGGAACAATCGTTGTCCCGCCGTCAGCCGCCGCTCCCGAGCCAGCGCCAGCAGGCTATCCTGAAAAGATGCAGGCAAATGACTGAACCACTGGCCGCTGAGTAACTGTGCACGAATTTGCATAACCACTCCTGGAGTGTCGCCTGCCCGACAGAGCGAACGCGGATCCCGAGGGATGATGCATTCAACCCCACTGGAGGAACAACAATGAAAAGCCTCGTCGACCATCTCAGTCAATACGCCGCCTACCACCGCGACCCGCGCAACATTGCCAGCCACTTTATCGGCATTCCGCTGATCGTGGTGGCGGTGGCTGTCCTGCTGTCACGGCCGCAGTGGGAGCTGGGCGGGCTGTGGATATCTCCAGCCGTTGTGGTGGCGCTGGCCTCGGCGTGGTTTTACCTGCGTCTGGAGTTGAAGCTTGGCGTGTTGATGACAGTACTGATGGGGCTGTCGGTGTGGGCCGGGCATGCACTGGCGCAGCAGAGCACCATGGTCTGGCTGAGCAGCGGCCTGGCGATGTTCGTGATCGGCTGGGTGATCCAGTTTGTCGGGCATCACTATGAAGGGCGCAAACCGGCGTTTGTCGATGACATCAGCGGGCTGATTGTCGGGCCGTTGTTCGTTGTGGCTGAGTTGGCGTTTCTGCTGGGGATACGGCAGGAATTGAAACAAGAGATCGAGTTGCGGGCGGGGATGGTGCGGGTCAATCCGAATCGCGCTGCTGTCTAGATCGTATTCGCGAGCAGGCTCGCTCCCACATTTGGAATGAGTTTTCCCTGTGGGAGCGAGCCTGCTCGCGAAGCTTTTGCCTTTAAATATTGGCGACTTTCTGCCAGACCTTCGGCTTGAAGAACAGGGTTTCACCCTTGGCCAACCCGATCAGGCTGTCGTGGTCTTTCACCACTTCCGCTTCGATCAGATCCGTCTGCCCTTCCACCTTCAGTGTCACCCGCGTCGTCGCACCCAATGGGCGGATATCGCGCACTTCAGCGGCATGGTGATCTTCCAGCTCATGCTTGGACAACGACACTTCGTGCGGGCGGAACAGCACGTGGTTGTCGTCGCTCAACAGCAAGCGGTTCGAATCGCCGAGGAAGTGATAGACGAAATCGCTGGCCGGGTTTTCGTAGACGTCGCCCGGTGAGCCGATCTGCTCGATCACACCCTTGTTCATCACCACGATGCGGTCGGCGACTTCCATCGCTTCTTCCTGGTCGTGGGTCACGAACACCGAAGTCAGGTTGATGTCTTCGTGCAGCCGCGCCAGCCAGCGCCGCAGTTCCTTGCGCACCTTGGCGTCGAGGGCGCCGAACGGTTCGTCGAGCAGCAGCACTTTAGGTTCCACCGCCAGGGCACGGGCCAACGCGATGCGCTGACGCTGGCCACCGGACAACTGCTCCGGGTAGCGATCCGACAACCAGTCCAGTTGCACCATGTTCAGCAGTTCGTGAACCTTGGTGGCGATCTGGCTTTCGCTCGGGCGCTGGTTTTTCGGTTTCATCCGCAGGCCGAACGCGACGTTGTCGAACACTGTCATGTGGCGGAACAAGGCGTAATGCTGGAACACGAAACCGACGTTGCGATCACGCACGTCGTGGCCGGAAACGTCCTCGCCGTGAAAAACGATGTTGCCCTGATCCGGGGTTTCCAGACCGGCAATAATCCGCAGCAAGGTGGTTTTGCCGCAGCCCGACGGGCCAAGCAGCGCGACCAGTTCACCGCTGTGGATATCCAGGCTGATGTTGTCCAGCGCCTTGAACGCGTTGAAATTCTTGCTGACGTTACGCACTTCGATCGACATGAATTATTCCTCCGCGGCGCTGGCGCGCAGGCGGTTGATACGGTTTTCGCTCCACTGCTTGAGCAGCAGGATGAAGAGCGCCAGGATCAGCAACAGGCTCGCCACGGCGAACGCGGCCACGTGGTTGTATTCGTTGTAGAGGATCTCGACGTGCAGCGGCAAGGTGTTGGTCACCCCGCGAATGTGCCCGGAAACCACCGACACCGCACCGAACTCGCCCATGGCCCGCGCGGTACACAGCACCACGCCATAAATCAGGCCCCACTTGATGTTCGGCACGGTGACGTGCCAGAACATCTGCCAGCCATTGGCACCGAGCAGGCGCGCGGCTTCCTCCTCTTGGGTGCCTTGTTCCTGCATCAGCGGAATCAGTTCACGGGCCACGAACGGCACGGTGACGAAAATCGTCGCCAGCACAATGCCCGGCAGGGCGAAGACGATCTGGATGTCGTGATCCTGCAGCCACGGCCCGAAAAGGCCCTGCGCACCGAACATCAGCACGTAGACCAGACCGGCGATCACCGGCGACACCGAGAACGGCAGGTCGATCAGCGTCACCAGCATGCTCTTGCCACGGAACGAGTATTTGCTCACGCACCACGCCGCGCTGACGCCGAACACCAGGTTCAGCGGCACCGAAATCAGCACCGCGAACACGGTGAGTTTCAATGCCGAAAGCGCGTCCGGTTCAAAAATCGCGGTGAAGAACGCGCCGAGACCGTTTTTCAGACCTTGCGATACGACGATGAACAACGGCAGCAGCAGAAACAGGAAAAAGATCAGCCAGCCAAGACCGATCAGGACTCTGCGCGAAGTGGCGCTGCCACGGCGCGCTGCGTTGGCCGAAGAGGCGGCCGCAATGGACGATTGGGACATGTTCGCGCCTCCTTATGGGGTTTCGATGCGCCGCTGCAGCAAGTTGATCAGCAGCAACAGGATGAAGGAAACCACCAGCATCAATACGCCGATGGCGGTAGCGCCGGTGTAATCGTATTGGTCGAGTTTGACCATGATCAGCAGCGGCAGGATCTCGGTTTTCATCGGCATGTTGCCGGCAATGAAAATCACCGAACCGTACTCGCCGACGCCACGCGCGAACGCCAGCGCAAAACCGGTCAGCCAGGCGGGCAGCAGTGCCGGAACCAGAATGTGGCGAAATACCTGCCATGGCTTCGCACCCAGGCACGCCGCCGCTTCTTCGACTTCACGGGGAATATCGGCCAGCACCGGTTGCACCGTGCGCACCACGAACGGCAGCGTGACGAAGGTCAGTGCGAGGGTGATGCCCAGTGGGGTGTAGGCGATCTTGAAACCGAGGTCAGCGGCGAACTGCCCGACCAGCCCGGCCGGCGCGTACAGCGCGGTCAGCGCGATACCGGCCACAGCGGTCGGCAGGGCGAACGGCAGATCGATCATCGCATCGATCACCTTGCGTCCGGGGAAGGTGTAGCGCACCAGCACCCAGGCCAGCAGCGTGCCGATGATGCCGTTGATGATCGCCGCACACAGCGCGGTACCGAAGCTCAGCTTCAACGCCGCCAGCACCCGCGGTGCGGAGATGATCGTCCAGAACTGATCCCAGGTCAGCTGGGCGGCGTGGACGAACATCGCCGCCAGCGGGATAAGCACAATCAGGCTGAGGTACACCAAGGTGTAACCCAGCGTCAGCCCGAAGCCGGGTATGACGGGGGAGATACGACGCGACATAAAAGTCCCTGGTTGAAAACGCATCAATGTGGGAGTGAGCCCTGTGGTGAGGGGATTTATCCCCTCACCACAAAAGCTCGCTCCCACATGTCATGTGCCCAGACATCAGGCCGGTTGAAGGCGAGATTACTGCGCCTGATAAATCTGGTCGAACACGCCGCCGTCGTTGAAGAATTTCGGCTGCGCGGATTTCCAGCCGCCGAAGTCCTTGTCGATGGTCACCAGTTCCAGTTTCGGGAACTGCTGGGCGTACTTGGCCGCTACATCCTTGTCACGTGGACGATAGAAGTTTTTCGCGGCGATTTCCTGACCGGCCGGGCTGTACAGATGCTTGAGGTAGGCCTCGGCGATCTGCGCGTTGCCCTTCTTCTCGGCATTCTTGTCGACCACGGCCACTGGCGGTTCGGCGAGGATCGACAGCGACGGCACGACGATGTCGAACTTGTCTGCGCCGCCGTCTTCTTTCAGCGCCAGGAACGCTTCGTTTTCCCAGGCCAGCAACACATCGCCCTGACCGTTGTTGACGAAGGTAATGGTCGAACCACGGGCGCCGGTGTCAAGGATCGGCACGTGCTTGAACAGGGTCTGTACGTATTCCTTCGCCTTGGCTTCGTCACCACCGTTGGCTTTCAGGCCATAGGCCCACGCGGCGAGGAAGTTCCAGCGCGCACCGCCCGAGGTTTTCGGGTTTGGTGTGATCACCGAGACATCGTTCTTGACCAGATCGCCCCAGTCCTTGATGCCTTTCGGGTTGCCCTTGCGCACCAGGAACACGATGGTCGAGGTGTACGGCGTGCTCGCTTGCGGCAGACGCTTCTGCCAGTCGGCCGGCAGGCTCTTGCCGAGCTTGGCGATTTCGTCGATGTCACCGGCCAGGGCCAGGGTCACCACGTCAGCACGCAGGCCATCGATCACCGCACGGCCCTGCTTGCCCGAGCCACCGTGGGACTGCTGGATTTTCACCGTGTCGCCGGCATGATCCTGCTGCCAGAACTTGATGAATTCGGCGTTGTATTCCTGATACAGCTCCCGCGTCGGGTCATACGACACGTTGAGCAGCTCGTAATCCTTGGCAACGGCGGAACCGGCAAACACGGCGCTGGCCAGCGCGGCCAAAGCATAACGGCGAATCGACGACATGGTGAAAGCTCCTGGAATTCCTGGTGGTGGCTTTTTCTTGTGTATTGCTGGAATCGGGTCCCGTTGAAAGATCGCCGCCTTCGCCAGCTCCTGCACACAGCCCCCTGTAGGAGCCGCCGAAGGTTGCGATCTTTTGATCTCAGCCCGGTTGCTTACCGGGTTGCTGCAAACGGAATTTCTCTTTGCGTTCGATCTGTACGACTTGCGCGTTGTGCACAGTGATCTCCACTGCGCCGAACCGCAGATCGCGCAGGGCGCTCTGGATTTCCCGCAAGATGGTGCTTTCGTCCTGACCGTCAACGCTGCGAAGGGATGCGCTCATGGTGCTGCTCCTTTGAAGGGGATTTGCCTGGCAGTGGGCGGCACTGCGTTCGGCGTGGGAGCAATATAAGAGAGGCATGGATATTCTTAAAAAGACTATTTAAGAATGTTTATATAACCAGAAAATAATAGTAGAGAGGGCAAGGGGTTTGCGCTGATTTGAACTCGTCAAGAGAACTTGTGGCGAGGGGATTTATCCCCGTTGGACTGCGTAGCAGTCCCATTTCTTGGGGCCGCTACGCGACCCAACGGGGATAAATCCCCTCACCACAAGGTCGGTGATAGCCAGATAGGCCTATTCAGCCAATCAATGGCGTTTTCGCCCAATCAAGCCGATCCGCAGACACCGGCCGCCCAAACCAGTAGCCCTGCCCCAGATCGCATTCCTGCGCCAACAGAAATGCCGCCTGCTCAACCTGCTCGATCCCCTCGGCATGCACCTGCATACCCATGCTCCGCGCCAGCGCGATGATCACCCGGACAATCGCCACGTCATCCTCATCCCACGGCAACCCGGCGACGAAGCCCTGATCGATCTTGAGTTTCTGCACCGGCAGGCGCTTGAGCCGCAGCAACGACGAATAGCCGGTGCCGAAATCATCAATGGCCAGACGCACACCCAGCTCGCGCAAGCGATGCATCTGTTCCAGCGCCACTTCGGGATCGTCCATCACCGCGCTTTCGGTAACTTCCAGCTCCAGATACGCCGGATCCAGCCCCGTGTCGTGCAGCACCTGCGCCACCTGCTGATAAAGCTCACGCCGGGCAAACAGCCGCGAGGAGACATTCACCGCGACGAACGCCAGCACCACACCGCTCTGCTGCCATTGGCACATCTGCCGGCAGGCCTGCTGCATCACCCAGGCATCGATCTCGGCGATCAGCCCGGTACGCTCGGCAATCGGAATGAATTCTGCCGGCGACACCAGCCCGCGCTGCGGATGCTGCCAGCGCACCAGTGCCTCGACGCCAACCAGACGGCTGCTTTGCAAGTCATGCACCGGTTGGTAGTAGACACGCAGTTCCTCCTGCTCCAGTGCGCGGCGCAGCTCGAAGGCGATTTCGACCCGTTGCTGGGCATGGGCGGTCAGCTCTTCGGTGTACAGCGCGTAGCCATTGCGTCCGCTGCTTTTGGCCTTGAACAGCGCACTGTCGGCATTGCGTAACAACTGCTCGGCGCTGAGGGCATCGCTGGGAAACAGGCTGATACCGATGCTTGCGTTGATGAACAGTTGATTGCCATCTACCAGCACCGGCTCCTTCAAGGCGTCCAGAGTCCGTTGCGCCAGCGCGGCGGCCTGGGCCGGCTGTGGACAACTTTCCGCGAGCACCGCGAACTCGTCACCGCCGAGCCTTGCGAGGGTGATGCCGGGGCCGAACAATGCCTGCAACCGCGTCGCCACCGCTTTGAGCAATCGGTCGCCGACGTTATGGCCGAGGCTGTCGTTGATCATCTTGAAATGATCCAGATCGAGCATCAGCAGCGCGCAGCCACGCTTATGTGTCTGCGCGGAAGACAACGCCTGCTCGGCGCGGTCGCTGAACAGCAGGCGATTGGGCAGATCGGTCAACGGATCGTGATGCGCCAAGTGTTTGAGCTCGGACTCGGAATCCTTGATCGCACTGATGTCGGAGAACACCGCCACGTAATGGCTGAGCCGGCCGAAATCATCGTGAATCACCCGGATGGTTTGCCACTGTGGATAAATCTCGCCGGTCTTGCGCCGGTTCCAGATCTCGCCGCTCCATTCACCTTCAGCCTCGAGGGTAGCGAACATCGCCTGATAGAAGCCCGGCGGATGATGACCGGACTTGAACAGACTGGGCTGCTGGCCGATGACCTCGTCGCGCCGATAACCGGTGATCTCGATAAAGGCGCGATTGACGTGGACGATCAGGCCCCGGTGGTCGGTAACCAGCACCCCTTCGCGAGTGCAGTCGAACACGGCGGCCGCCTGACGCAGACGCTCACGGTCGGTGTGGCGCTCGCGCAAATGCGCGCCGATGCCGAGAAACCCGCACTGCCGCGCCCGTGCGAGGAAAATCAGCGCGGCGCTGATCGTCGCCAGCAGATAACCGTTGATCAGTTGCCAATGGGTCAGCTCACGGGAGTCATCGAAGAATCTGCTTAATAAATGATCAGAAACTTGCAGCCACAGGGCGGCCAGTACGAGGTAGAGCAGCGCTGCACGCAAGGCATCGCGGTAAGTCGCAGACATTCGGTCGTCCATGTCCCTACAAAAAGGTTGGAATTATAGGTCAAGAAACATTCAGCGACTTCTTATCTGAAAGGGCGACTGGTTTTATCTGTGTGCTTAGTGATAATGCAACGGCTGTTTTTATCTTTATCGAGGGCCCTATAGCCTATGTGGTACGAAGGTTTTCTTGGCTTGTCGGCCTGGTCACTGGTCGCGGTCACCCTGCTGATGACCCATGTGACGATTGTCGCCGTCACGGTCTATCTGCACCGTTACTCGGCCCACCGCTCGCTCGAGCTGAATGCGGGTCTGAAGCACTTTTTCCGTTTCTGGCTGTGGCTGACCACGGCGCAGAACACCCGCGAGTGGACTGCCATCCACCGCAAACACCACGCCAAATGCGAGACCGAGGATGACCCGCACAGCCCGGTCATCAAGGGTCTGTCCACCGTACTGCGCACCGGCGCCGAGCTGTACCGCAGCGAAGCGCAGAACCCGGAAACCCTGCGCATCTACGGCAAGAACTGCCCGGAAGACTGGATCGAACGCAACGTCTACAGCCGCTATCCGCTGCTGGGCGTGGCGATCATGGGCGTGATCGACCTGCTGCTGTTCGGCACCATCGGCATCACCATCTGGGCGATCCAGATGATGTGGATTCCGGTGTGGGCCGCTGGGGTGATCAACGGTCTGGGCCATGCTGTCGGCTACCGCAACTTCGAATGCCGTGACGCGGCGACCAATCTGGTGCCGTGGGGCATCCTGATCGGCGGTGAAGAGCTGCACAACAACCATCACACCTACCCCAACTCGGCCAAGCTGTCGGTGAAGAAGTGGGAATTCGACCTCGGCTGGGCGTGGATCAAGGTATTCTGCTTCCTGCGCCTGGCCAAGGTGCAGCGGGTCGCACCGATTGCCCACCGCGTCGAAGGCAAAGGCAGCCTGGACATGGACACCGCCATGGCGATCCTCAACAACCGCTTCCAGATCATGGCCCAGTACCGCAAATTGGTGATCGGCCCGCTGGTCAAGCAAGAGCTGGCCAAGGTTGATCATTCGGTGCGCCACCAGTTCCACCGGGCCAAACGCCTGCTGTCGCGGGAAACCAGCCTGCTGGAAGACCGTCATCACCTGCGCATCCAGACCATGCTCGAACACAGCCATGCTTTGAAAGTGATCTACGAGAAGCGCCTGGCTTTGCAGCAGATCTGGGTCAAGACCAGTTCCAATGGCCACGACATGCTGGCCGCCATCAAGGAATGGATTCACGAGGCCGAGGCCAGTGGCATCCAGTCGTTGCGGGATTTTGCTGATCAGCTGAAAACCTACTCGCTGCGTCCTGCGACTGCCTGACCGGCAACGAGGCTGTGATCTCAAAGATCGCAGCCTCATTGCACTCGTCAGCTCCACCCCCCCACCGCCCGGCAGGACTCGGTAATGGCCGGGAACTTCGCCGAAAATCACCTATCTCAATGACACTTCGCCATTCCGGCGGGTTGTCCTGTGGCCGTTGTCGACATTGCGGCGCGCCCTTTGAGATTTGTGCCGATGGTCAACAACAACCAGAAAGACACAACCTACACCCAATGGCCTGAGGCCGCGCAAACGCTGATGGCGCTGATGCATGCGCAGGGCGAAGTCGCGCGCCTGAGCGAGCGCGAACAATTGATCAGTTCGCTGCTGGTCAGCGTCAACGCCGTGCTCTGGGCCTTCAACTGGGAAACCCGACAGGTGTTGTACGTCAGTCCGGCCTATGAACGGATCTTCGGCCGTTCCGCCGCGCTGTTGTTGGCGGATTACAACCAGTGGCGCGACAGCATTTATCCCGATGATCTGGAGTACGCCGAGCAGAGCCTCGCCGAAGCCCTGCACCGAGGTGCGGTGGAAGATCGCGAGTACCGCATCATCGCGGCCGATGGCCAGATGCGCTGGCTCAGCGACAAATGCTTTATCAATCGCCAGGACGAGCCCGGGCAGCCGGTGATCATCGTCGGCATCGCCGAAGACATCACTGACAAGAAAAACATGGAAACCGAGCTGCAACGCTTGGCCACCACCGATGTGCTGACGCAAAGCAGCAACCGCCGCCACTTCTTCGAATGTGCCCACCGCGAGTTCGCCGAGGCCCGCCGCCAAGGCACACCGCTAGCCTTCCTGCTGCTGGACATCGACGATTTCAAAGTGATCAACGACAGCTACGGCCACCCCGAGGGCGACAACGTGCTGCAACGGATCGCCGAGTGTGGACGCGGCTCATTGCGCCGTGGCGATCTGTTCGGGCGGATTGGTGGTGAGGAGTTCGCTGCGGTGTTTCCCGGCTGTGCGCCGGAGATGGCCGTGCAAGTGGCAGAGCGACTGCAGCAGGAGATCCAGCGACTGCGCTTCAACCACAACGGGCAAGCATTCAGCATCACCGTGAGCCAGGGCCTGACCAACCTCACCGACGATGACAAGAGCCTGGACAGCCTGTTCGCCCGCGCGGATGCCGCGATGTACGAGGCGAAACGGCAGGGTAAGAACCGGATTATTGCGGCCTGATCCGTATTTTGTGGCTGCCGCAATTCCTGTGGGAGCGGGCTTGCCCGCGATGAGGCCCGCACTTTCAACAAAAATGTTGCCTGCGCTGGCGCCTTCGCGGTCAAGCCGGCTCCCACAGTGATTGTCGTGTTCTGATTTACTTGCGCATCCGCAGCAACTCCGGCAGCCCGATCTTGAGCAACCGCGCCGTCCGGCTCTTCGCCAGTTCCTCTAAGCCTTCATGCTCGGTCAGCCGCGCCATCTGCGCCGCCATGTGCATCACCAGCGCCTCGCGACTGTAAACGCCACCACCGAGCTGGTAGGCCGAAGCAATCAACTCGCGCAACTCCAGCGGCAGACGCCAGCGAGTGCGCAATGCCGAGCCGTAAGAAGCGCCAAACTTCGCCAACGCTTCACCGACCTCCTGCAACTCGTCCAGCTCGCCGCCGGCTTGTTGCCACTCCTGCAAGCAGCGCAGCAGCGCCAGATCGCCGAGCCGATGCAGCATGCCCGCGCAATAGCAGCGCTCCTGATCCAGATCGAGCAGGCGCGCCAGCGTACGGGCGTATTCCGCAGTGTGCAGGGATAGTCCCCAATAGCGCTCGGCGTAATCCGCCAGGCATGGATCGCTGAGCCGCGCGCTGCGTTTGAGCGCCAGCCCGAGAATCAGGTTCATGCTCTGCCCGGTGCCGAGTCGGTGCAGCGCCTGGGCCAGGGTTTGCACCGGCGCGCCGTAGTGTTGCGCGGCACTGTTGGCGGCTGCGATCAGCACGGCGGTAATCTGCGGATCGGTGCGCACCTCGTCCTCCAGCAACTTGAGGTCCAGCCCCTCGGGATTGAGGCTGCGCTTGACCGCCACTTGCACGTCGGTCATCAGCGGCGCGCCATCAGCCTGCTCGCGACGCCGCTCAAGGAACACCGAGAGCGTCATGCCCGGCGCCAGTGCCGGCACTTCGCAAACCACCGCTTCGCCAGCGTTGAGCAGCAACCCCTGCAAGCGCTCGGTCAGGTCTTCCATATTCAACGGCTTGGTCAGGTACGCCGTCGGCGCCAGCGGAATCGCTTCGCGCACACTGGCGCTGTCGTTGCGGCTGCTCGTCAGAATGAACGGCAGCGGCGGATTGCGTTTGCGCTGGCGGACGCTGCGCAGCACATGCAATCCGTCGATGCCAGGCAGCTCCCAATCGACGATGGCCAAGTCATAGGGCACCTCGCTGAGCAACGACATTGCCTGCTGGCCATCGGCACACAAATCCAGGCGCGCATCGCAGCGCACATTGAGCAGCACTTGTTTAAGCAGGTCGCGGGACCAGGGATCAGCCTCGGCAATCAGCACCCGGGGTACGGCGGGTAAATCAACGGCAGTCATGCGCGCTCTCCTTGCAATGCCTGAACCTTAGCCAATGCTGGCGATTCGATACAGCGCAAACCCGTCCGATGTGTTTCAAGGGACGAAAAAAACCCGCCGAAGCGGGTTTTTGTAGAGCGGGTCACATCAGCGGATCAGAGTTCAGAGAAGCACTCTTCGATGATCGCCAGGCCTTTGTCCAGTTGCTCGTCTGGCGACGTCAGCGGAACCAGCACACGCAGCACGTTACCGTAAGTGCCGCAGGACAGCAGGATCAGGCCCTTGTCACGCGCCTTGGCCACCACGGCAGCCACGGCAGTCGGGTTCGGCTTGTGGCTGTCGCCGTTTTCGAACAGCTCGACCGCGATCATTGCGCCCAGCGCACGCACTTCACCGATGACCGGGTACTTGGCCTGAATCGCCTTCAAACCGGTGACCAGACGCTCGCCGACAGCCTTGCAGCGGTCCAGCAGTTGCTCTTCTTCAAACACTTCCATGACTGCCAGCGCAGCGGCGCAAGCGATCGGGCTACCGGCGTAGGTGCCGCCCAGACCGCCCGGAGCGATGGCGTCCATGTACTCAGCCTTGCCGCACACGCCGGCCAGCGGGAAGCCGCCAGCGATAGACTTGGCGAAAGTGGTCAGATCGGCGGCAACGCCCATCTGTTCCATGGCGAAGAACGTACCGGTACGGCCAGCGCCGGTCTGCACTTCGTCAGCGATCAGCAGAATGCCGTGCTGGTCGCACAGCGCGCGCAGACGCTTCATGAATTCCTTCGGCGCAACGTAGAAACCACCTTCACCCTGCACTGGCTCGATGATGATCGCGGCGATGTCTTTCGGCTCGGCGTCGTTCTTGAAGATGCGTTCGATGGAAGCGATCGAATCGTCGATGCTCACGCCGTGCAGTTCGTTCGGGTACAGCGCGCGGAAGATGCCGCCTGGCATCAGGCCCATGCCCGCCGAGTACGGCACGACTTTACCGGTCAGACCCAAAGTCATCATGGTACGACCGTGGTAAGCGCCGGTGAACGCGATCACGCCGGCACGGCCAGTAGCGGCACGGGCGATCTTCACGGCGTTTTCAACGGCTTCGGAACCGGTGGTGACCAGGAGGGTTTTCTTGGCGAAGTCACCAGGAACCTTGGCGTTGATTTTTTCGCACAGCTCAACGTAGGGCTCGTAAGCCAGCACCTGGAAGCAGGTGTGGGTCAGCTTGTTCAGCTGTTCAGTCACGGCGGCGATGATTTTCGGGTGCACGTGGCCGGTGTTCAGTACAGCGATACCGCCGGCGAAGTCGATGAACTCACGACCTTCAACGTCGGTCACGGTGGCGTTCTTTGCCGACTCGGCGAAGATCGGGTGAATCTGGCCAACACCACGAGGTACGGCATTGGTGCGGCGGGCCATCAGTTCAGCGTTAGTCTTGCTCATTACAGTCCTCATTCGCCGCTCATCGGGCGGCGTGGTTCAAGGATGAAGCGGGAGAAATCGGCGGTAGCAGCATGCGATGATCGACTGCCACGGCGTTCCTGGCCGCAGAGAAAATTCCTGTTTGAAACGACGCAAAGGGACAGCGCTCTCGTGCCCCTTGCGTTTGCAGCGATCCCTTTCCCGGCTTAGATGCCCAGGCAGAGGTATTTGATTTCCAGGTAATCTTCGATGCCGTACTTGGAGCCTTCACGGCCCAGGCCCGAAGCCTTGATGCCGCCAAACGGCGCGACTTCGTTGGAGATCAGCCCGGTGTTGACGCCGACCATGCCGTATTCCAGCGCTTCGGCGACACGGAACACACGGCCCAGGTCACGTGCGTAGAAGTACGAGGCCAGACCGAATTCGGTGTCGTTGGACATGGCGATCACTTCGGCTTCGTCTTTGAAGCGGAACAGCGGCGCCAGCGGACCGAAGGTTTCTTCCTTGGCCACGGCCGCGTTTTTGGGCACGTTGGTCAGGATCGTCGGCTCGAAGAAGTTGCCTTCCATCGCCTTGCCGCCCGCCAGTACGGTGGCGCCTTTGCTTACGGCGTCAGCGATGTGTTCCTGAACCTTGGCCACGGCTTTTTCGTCGATCAGCGGGCCGGTGGTGGTGCCGTCTTCCAGACCGTTGCCGATCTTCAGTTTGGCCACAGCCACTTTCAGCTTCTCGGCGAACGCATCGTAGACCGCGTCCTGAATGTACAGACGGTTGGCGCAGACGCAGGTCTGGCCGTTGTTGCGGTACTTGGAAATGATCGCGCCTTCGACGGCCTTATCCAGATCGGCGTCGTCGAACACGATGAACGGCGCGTTGCCGCCCAGTTCCAGCGAGACTTTCTTGATGTCCTTGGCGCATTCGGCCATCAACTGGCGACCGATTTCGGTCGAGCCGGTGAAGGACAGTTTGCGCACGATCGGGTTGCTGGTCAGCTCGCTGCCGATGTCGCCAGCGCTGCCGGAGACCACGCTGAACACGCCCGCAGGAATGCCCGCGCGCTGAGCCAGTTCGGCTAGGGCGAAAGCGGAAAATGGAGTTTGCGATGCGGGCTTGAGCACCATGGTGCAACCGGCGGCCAGCGCCGGGCCGGCCTTGCGAGTGATCATCGCCGCCGGGAAGTTCCACGGAGTGATCGCAGCGGTGACGCCGATCGGCTGCTTGATCACGATCAGGCGCTTGTCCGGCTGGTGGCCTGGAATCACGTCACCGTAGATGCGTTTGGCTTCCTCGGCGAACCACTCGATGAACGATGCGGCGTAAACGATTTCGCCCTTGGCTTCGGCCAGCGGCTTGCCTTGCTCGAGGGTCATCAGGCGCGCGAGGTCGTCCTGGTTCTCGATCATCAGTTCGAACCAGCGACGCAGCTTGCCGGCACGCTCTTTGGCGGTCAGTGCACGCCAGGCCGGCAGCGCCTTGTCGGCGGCCTCGATGGCACGGCGGGTTTCAGCGGCGCCCATCTTCGGCACGGTGCCGAGGATTTCGCCGGTGGCCGGGTTGTTGACCTTGATCGTCTGACCGTTGTCGGCATCGACCCAAGCGCCATCGATGAAGGCTTGCTGGCGGAACAACTGGGTGTCTTTAAGCTGCATGTCGGCTTTCCTTAACAGCACCGCGGCCTGCGCGGAGCAAATTATGATTGTAGAAGGGCGCCTCGCAAGGCTGCCGTCAGGGAAATCAGTGAGCGGATTGTGGCGCATCTGCAGTGCACGACCGGGCGCACCTGCGCTGCAACATCCCGTCAACGAGCGTTTGAAATCTCAAACGGATCGTAGGTTCAAAGGGGGTAAAGGACAATAGGTCGTTCGAAAAAAAGAACAAAAATGCCGCTTTTCAGATCAACGCAACCAAAACCCTTGCCGCAGGAAAAACCTTAGATCAACCCCCGCAAAGCGCCAAGCGAGGGTTTTGCAGGACGTTACCGCTTTAAGGAATGCAGCGATTTTGCGCCGACACGCACACTGACAAAACCCGCCAAACCCGGCATGGACGCCCCGAGCCGACCTAGGTATGATGTCGCCCGCTGCACCAGTAGCTCAGCTGGATAGAGTACTGCCCTCCGAAGGCAGGGGTCGTGGGTTCGAATCCCGCCTGGTGCACCATGAATCAAACGAGAAAGCCCCGGACTGTGATGGTCCGGGGCTTTTTTGTGGGCGATGGCAAGATCGCTGGAACGCCGTCACTCCGTCGTCCAGTCAAACTCGTCATATTCATCGTCGTCATCCCCCTCCTCCTCAGCCTCGTCAAATACCTCGTCTTCTTCAACGAGGTCTTCTTCCGGCTGATTCAGCAGAAATTCCTTACGTGTCTCGGTTACTGCACGCCGCATTTGTTCGCCCTTTTCCGGGCAGTTGAGTAGCTGGGCGATGCGGTCGATTTTTGCTGCCACGGTGTCCTCCAGCGCATTGGCAATGGCTCGATAGTGCGCGTTTTCGCGGGGCAATGCCAAATGGCTGGGGATTCAGGGCAATCAGCCGCCCGAGAGCGGCCGAACCTCAGCGGTGATAACGCCGCACCGCGCTGCTGTTGCGCAGCACATGGCCTTTGATTTTTTCCATCAGCTCGGCGCGGGTCAGGCCGGCAGGCAGGGCGTCCGGGGCGAGGTCGAGGGCGTAGATCTGGATGATGTAGTGGTGCGCGCTGTCGCCCACTGGCGGGCACGGACCCATGTAGTGGGTGTTGCCTTTGCTGTTGGTGCCGCCGACGCCTTCGAGGGCGGATTTGGCACCGACGCCGGCCGCGATCTGGTGGGTGGTGGGTTTGATGCCGTAGTGAATCCAGTGATCGACGCCCAAGCCTTTCTGGCCATCCGGGTCGTGCATGACGATGGCGTAGCTCTGGGTACCGGCCGGGCCGGCGTTCCAGCTCAACGCCGGCGACTGGTTCTTGCCGCCGCAGCCGGGTGCGTCACTTGCCGCTGCCGAGGTGAACAGACGGTTATCCGACACGCCGGGGATGCTCAGGGTGAAGCGCTCCTGGGCCTGTGCCGGGAACTGCACGCAAAGGGTCACGGCGATGGCCGCCAGCCATGGGTTGAGAGAGGTCAATCGGGTCATTCCGGGAGCACCTTGTGCAGTGAGGCCGTCGTCGGCCCGCAAACTATAGCTGTACCGTTCGTGCCTTGGCAGTAGCAAATGGCTGAACCTCGCGCGGCGCCGCCAACTCACAAGAGAAATGCCTGCGAGGAAGCCGAACATGTCCCTGCACCGTGTCGCCCGTTTCGCCGATGTCCCGCAAGACCGTGGCCTGCAAGTCGAAATCGGCGACTGCAAGATCGTCCTGCTGCGTGCCAACGGCGAGTTGCGAGCGTTTCAGGGCCTGTGTCCACATGCCGGCGCACCGTTGGCCGAGGGGGCGTTGTGTCACGGCAGGTTGATCTGCCCCTGGCACAAAGCCGCGTACCGCGCCGAGGACGGCGGCCTGTGCGAACCGCCATCGCTGGACAGTCTCAAGCGCTATCCGCTGGAGTTGCGCGGCGATGAAGTCTGGGTCGATGACCAGCCGTTGCCCGATCCGCACACCCCGCCCGCTGACGACCCAAGAACGTTCGTGGTGGTCGGCGCCGGGGCGGCGGGTACGGCTTGCGCGGCGGCCCTGCGGGAGAAAGGTTTTGGCGGGCGCATCGTGCTGGTCGATGGCGAACCGGGTGCCGGATACGACCGCACGGTGTTGAGCAAATTTGTCCTCGCCGGGGAAATGTCGCCCAAAGATGTCCCGCCGCTGCGCGATGAGGCGTTCTATCAAGCGCAACGGATTGAACGTGTGCAAGGCGAAGTAACTTCACTCGACGCCCCAGGCAAGACGCTGCATCTGAACAACGGCGGCATCCTGCGCTACGACGCCGCTGTACTCGCCACCGGTGGCGCGCCCAATCCTTTGAAGTTGCCTGGTGCCGAGTTGGCCAACGTCTTCGTCCTGCGTTCGAAAGCCCAGGCTGAACAGATCATCAACGCCGCTCAACCGGGCCAGCGCGCGGTGATCATCGGCGACAGTTTCATTGCCCTCGAATGCGCGTCGGCCCTGCGCGAGTACGGCCTCGACGTTACCGTGCTTGCCCGCCATGCAATACCGTTCGCCAAGCAATTCGGCGAAGCGGTGGGCAAAGCGATCCGCAGGTTGCACGAAGAGCACGGGGTGAAGCTCATCAGTGAACATGAGGCCACGCAGATACTCGGCGAAGACAAGGTCGAGGGCGTGCTGCTCGACAACGGTCTGCGCCTGGCAGCGGATCTGGTTCTCGCCGGCGTCGGCGCTCACCCGGCCACTGCACCTTTTGACTCATTACCCAAGGAAGAAGACCAATCGTTGCGTGTCGATGACGGCATGCGCGTGAGCGATGGTTTATGGGCCATCGGTGATATCGCCACGTTTCCGCTGAGCGGCCAGCCAACTCGCATCGAGCATTGGCGCCTGGCCCAGCAACACGCGCGGATTGCCGCCGCCAACATGCTGGGTGGCGAGGAACATTATCTGGATGTGCCGTTCTTCTGGACGTACCACTTCGGCAAGAACTACGACTATCTCGGTCACGCGCAGGAGTGGGACGAGGTCGAGTTCAGCGGTGAGCCGGAACAGCCGCCATTCATTGGCCTGTTTGCAAAAGACGGTATCGTCGTTGCGGCGGTGGCCTGCGACAAGCAACGCGCGATGGCGCTGCTGGCCGAGCGGATGAAGCAACCTCTGCGGATCAAAGAGGCCTGGACGCTGATTCAGGCCTGACACCGGTCCTGTAGGAGCTGACGAATGCAACGAGGCTGCGATCTCTTGATCTTGTTTTTACATAAGCAAAATCAAAAGATCGCAGCCTTCGGCAGCTCCTACAGTGGAGGTCACGTCAGCCGGTTCACCGGCTCGCGATTGTCATCTTCATCGGCATGCAGAAAGATCACCCGCTGTTGCCCCAGCGGCGCCGGCAAGGCCTGCTGCTGTAACGGCCAGAAATGCGTTTCCACATGGCTGATGTCGCCGTCCTGATCGTTATGAATGGTCATCACCCCCGGTGTGCGCAGTTTCTGGAAACGCTCGTCGCACAGCTTGAAACTCTTGCTCAGACCTTCATCGCCAATCACCGGTGACGGCAAACGGCGCTGGGCGAAGCTGCGGCTTTTGCGTTGCTGGTAACGCGCCCAACCGATCAGGATCACCGCGTTGACGAGCGCCACCCACATGTAAACCTGCAAAGTGCCCAAGGCGTCGAACGCCGAATGATCGATGCGCGGGCCGCCGGTGGTTTCGACCAACGGCCATAACCCGCGTACCAGCAGGAACAGCAGGCCAACCCAGGCCAGGACGGTGAGGATCACGTCGATCACCACCAGAAAGGGCCGCTGGCGAGTGCGGATAATTTTCATTTGATGACTTCCTCCTGGTCGTCGCCCAGCGGGCGAATGCCCCGATCAGGACTGACCCAGCGCGCGCGTTTTTTGTGTTGGCTGAACAACACTTTGGGGAAACTGACCAGGGTGGTCAGCAGACTGACGAGCCAGAACACCAACGGATACCAGACCACCCAGAACATGGTCTTGCCCAGACCCGGCTCATAGCGCCGGTCAATGACGATGCTGACGGCAAACTGCACCAGGCAGACAAACGCCAGCAACAGACCGGTGAAGGCCGGTGGCATCAGGTGATCCACGGCGATCGCGTCGGGCATGACCATGAACTTGCCCATGCCCCAGAAAATCACCGAAAGCAGGAAAGTGAAGGCCCAACCGGTGGACAGGCAGTATTCGAACAGCAGCGGCCACAGGTAGCGATGGCGGTACTGCCAGATGCCGCGAATGTTCTTGAACAGCACTTCGGCGCCGCCCTGAGCCCAGCGCAGACGCTGCTTCCACAGACCACCGAGGGTTTCCGGCATGAGGATCCAGCACAGTGCGCGCGGTTCGTAGAAGATGCTCCAGTGATCCAGTTGCAGCTTCCAGCTGATGTCGATGTCTTCGGTGATCATGTCCGGGCTCCAGTAGCCGACCCGGTTCAGCGCGGTGCGGCGGAACGCGACGATCACCCCGGAGACGGTAAAGATGCGCCCGAAGACCCGTTGCGTACGTTTGATCAGACCGATGATCGAGGAGAACTCGCCGACCTGCACCCGCCCGATCAAGGTCGAACGCGTGCGGATGCGCGGGTTGCCGGTCACTGCGCCAAGGCGTGCGTTATCCAGCATCGGCGCGACCAGATAAGCCGCAGTGTTTGGGGCCAGCAAGGCGTCGCCATCGATGCACACCAGATACTCGCTGCGCGCAGCGATCGCGCCCATGCGCAGAGCCACAGCCTTGCCCTGGTTTTCCGCCAGATGCAGAACCCGCAGTCGCGGATCTTCCTTGGCCAGCGCATCGAGCACAGCGGCAGTGTTGTCCTTGGAGCCGTCGTTGATCGCGATGACTTCGATGTTCGGGTAGTGCTGGGCCAGCGCCGCGTGGATGGTATCGGCAGCGTTATCGCCTTCGTTGTAGCAAGGAATCAGGATCGAAATCAGCGGTTCGCCTTCCAGCGGCGGCGGCAGCGTGTCGTCCTGCCATGGCCAGTGGCGCTCCCAGTGCAGCCAGAAATACAGGCCGCCGGCGATCCACAACCCGGACATGAACAGTGGGTAGAAGAACACGAACGACATCAGGAACTGGCCGGTCACGAGGAAGATCAGCCCCAGCGGAACGCCAAGGACAATCGCCAGAACAAGCAGGGCTAACAGTCTATCCAGCATGTTATGGATTCCATTTGTTGGAGAGTGCAGGCCTTACGGTTTTCAGGTCTGGCAGGTTGTCGAGAAAGTTGTCCGGGTAGTAACCGAAACTGGTCGCGCCCTGGCGCTTGAGCCGGCCCATCCAGTCCGCCAGATGCACGGCGTCGATATCGGCCTGATCCTTCTGGTTCCAGTCACGCGCCTGCAATTCGAACACGGTGCGGTTGAGCGCGCCGGGACGTTTCTTCACTGTGGCGACCAGTTCTTCCAGCCACGGGCCGGACTCGGCCAGCGTCTGTTTTTCCATCAACGGCATGGCCATTGGCGCCGTCCAGTCGTAGGTGGCGAGGTAGTCATCGAGGTTCTGCGCGAACCACGCTTCGCTCTCCGGATTGAGCATCGGTTCGGCGAAGATGTTGCGTGCCGTCAGCACTTGCGGGCCGCGAATCGCACGGACTTTCGCGGTCAGTTCGTTGGTGAAGTCGATCAGGTAGCGGCTCTTGAAACGCGTCCAGCGTTGCATCGCCGCCGGATCGTCGCGCAGCGCGGCAATCGAACCTGGCAGACCTTGAGCGGCGTAGGCCTTCAGGGCATCCGGGCTGGCGTCCTCGAAATCCGAGAGCACCGCATCGTCGTGGTAGAGAATGCCGTCGACCGAGGTCAGCCGCGCCACATCTTCATAGATTTCACCGATGATCTTGCGCACTTCCGGATTGAACGGTGACAGGCGTTTGTACTGTTTCGGATCGACCGAGGTGGTGGCGGTTTTCGGGTCCCAGCGGGTCACGCGCGGCAGCTTCGAATCCAGTTCGAAACTCAGCACCGGCATCCACGCAAAGACCTTCACGTGGGCACGGGTGCGCAGTTGCCAGGCGACGCGGTCGAACAGGTCGGCGCGCATCGGCAAGTGACGGTTGGGGAAGTACAGCGAATGCACCAGACCATCGCCCTTGGGATCGGCGAAGGCTTGCAGGAACACCGTGCTGGCACCGAGGTCAGCCATGCGCTGCACCAGTTTGCCAAGGTTGATGTCCTGCTGGGCCGGGTCCGGGTCGTAGACGTTGTCGAGGTCGACATGCACCACGCGCATCGGCGCTTCGGCCTGCACCGAGACGATGCTGTTGGCGAAATGCTCGCCATCAGGATCGGAGGCGACCAGAAAGCGCGGCCCGCTCATCAGGTTATCGAGGGTGTCGAGGCCGTCGTCCAGGGTCAGGGCCATTTCATAGCCCTCCTCACCGACCACGGTCAGCGAGGTACCGTCGGCGGTGCCGTACGGCCAGACCCAGACGCGTGGTTTGTAACCGGTGGCCTTGCGGATCTTCTCGGAAATGTTTTTCACGTCGGTGCGAATGCGCGCCTGGAAATCGGCTTCGGATTCGTAGCGTTTGGTCACCGGGTCATAACGCCGGGTCGCGGCGGCCGGTTGCAGGTTGCCCTGCGGGTTGCCAAGGATGCCTTTGTGGTTGGCATCGGTGTGAGCGGCGATCTCTACCAACCCGGACTTGGAAATTTCGCGGATCTGCTGCCAGGTCAGGAAGTTCTCACGGTTACGCGGTGTGCCGGCGAAATCCACCGGTTGATTGAGCGGCGTGTCGATCCAGGTGCCGACCGGCGCCAGCAAGGCGTGCCAATTGTAGGCGCGCAACACTGGCAACACGCGGGTATAGAAGCTGGCGTAACCGTCGTCGAAACTGAGCAACACCGCTCTCGCCGGCAGCTCCGGGCCGCCCTTGCGTGCCGCCATGATCTGGTCGACGGTCACTGGTTTGTAGCCGTTCTCGCGCAGCCAGGCGAGCTGCTCGATCATGCGCTCGGTGCGCACCGCCACCACGGCCTGATCGGGATCACGGTCTTCGACATCGTGGTAGGCGATGCCGAGCACGTGGTTTTTTGGCCACGGTTGTTCACTGGCCGCGACCGGCCGCTCGGAGGGCGGCGCGAAGGCCGGGGCTTGCTGGGCGCAGGCGCTGACCAGCAGCGCTCCCAGCAGAAGGATGAAACGCGAGATAAAAGGCATCTTCAAACTCTTCTAGAAGCGGAAAGTGAGGTCGACAAGCAGACGCAGATCAGTTTCCCGATCACCGTCATAAGGCCGGTTGATCACACTGAACATGCCGCCCACATCGAACACGTCGTTCCAGGCGTACCGTTGGCCGTAACCGAGCAACGCCATGCCGCCGGTGCCGTGGTCGCGCTGACTGTAAGTGCCCGCGCCGGCCTGGAATTGCTGGCTCCAGGAAGTCTCGTAGCGGTGGTAGAGCACGTGGTTGACGTTGACCAGCGGCATCACGCTGAAGTCCGACTTCGGGTTGAAGTAGGGCACGTCGTCGGATTTCGAGTTGTGGCTGGTGCCGACTTCCAGGCCTGCGTCGACCTGGATGTTCGGCGCGGTGTAGATGCCCTCGCGCCCGGTCACCAAGGCTTCGACGCGGTTGTTGCCATCACTGAAGTGCGACGGGCTGACCGACACGCGCCACTCGCGGCTTTCGTTGGCGCGCCAGCGCAGGAACGCACTGCCGCCATTGGCCTTGATGTCGCTGTTGAGCGCGCGCAGCGGCGTTTCCGCCGAGAGGTATTCGAGGCTGCCGCCGTACTGCCAGTGATCGTTGATGTCGCGGACTATCGCCAGGCGTGCGCCTTGTTTGTCACCGAAGCCGTAATCGTGATTCGACACCTCGGCTTCGAGGGTCATGTCACGGGTGCGCCGTTCCAGGCCGACACGCTGGAAGCGATGGTGGCCGGTGCCTTCGGCGAAATCACCGGTGGCATATCCGGCCCCGGCGAAGACACGCCAGTCTTCGTTGATCGGCGGGCTGTACAGCGTGCTCTGGATACCGAAATCACGGCTGCCGCTGACCGCACCGGCATCGCCGCTGCCGCCACCGTTGGCCTTGCCGCCGTAGGCTTCGACGCGCAGTTCGGCCATGTCATGCACTTCCCGTTCGCGAGCCAGACGCTGCACCTGGCGGTTGTCCGGATAACGCGCGACCACATCGTCGACCAGCGCATCGTTCTGCCGCCATTCCTGCAACTCCATCGCGGTGCGCGCCTGAGCGACTTCCAGGCCGGCATCGCGGGGCGCCATGCTCTCGGTTTCCTTGAGCTGATTTTCCGCGCGGCGCGGCCACTGTCGGGCGAGGTAAAGATCGGCCTGGGCCAGACGCAAGCCAAGGTTGCCCGGCGCCTGATCGACCAAAGTCTGCAAACGCTCTTCACCGTGCGGAAGATCGGAACCGTAGGTACCGGCCTGGGCGGCGAGTTGCTGGGCGTCCATCCATTCATCGTTGGGGTTGCCGATGGGCAGACCTTTGAGCTCGACGCGCGGACGCTGGGCTTTCGCTGCGTCTTCGGCGACCTTGCGTGCTTCGTCGGCGCGGTCGCTTTCCAGCAGGGCGTAGTACAGCGCAGTGGTGTCTTCGAGACGATCACCGGCATCGGCGTCCGGCGCCGAAAGCACCTGGCGATACAGGTCGGTAGCAATCTCAGGCTCACGCTGATCCAGATAAGACGCTGCCACCCAGCGCAGGGCATAGGTCGGAATCTCCACGCCCTCGGCTTGCAGCTTTTGATATTCGCTGATGACGTCGGCGGTGCGCGCCCGCGCCTTGAGCGCGCCCATGCGGTCGATGCGCCAGCGCGTCACGTCGTCGTGAGCAGTGGCGTCGGGCGTCCAGGTTGCGAGCAATTTGTCGTAATCGGCCAGCGCGCGGTCGGCAATGACGTAGCGTTCCTTCTCGCTGCGGGTGGCCAGTTCGGCAAGGCGCACGCGTTCGGCGGCGAGATCACCTTCGAGCCGGCGCAAGGTCACCGGATCAATCAGGCCGGGACGTTGACTGGCCAGCCGCAGCGCCGGTTCTGGCAGGCGGGCCTTTTGCAGGGCGACCACGTACTCGCGGGCAACTTCCGGCTTGTTGCCGGCGCGGATGAAGGCCTGATCGTATTCGAAGAGTGCGTCGTACTGTTTGCCGGCGCGACCGAGTGCGTAGCCCAAGGCGAGACGGCGTGACGGATCGTCGGGTTTGGCGGCGACCAGCGCCTGGGCGCGGGTGACGGCCTGATCGGGTTTGCCGGAATCGGCCTGAGTCAGCGCGAGACCCAGTTGCAGGTCGGCGTTGTCCGGCTCCAGCGCCAGCGCCTTGTTGTACACCTGGATGGCCTGATCCCAGCGCTTGAGGTTGCGATAGGCACGCGCAACGGCAGTCAGCGCCTGCACCGGCAGAACGCGGTCAGGGCCTTGGGTTTCATAGACCTTGACCACTTCGGCATCGAGCCCGGCCCAACTGGCGATTTGCAGATGATCGCTGATCTGGCCTTCGCTGGCCTGGCCCGGCGGCACCTGACGCAGCACGGTCAACGCAGGCGTGTAATGCCCGGCCCGGGCATCGCGCACCATCTCGTCGTAGGGTGTGTCGGCCAACGCCAGCAGCGGCCAGAGCAACTGGCTGCACAGGGCGAATCGGAACAAAGGGCGTAAACCACGATGTAATACAGGGCCATCAATACGCGGCATTTGTCAGCATCCTTACATGGCCAGCCGGGTCGCAATGCCCTCCTTGCCCATTCGTAACGGTGGCCGACAAAAACAGCCTTCGGCCAAGCTTGGTGAGGCAGTCTGCACGCAAGCGAGAGCGAATTTTCACAACGCAATATTTGTTCAGAATCGGTCCATCTGTACAAAATCCGTACAGCAAAACGCCCGGCGCCTGTTCACACAGGGGCCGGGCGTCTGGGGGGGGCGCGGTTGGGTTTATTGCTCTTGGGTGACGCCGGCAAACTTGCTCATGAGGAAACCGATGAACTGCTCGACGGTCATCTTCTGGCCGTTGAATTCGACCTGATTGGCCGCGTAATGCAGTTTGGTCACCACGTTGGTGCCGTCGGCGACAGCCAGTTGCGAGCCGACCGCCATGCCGGCGAACATGTCCGCCGCTTCCTTGGACTGATCGACGATGGCTTTGGCGTCAGTCTGGCCATCGAGTTGCGCCTGCACGCTGAGCAGATCGACCAGCATCGGCTTGGATACCTGAATGTTCAGGTCGAGCAGCGCGATCAGTTGCTTGCCGAGTTGATCCGGCGGCAGATCCATCGATTGCGGCTTGGTCAGGTCGATCACCAGATTGGCGCGGCTTTCACCGTTGGCGGTGTTGAACGACAGGTTCTCCAGCGCCAGTTGCGGGCCGGCCGCCAGCAACTTCTGCAGATCGGCTTTGACCTGGGCGTTTTCCGCTTCGGTCAGATTCAGCTCCGGTGCCGGCAAACCCTGCGCGGCGGCCTCGGCGGCAGCTTTTTCGTATGGCTGCAATTTGGTCTGGTAGATCTGCATCAGCGACATGGTCGACGGAATGTCGAGGTTCTTCAGGCTCATGGCCATGGCCGCCGAACCGACTTTCTTGTCGTTGAGCGTCACTTCGCCGATTTTGTAGTCGGCACGCCCCGAGGCGTTGCTGCCGCTTTCTTCGGTGCGGTTCTTCATTTCGAAGTTCTTCACGCCCAGCACCATCGGCTTGGCACCGAAGGTGGTTTTGCTGCTGGTCACTTCCAGGGTGTTTTCCCCGGTGTAGTAGCCGTAGCTGCTCTTGGCGAGGTTGCTGGCCAGGGTCAGACCGTTGAGCTCAACCTGCACCGGCGCCTGGTCTTCCGACACGGTGACCAGTTTCAGGTTGTCCATGTAGCCGTCGGCCTTGACCTTCTGCGCCTGGGCGCTGGCGGCGATGTCCATGCTCAGACCGGAAAACTTCAGGCTCGACTGCTCATCCAGCGCGGTTTCGAACGGCACCAGGTTGAGGGTGCTGGTGGTCGATTCGTCGTAGCCGATGTTGGTCACGCCCTTGAGCGGCGCGGCGCCGTTGGTGGCGGCGAACCATTTTTCCGTGGACGGGCTCTTTTCCAGCTCGTAGTTGCTGGTGGCCATGACCGGCAGCCACTTCAGCGAAACCAGGCGCGAGAACGGCAGCGGGCCGTGTTCGATGTGGTCGACGAACAGCAGCTCGACCGGCGCATCGCCGAACATCTCGCCCTCGCCCTTGAGACGATAGTGCGCGGTGCTGGTGAAGGTGTGGCGCTCCAGCGATACCAGTTCCAGCGACGCGGTGCCGTTGGAGCCGGCCATGGCGGTCTGCAGCTCTTTGTTGGCGTTGGTCACGGCGTTGTTCAGTACGCCTTCGATCTTGGTCCCGGTGTACCAGGCCCCGCCTGCGCTGATCGCGCCGATGGCAACAACAATTCCGAGAAGCACGCCTGCTGATTTATTCATGAATGACCTGATCGGTTTCCGTGGCTGTGGATGAAGTCGTCTTCCTTGAACCCGGGATCGGGTCGCGGCTCGACTGTGCGCAATTAAGCGATGGAGATTAGCACCGGGCGCGGGCGACGGCCCAATGTTTAAAGGTTAAAGAGTGTCTATGGACACTTGGGAGAGCAAAAAGATCGCAGCCTTCGGCAGCTCCTACATTTGCAATCCGATTGTCCTGTAGGAGCTGCCGAAGGCTGCGATCTTTTGATTTCAGGAATACTGAACCTCGATTTCATCCAGCTGATGATCAAAGCTCTTCAGCCGCGCGGTCCAGGTATACACCAGCACTTCGAAGTCACGATCGATCACCGCTCCGCCGGTGGTATCCGCCCGCACATCGCAGAAATCCAGTTGATAGCGTTCACGAGCCATGGCCGTGGCGACGTCGGACAGCTCGCGGGCGTTGCTCAGCCAGTGCCAGCCGTCATCGGCGATCTGCTTGTCGAGTTCCAGGCATTGCTTCTTCAGCGCTTCGAGGCTTTTTTCCAGCGGCGTGCCGGTGAGCTCGCCCATGACTTCGGCGAAGGTTCGCCCGGGCTGCCAATAGCTACCCCAGAAGTAGCGGTCGAACACGGTTTCGACCCGGCGCAGGGCGACTTTGGTGTCCCAGATCAGGACGAGCATCCTGCCCCGTTCGAGCTGGCGCTTCTTGACCCGTTGCAGCTGAATCGAGGTCCACGCGACGACGACGATCGCCATCACCGCGATCAACGCAACGGCGCTGTCGAGGAAAACCATTGCCGTGTCGATCTGGTGGGCCAGCATGATCCCGTAGAAATACGTGGCCGAGAGCAGCACCAGTGCGACCAGAGCGCACCAGAAGCCGAGAGCGTAAGGGTTTTTCATTATTGGTTTCCCCTGGGCCAGCACGAGCAATGTGCATTGCAGGAGCGCTTGGCATGGGGCGCCCCTCCAACACTTCAAAGCATAGCAACGGCCTCAGGGTTTGCTGGCGCTCGAGGTGTTCGTTCGTCCGCTTTCCCAGCCACCGCCCAGGGCGAGGAACAAATCGATCTGGCTCATTGCGACCTGGGTGTTGGCGGCGGCCAGTTGCGCGGTGACATCGGTGTAGGTGCGGGTTGCCTGCAGGTCGGCGAGGAACGACTCGCGGCCGGCCTGGAAGAAGCGGTGCGTCTGCTCGGCGGCGAGCTTGGCCGACTGTTCGGCTTCGGCTAGGGCATCGCGGCGTTGCAGCAAGGCGCTGTACTGGGCCAGACCGGTCTGCGTCTCGCGGATCGCGTTGAGCACCACGCCGTCAAAATGCGCCAGCGCGCCTTGAGTGTTGGCCTCGGCTTCACGGATGCGCGCGCGGGCGCCGTTGGTCGGTACTTTCCAGCTCAGCGACGGGCCGAAGCCCCAGCGGTTGGTCGACGGGTCGCCAAGGTCATCAATGATGCCGACGGTGCCGATGGTCGCGCCGATGCTGATGTCCGGGTACAGCTCACCGGTGGCGATGCCGATGCCGGCGGTTGCCGCAGCAAGACGCCGCTCGGCCTGACGAATATCCGGGCGGCGCTTGAGCAGCGCAGCGCCGTCACCGACCGGCACCAATTGCGCGATCTTCGGCAACTCGGCGCAACTGGCGGTACCTGCCGGCAACTGCTCGACCGGTTTGGCCAGCAGCATCGACAGACGGAACAGCCCGGCCTGACGCGCCGCTTCATAACGCGGCAAGTCGGCGCGCAGGGATTTGAATTGGGTCTGCGAACGGGTGACCTGGGTCTCGTCACCACGCCCGGCGTCACGTAGACGCTGGATCAGCGTGGTGCTCTGCGATTGCAGGTCGAGAGAATGCTCGGCGATTTCCCGCTCTTCGTTGGCTGCGCAGACCTGGGTGTAAGCACGAACCACGTCCGCCACCAAGGTAATACGCGCAGTGTCGGCTGCGGCCTGAGTAGCATCGGCATTGGCTTTGGCCGCTTCGATGCCGCGCTGCAAGGTGCCCCACAGGTCGAACTGATACGAAGCGCTGATGCCGATATCGGCGATGTTGGCCACCGGGACTTTTTCCGGCAGCAGGAACGCCTGACCGGACTCCTGCAAACGTTGCGCACCCATTTTCACCCCGCCGCTCCAGCCGCCAGCGGCCTCGGCTTCATCCACCTGAGCGCGCGCCCGCGACAGGTTCGCCGCCGCTACACGCAAATCGGTGTTGGAAGCCATGGCCTGCTGTACCAGTTGATCGAGGCGCGGGTCTTTATACAGCCGCCACCAGTCCGCTGGCACCGGCGCCGAGACCACCGGTTTGCCGGCGACTGCCAGCTCACCCTGAATATCCTTGCGCTGCACCGCCGCGTCGGCGGGCACCTGATAATCCGGGCCGACCATCTGACAGGCCGAGAGCATCATGCCCAACCCGGCGATCAACCAGGCCCTGCTCATGGCTGCGGCTCCTCATGCTGATCGTCGATGATCGACACAGTGGCGGTACGCCCGGCAATCATGCGGAAGTCGGCCGGTACATCATCGAATGCGATGCGCACCGGAATCCGCTGCGCCAGGCGCACCCAACTGAACGCCGGGTTGACGTTGGGCAGCAGGTTGCTGCCGCTGGTGCGGTCGCGGTCTTCGATGCCGGCGACGATACTTTCGACATGCCCGCGCAACCTGGCGCGGTCGCCGATCACGCGGATATCCACCGATTGCCCGACGTGGATGCCGTCGAGTTTGGTTTCTTCAAAATAGCCGTCGATGTGAAAGGAGTTGCTGTCGACCACCGACAACACCGGGCGCCCGGCGGTGACGAATTCCTGCGGACGCGGCGCGCGGTCGTTGACGTAACCATCGACCGGGCTGCGGATCACCGAGCGATCGAGGTTGAGCTGCGCACTGTCGACCGCCACCAAGGCTTCGGCCAATGCCGACTGCGCACGGGCGACGCGCGACTGGCTTTCTTCCAGTTGTTCGGCCGGCACCAGGTTGCCGAGGCCACGGTTACGCTTGGCTTCACGCTGCGCCTGGGCGAGGGTTTCTTCGCGATCGGCAACGGCGGCCTTGGCCTGGCGCAGAGCCAGTTTGAAGCGATCCTGGTCGATGCTGAACAGCACCTGACCGCGCTTGATCAACTGGTTGTCCTTTACCTCGACCTGCTGGATCAGCCCGGACACGTCCGGAGCGATCTGGATGATGTCGGCACGAATGTGGCCGTCGCGGGTCCACGGCGCGAACATGTAATACATCACCATGCGCCAGACGAGGACAACGGCAAAAGTCACGATCAGCAGGGTCAGAACCACGCGACCGATGGTCAGAAACGGTTTTTTCATGTCATCAGGTATCGACTGAGTGAGTCCACGCCGTACAGCAGCACGGCATAGAGCGCCACGTTGAACAATGCCCGGTGCCAGACCAGACGGTAAAAGTGCAGGCGTTGCAGCACGCCATGCACCAACAAAAACAGCACGTAAGTGATGCCCATCAGCACCAGCAGGGTCGGCAGGAAGATGCCGCTGATATCCAGATCACCGATCATAGGGGCGCTCCATCGGGCAGCGGTTCTTCGGGCTCGGCGCTGGAGACGAACTCGACGCCGGGCAGCAAGGCCAGACGCAGACCGCTCAAGGCGTGCAACAGGTGCAGACGGGTTTCATCGTCACCCTGGCCGTTCAGCGCTCGGCGCGTGCGATCGAGGGTCATCAGCAGACCGCTTGGCGCCGGCAGGCGTTCGTCGGCTTTGAGGCAGGCACGGAAATATTCGCCAACCTCGCCCACCACTTGTCGCAGCAGGGCATTTGGCACGCCGGTGACGCGCGGGGTGTAGGCAAGCAGATCGAGCATATTCAGACCGACACGCACTTCGCGCATGGCGATGCCGGTGTCCTGACCTGTCAGGGCCAGACGCGGCAGGTGCTGCATCAGCCGATCGAGCAGCTGCACGCCCAACTGCCGATGCTCGGCGAGGCTGGCCGGCTCGGTCATGCTGACGATGTCTTTCCAGCTGAATCGGGTCAGACGCTTGGCCGCCAGTTCGGCACCGAATGGCCGCGCCACCAGCGTCCAGATGAAGGCGAACAACAGCCCCAGCGGTCCAGCCAGATTGGAGTTGGCGAAGGCGAAAAAGTCCGCGTCGTAGGCACCCTGAATACTGATGAACGACGAGGTATTGACCAGCGTCAGCAGCATGCCGAGGTAGAAACGCGGCTGCACGGTCAGCGTACCGATGCAAATGAACGGCACGGCAAACGCCAGCACGAGCATCGGGAAATCGTGCAGGTTGGGCAGAATCAGGAACAGATAAAGACTGGCGAACAGCACCGACATCCCGGTCCAGAAAAAGAACCGGTAAATCTGCGGCGCCGGGTCGTCCATCGAGGCAAAGAAGCTGCACGCCACCGCTGCCAGGATCACCGCGCTGCCGCCGTCAGGCCAGCCGAGCAGGATCCACAGCACCGAAGCAACGATGATCGCCAGAATGGTCGAGGTCACCGAGTAGAGCATCAGCCCGCGATCGATGAACGGCGTCAACCGGCCCAGGCGCCAGTGCCGGTACACCGCGCGCCAGCTGTCCTGGCGCTCGCAAAGAATCGCATCCTGCAGGCTGCGGCAGTCCTGCCACAGATCGATGAATTCACCGAGGCGGTAGATCGCATTGGAGAACAGCAACTGTTTGCGCTCCTCCAGCGCTTCGGCGCTCGGTTGCAACGCGTCGAGTTGATCTCTCAGTGCTTGCCAGCGCTCGAGATTGGCGTCTGCGTGGTCCAGCCATTCCCGGGTCGCAGTCAGCAATGGCTGGAATTTCTCCACCAGTTCCGGGGTGCGGCGTTCGAGGGCGTACAGCGAATCCTCTAGGGCATCGATCACTGGCAACAGGTGAATCATCCGGCCGCGCAGTTCCTTGGTGTTACGCACGGTTTGTGGCCGCGCGCCTTCGTGGGGCAACTGGCCGATCATCAACTCGAGGCTGTTGAAATTGGCGACCATGGCCATGCGCAGCGCGGTGACCTCTTCCGGCTGCACATCGCGGCTGAGAAACTTCAGGCTGTAGCTCGTCGCATCGGCGAACCATTTGCTCACGGCATCATTGAACACCGGCGCCAGGCGTCGCGGCCAGAACATCGCACCGACCACCGCAGCGACGGCGATGCCAAGGAAAATCTCTTCGGTACGCGCCTCGGCCACGTCCCACACCGCCAGCGGATTATCGACCACCGGCAGGGCAATCAGCGGCAAGGTGTAACCGGCCAGCATCAGCGCATAACTGTTGGCGGTGCGCAGATGCAGGGACATGAACAGCAGAATGCCGGTCCACAACGCGATCACCACCACGAGCACATACGGGCTCTGCACGAACATCGGCACGAACAGCACCGCCGCCGCTGCGCCGAGAAATGTACCGGCCGCGCGGTACAGCGCTTTGGAGCTGGTCGGGCCGAGAAACGGGCTGGAGACGATGTACACCGTGGCCATCGCCCAATACGGACGCGGCATTTGCATGAGCAAGGCGATGTACAGCGCAATCATCGACGCGGCAAAAGTACGGACCCCGTAAAACCAGTCACGGGCCGGCGGCATGCCAGTGAAAAAACCGTTCAAGAATTGACCACCACAGGCGAACTCGCCGCCTCAAAAGCCCTGAGTACCCGAAGCGTAGCTTCCAGATCGCTGCGCTCGATGCCTTCCAGCACCTCATGCCGCAAGCGCACCAGCTCGGCCTCCACCGCTTGCACCAGCTCGCGGCCGGTATCGGTCAGGCTCAGGCACTTGGCCCGGCGATCCTGGGCATCTTCGGTGCGACAGACGTAACCGGCGTGGCACAGCTGATCGAGCAAACGCACCAGCGAAGGACTCTCCATCCCCGCAGCCTGGGCGACTTGCACCTGACGCACGCCCTCGCCCAAACGCCCGATCATCAACAAGGGCACGGCGCAGGCTTCGGAAATTCCATAGTTGACCAGCGTGGTCTGGCAGATCTTCCGCCAATGCCGGGCGGCCACCACCATGGCGCTGCTGATGTTCATCTGGAGACTGTCGAGGGAATCGGACACGGGATAACGGACACTGTTAGTTTGCTAACTATCAATATCGCATTGGAGGGGAATTTCAGTCAAGTTTTGAAACAAATCTCCCTACGCTTGGCCGAGGCGTACCACGAGTTGGATTTGTAATTTTTCGAAGAAAAAATCTAATGCGACGGACAAAACGAAATTTTTTTTACAGTAAGGAGGTTTTTTTTACATCTGAGCCTTTTCGCGCAATTTTTTTTACATGCTGCGCCTCATGCCAGACGATACATCAACTGATCCCGCACTTTGGTGGCCCAGTCCGGTCACTCAAGAATCTCATCGACAAACATCGGCCACTTGAATGAAGCGGGGGCTCGTTCAACGGTTCCTGGCAGCATCGTAAACGCTGCTGCGTTCGCGCTTGCCAACCGCTAGCACGGAAACCACGACTCGTTCGTCGATGACTTGGTAAACCAATCGATATCCCGAGGCTTTGAGTTTGATTTTGTAGCAGTCGGGCATGCTGTGGAGGGCGTCAGCCGGGATTCTGGGAAGCTTCAGCCTCTCACCCAGCTTCTTTTTGAACTGCTCCCGCAACGTATGACCCAGCTTGTTCCACTCTTTGTGCGCAGACGGCAGAAACTCAAGCTTATAAGTCATCCAGGCTTACCGAAATGGGCGTTTCGTGGAGGCGGGAACGAACAATGTCAGCCAGCTCAAGATCATCAAGCCGCTCCATCATTGCTTCATAAACTTCGGCCGGCACCATATAGCCCATGACGCGATTGTGGTTGAGGACAGCGACGGCCCCCCCATGTGCACCGTTCAACACGGCAGTAGGATTTTTCTTCAGTTCAGAGACACTGACAGCCATATCGGCGAGAACGCTTTGCATAATAAGAACCTCAAATTAGGACGTGATTTTGGTCTATTTATGCCATGTGGACAACTGTGGCGTTCAACGAGGATACAACTTCGCGATGATCACCCCACCCGCCCCTTCCGCAACATCACATTCAACTGATCCACCACCTCCGCCCAATCCGCATCATCCAGAATCTCCTCGCGCAGAAACTGCGCCTGACTTTCCGTCCAGAAAAACGCGTCAGCCAGATGCAAATCCGGTTTGAGCGGCGAATGGCTGGCGATGAATTGGTCGATGCCGGTCGGATCATCTTCGAGGCCGAGCTGTTTGAACAGGGCCGGTAGGCTGTGCTGCGGATTTTCCATGATGCAACTCCTCTGCAATTCAGGTCCGGCGTTGCGCCGTTGCTGCAATGGAGTTGATCATAGCTGGCGCTGCGGGTTCAGGGTCTGGCGACGTCAGGTGAGCCTGCGGCCAGTTGCGCTGCCGGATAGACCGATTGCCACCCGCCGCCCAACGCCTTGTACAAACCGACCATCGCCAGGGAGACGCCGGTCGAGCTTTCCACCCATTGCTCCTGCGTGGCGAGCAAGGCGCTCTGCACGGTGAGGACGTTGACGAAATCGACCACGCCTTCGACGTATTGCTGTTGCGCGGTGCGCAGGGCGATCTGGTTCTGGCGCACGGCTTCGGCGAGGCTGTCGCGCCGGCGCTGGCTGGCGTTGTAGGCGGTCAGTTGGTCGTCGATTTCATGCCAGGCGCGCAGCACGGTTTGCTGGTAGGCGATGGCCGCTTCTTGTTGCTGGGCTTCGCGCAGTTGCAGCATGCCGCGAAGGCGACCGCCGTCGAACAACGGCAAGCTGAATTGCGGGCCGATGGCAAAGGCACGCGAGCCCCATGAACCGAAATCGCTCAGCTGCATGGCCTGTGAACCGAGGTTGCCGGACAGGGTGATGCGCGGATAGAAATCGCCCTTGGCCACGCCGATGTTGGCGGTGGCGGCGTGCAGACGCGCTTCGGCCTGGCGGATATCGGGGCGGCGTTCGGCCAATTGCGACGGCAGGCCGATGGCGACTTGCAGTGGTGACTGCGGTACTGCCGCGTCTGTGGATAACGTTTGAGCGAGAGCTTGCGGTGGCTCGCCCATCAACAGACTGATCGCGTTGATCAGTTGCGCCTGACGCTGCTCGAGCGCCGGCAGCCGTGCCTCGATGGCGGCGACTTGCGCGGCGGCTTCGGCGACGTCCAGGTCGGTCGCCACGCCATCGGCCAGCCGCAGCTGCGAGAGTTTCAGGCTGTGGCGAGCGACGTCGAGGTTCTGCTCGGTGACGGCGCGGGTGTTCTGCACGCCGCGCAGCTGAATGTAGTTTTGCGCGGTGTCGGCGAGCACGGTCAGCAGTACGTCACGACGGTCGTTTTCTGCCACTTCGAGATTGGCATCAGCGGCTTCGGTTTCACGGCGCACGCGGCCCCAGAAGTCCAGTTCCCATGATGCCGAGAAGCCGGCATCCCACAGGTTGAAAGCCTCATCGCCGTTATTTCCCGATGGATCGTTCAAGCCTTTGCCACTGTTGCGTTTACGTGCGTAGCTGCCGCTGGCGGCGCTGTTCGGATAACGCTCGGCGGTGATCACCTGGCGCGCGGCGCGGCTTTGTTGCAGGCGGCTGCTGGCCAGTTGCAGGTCGAGGTTGCTGTTCAGCGCGCGCTGGGTGAGCGCGGAAAGTTGCGGGTCGTGGAAGGTTTCCCACCAGCGTTCGTTCAGGGGTTCGCTGACGGCCTTGCTTGGGGCAGACCGCGCCGGTTTGGCCCAGTCGGCAGTTTGAGGGGCTTCGGGTTTCTGGAAGTCCGGGCCGACGGTACAAGCGCTGAGGCTGACTGCAAGCAAGGCACTCAGGGTGAACTGCTGCCTATGCCCCCATCGCTGGCAAGCCAGCTCCCACAAGGATTGTGCAGATTGTGCAAAATGGTTCAGCCTGCCAATGACCCCTGTGGGAGCTGGCTTGCCAGCGATGAGGCCAACCGATTTAACACCGATCATCGCTGCGTCACCTCGCGCCCGGACGCCTTCGAGCTGGCGGTATCAATACTCGCCTCGACCGACATCCCCACCCGCAAGCGCTCGGCCAGTGGCTGGCCCGGTTCCAGCATGATCTTCACCGGAATCCGCTGCACCACTTTGGTGAAGTTACCGGTGGCGTTATCCGGTTTCACCGCAGCGAAGGTCACGCCGGTCGCTGGCGCAATGCTCTCGACGCGGCCGGTCAGGGCTTCGCCGCCCAAGCTGTCGACCCGCACTTGCACATCCTGACCCGGCTGCACGTCGGTCAACTGGGTTTCCTGAAAATTGGCGACCACATAAGCCTGCTGCAACGGCACCACCGCCAACAGTTTGCTGCCCGGGGTGACGTAGGCACCGACACGCACCGCGCGCTCGCCGATCATGCCGTCCTGCGGCGCGGTAATGCGCGTGTAAGAGAGGTTGAAACTGGCGATTTCCAGTGCCGCCTGCGCGTGTTTCAGATTGCCTTCAGCGGCGTTGCGCTGGGCAGTGAGGATTTCGACTTGTTTGCGTTCGGCCGCCAGTTTCGCGGTCGCGGTGTCGAGACGCGCCGAAGCCTGATCAATGCGCGTGCGCGCCTGTTGCGCGTTCTGCACGGTGCCGGCACCGACTCCGGCGAGATGGTTGTAGCGGTTCAGTTCCTGCTGCGCAAAAGCCATTTGCGCTTTGGCCGAGACCACGGTGGCCTGCGCCTGAGCGATCAGCGACGCCTGCCGCTCAAGGGTCGCATTGGCGTTCTGCAATTGCGCCCGCGCGACCAGGGTTTGCGCGTCCGCCGCTTCCGCCGCTGCGCGCAAATCACGGTCATCGATCAGCGCCAACAATTGCCCGGCCTTGACCTGCTGGTTGTCTTCGACCAGCACCTGCTTGATGAACCCGGCCACGCGGGGCACCACCAACGTGTAGTCGGCGGAGACGAAGGCGTCATTGGTGGTTTGCTCGGTGCGTTGGCCGAACAGCCCGGGCATCGCCAGGTACACCAGCACGCCCACCGCCAGCGCGGCAGCCACGGCCACCGCGAGTTTTTGCTTGGATTGAGTCATAAAAAACCTTCAGTTTCAGTACAGCGATCAGGTCGGCGCGCGCGGCGGATAAATCCGCGTCGGCAGCCAGAAAATCAGCAGGATCAACGCCACGGCGACGCCAGCCATGCACAGGTACAAATCGGACGAAGTCAGCACCACCGCCTGCTCGTGCACGCGGTGAGCGAGGCCCGGATCGCTGTGATCGGCCAGCGGCGAATTGCCCAGGCTGTCGACCAACATGGTCGAATGGAAATGCAGGCGCGCGGTGGTCAGCGCTTCGATCACGCCGGTGGCGACCACTGCGGCGAGACCTTTGACGGTGTTGAACCACGCCGACGCGAACGGCCCTTCCATCGGCGTGATACTGCCGGTCGACAACATCAGCAGCGGCAACACCGCCATCGGCTGGCCGAAAATCTGCAGCCATTGCAGGACGTAAAAGTCATCGCGAATCCACGCCGAAGTCAGGTGTGAACCGCCGAGGCAGGACAGCGCGAGCATGCTCAGACCAATGCCAAGCACCCAGCGGCAATCGACCCAGCGCAAGTTGCATAGCGCCGCCACCAATGGCAGCGCGATCAACTGCGGCAGCGCGGCAATGAGCATGATCGGCGCGGTTTGCGCCGGACGATAACCCTGCACCTGGGCCAGATAACTCGACGGAATCAACACCACCGCCAGCAGCACGATCAGCACCCCGGCGAGGGTGATCAGGGCGAACAGCAGGTTGCGGATGCCGAGCATCTGCAGCTTGAAAAACGGAATCGGCTGCGACCATTCATTGATCATAAAAGCCACCAGCAGCAGCGAACCGGCACCGAGTAATCCACAGATCAGATTCGACTCGAACCAGTCCAGTCGATTGCCCTGCAACAGACCGATCACCAGCATGCAGATCGCTGGAAAGCCCAGCAGCAGGCCTTTCCAGTTGAACGACTTGAGGCGCTCCAAGCGCAGCGGATCCTGGGGCAATCCGTAAGCCACTGCGGCCATGGCGATCAGGCACGGCACGATGATCTGCCAGAAGGTCCATTGCCAGCCGACGTATTCGGTCCACAGCCCGGCCAGCGGCGTGCCGAGTCCCGGGCCGAAAGTCGCAGTCAGTGCGTAGCCGGCCAGTCCGTAAAGTTTGATGTTCGCCGGGAGGAAGCGCAGTGCAACGGTCATCAGCATCGGCGGCAATGCACCGCCGGCGAGGCCTTGGAGGATGCGCATCAGCAGCAGACTTTCGTAGTTCGGGGCGAACGGGCACAGCACGCCGAGCACGGTAAACAGACCGATGACGCAGAGGGTGAAGCGACGCAGCGAGAAGGTCACCGAGCACCACGGCGCAAAGGCCATGGCCGCGACCGACGTGGCGGTGTAGCTGGCGACCAGCCAGGTGCCTTCGTCGTAGCCGATGTGCAGCGCGCCGCGAATATCGGCGAGTGCGACTTTGGTGACCATCTCGTTGAGGCCCGAGACCAGCACGGCCAACAGCACGCCGACCAGACCAATGATGATCCGCGCCCCGAACACCGGTGGCGCAGCCGCCGTCGCCGGGCTGGTCGCGGCGAGAGGCGCCGAGACCGTCAGGAATGTCATGAATGAAAAGCTCCGGGGGTGAAATACCGGAGCATTTTAGTGGGGCTTGATGCTGACGAAAATTGACTTATTGGCAGGTTATAAGTGCATCAGACACAACGGTGAATGCCTATGTGGGAGCGAGCCTGCTCGCGAAAGCGGTGGACCAGCCGCCATTGAGGTGACTGACTCGACGCCTTCGCGAGCAGGCTCGCTCCCACAGGGATTCGATGGTGCCTGATGATTTACGGCTGTGCCGCCAGCCATGTTTCATCGCAGCAGGTCTTGAGGGTTTCACGCAGCCAGCGGTGGGCCGGGTCCTTGTCGAAGCGCGGGTGCCAGGCCTGGGTCAGCATGAGCATGGGCAGCGGAATCGGCAGGTCGAACGAACGCAGTTTCAGGCCCAGCCGCCGCACGCTGAGCAGGGCTTCTTTGGGCACCGGCAGGATCAGGTCGGAGTCGGGCAAGGCAAACATCGCCGCGTGGAAGCTCGGCGCGATCACCGCCACCCGGCGCTCCAGCCCCAACGCATTCAACGCCGTGTCGATCGGGCCGCGAGCGATGCCACGCCGCGACATGCTGATGTGGGAAAAACCGGCGTAGCGCTCGGCCGTGATTTCGCCGTCGAGCAAAGGATGGTTCTCGCGCACCAAGCCGACGAAATGCGTGGAGAACAGGTTCTGTACCTTAACCTCCGGCGTGAGCGGACGGGTGTTGCTGACGCTCAGATCGATGCGTCCTTCGCGCAGCGCCTCATCGTCGCCATCGCCTTCCGGGACGAAGCGCAATTCGCAATGCGGGGCGAGCTGGTCGAGGGTGTCGAACAGCTTGCCGCCGTAAACGCCGACGAAGAAATCATTGGCGCGAATGCTGAAGCGCCGGCGCAAGGTGCCCAGCTCGACGCTGTCGGCGGAGCGGAACAGCAGCGCCGCCTGCTCGACCACGTCGCGCACCTGTTCGCGCAGTTCGAGGGCTTTGGGGGTCGGCACCAGGCCACGCCCGGCGCGCACCAGAATCGGATCGCCGATGGCTTCGCGAATCCGCGTCAGCGTGCGGCTCATGGCCGCCGGGCTGAGGTTCATCCGCCGCGCCGCGCCGACCACACTGCCCTCGTCGAGCAAGGCATCGAGGGCGACCAGAAGGTTCATGTCCGGGAGTTGCATGCTGAGCACTCTTGGCTGATCTGGATTGATCCGGGCGCAATGCTAGCAAACATCCCTAAAGAGTGACGATGCCAGCGCTGGCCTCTTCGCGAGCAGGCTCGCTCCCACCTTGGAATGCGTTCTCATGTGGGAGCGAGCCTGCTCGCGAAGAGGCCGGCCCAGCCAACGAAGATCTCAGCGCTGCATACCCCAGCGCTTGACGGTCACGCGCTCAAGGGTGGCAAACACCAGATTTTCCACCAGCAGACCAATCAGGATCACCACCGCCAACCCGGCAAACACCTTGTCGGTGTACAGCTCATTGCGATTCTGGAAGATGTACCAGCCCAGCCCGCCCTTGCCGCTGGTCGCGCCAAACACCAATTCGGCCGCGATCAAGGTGCGCCAGGCAAACGCCCAGCCAATCTTCAAACCGGCGAGAATCGACGGCAGTGCCGCCGGGATCAGGATGAACAACACAAGGCGCAAACCCTTGAGGCCATAGTTGCGCCCGGCCATGCGCAGCGTCTCGGACACACCGAGAAATCCGGCATAGGTGTTCAGCGCCAGCGCCCACAACACTGAATGCACCAGCACGAAAATCAGACTGTTCTGCCCCAATCCGAACCAGAGCAGCGCCAGCGGCAGCAGGGCAATCGCTGGCAACGGGTTGAACATCGAGGTCATGGTGCTGAGCAGATCACGTCCCAACTGGGTCGAGACCGCCAATGTCGTCAGGGCGAACGCGAGGACGATGCCGATCAGGTAGCCTTTGATCAGCACCACCAGCGAGATCCACACCTTGGCCAGCAGCTCGCCACTGAGCAGCCCGTCGAACAGGGCCTGCGCGGTTTGCAGAAAACTCGGCAGCATCAGGTCATTGTTCTGAATCCGCGCGACCACCTCCCAGATGATCGCCAGCACAATCAGGATCAGGCTTTTGCGCAACCAGCCCTGTTGCCACAGGCGCGTGCCAAGCGGCAACTCGCGCTCGACCGGCACTGCGGTCAGCGGCTCGAGCACGGTTTCGAATTCTTCACGCACGGATGATGAATGGCTCATCGGGTAGTCCTCCTGGCCGCTCAATAGGCGATGCGAATGTCGTTGAAGTCGTGATCACGTTCGGTCTCCGGCGTCTGGCCCTCATCGAACAGCAGACGATGAATGCGCCGCGCCGACGCCTGAAACGCCACGCCGCCGAGGCTGTGCAGGTCGTATTGATGGCTGTGCACTTCGGCGCGCACCCGGCCCGGATGTGGCGACAACAAGAGGATGCGATTGCCCACCACCAGGGCTTCTTCAATCGAATGGGTGACGAACAACAAGGTGAAGCGCACCTCTTCCCAGAGGAGCAGCAACTCCTCCTGCATCTTGCGGCGGGTCAACGCATCGAGTGCAGCGAAGGGTTCGTCCATCAAAAGAATTTTTGGTTGCATGGCCAACGCCCGGGCGATCGCCACCCGCGCCTTCATGCCGCCGGACAAGGTGTGTGGATAGGCGTCGGCAAACGCTGCCAGACCGACCTTTTCCAGGTAGTGCAGCGCACGCTCTTCGGCGTCTTTCTTGTTCAAGGTGCGCGAGGCCAGCAGCGGGAACATCACGTTCTGCTTCACGGTTTTCCACGGCGGCAACTGGTCGAATTCCTGAAACACCACAATGCGGTCCGGCCCCGGCGCATCGACGCGCTGGCCTTGCAGGCGGATCTCGCCTTCGCAGGGCTGGATGAATCCGGCGACCGCTTTGAGCAGGGTCGATTTACCGCACCCGGACGGGCCGAGCAGGACGAAACGATCAGCCGGGTCGACGGCGAAACTGACTTGATGGGTAGCGCGCACCACTCGCTGCGGCGTGCGGTATTCGAGGCTGACGTGATCGACGGCCAGCAACGCTTCGCTGTGGGCGATCGGGTTGCTGACCGCGCGGCCTGGCAAAGGGGCGTTCATGATCGATCTCCGGCAAATCAGAAAGGCGCGTCGCCCTGAATGGTCGTGCGATACAGCTTGCGGCGCAGGTGCGCAGGACAGCCGGCGGCGAGATGGATCAGCGAGCGGTTGTCCCAGAACACCAGATCATGCGGCTCCCACTGATGGCGGTAGATGTTTTGCGGCAGCACGCTGTGGGCGAAGAGTTCGCCGAGCAGCTGACGACTTTCGTCTTCCGGCAGACCGACGATGCGCGTGGTGAAGCCTTCGCTGACGAACAAGGCTTTGCGGCCGTTTTCCGGATGGGTGCGCACCACTGGGTGCACCACTTCGGCGACTTGGGCCAGTTGTTCCGGGGTCAGGGTCGGGCGCCAGTTACCTTCGAACTTGGTTTCGCTGTAGCGCGCGGTATAGGAATGCGCAGCGGAACGTCCTTCGACCGCAGTGCGCAAGGCAGCGGGCAAGTCGTCCCAGGCTTTGTGCATGTCGGCGAACAGCGTGTCGCCGCCCTCGGCGGGCAGCTCTTGGGCGTGCAGCATCGAGCCGAGACTTGGCAGCTCTTTATAGGAGAGATCGGAATGCCAGAACTTGCCGGCGTCACCGAGACCGATGTTCTGGCCGTTCTCGATAATGTTGGAAACGATGAGGATTTCCGGGTGATTGGCCAGCAGGAACTGCTTGAGCACATGGATCTGCAACACGCCGAAACGGCGGCTGAAATCGATTTGCTGTTGCGGGGTAATCTGCTGATCGCGGAAGACCACGACGTGGAAATCCAGGTGCGCGCGGTGAATCCGCGCGAAGTCCTGATCATTGACCGGCCGGCGCAGGTCGAGGCCAACGATCTCGGCGCCGACGGCACCGCTGAAGGGGCGAATTTCGAAGATTTGCGGCGCGGCAGTTGCGGCGCTTTCGGTGGCAGTAGCGGCGGACATCAATCATCTCCCACGCACGGCGCGCTCATGGCCGCGCTCGTCGATCAGACACTCACGCTGGATTGCGTGTCGGTTCAGGTCGTGCGGCGCGCCGATTGGTCGGCAGGTACGCAGGTGGGTGACTTTATAGCTATAAGAACTGGAGATTAAATACCGTTATTGAATAACGATATGGCGAATGGTGAGGGGGTGGGTGACCATTTGTGTCACTTACCGACGGATATGTAGCGCTTCGGAGGACGCCTTCGCGAGCAGGCTCGCTCCCACAGTTGGAATGCAATCTCCTGTGGGAGCGAGCCTGCTCGCGAATAGGCCGTCACCAGCGCCGAAGATCTAGCGCTCGTGCAACGCCTCAGCCCGCGCCCGAATGATCGGCTTGAGCAAATAGCTCAACACCGACTTCTTGCCAGTGATGATATCCACCGAAGCGACCATCCCGGGAATGATCAGCAAAGGCTTTTCATCCGTGCCCAAGTGGCTGCGCTCGGTGCGCACTTTGATCACGTAGTAGGTGGTTTTCTTGTCTTCGTCGGTGATGGTATCCGCACCGATCTGCTCCAGCTGTGCCTTCAGGCCGCCGTAAATCGTGTAGTCATAGGCGGTGAATTTGACGATCGCTTCCTGACCCGGATGCAGGAACGCGATGTCCTGCGGGCGGATCTTGGCTTCGACCAGCAGGGTGTCGTCCAGCGGCACGATTTCGACCATGTCGCTGCCCGGCTGGATCACACCGCCGATAGTGTTGACCAGCAACTTGTTGACGATGCCCCGCACGGGTGAGGTAACCAGCGTACGGCTGACGCGGTCTTCCAGCGCCTTGCCGGTGGCCTGGGCCTTGTTCAGATCGGTGCGCGCTTCGTTGAGTTGGGTCAGCGCTTCGCTGCGGAATTTGCCGCGGGTTTCGTCGATCTTGCGCTGCACTTCCTTGATCGCCGATTCGGCGCGTGGGATGGCCAGCGTGGTCGCGTCGAGCTGGCCACGGGTTTCCACTTCGGCACGCTTGAGGCGCAACACTTCCACCGGCGAGACCGCGCCCTGCGCCACCAGCGGCTCGGACATGTTGATTTCCTGACGCTGCAAACCGAGTTGCTGACGGTACTGCGCCTGCTTGGAGCTGAACTCACGCAGCTCTTGCTGACGCTGGATCAACTGCTCCTGCAAGCCGCCGATTTCATCGTGCAACTGCTGACGGCGGCTGATGTACAGCGACTCTTCGCTTTTCGCCTGGCCCGGCACGGCTTTGAGCACGTCCTCGGGGAAATTCAGCGGACGATCATCGACTTCCGCGCTCAGACGCTCGACCCGCAGCAGCATCGACAGGCGATCGGCCTCGGTTTCGCCGACGTTCGAGGCAAAACGTGTGTCGTCGAGACGAATCAGCGGCGCGCCGGCCTCGACGATCTGGCCTTCCTTGACGAACAGCTCGGAGACGATACCGCCCTCCAGGTTCTGGATTTTCTGAATCTTCGACGACGGAATCGCCTTGCCGTCGCCCTTGGTCACCTCGTCGATCACGGCGAAGTTGGCCCAGAGCATGAGGAACACGAAAAAGCCGATGATCGCCCAGATGGTCAGGCGCACGACGCGCGGGGCGTCTTCGATCAGCGCCTTGTTGACCTCCGGCAGCGGCTGACCCTGCAGCGAGGCAGAGCCCTTGAAGTAGCGACGGATCGACTCCTTGACACCGGACTTAAGCAACACTGATCTGCCCCTTCTTCAACGCTTCCATCACGGCGGCTTTCGGGCCGTCGGCGAGAATCTGCCCGCGATCGATCACCAGCAGGCGATCGACCAGCGACAACAGCGATGCCCGGTGCGTGACCAGCACCACGGTCTTGTTTTCAATCACTGCTGCGAGGCGTTGCTTGAGGCGTTCTTCGCCGGTGTTGTCCATCGCACTGGTTGGCTCATCCATCAGCAAGATCGGTGGATTGAGCAACAGCGCCCGGGCCAGGGCGACGTTCTGCCGCTGGCCGCCGGAGAGGTTTTGCCCACGCTCGCCGACTTGCAGCTCGTAGCCTTGCGGGTGCAGACGGGCGAATTCGTGGACGCCGGCCAGTTCGGCGGCTTGCAGCACCAGCTCGTCTTCGACGTAACGCGCGCCGGACACCAGGTTGTCACGCAGGGTGCCGGACAGCAGCTGGATGTCCTGCGGTACGTAGCCGATGTTGTAGCGCAGTTCGCTGACGTCGATCTGGCGGATGTCCACGCCGTCGACCAGCAAGGCACCGTCGTCCGGTTGGTACAGGCCCACCAGCAGTTTCGCCAGCGAACTCTTGCCCGAGCCGCTGCGGCCGATGATGCCGATCTTCTCGCCGGGACGGATGACCAGGTTGATGTTCTTCAGCGCAGGGTTCTGCTGGTCCGGATAGGTGAAGCTGAGCTGACGGCATTCGATCGCACCCTGCAAAACCTTGCGGCTTAGCGGACGCTCTTCGAAATTGCGCTCCTGCGGCAGCTCCATCATCTGGTCGACCGAAGTCATGGTCACCCGCGCCTGTTGATAGCGCGTGAGAAGGCCGGACAGCGACGCCAGCGGGCTCAGCGCACGACCACTGAGCATGTAGCAGGCAATCAGCCCGCCCATGCTCAGGTTGCCGGCGATGATCTGGTATACGCCGAAGACGATCATGATCACCCCGGCCAGTTGCTGGATCAGCAAGGTGATGTTCATCGCCAGACCGGAGAGCATTTTCACTCGCAGCTCTAGGCGGCTGAGGGTGCCGATGGTCTGCTCCCACTGATACTGGCGCTCGCTTTCGGCGTTGTTGACCTTGACCGCGTCCAGACCGGCGAGGGTTTCGATCAGGCTCGACTGGCGCTCGGCGCCCAGCGCCATGGTCCGTTCCATGGTCGCGATCAACGGCTTCTGCAAGGCGTAGCCGATCAGCAGGGCAATCGGGAAAGCCAGCACCGGAATCCACACCAGATGCCCGCCGAGAATGGCGATGACGATGAAAATCAGGATGGTGAACGGCAGGTCGATCAGGCTGGTCAGGGTCAGCGACGCGAGAAAGTCGCGCAGGCTCTGAAACTCATGGATGTTCTGGGCAAAGCTGCCGACCCGCGCCGGGCGGTATTTCATCGCCATGCCGACAATGCGCTCGAACAGCGTGGCGGAGATGATCAGGTCGGTTTTCTTCCCGGCCAGATCCAGGCACAGGCTGCGCAGGCTCTTGAGGATCAAGTCGAAGATGTAAGCGCCGGTGATGCCCAGCGCCAGCACCCAAAGGGTTGCTTCGGCCTGGTTCGGCACTACGCGGTCGTAGACGTTCATCACGAACAGCGGCGCGGCCATGGCGATGATGTTGATCAGGAAACTGGCGGCGATCGCATCGGCATACAGCCAGCGCGAACGCTTGAGGGTGTCGCGAAACCACGAGCGTGCGCGCGGGATCAGCGTGCCGTGGTTGACGTCGAACTTGTGCTGCGGCTGGGCGAAGAACACTTTGCCGGTGTAATCGTCGCTCAGCAGTTCGCGGCTGACCACCGATTCGCCGCCATCGCTTTCGCTCAGCAGCACGCGTGCTTCGTTGTCGCCCTGCCAGCCGAGCAGGACGGCGCTGCGGCCATCCTTGAGCAGCAAAAGCGCGGGCATGGCGATCGCCGGAATTTCTTCGAGTTTGCGCTGCAACACCCGCCCCTGCAGCCCGGCGCGAGCCGCTGCGCGCGGCAGCAACTCGACACTCAAACGTTGTTTGGGCAGCGGCAGGCCGGTGGTCAGCATCGCCGCGCTGGCAGGCTTCTGGTGCAGCATGCACAGGGCGAGCAGACCATCCAGCAACGGATCGTCATGCAACGCGCGTGGATCATGGCTGAGTTGAACTCGACTGACTTCTGATTCCACGCTCGACACTCTTTAACAGTTGGAAGGGATAACTCAGTTCATCCCAGGCAGCTGGACCTTGGGCTTCACGTCGTTCTGCACAACGGATGCCAACGGCGCGACCACTCCCTGGCTTTTGAGCAATTGGCCCATGGTCGCCTTGATTCGGTACTGAGTAAATAACTGAATGTTCTTGATTTCCGCCAGACGCCGCGAGGCGGTGAACAGCTCGTTCTCGCTGTCGAGCAAGTCCAGCAGGGTGCGTTCGCCGAGGCTGAATTGACGCTGGTAGGCGGTACGCACCGAGGTGCTGCGATCGACGTACTGCTGAGCGATCGGCACTTGGGCGTTGGCATTGTTCAGCGCGTTCCAGGCGAGGCCGAGCTCTTCATTCAACTGACGCAGGGCGTTGTTGCGGATGTCCAGCGCCTGGTTGGCCAGGTACGACTTGGATTCCAGATCGGCCTTGTTGCTGCCGCCGGAATACAAGTTAAAACGCATGCGCAGCATGGCCTGCCATTCGTTGTTGTGGCCGTTCTGACCATCGAGATCGTTGTCGGCGGAGCGGCCCAGTTCGGCGTCGAAACGCGGGTAGAAGGTCGATTTGGCGGTGGCGAACTGCTTCTCGGCAGCGGCGATGTCCGACTCGGCGGAACGCAGGATCGGGCTGTTTTCCAGCATTTGCGCGCGGGCTTCATTGAGGTTGGCCGGCATCATCGCCATGAACGGCGCCGGGCGCTCGAGCTGGTCGGGCATCTGGCCGACGGCGCTGAGGAAGTTGGTTTCCGCGTCGGCGAGGTTGGTCTGTTCGGTGATCAGGTTGTTGCGGGCCTGGGCCATGCGCGCTTCGGCCTGATCAAGGTCGGCACCGCTGCCGACGCCGCGCTGGGTGCGCAACTGGATCTGGTCGTAGATGCGCTGGTGGCTCTTGAGGTTCTCCTCGGCCAGACGCACGAATTCGCGACGGGTCAGCACGTCCAGATACACCTGGGCGACGGTCAGTGCAGTACGCTCGGAAGTGCCCAGCAGCGAGTAAGCACGGGAGCTGACGTTGGCTTGTTGACGCGCAACTTCGTTGGACGTCGCGAAACCGTCAAAAACCATTTGCGAGAGACGTAAACTTGACTCGCTGCGGTTCAACGTCTCCCAGTGATTGCTTCCACCGTTCGCTCGCGTGGTCACACTGTCAGTGCCTTCACGGCCATAACCGCCCAGCAGATCGACCTTGGGCAGGTATCCCCCTTTCGCAGCCTTTAACTGATAATCCGCCGCCAATCGACTGTTGACCCCCGCCTGAATCTCCGGATGGACATCCAGCGCCTGTTGCATGGCTTCTGGTAAGGATTGTGCTTGTACAAAAGAGGCGGCGAGAGCGAAGGGAGCGGCAAGGAGCAAAAGCGAACGCATGGTTGGAATTTTCCCGGAACTTCTTGTCTTGAATCACAGCAGAAACGTGGTGCTGCGTCGGATGATGGCAACCCGAAAGACCGTATGTCGGAAAGTTCAAAACAGGAACTGGATGACAGGCTGAAGGACAGGTCGCCGCGGAAATATCAATGTGACATTAGTGGGGCGATTGTTTAGGATGGCTCCCAGAAGGTCAATAGTTTGGCATAAAGTTAATCGCGATAATTTATAGCCAGATTATTGACGGAAATACAGCGTCAATAAGTTATCCATTTATAGAAAGTACGTCCAGACTGAAGTGGCGCCGACGCCCGTCAGGTCCATGGAAGTCAACTGAATGTGACACCCCGGAGAGTCTTCAATGAGCAGTGTTGTTGCCGTCGTCAAAAGCATTGTCGGTCAGGTTTTCGTGGTGTCCCCAGAGGGCGTGCGTCGCGTACTCGTTGAAGGCGATCGCCTGTATGTCGGCGACCAGATCGATACCGGTCTGTCCGGCGCGGTGTCGCTGGAACTGGCCGATGGCCGCATGCTCGATCTGGGCCGTGACACCCAGTGGAGCGCCAGCTCGCCTGACTCCAGCACTGACCTGGCCGAAGCCACGGCGCAGGCCGCGCCTTCTGTAGAAGAACTGCAGCAAGCCATCGCCGCCGGTGTCGACCCGACCACCGCACTCGAGTCCACCGCGGCCGGCCCGACCGCCGCAGGTACCGGTGGTGCTGCCGGCGGCGGTCACAGCTTCGTCATGCTCGACGCCACCGCTGGCCGCGTCGATCCGACCATTGGCTTCCCCACGGCGGGCATCAATTCTGCCGGGCAAGTCGCGCAGGACACCACGGGCGGCCTGACCACCGACACCACCACCAACGCACTGCGTGACTCGACCCTGAGCCTCAGCGCCACGCCGACCATCACCGAAGCCGGCGGCGTGCTGGTGTACACCGCGACCCTGACCCAGGCGCCGCTGACCGACCTGACTATCACCCTGTCCAACGGCGCAGTCATCGTCATTCCTGCCGGCGCCACCACCGGCACCGTCAACGTGCCGCTGGCGCCGAACGACACTGTCTATAACGACCCGACCCAGATCGACGTGACCGTCACTGGCACCAGCGGCGGCAACGGCATCACCGTGACCCCGCCGACTATCCCGGCGACCACGCAAGTCACCGACACCGTCGACACCACTACCGTCACGTTGACGGCTGGTTCGAGCGTGACCGAAGGCGGCCAGATTACCTACACCGCGACGCTGACTAACCCGGCGCAAACTCCGGTCACCGTCACGCTGTCGAATGGCTCGACCATTACCATTGGCGCTGGCCAGACTACCGGCACCGTCAACGTGCCGACCCCAGCCAATGACGTTTACAACAATGGCAGCACCGTTACGACCACGATCACCGGGGCTACCGGCGGCAACTTCGAAAATCTGGTGCCGAACCCGACACCAGCCGTTACCACCATCACAGACTCGGTTGATAACACCGGCCTCACGCTGACCGCGACCAACAACATCGTCGAAGGCGGCCAGATCACCTACACAGCGACACTGACTAATCCAGCGCAAACGCCGGTTACCGTCACCCTGTCCAACGGTTCGACCATCACCATTGCGGCAGGCGAAACCGTGGGCACCGTCAACGTGCCGACTGCGGTCAACGACGTCTACAACAATGGCGGCACCGTCAGCACCACGATCACTGGCGCTACCGGCGGCAACTTTGAAAACCTGGTGCCAAGCAACACGCCTGCGGTCACGACGATCACCGATTCGGTCGACAACACCGGCCTGACCCTGACTGCGACCAATAACATCGTTGAAGGCGGTCAGATCACTTACACCGCGACACTGACCAATCCGGCACAAACCCCGGTAACCGTCACTCTGTCGAACGGTTCGACCATCACCATTGCGGCTGGCGAAACCGTGGGCACCGTCAACGTGCCGACTGCGGCCAATGACGTCTACAACAATGGCAGCACCGTCAGCACCACGATCACTGGCGCTACCGGTGGCAATTTCGAAAATCTGGTGCCAAACACCACACCAGCCGTGACCACCATCACCGACTCGGTCGATGACACTGGCCTGACTCTGACCGCGACCAACAACATCGTTGAAGGCGGTCAGATCACTTACACCGCGACACTGACCAACCCGGCGCAAACCCCGGTAACCGTCACTCTGTCGAACGGTTCGACCATCACCATTGCTGCGGGCGAAACCGTCGGCACCGTCAACGTGCCGACTGCAGCCAACGACGTCTACAACAATGGCAGCACCGTCAGCACCACGATCACTGGCGCTACCGGTGGCAATTTCGAAAACCTGGTGCCAAACACCACACCTGCCGTTACCACGATCACCGATTCGGTCGACAACACCGGTCTGACCCTGACTGCGACCAACAACATTGTTGAAGGCGGTCAAATCACTTACACCGCGACACTGACCAACCCGGCGCAGACGCCGGTGACCGTCACCCTGTCGAACGGTTCGACCATCACCATCGCGGCTGGCGAAACCGTGGGCACCGTCAACGTGCCGACTGCGGCCAACGACGTCTACAACAATGGCAGCACCGTCAGCACCACGATCACTGGTGCAACCGGTGGCAATTTCGAAAATCTGGTGCCAAGCAACACGCCTGCGGTCACCACGATTACCGATTCGGTGGATGACACTGGCCTGAGCCTCAGCGCCACCGGTTCCGTGGCCGAGGGTGGCCAGATCACCTACACCGCCACGCTGACGAATCCGGCCGGCACCCCGGTAACCGTGACCCTGAGCAACGGCTCGGTGATCACCATTGATGCCGGCAAAACCACCGGCACCGTTACCGTTCCAGCGCCTGCCGATGACGTCTACAAGGACGCCGGCCAGGTCGAAGTCAGCATCAAGGACGCCACCGGCGGCAATTTCGAAAATCTGGTGCCGAACGCTACGCCGGCAGTGACCGAAATCACTGACACCGTCGATACCTCGACGGTGAAGCTGAGCGCAGACACCTCGGTTGCCGAAGGCGGCACCGTAACTTACACCGCCACCGTCGGCGCGCCAGTCACCGGCTCGCCTGTGGTCGTGACGTTGGCCAACGGCCAGAACATCACCATTGCCGTCGGCCAGACCACTGGCTCCATCACCTACACCGCACCGAACGATGCCTTGACCGGCAACGCTCCGCTGACCAATTCGATCACTGGCGTAAGCGGTGGCAACTACGAAAATCTGGTGGCGGACAAAACTCCAGTTTCGACCACCGTCACCGACGTTGCCGACACCACCAATCTGTCGCTGAGCGCGACCGCTTCCGTGGCTGAAGGCGGCCAGATCACTTACACCGCCACCTTGACCAATGCTGCTGGCTCGCCAGTGACCGTGACCTTGTCGAACGGCGCCGTCATCACCATCAAGGCAGGCGAAACCAGCGGTAATGTGACCTTCCCGGCTCCGTCCGACGACGTTTACAAAGACTCCGGCTCCGTGCAGGCCACCATCACCAGTGCCACCGGCGGCAACTTCGAGAACCTCGTCTCGAGCAGTGCTCCCGCCGTGACGACAGTCACCGACACCATCGATACCTCGACGGTCAAATTGACCGCCGACACCTCGGTCGCTGAAGGCGGCACCGTCACATACACCGCCACTGTCGGCGCGCCCGTCACCGGCTCGCCAGTTGTCGTGACCCTGGCCAACGGCCAGAACATCACCATCGCCGTCGGCCAGACCACCGGCAGCGTTACCGCCCCGGTATCGAATGACGTGCAGATCGGTCACGCACCACTGACCAACTCGATCACCAACGTCAGCGGCGGCAACTACGAGAATCTGGTCGCCGACAAGACCCCGGTCAGCACCACCGTGACCGACACCGTCGACACCACGAGCGTCGCGCTGACTGCCACCGGCAACGTCAACGAAGGTGGGCAGATTACCTACACCGCGACGCTGAGCAACCCGGCCGGCGCGCCTGTGACCGTGAATCTGAGCAACGGCTCGGTCATCACCATTGAAGCCGGCAAGACCACCGGCACCGTGACCGTTCCGGCACCTGCCGATGACGTCTACAAAGACGCCGGCAAAGTCGAAGTGACCATCAAGGACGCCACCGGTGGCAACTTCGAAAATCTGGTGCCGGATACTACGCCTGCGGTGACCAATGTTGCCGACACGGTCAACACCACGCACCTGACCCTCAGCGCAGAAAGCTATGTGCTCGAAGGCTCTACGATCACTTACACCGCAACGCTGACCAACGCCGCGCAGACGCCGGTGACCGTCAACCTGAGCAATGGCCAGACCATCACCATCGAAGCCGGCAAGACCAGCGGTTCGGTGACGATTGCCGCACCGAGCGATGACGTCTACAAGGACGTCAGCAAGCTCACCGTAACCATGACCGATGCCAGCGGCGGCAACTTCGAGAAACTCGACGTCAGCAAGACCCCGGTCAGCACCACGGTCAACGACACCGTCGACACAACCGCACTGACCCTGACTGCCAGCGATACCGTCAGCGAAGGTGGCCAGATCACCTACACCGCGACCCTGAGCAATCCGGCCGGCACTGCGATGACCGTGACCCTGGCCAACGGCGCGGTGATCAACATTGCCGCTGGCGCGACCAGCGGCTCGGTGAATTTCCCGGCGCCCGCCAACACCCCGTACATCGATGGCAGCAACGTGCGGACGGCGATCGCCAGCCACAGCGGCGGCAATTTCGAGCGCGTTGAGGCCGATCGTTCGGCTGTGGTGACCAAAGTCACCGACGCCGTCGACACCACCAACATCAGCCTGAGCGCCACCGGCAGCGTTGCCGAGGGCGGCTCGATCGTCTACACCGCCACCCTGAGCAATCCGGCCGGCACCGCCATGAGCGTGACCCTGAGCAACGGCGCGGTGATCAACATTGCCAAAGGCGCGAGCACCGGCAGCGCAACCGTCGCCGCCCCCGCCGATGACGTGTACAAGGACGCCGGCAAGGTCGATGCGAGCATCACCAAGACCAGCGGCGGCAACTTTGAAAACCTGGTGATCGACAAGACGCCTGCGGTAACTGATGTCACCGACACCATCGACAACAGCACGGTTTCGCTGACCGCCAGCGCCAGCGCGGTAGAAGGCGGTGTGGTTGTCTACACCGCGTCCGTGACCGCCCCGGTCACCGGTTCGCCAGTGCTGGTGACCCTGTCCAACGGCCAGACCATCACCATTCCGGTCGGCGCCAGCAGCGCCAGCGTCAACTTCACCGCGCCGAACGACGCACAGGCCGGCGGCAACACCCTGAGTGTGAAAATCGACGGCGCCAGCGGTGGCAATTACGAAAATCTCGTCGCCGACCAAACCCCGGCGGTGACCTCGGTAACCGACGTCGCCGACACCACCAACCTGTCGCTGTCCGCGACCGGCTCCGTGGCCGAGGGCGGTTCGATTGTCTACACCGCGACCCTGAGCAACCCGGCCGGTACCCCGGTGACCGTTAATCTGAGCAACGGCGCGGTGATCACCATCGAGGCCGGCAAATCCACCGGCAGCGTCACCGTTCCGGCACCTGCCGACGACGTCTATAAAGACGCTGGCAAAGTTGAAGTCACGATCAAGGACGCCACCGGCGGCAACTTCGAAAACCTGGTGCCAAGCACCACGCCAGCGGTCACCGATGTCACCGACACCGTCGACACCTCGACGGTCAAACTGACCGCCACCGAAACCGCGGCCGAAGGTGGCACCGTCACCTACACCGCCACCGTCGGCGCGCCGGTCACCGGTTCGCCTGTGGTCGTGACCCTGGCCAATGGTCAGAACATCACTATCGAAGTCGGCAAGACCAGCGGCAGCGTGAGCACCACCGCGCCGAACGACGTCCTCTCCGGCCACGCGCCGCTGACCAACTCGATCACCAACGTCAGCGGCGGTAATTTCGAAAATCTTGTCGCCGACCAGACCCCGGTCACCACCACCGTGACCGACACTGTCGACACCACCAACCTGTCGCTCAGCGCGACCGGCGCGGTGAACGAAGGCGGCCAGATTACCTACACCGCAACCCTGAGCAACGCCGCCGGCACACCGGTCATCGTGACCCTGTCGAACGGTGCGACAATCCTCATCGAGGCCGGCAAATCCACCGGCACCGTGACCGTCGATGCACCGAAAGATGACGTCTACAAAGACGCCGGCAGCGTTGAAGCGACCATCCAGAGCGCAACCGGCGGCAACTTCGAAAACCTCGTCACCAGCACAGCGCCGGCGGTGACCACGGTCAACGACACCATCGACACCACCACCGTGTCGCTGAGCGCCACTGCGAACGTCGCTGAAGGCGAAACCGTGGTCTACACCGCGACCGTGGGCGCGCCAGTGACCGGTTCGCCGGTCACCGTCAGCCTGTCCAACGGCCAGACCATCACCATCGCCGTTGGCGAAACCACCGGCAGCGTCAACTACGTCGCGCCGAACAGCCCGCTGGCGGGCGGCAGCTCGTTGAGCGTGACCATTGATGGCGCCACGGGTGGCAATTACGAAAAACTGGTGGTCGACGGCAAGTCCGCAGACACCGTGGTTTCCGACACTACCGACACCACCAATCTGAACCTGAGCGCCAGCGACTCGGTCGCCGAAGGCGGCCAGATCACCTACACCGCAACCCTGACCAACCCGGCCGGCACACCGGTGACCGTGACCCTGTCGAACGGCGCCACCATCACTATCGATGCAGGCAAAACCACCGGCACCGTGACCGTCGACGCACCTAAAGATGACGTCTATAAAGATGCCGGCAAAGTCGAAGTGACCATCGAGGGTGCGACCGGCGGCAACTTCGAGAACCTGGTGCCAAGCGCGGTTCCAGCGGTGACGAATGTCACCGATACCATCGACACTTCGACGGTCAAACTGACCGCCGATACCTCGGTCGCTGAAGGCGGCACGGTCACCTACACCGCCACTGTGGGTGCTCCGGTCACCGGCTCGCCTGTGGTCGTGACTCTGGCCAACGGCCAGACCATCACCATCGGTGTCGGCCAGACTACTGGCACTGCAACCGCTGTTGCTGCGAACGATGCGTTGACCGGTAATGCTCCGATCACCAACTCGATCACTGGCGTGAGCGGCGGCAATTTCGAAGATCTGGTGGCGGATAAAACACCGGTTTCGACCACTGTCACCGACGTTTCCGACACTACCAATCTGTCGCTGAGTGCGACCGGTTCGGTAGCCGAAGGTGGCCAGATCACTTACACCGCGACATTGACCAACGCCGCTGGCTCGCCAGTGACCGTGACCTTGTCGAACGGCGCTGTGATAACCATCAAGGCTGGTGAAACCAGCGGCACCGCAACAGTTCCTGCACCGTCTGATGACGTCTACAAAGATGCCGGCTCTGTGCAGGCGACGATCACCAGTGCTACCGGTGGTAACTTCGAGAACCTGGTACCGAGCACTGCTCCAGCCGTGACGACTGTCACCGACACCATCGATACGTCGACCGTCAAATTGACCGCCGATACATCGGTGGCTGAAGGCGGCACCGTGACTTACACCGCCACCGTCGGCGCGCCAGTCACCGGCTCGCCTGTGGTCGTGACTCTGGCCAACGGTCAGACCATCACCATCGGCGTCGGCCAGACTACTGGCACTGCAACTGCTGTTGCTGCGAACGATGCGTTGGCCGGTAATGCTCCGATCACCAACTCGATCACTGGCGTGAGCGGCGGCAATTTCGAAGATCTGGTGGCGGATAAAACACCGGTTTCGACCACTGTCACCGACGTTTCCGACACCACCAATCTGTCGCTGAGCGCGACCGGCTCCGTGGCCGAAGGTGGCTCGATCGTTTACACCGCGACACTGACCAACGCCGCTGGCTCGCCAGTGACCGTGACCCTGTCGAACGGTGCTGTCATCACCATCAAGGCTGGCGAAACCACCGGCACCGCAACCGTTCCGGCCCCGTCCGATGACGTCTACAAAGACGCCGGTTCCGTCCAGGCGACGATCACCAGTGCTACCGGTGGCAACTTCGAAAACCTGGTGCCGAGCACTGCTCCGGCCGTGACGACAGTCACCGACACCATCGATACCTCGACAGTCAAACTGACCGCCGATACATCGGTGGCTGAAGGCGGCACCGTGACTTACACCGCCACCGTCGGCGCGCCAGTCACCGGCTCGCCTGTGGTCGTGACTCTGGCCAACGGTCAGACCATCACCATCGGCGTCGGCCAGACTACTGGCACTGCAACTGCTGTTGCTGCGAACGATGCGCTGACCGGCAACGCCCCGATCACCAACTCGATCACAGGCGTAACTGGCGGCAATTTCGAAGATCTGGTTGCAGACAAAACTCCAGTTTCGACTTCTGTCACGGACGTTACCGACACCACCAACCTGTCGCTGAGTGCGACCGGTTCCGTGGCCGAAGGTGGCTCGATCGTTTACACCGCTACGCTGACCAACGCCGCTGGCTCGCCAGTGACCGTGACCCTGTCGAACGGCGCCGTGATCACCATCAAGGCTGGCGAAACCACCGGCACCGCAACTGTTCCGGCCCCGTCCGACGACGTCTACAAAGACGCCGGTTCCGTCCAGGCAACGATCACTAGCGCTACCGGTGGCAACTTCGAGAATCTGGTACCGAGCACAGCTCCGGCCGTGACGACTGTCACCGACACCATCGATACCTCGACAGTCAAACTGACCGCCGATACATCGGTGGCTGAAGGCGGCACCGTGACCTACACCGCCACCGTCGGCGCTCCGGTCACCGGCTCGCCAGTTGTGGTAACTCTGGCCAACGGCCAGACCATCACCATCGGCGTCGGCCAGACTACTGGCACTGCAACCGCTGTTGCTGCGAACGATGCGCTGACCGGCCATGCGCCGATCACCAACGCCATCACCAACGTCAGCGGCGGCAATTTCGAGAATCTCGTCGCCGACAAGACCCCGGTCAGCACCACCGTGACCGACACCGTCGACACCACCAATCTGTCTTTGAGCGCCACCAACTCGGTGGCCGAAGGTGGCCAGATCACCTACACCGCGACCCTGACCAACGCCGCTGGCTCGCCAGTGACCGTGACCCTGTCGAACGGCGCCGTGATCACCATCAAGGCTGGCGAAACCACCGGCACCGCAACTGTTCCTGCACCGTCCGACGACGTTTACAAAGACGCCGGTTCCGTCCAGGCAACGATCACTAGCGCTACCGGTGGCAACTTCGAGAACTTGGTACCAAGCACAGCTCCGGCCGTGACGACTGTCACCGACACCATCGATACCTCGACCGTCAAATTGACCGCCGATACCTCGGTGGCTGAAGGCGGCACGGTCACCTACACCGCCACTGTGGGTGCTCCGGTCACCGGCTCGCCTGTGGTCGTGACTCTGGCCAATGGCCAGACCATCACCATCGGCGTCGGCCAGACCACTGGCACCGCAACCACTGTTGCTCCGAACGATGCGCTGACCGGCAACGCGCCGATCACCAACTCGATCACAGGCGTGAGCGGCGGCAACTTCGAAGAACTGGTGGCGGACAAAACACCGGTTTCGACCACTGTTCCGGATGTCAACGACACCACCAATCTGTCGCTCAGCGCCAGCAACTCGGTGGCTGAAGGTGGCCAGATCACCTACACCGCGACCTTGACCAACGCCGCTGGCTCGCCAGTGACCGTGACCTTGTCGAACGGCGCCGTGATCACCATCAAGGCTGGTGAAACCACCGGCACCGCAACCGTTCCTGCACCGTCCGATGACGTCTACAAAGACGCCGGTTCCGTCCAGGCGACGATCACCAGTGCCACCGGTGGTAACTTCGAAAATCTCGTGCCGAGCACCACTCCAGCGATCACTCAGGTCACTGACACCATCGATACTTCGACCGTCAAACTGACGGCTGATACTTCGGTGGCTGAAGGCGGCACCGTGACTTACACCGCAACCGTCGGTGCGCCAGTTACCGGTTCTCCTGTCGTCGTGACATTGGCCAACGGCCAGACCATCACCATTGGCGTCGGTCAGACTACTGGCACTGCAACCGCTGTTGCTGCGAACGATGCGCTGACCGGCAACGCGCCGATCACCAACTCCATCACTGGCGTAACCGGCGGCAACTTCGAAGATCTGGTGGCGGATAAAACACCGGTTTCGACCACTGTTCCGGATGTCAACGACACCACCAATCTGTCGCTCAGCGCCAGCAATTCGGTGGCGGAAGGTGGCCAGATCACCTACACCGCGACCCTGACCAATGCCGCTGGCTCGCCAGTGACCGTGACGCTGTCGAATGGCGCCGTGATCACCATCAAGGCTGGCGAAACCACCGGCACCGCAACCGTTCCGGCCCCGTCCGATGACGTCTACAAAGACGCCGGCTCCGTCCAGGCGACGATCACCAGCGCCACCGGTGGCAACTTCGAGAACCTGGTACCGAGCACTGCTCCAGCCGTGACGACTGTCACCGACACCATTGACACTTCGACCGTCAAACTGACCGCCGATACTTCGGTCGCTGAAGGCGGCACCGTGACTTACACCGCCACCGTCGGTGCGCCTGTTACTGGTTCGCCTGTGGTTGTGACTCTGGCCAACGGCCAGACCATCACCATCGGCGTCGGCCAGACTACTGGCACTGCAACTGCTGTTGCTGCGAACGATGCGTTGGCTGGTAATGCTCCGATCATCAACTCGATCACTGGCGTGAGCGGCGGCAATTTCGAAGATCTGGTTGCAGACAAAACTCCAGTTTCAACTTCTGTCACGGACGTTACCGACACTACAAATCTGTCCTTGAGCGCCAGCAATTCGGTGGCGGAAGGTGGCCAGATTACGTACACCGCGACCCTGACCAACGCCGCTGGCTCGCCAGTGACCGTGACCTTGTCGAATGGCGCCGTGATCACTATCAAAGCAGGCGAAACCACCGGCACCGCAACCGTTCCTGCACCGTCCGATGACGTCTACAAAGACGCCGGCTCCGTGCAGGCGACGATCACCAGTGCCACCGGCGGCAATTTCGAGAACCTCGTTCCGAGCACTGCTCCAGCGGTGACGACAGTCACTGACACCATCGACACGTCGACCGTCAAACTGACCGCCGATACTTCGGTGGCTGAAGGCGGCACCGTGACTTACACCGCCACCGTCGGCGCGCCGGTAACCGGTTCGCCTGTCGTCGTGACTCTGGCCAACGGCCAGACCATCACCATCGGCGTCGGCCAGACCACTGGCACCGCAACCGCTGTTGCTGCGAACGATGCGCTGACTGGCAACGCTCCGATCACCAACTCGATCACTGGCGTAACCGGCGGCAACTTCGAAGATCTAGTCGCCGACAAAACTCCGGTTTCGACTTCTGTCACCGACGTTACCGACACTACAAATCTGTCGCTCAGCGCCACCAACTCGGTGGCCGAAGGTGGCCAGATCACCTACACCGCGACCCTGACCAACGCCGCTGGTTCGCCAGTGACCGTGACCTTGTCGAACGGCGCTGTGATCACCATCAAGGCTGGCGAAACCACCGGCACCGCAACCGTTCCGGCCCCGTCCGATGACGTCTACAAAGACGCCGGTTCCGTCCAGGCAACGATCACCAGTGCCACCGGTGGTAACTTCGAAAATCTCGTGCCGAGCACCACTCCAGCGATCACTCAGGTCACTGACACCATCGATACTTCGACCGTCAAACTGACGGCTGATACTTCGGTGGCTGAAGGCGGCACCGTGACTTACACCGCAACCGTCGGTGCGCCAGTTACCGGTTCTCCTGTCGTCGTGACATTGGCCAACGGCCAGACCATCACCATTGGCGTCGGCCAGACTACTGGCACTGCAACCGCTGTTGCTGCGAACGATGCGCTGACCGGCAACGCCCCGATCACCAACTCGATCACAGGCGTAACTGGCGGCAATTTCGAAGATCTGGTTGCAGACAAAACTCCAGTTTCGACTTCTGTCACGGACGTTACCGACACCACCAACCTGTCGCTGAGTGCGACCGGTTCCGTGGCCGAAGGTGGCTCGATCGTTTACACCGCTACGCTGACCAACGCCGCTGGCTCGCCAGTGACCGTGACCCTGTCGAACGGTGCTGTGATCACCATCAAGGCTGGCGAAACCAGCGGTAATGTGACCGTTCCGGCACCGTCCGATGACGTCTACAAAGATGCCGGTTCCGTCCAGGCAACGATCACTAGCGCTACCGGTGGCAACTTCGAGAATCTGGTACCGAGCACAGCTCCGGCCGTGACGGCTGTCACCGACACCATCGATACCTCGACCGTCAAACTGACCGCCGACACTTCGGTGGCTGAAGGCGGCACCGTGACTTACACCGCAACCGTCGGTGCGCCAGTTACCGGTTCTCCTGTCGTCGTGACATTGGCCAACGGCCAGACCATCACCATTGGCGTCGGTCAGACTACTGGCACTGCAACCGCTGTTGCTGCGAACGATGCGCTGACCGGCAACGCTCCGATCACCAACTCGATCACTGGCGTGAGCGGCGGCAATTTCGAAGATCTGGTTGCGGACAAAACTCCAGTTTCGACTTCTGTCACGGACGTTACCGACACCACAAACCTGTCGCTGAGTGCGACCGGTTCCGTGGCCGAAGGTGGCTCGATCGTTTACACCGCTACGCTGACCAACGCCGCTGGCTCGCCAGTGACCGTGATCCTGTCGAACGGTGCTGTGATCACCATCAAGGCTGGCGAAACCAGCGGTAATGTGACCGTTCCGGCCCCGTCCGATGACGTCTACAAAGACGCCGGTTCCGTCCAGGCAACGATCACTAGCGCTACCGGTGGCAACTTCGAAAACCTGGTACCGAGCACCACGCCAGCAGTGACCAGCGTCACCGACACCATCGACACCACCACCGTAAAACTGAGCGCAACCGCCACAGCGGCAGAAGGCGGCAACGTCGTCTACACCGCGACCGTCGGCGCTCCGGTCACCGGTTCGCCAGTGGTGGTCACTCTGGCCAACGGCCAGAACATCACTATCGCGGTCGGACAGACCACCGGTACCGTAACTGCCGTCGCACCGAACGATGCGCTGACTGGCAACGCTCCGATCACCAATGCGATCACCAACGTCAGCGGCGGCAATTTCGAAAACCTCGTCGCCGACAAGACTCCGGTCAGCACCACCGTGACCGACACCGTCGACACCACCAATCTGTCACTGAGCGCAACCGGCTCCGTGGCCGAAGGTGGCCAGATCACTTACACCGCAACGTTGACCAACGCCGCAGGATCGCCTGTGACCGTGACCCTGTCGAACGGTGCCGTGATCACCATCAAAGCGGGCGAAACCACCGGCACCGTGAACGTTCCAGCGCCAGCTGACGACGTCTACAAAGACGCCGGCACCGTGCAGGCGACCATCAGCAGCGCCACCGGAGGCAGCTTCGAAAAACTGGTACCGAGCACCACGCCAGCGGTGACCAGCGTCACCGACACCGTCGACACCACCACCGTCAGCATCACCGGCAGCAGCTCGGTGACCGAAGGCCAGACCGCCAGCTATACCGTGAGCCTCAATCACCCGGCGCAGACCGAAGTGACCCTGAAAATCGTCTACAGCGGCACTGCTGCCGACGGTTCGGACTTCACCGGCGTGTACACCGTGAAGATCCCGGCGGGCGCCAGCAGCGCGCAGTTCAACGTCGCCACCCTCGATGACAAGATCACCGAAGGCACCGAGAACTTCGTGGTCAAGATCGATTCGGCTACCGGCGGCAACTTCGAGAACCTCGCGGTCAGCAGCACCAATGGCAGCGTCAGTACCTCGATCATCGACAACGATGCGCCACCGGTGCTCGATCTGGATGCCAACAACTCCAGCGGAGCGACCGGTGCCGATTACAAAGTGACGTTCACCGAGAACACCCCGGGCGCCGGCGTATCGATCGCTGACACCGACATCAGCATCACCGACCCGGACAGCACGATGCTGACCGGCGCCACTGTGGTACTGACCAACCGTCAGGACGGCGATGCGCTGAATCTGGGCAACAGCGTCAACGGCATCACCATCAATGCCAACAGCACCAACGGCACGGTGACCCTGACCCTCTCGGGTAACGCGACCCTGGCCGACTACATGCAGGCCATCAAGAACATCAGCTTCACCAACAGCAGCGAAAACCCGAGCACCGTGCCGCGCGTCATCACCGTGACGGTGACCGATGGCGGCAACTACTCGAACACGGCGACGACCACAGTCAACGTGGTGGCGGTCAACGATGCACCGGTCGCTGCGCCGAGCAATGTCAGCGGCACCGAAGACACGCCGCTGGTACTCGGCTGGTCGACCTTTGGCGTCAGCGATGTCGACAGCCCGGCGAGCAGCCTTGGTATCAAGATCACGCAGCTGCCGGGCGAGGGCAAACTGCAGTATTTGGACGGCTCGACCTGGAAGGATGTTGCCAATAACCAGACCTTCAGCAAGGCCGACATCGATGCCGGCAAGCTGCGCTTCCTGCCGGATGCCAACGAGTCGGGCACCAACGGTTACGGCGGCACCGGTCTGGGCAACAATCAGGCGGACTACGCACAGATCAAGTTCCAGCCTACCGATGGCCAGGCGCTGGGCAGCACCGGCACAGTGAAGATCGACATCACGCCAGTGGCGGATGCGCCGACCGTAGCCGTGGCTGACAACAGCGTGAAATCCACTGGCCTGATCAAGGAAGTCTGGACCGGTCTCTCGGGGCTGGGCACTGACGGCAGCGGCGCTAACTCGACCACCCTGAAAAACGTCATCGATGCGGCCGGCAAACCGAACTCCAGCGCCAACGTCACCAACGTGCAGTCTGACGGCAGTGTCGCCGCCGGTACGGCGTCGAAGACCTCGGGCCTGATCTACCTGGAAGCCGGCAAGACCTACAGCTTCAGCGGCGTGGCCGATGACAGCCTGCTGATCACCATCGGCGGCAAGAACGTGGCGTCGGGTACCTGGGGCGCGGGCGGTGCGATCAACGGCTCGTTCACCCCGACCACCAGCGGTTACTACACGCTCGACATCTACCACCACAATCAGAGCGGCCCGGGCAGCTACGACGTCAACCTGTCGGTCAACGGCGGCACGCCAATCGATCTGAGCAACGCCGGCGTGCCGATCTACACCGGTGTGCAGGACCTGATCAACTCGGGCGTGACCGTCTCCGATCTGCACGGCACCAACGGCGAAGGTTATTACGACGGCTACAAGCTCAACACCGGCGCTGAAGGCACCACGGTGAAACTGTCGGCAATCAGCACCGCGCTGACCGACACCGACGGCTCGGAAACCCTGAGCGTGAAGATCAGCGGCGCACCGGTCGGTTCGGTGCTCAGCGATGGCGCGGGGCATACCTTCACCGTTACCGCGAGCAATGGCGAAGCCAACGTCACCGGCTGGAACCTCGGCTCTCTGACCGTGACTCCGCCGACCTACTACAACGGCCAGTTCAACCTGACCGTGACCTCGACGTCCACCGAACAGGTCGGCGGCTCCGCGAGCAGCACCGCGACCATTCCGGTCACGGTAGTGCCTGCGGTGTACAACGCGGTCACCGCCACCTCGGGTGATGACAACGTCATCGGCACCGACGCCAACGACATCATCGTCGCTGACATCGGCGGCCTGACCGTGGTGCCGGGCACCAACTACAACATCGCGTTCATGGTCGACAGCTCGGGCAGCATGAGCACTTCGTCGCTGAACGCCGCGAAAGACTCGCTGACCTCGGTGTTCAACAGCCTCAAGCAAAGCCTGGGCGGCAGCAACTCGGGCACGGTGAACATATTCCTGGTGGACTTCGATACCCAGGTCAACAAATCGGTGTCGGTGAATCTCAACGACCCGAACGCGCTGACGATGCTCAAAGCCGTACTCAACTCGATGGGCTCTGGCGGCGGTACCAACTACGAGGACGTGTTCAAGACCACGGCCAACTGGTTCCAGAGCGCCGACGCAGTGGCCAACACCGGGGCGAAGAACCTCACGTACTTCATCACCGACGGCCAGCCGACTTACTACCAGACCGGCGAGCAGACCAACCCGACGCTGTATGGCAACGTGAAACTCGACAGCGTGGTGAATACCAGCAACTACAAGCAGGGCGACACGTTCAGCACCTACATCGACAACTCGCACTACCTGACCATCAACAGTGCCGGCAGCGTTGTGCTGCAAACCTACAACTCGTGGTGGGGCTGGAGCAGCGAGACCCTGGGCACGATTCATGCGCAGGGCGACGGTACTTATGAATTGTCGAACCTCGCGGGTACCGGCAACAGCACCAACTCGTCGACGACCAGCAACTCGACCAGCGGCTTTGCCTTGTTGAGCGGGTTGTCGAGCGTCGAAGCCATTGGCCTGAACAACGACGTCAGCCTCAACGACCTCAAGCCGTATGATTCGGACAAAACGCCGCAAACCAACATCGATCCGAAGGATCTGGCCAACTCGATCATCGGCCATACCGAAGCGACGATGCCGGGTAACGACACCGTCAACGGTGGCGAAGGCAACGACATCCTGTTCGGCGATCTGGTCAGCTTCAACGGCATTGCCGGCGAGGGTTACCAGGCGATGCAGGCGTTCGTTGCCAAAGAGACCGGCGTCGACGTCAGCAAAGTCAGCACCAGCAACGTGCACCAGTACATCACCGAGCACTATCAGGCGTTCGATGTATCCGGCGCGCACGATGGCAACGACACGCTGCTCGGTGGCGCGGGCAATGACATCCTGTTCGGCTCGGGCGGCAACGACCTGCTCGACGGCGGCAAAGGCAATGACATCCTGCTCGGCGGCACCGGCAACGACACGCTGATCGGCGGTCAGGGCAACGACATCCTCATCGGCGGTTCCGGTGGCGACACCTTCGTCTGGAAATCGGGCGACACCGGTAACGACGTGATCAAGGATTTCAAAGCCAGCGAAGGCGACCGCATCGACCTGCGCGACCTGTTGCAGGGCGAGACCGGCAGCACGATCGACAACTTCCTGAAGATCACCACAGTGGATGGCACGTCGTCGCTGCAAGTCAGCTCGGCGGGCAAATTCAACTCGGGCGATGCCGCTGCGGCCACGCCGGACGTGACGATCAAACTGGAAGGCAACAACTGGGCGAGCGCCAACCTGCACAACCTGATTGCCGGCAGCGATCCGACCATCAAGGTCGATCACAACAACAGCTGAGGCTGAAACAACAACGGCCGCCTCTTGTGAGGCGGCCGTCGCGTTTGCGGGCAATGTAGCGGTGACGATTTCATCGGCGCCCCGCATACTGGCGCGCAGTTGGCTATGCTGCTGACAGCATGACGCTGTTCATTTGTGAGGGATGCTCAATGTTTTACGTGCAACGCGATGCGCAAGGCCAGTTGATTCGCGTGGAAGCTGCGGCGTACGCCGAGGCCACGGAAACGCTGCCCGCCGATAACCATGAGATTCAGGCGTGGTACGCCAACGAAGCCGTGGAAAACAGCCTCAAACAGCTCAAGCAGAGCGACTTTGAAATGATTCGGGTACTCGACGACCTGATTCAGGTGCTGACCCAGAAAGGCGTGATCCGCGTCACTGACCTGCCAGCGGCGGCCCAGGCCAAACTGATGGACCGCACCCAGGCACGTGAAGCGTTGGGCGGGTTGAGCCAGTTGATAGATGAGGATGAGGGTGGGTTGATCTGATCCTCCCAGGATCCAAAGCTTACCCTCACCCCAGCCCTCTCCCTGAGGGAGAGGGGGCCGATCGAGGTGTCTTGCGCTATCCATCGACCTGAGAGATCGAGTCGATTTTGGATTCAGTGGAGCTCTTGCACGTCGGCGTATCTCGTAAATATCCCACGGTCAGTCCCCTCTCCCTCTGGGAGAGGGTTAGGGTGAGGGCGCTTATTGGCTCACCCCCAAGGCTTCGGCTCACCGAGCAACTGCCCCTGCACGCCATACAAGCCCATCTCGCGAATCACTGACAACTCCCCTTCAGTCTCGACCCGCTCGGCAATCAGCGGCAGATCGATGCTGTGCGCTGCACGTTGGATCGCTTCGATGAACAGGCGCTTGTCGCTCTCCTGATCGATCGCCCGAATGTAGCTGCCATCGATCTTCAAATACGCCAGACCCAACCGCGCCAGGTTGCCGATCATGCTGAAGCGCCCGCCGAAGCGCTGCAGGCTCAGCGAGAAGCCAAGCTCGCGCAGGCGTCGGGTCAACTGCTCCAGCACGGCCTGTTCAGGCAATTGCTCCTCACCGATTTCCAGAGTCAGACGCGCGCCGAGATTGGAATGCGCGCGCAGAATTTCGAAGACTTTGTTCAGCGCCTGCGGGTCGGCCAGCGTCGCCGAGGACAGGTTCAGCGCCAGCGAATCCTCGTGCCCTTTCATCTGATCAAGCACGCGTTCGAACATCAGCCGATCAAGCCGCGCGGTCCAACCGAAGCGCTCCAGCCACGGCAGAAAGCGCCCGGCGGGAATGGTCTGACCCTGCTCGTCGAGCAAGCGCGACAGGACCTTGTAATGCAGCACCAGTTGCGTGTCCTGCGCGGCGACCACCGGCTGGAAATACAACTCGAAACGCTGCTGACTCAAGGCCTGATCCAGCAGTCGATGCCAAGCGTGATGGTCGTCACCGACCTCCGCCACCAGACTCTGATCGATGCACGCCCAATTCTGCTCGCCCTGCCCTTCGGCCTGTGCGAGCGCCTGATCGCCCAGTGTCAGCACCGCTTGCGGGGAGTCGCCGTGAGAGAAGGGCGCCAGCCCGATCGAAGCCACCGCCGGCACATCGGTCGCGCCAGTGGCATGCAGGCTGCTCAATGCATTGTCGAGATTCTGCGCCAGTTGCAGCGCTTCCTCACGCACCAGCCCCGGCGCCAGCACGGCGAATTCACCGCCGCGAATACGCGTGACCAAGTCCTGGGTTTGTGGATATCTGGCGCACTCGCGGGTCAGTTGCTCACCGACAGCCTTGAGCAATTGGTCGGTACGCTGGCCGCCGAGACGCTGGTTGAGCCCGGCCAGATCCTTGACCCGCAACAGCAGCAAATAACCGGAACTGGCCTGCTCCGGGTTGCTCACACGGTTGTTCAGTTGCATTTCGAAATAGCGGCGGTTGGCCAGGCCGGTGAGGTTGTCCTGATAGGACTCGGTACGCAGTTTTTCACTGCGCTCGGCCTGCTCCTGAAACAGCGTCTTGAGCTTCTCGACCATCTGATTCATCGCCTGCACCACGCGACGCAATTCAGGCGTGCGCGGCAGATCCGGCAGGCTGAGAAACTCGCGGCGGGCAATCGCATGGGACTGCTGAACCATGTAATCGAGGGGCTTCAACTGCCGACGCAGCAACAGCGCGCCGAGCACCGCACTCAATGCACCGCAGATCAGCAACCAGCCAAGGCTGCCCAGTGCGCTCTGCCACAGCTTGGCCACGGCGAACATCGGATGGCTGACGACTTCGACCCGCGCCGCCTGCTCCCAGCCACGACTGACCAGTGCATCGCCACCAGCCGGCTCGAGGCCGATCAATTTGACGAACCAGTCCGGCACGTTGCTCACCGCCGGGGTACCGCTACGCTCGACAATGGTCTGCTCGGTCTTCACGTCGACCACGCGGATGCTCGCGTAATAACCGCTGTCGAAAATCGAACTGACCAGCAACTCGACCATCGCCGGGTCGTCGATATTCGGCGTCAGCGACAACGCCAGCGCCGTCGCCGCGTCCTGTGCGTGGGAGCGCAACTGGTTGACGTACTGGGTGCGCGAGCTCTCCAGGCTGACCATGAAGCTGCCGGTGAAGGCCACGACCAGGAACAGACAGATAGCGATCAACAGCTGTTTGAACAAAGACATCTGAGCGCGTGCTCCTAGTTAGTCGTCTCGACCGGGAAACCTTCGGCCTGCATTTTTTTCAGCACATCCTGCCAGCGTGACAGGCGTTTGGTGTCGCCGACCTTCTTGTTGCCCTTGGCGCCGGGCAAATACAGGCCTTCGGCATTGAAAGAGTAGACCGGCAGCAAATCGGTTCGCTGCGCCGCCGGCTGGATCGGATCGATCAGGCTGTCGAGCACCAGCGGCATGGCATCGGGGGTCGCATAGTACGTCAACACCATGTGCGCGCGGTTCTGCCGCAGCGCCTTGACGTAGGTGATGCGCAGCTTGTCACTGGAAACGCCGAGATGGCGCAGGCTGAAATACTTGGCGATGGCATAGTCTTCACAGTCGCCGGCGCCCTTCCACAGCGCTTCGATCGGGGTTTCCCAGTAATCCACTTCGCGCCACAGATCGATGTCTTCGACGTAACGCACCTGCTTGTTGAAGAACAGGTTCACCACTTTGAGCTTGTCCATCTCACTGGCCTGCTTCTGCGTCGCCAGCAGATTCTGCCAGGCATCGATGCGCTGCTGCCCGGCGCCCAGTGGCCCATAAAGAGCAGTGGCCTTGCGGCTGATCGCGGAAAAATCCCAATCGGCGTGCAGACCGCCCAGCATGACGCCGGCCAGCAGCAATGCGCAGCCAAGCCAGCGCAAGGTCCGAGGGATCGCGAAACGTACCGCCACTGCAGGTTTCCAGAAGGACAGAAAGGAAGCGTTTGATGGTGAAGCTTAGCCCGGCAAAAAACAATGGCACCGTGAGATCATCGAAGACCCGCTAGACTTGAGATTGCCGCGCAACGTTTTACAAGGTTTGACAACCTGTAGAGCAATCACTAGTGTCATTTGGATCCAAATATTGCGACCTACAGGGTGTGTTGTCGTGACTCAGAAGCCCAAACCGCTGCACAGCATCAAAGTCGAAGGACCGATTCCTGCGCATCTGGCCCGGTCGGTGATTGAAGAGACCCTGCGCTCGGCCATTCTCGATGGCCGCCTGCCCTGTGGCACTGCGCTGCGCCAGCAGGATCTGGCCGATCTGTTCGGGGTCAGCCGCATGCCGGTGCGCGAAGCCTTGCGTCAGCTCGAAGCGCAAGAGCTGCTCAGCGTCACCACGCACAAAGGCGCCGTAGTCGCGCCACTGATCCAGGGCGATGCCGCTGAAACCTACGAGTTGCGCATTTTGCTCGAATCGGAGGCATTGCGGCAGTCCATTCCGCTGCTGACTGAGGCCGAGCATCAACTCGCCGCCGGCTACATCGAAGAACTGGAAGCGCAGCACGACTACAACGAGATCGGCCGCCTCAACCGTCTGTTCCACATGGCCCTGTACAGCAAGGCGCCCAATCAGCGACTGCTGCGTCTGGTGGAAGACGGTCTGAATGAAGAAGAACGTTTTCTGCGTTTCAATCTGGAAGCCATGGGCCTGGGCAAGCTGTCCCAGGATGACCATCGCGCCATGCTCCAGGCCGTGATCGAGCGGGACATCCCGCGCTCGCTCGAAATGCTGGAGCAGCACCTCAACCGTGGCGTCGAGGTCATCACCCGCTACCTCGCGACTCCCGCCGCACAGAAGCGCCACACCGCACGCTGATATCTCGTACGTCGAATAATCCCCTTACAAATCTTCGCGACCGCTCTGCTGCCGGGTCTGGCAGCGGATCGGCGTGCCCGCTGGCGACCGCCCCGACCCTGCCGACGCGTTTCCGCTGCCCGCCGATGACCAATCGGTAATAGCCCTGACGGCAATTTACCCGCACTCTTCCAGCGCCACCCCTACAGAACGGGGACGCGCCGCCCTGACGGCACAGTCCCCGCAACAGGAACCTACGGAAGGAGCCTTGTCACGGGAAACAGGAAGTCATGGCGCCGGTCCCGGCCAACTTTCGCCCCCTTTGAATTCATAAACTTCCCTTGTTTAAAAAGTTGCTTCGAGTGAGGCATTCACTCTTGTTATCGATTTTGGCCGTTATTAGCCGAAAGGAGTAACTACGCCCAAATAAAACTTGATCCGAAAGTTTTATCGGCCACTCTCATATTCAAAAAACAGCCAACTTAAAATAATTGAAAATAAACTTGTTAAATGCATTTGCCCTGTATTAGTTTTTCTCTCGCCAGGTTTGAACGTCGCCGTTCAGCGCGGCATACCTCACGTAACAACCGCAGCACCCGTGGCGCCGCAACGGCGCCACAGCGCAATCAATATTTGCCCGACCAACTTGCTATCCAACTTGCTCGACCGCTTACAGCGACTGAAAAGAACCGTGCACTTCAATCAATGATAAAGGACATCATGATGCCCACTAAGCAGCAACTCGCCCTGAAGAAAGCCGAACTGAGTATTCACCCGATCTTTTCCGAGATTACTTCGTTATCGGTATTACGCCGTTTCATGGAAACCCATGTATTTGCCGTATGGGACTTCATGTCGCTGACCAAGCGCCTGCAACAGGAACTGACCTGCACGCGTTTGCCCTGGTTGCCGCCGCGCGATCCCCACGCCGCTCGGTTGATCAACGAGATCGTGCTGGGCGAGGAATCGGACGATCGCCTCGATGCCGGCCACTACAGCCACTTCGAGTTGTACCTGGATGCGATGCGCGAAATCGGCGCGAGCACCACGGCGGTAGAGCGTTTCGTCGCATTGCAGCAGGAAGGTGTGAGTTATGACGTCGCGTTGCAGAGCGTCGACGTCGACCCGGCGGCGGCGCAGTTTGTCCGCGATACCTTGCGCATTGCCCTGGAGGCGCCGGGACACAGTGTCGCTGCCGCGTTCCTGCATGGTCGCGAGAGCGTCATTCCGACGATGTTCCAGCGCATCCTCGATGACTGGGGCATCGGCATCGAACAGGCACCGACCTTTCGCTACTACCTGCAACGGCATATCGAGGTCGACTCCGAAGACCATGGCCCCGCCGCCGAACAGTTGCTGGAGCGTCTGGTCGATGGCGATCCGCAGCGCGCAGCCGAGGTTTACGCCAGCGCCATCGCTGCCGTGGAAAGCCGCATCGCCTTGTGGGACGGGCTGCGCTTGAGCATGGGCGCAAAAGTTGCCGAGGTGGCCCAATGAACGCTGCCGACTATCAATCCTTCGCCGACGCCTGGGAAAGCCGCGCGACCATCCGCACCCGTCCCCGGCGGTTGCTCGAAGACGATCAGCGCTTGATCTATCCACTCAGCCGCCAGCCGCTAGTGCTCAGCGAAACCTTCCTGCGTGAATGCCCGCAACAACGTGATTTCGCCCTGGTGCAGACGTTGTACAAATTCATAAACGACGTAGTGATTTTCGAGACTGAAATCGTCGACAAGACCGCCCGCAGCATTGCCAAGAATCGCTTCGCCGTGGCATTCCCGTTCGCCTGTCGTTACGACGCGATGACCGTGGTGGTCGATGAGGATTACCACGCGCTGGTGGCCATGGATTTCATGCAGCAAACGGTGGCACTGACCGGTATCGAACCGATTCCGTTGCCCGATGAAATCGAACTGAGCCGGGCGATTCCCGCCGCTGTTGCGCTGGCGCCGGAACACCTGCGCAGCGCGGTGGAATTGATCTGCGTGGCGATCGCCGAAAACACCGTGACCGGTGATGTCGCGGCGTTCGCCCGCGACGATTCGGTCAAGCCATCAATCAAGGGCCTGATGGCCGACCACTTGCTCGACGAGGGTCGCCACTCGAGTTTCTGGGCGCGGATGGTGCGCATCTATTGGCACACCGCCAGCGACGCGGATCGCGAAACCATCGCTCAGATTCTGCCGGTGTTCATCGGCCATTACCTGACCAATGATATCCAGAAATCCTTCGATTTGCGCCTGATCGATGCGCTGCCGGTCAGCGAAACCACGCGGTGCTCACTGCGCGAGGAAATCGCTGGATTCGCCTTCCCGATCAACCGCCACCACCCGTTGGTGGGCAACATCGTCAGGTTTTTCCACAACAGCTCGCTGCTCGCCACACCGTGCGTGCAGCACGCGCTGCGCGACTATCTGGTTTGAGGAGGCTGACATGAAACGTCTCGACATTTTGCTCACCGGCGCCAGCCAGGCCATGACCGATCTGGCCCGGGAGCTCGAACAGCATGGCCATGCTGTGACCCGCAGCGGCGTGGCTCAAACGGCGGTGGATCTGATCATCGACGATGGCTTTATCGCTGCCGGCGACTTCTGCGCGATCCCGCATCTGCACCTGCGCCTGGGTAACGCCGCGCAAGAGCATGGCGGCCTGCCGACCCTCGACTTGCTGTGCTTTCTCGGCTCGTCGCTGATCAGCCGTGTGCCGATTGGCGATGAGCCGTCCGGCAACGGTCAGTCGCTACGCCAACGAGCGCTTGCCCATGTGGTCGATGAGGTGGCGTTGCTGGTCAGCCGCTTTTCCCGCGATGCCGATTATTTCCGCCATGCTCCTGCGCTGATCGCGCCGGATTTCGAACGCCTGGAAGACCTGCTGTTCCTCGACAAACTGGCGTATGTCCACCGTCTCAATGACACGGCAAACCCGGCGCTGCTGGAGCAGGCGCAAATCCCGCTGATCGAGCGCCTGCAACAGAGCCTGATCGAGCATGCCGAACGACCGGCGCTGCATGTCGGCGGGAAGACCATCAGCTACGAGCAGCTGCACGCCCACAGCCGCGCGATTCAACAGCGCCTGCTGCCCTTGCTCGAGCAACATCCGCAGCCGTGGGTGGTCGGTGTCTGCCAAGGCAAAAGCCCGGCACTGTTCGCCTCGATTCTGGCGATTCTCGGCAGCGGCGCGGTGTACTTGCCGCTGGAGCCGAGCCATCCTTTGCCGCGCCAGCAATACATCCTGGAAAACGCGGGCGCGGTGCTGTTGCTTCACGATGGACAGCAGGCGCTCAGCGAATCGATAGCGGGGCTCGATGTCAGTGACATCGGGGCAATGGACGCCGCTCGTGATCGACCGCTGATGCAGCGCTGGCCCGAGCTCGAAGCGCCGTGCATGGCGCTTTATACCTCGGGCACCACCGGGCATCCGAAAGGCGTGCTGCTCAGCCAGGCCAATCTCGCCCACTTCACCGCGTGGTACGCCGACTACGTGCAGCTGCGCGCCGGAAGCCGGGTGTTGCAGTTCTCTTCGCTGAGCTTCGATTCGTCACTGATCGACATCTTCCCCAGCCTGCTCGCAGGGGCGGAACTGGTCGTGCCCGACGACACCCAGCGCTGCGATCCTTTGCAGCTGATTGCGCTGATTCGCCGGCGGCAACTGACCCACGCCTTCTTGCCGCCAGCGCTGTTGAGCATCCTGCCGCTGGAACAACTGGAGGGCGTGCAGGTGATGACCGGCGGTGATGTCTGCGAGCCGTACGTCATCGAGCAACTGACCCGCCAAGGCACCCTGCACAACCTGTATGGCCCGACCGAAGCCACCGTGCTGATCACCGCGCGCCAGCTCAAACCGGGCGACAGCAACCGCACGCTGGGAGGGCCGATCGCCAACAGTCGGGTGCTGATTCTCGACGACGATCTGCAACCGGTGCCCGATCAAACCGTCGGTGAGCTGTTCATCGTCGGCCCCGGTGTCTGCCTCGGTTACCTGAACAATCCGCAGCAGACCGCCGAGCGTTATCTGAGCCTGTCACTGCCCGGCGGCGAAACCCTGCGCGCCTATCGCAGCGGCGACATGGCCCAGTGGGGCGAGCACGGTATCGAGCTGTGCGGGCGGCGCGACAATCAGGTGAAAATCCGTGGCTTTCGCGTCGAGCCGGAAGAGATCGAGCGCTGCCTGCGCGAGAGCCGCTTGTATCGGCAGATTGCCGTGGTCATCGACAGTCAGCGACGCATTCTGGCGTTTATCGCCCAGCCACAAATCGAGACTGCCCGCGACGAATTGAAGGCTCACGCCCGGCAGTTTCTGCCGGACTACATGCAACCGGTAGCGTGGACTGAACTGGCGCAGATGCCGTTCGCCAGCAACGGCAAAGTCGATCGCAACGCGCTGCTTGCATTGCCGGTGACGGTGCAGGACAGCGCTGCGAAATGCCTGCCGGCCAATGCTGACGAAGCGCTGCTTCTGGAGATCTGGGCCGAATTGCTGGAGCTGCCGACCAGCGACATTTCCACTGACGAAAGCTTCTTCAATCTCGGTGGTCATTCGATTCTGCTGTCGCGGATGTTGCTGCGCTTGCGTGAGGAATTCGGCCGAAGCATTTCGATCAATCGCTTCATCGAACAGCCGACCATCAGCAAACTGGCGACGCTGGTGCGCGGCACCGACGACAGCGCGGTACTCAGCGCCCAAGCCATGACCGACGCCGAGCGCGAGCTGGATATCGAACCGTTACCGATCAGCCGCATGGGCGATGTGCACAAGGTCATCGTCACCGGTGCCAACAGTTTTGTCGGCGTGCACATCGTCGAAGCGCTGCTCGGTTGGGGCGCCAGCGAGGTCGCCTGTCTGGTACGTGATAGCGCCGGGCAAACGGCGACGCAACGCTTCGCTCAGGCACTGCGCGAAAACCGTCTGGAGCACCTCGATCTCAGCCGTGTGCGGGTTTACGCAGCTGATATCAGTCGCCCGCAACTGGGCCTGGGCGATGAGGATTATCAGCGCCTGGACCGCGAGTTCGGTGCGCTGGTACACAACGCCGCCAACGTCAACCACGTACTCGATTACGAGTCCCTGGCGGCGGACAACGTCGAGCCGATCTTCGCCCTGCTGAAGCTGTGCGAGGGGCGCAGTAAGAAGGTCTTTAACTTCGTCTCGACCCTGTCGGCATCCAGCACCGTGGATGATGCCGGTCGGGTGCTGGAACTGCCCGCCGCCGCGACGCCGCCGATCTACATTCGCAACGGCTACAACCTGTCGAAGTGGGTCGGCGAACGCATCCTTGAGCGGGCGCGCGAGCGGGGTGTACGGGTCAATCTGTATCGCCCCGGCAACATCAGCTTCAACAGCCTGAGCGGCGTCTGCCAGCCACATAAAAATCGCTTGATGTTGATGCTCAAAGGCTCGATCCAGCTCGGTCAGGTGCCGGCCTTTGCACTGAATTTCGACTTGATGCCGGTGGACTTTCTCGCCCGCTTCATCGCCTTCCATGCCAGCCGTTATTCAGCGGATCGCGCGGTGTTCAATCTGCACAACCCCGAGCCGCTGAGCTGGGATGCCTACGTCGCTTCGTTCCGCGAAACCGGCAGCGAGTTTGCGCTGGTCAGCGTCGCCGATTGGCAACAGCAACTGAGTCGGGTCGACGCCGACAACGCGCTGTTCGGCGTGCTCGGTTTCTACCTCAACGGCTTTGAAGAAGACATCGGCGACATCTCGCTGATCGGCCACGCCAACGCCGAGGCCGGCGTGCAGCAGATGGGCGCGCACTACCCGCAGAAATCCCCGGCGCTGCTGCGTCGCGGCTGCAACTACCTGAAAGAAATCAACTTCATCTGACTCATCCACAAGGAGCAACACCATGAGCAATCTGCAACCCGACACCCTGATCAAAAACCCGCAAGGCTGCCACGTTGTGTCGTCGGTGGAAGTGCCGGCGGACGCGGCAAAAGTCTGGGCGATCGTTGCCGATTTCGCTGGCTTCGAACGATTCATTCCGGCGCTGTCGCACACCGAAATGACCGGCGAGGGCGTGTCTTCGCTGCGCAAGAAAATCTTCAAGGACGGCAACGTCGTGGTCGAACAACTCAACTCGCGCGATGAACAGGCGCGGCGCATGACCTGGACGACGATTTACAACACCCTGGGGGTGGCGAACCTGTGGGCGGCAATGCAGGTGGAATCGCTGAGCGAAGGGAAGTCGCGAGCGACCTGGACGATCATTGCTGAACCAGCTTCCGGCGGAGAAGAGGCGTTGCCGGGATTCAGGGATTTCGTGCAGGGGTTTGCCGATGATGCGATGGGCAATGTCTTGAAGTTGTTTGTTTAAGGCATCGGTTTGGCGGTGATTGAACCGCCGCTTTCGCGAGCAGGCTCGCTCCCACATTTGGAATGCATTTTCCCTGTGGGAGCGAGCCTGCTCGCGAAGAACGATAACGCGGTCTGCGATCTGTGAATCAGATCTTGAAGCTGTCGACCAACTGCTTCAACCGGTTCGCCTGCTGCGACAACGCATCACAATCCTTCAACGTTTCGTTGAGGTTGGCCACGCTCTGCTGGTTCAACAGGTTTATCTGGTTGACGTCGACGTTGAGAGTTTCCACCACCGCAGTCTGCTCTTCAGTCGCAGCTGCCACCGACTGGTTCATACCGTCGATTTCGCCGATACGCTGAGTCACGCTGACCAGACGCAGACCGGCCTGATTCGCCACTTCCACGCTCTGCTCGCTTGACGCCTGGCTGGCGTTCATGGTGCTGACCGCCTCACGCGAGCCGACCTGCAGCGAGGTGATCATCTTGTGGATCTCTTCCGCCGATTCCTGGGTGCGATGCGCAAGGTTGCGCACCTCATCGGCGACCACGGCAAAACCGCGCCCGGCTTCACCGGCACGTGCGGCTTCGATGGCAGCATTGAGCGCCAGCAGGTTGGTCTGCTGCGAGATGCCTTTGATCACATCGAGAATGTGGCCAATGTTGTCGGTGCTGGCGTTCAGGGTTTCGATCTGTGTGCACGACAGGCTGATTTTCTGCGACAGCTCGGTCATCGCCTGAATGGTTTGCTCGACCACCTGACGACCGTCGTCAGCTTGCTCGCTGGCGCCACTGGCGTGCTGCGAAGCATCCGCCGCGTTGCGCGCGATCTCCTGAGTAGCGGCGCCCAGCTGATTGATCGCCGCCGCCACGCTGTTGGTGCGCGCACTTTGCTCGTCGGAACCGACGATCGAAGCGTTGGACGACGCCATCACCCGTTGCGACAAGTCGTGAACGTGACGAGTCGCCGACGACACTTCGGAAATCGAAGCGTGAATGCGCTCGACGAACTGGTTGAACGCGCTGCCCAGTTCACCGAACTCGTCTTTGCTCTCGACCACCAGACGCCGGGTCAGATCGCCCTCGCCCTGGGCAATGTCTTTCATCGCGCGGCCCATAGTGGTCAGCGGACGCATCAACACATTGATCAACAGGCTCAACAGCAACGCAATCGCCGCGACCGCGACAAACATCGCGATCAGCGCTGAGGTGCGGAATTGGCTGAGGGCGGCATAGGCCTTGTCGCGATCGATCGACAGACCGATGTACCACTGCGCATTCGGCAGATCGCTGACCGGGGTGAACGAAAGAATGCGCTCCTGACCGTTGAGCACGACGTTCTGGTTGCCCTTCTCGATGCGCACGCTGGTGTTCGGGTAGATGTCCTTGAGGTTTTTCATCACTTGGTCTTTGTCCGGGCTGACGATCACCTGACCGTCAGCACTGACCAGAAACGCATGGCCGAGGCCACCGAAGTCCACCGAGTTGATGATCTTGACCAGGGTTTCCAGGCTCAGGTCACCGCCGACCACACCGAGCAGTTCGCCGTCCTTCTTCACCGGCATGGCGATGGTCACCACCAAGCCGCCGACTGCCGCCATGTACGGCGGCGTCAGCATGGTTTTGTCGGCGGCCACGGCCTGCTTGTACCAAGGCCGCTGACGCGGATCGTAACCGTCCGGCATCTTCGCATCGGGGCGCTGGGTGAAGACACCGTTGGCCTGGCCGACGTAAGTGAACTGGAAGTTCGAAGTGAAGGCCGGTTGATCGACAAGGCCCGGCAAGTCGGCATTCCTGCCTTGATGGGCAACGTTCTGCGCGAGGTTTTCCAGCACCAGAATCCGTCCGCTCATCCAGTTCTGCACGCTGCTGGCGGTGAGGTCACCGGCCTGCTGCACAGAGGACTGCAGATTCTGGCGAATGGTGTTTCGCTGCAAGTAATCGTTGTAGAGCGTGAACAACGCGAACGCCAGGACGACGACGCCCGAAGCGGCCAGGAGGATTTTATGGCTGAACTTGAGATTCATTTCATGGGACTTCTTATGCCAAAAGTGGGGATGCGTTCCGGTTGCAACATTCCATGTACAGCGCAGGCAGCGTTCTTCTGGCCGCTCTACTTTGGTGCACGCATTTCTCACCAGTCTGTCGGCCAACGGCGGAGAAATCTTAGGGCCGCGTGAGAAATGGACGGTTTTAGGACAGGATTCCCGCCGAACGGCGTGCCAGAGCGGCTGCGAGGGAATTTTTCACAACCGCCATAGGGACGACAGTTGCAAAATCTGTAACCCTTGATGACAATGCGACTAATTATCATTTGTGACGTTCGGGCTGGCGTGTCATGTCTTCACCTGAGTTGGTCGTACAGGCGCTTTACGGTAGTCATCACGGCTGGCTCAATGCCTGGTTGCGCGCGCGGCTGGGCAACGCAGCGGATGCGGCGGATCTGGCTCAGGACACTTTCCTGCGCCTGCTGCAACGTACTGAACGCCTCGAACTCAAAGCGCCTCGCGCTTTCCTGCGGACCATCGCGCGCGGCCTGGTGATCGATCATTGGCGTCGCGAGGAAATCGAGCGGGCCTATCTGGAAACCATTGCTCATTTGCCTGAAGGCGAAGTACCTGACGCCGAATCGCGCGCGTTGGTGCTGGAACTGCTGGAAAGCATTGCGCGCATGCTTGAGGGGTTGAAGCCGAAAGTGCGTCAGGCGTTTCTCCTGGCGCAGTGCGAAGGTTTGACTCACAAACAGATCGCCGAGCAGTTGGGCGTGTCGGTACGTTCAGTGGAACGCTACGTCGCCGACGCGCTATATCACTGCTATGTGTTGCGGTATGAAAGCTGATGCCTGTGGATAACCTCTCACTCGCTCGCCGCGTCGAACCGCGCCAACAGGTGGTCAAGCAAGCGATTCACTGGCTACTGCGGCTGCGCAACAACCACGGCAATTCGCGGCTGACTCGCCAATGCGAGCAGTGGCGCGCCGAGCATCACGAACATGAAATCGCCTGGCAGCGGGTACAGTCGCTGCAAGCCGAATTGAGCTCCAGTCTGCGCGCCGTGCCGGGTGCGCAGGTCGCTTTCAATACCTTGGAAAACAGTGCGCAGGGGCTGGGCCGACGCCAGGCCTTGAAGTTGTTGTCGGGCGCGCTGTTGATGGGCTCCGCCGCGTGGCTGGCCAAGGACAGCGCCCCTTGGCAGCAATGGAGCGCCGACTACGCGACGGCGACCGGCGAACGGCGCGGTTTCCAGTTGCCCGACGGCACGCGGATCGAACTCAACACGGCCAGCGCCGTGGACCTGGATTACACCGCGCAGCAGCGCCTGATCAAACTGACCCGTGGCGAGATCATCGTTACCTGCGGCGGCTCTGACGAAGGCGCGGGATCCGATCGACCGCTGCGCGTACAGAATCGCCACGGGAGTTATGAACCGTTCGACGCGCGTTTCATTTTGCGTCAGGACGATCAGTGCACGCGGCTCAGCGTTACCCGCGGCCGAGTGTTGGTTCGCGCTGGCGGTCATTCCCTCGAAGCGCTCGCCGGGCAAAGTTTTCTGGTCGACCAAAGCGGTTTGCGCGCAGCGCCGACGCCGGATATGGATGCGGGCGCCTGGCTCGACGGTTTGATCGTCACGCGCAATATGCGCCTGGGTGATTTTCTTGCTGAAGTCGCCCGTTATCGCCCGGGGTTTCTGAGTTGCGCGGCGGATATCGCAGACTTGCGCCTCTCTGGGGTGTTCCGTCTGGAGGACACCGACAGGCTGCTGGCGGTCCTGCCGCAGACGCTGCCGGTGCAATTGCGTTATCGCACCCGCTGGTGGGTGACTCTGGAGCGTGCGGTCTGAACATTTTTTGGCGGGTTTTCGCAGGCAGTCCGGCTTAGTCAGTAAGCACTTCAACTCAGCCCCCGCGACTGCCTACGGAAATCCACAATGACTGTCCGCGCCACTTGTAAGAACCCTCTGAATTTCACTGCAGAATCGACACTGCTGCGCCATGCGGTTCGGGCGGCACTGCTGACCACCGCGCTGGGCGTCAGCGTGTTACCGAGCCTGAGTCTGGCCGCCAACACCGGCACCGAGATCAGCCACCGCTACAACATTGCTGCCGGGCCATTGGGCGAGGCGTTGAATCAGTTTGCCCGGCAGGCCGGTATCACCCTGGCGATGACACCGCAACAGACTCAAGGTCAGCAATCACCCGGCGTGCAGGGTGAATATTCGACCGACCAGGCCTTGAGCCATTTGCTCGGCAGCTCAGGGTTGGAAGCCGTCAGCCAGGACGGCAGCAGCTACATTCTGCGCCCACTCGCTGAAAGCGAAGCTCTGGCCTTGCCGACCACTGATATCAAAGGTTTTGCCCTCGGCAACGCGCTGGGCAGCATGGCCGGCTACAACGCCACGCACAGCCAGATCGCCACCAAGACCAGTACCGCATTGCTGGAAACCTCGCAAAGCGTATCGGTGGTCACGCGCGAGCAAATGGATGACCAAGGCTCGCAGACCGTCTCGCAAGCGATGCGCTACGCCCCGGGCGTGCTGACCAACCCGTATGGCGCTACGCACCGTTACGACTACGTGGCGATGCGCGGTTTCAACGACGGCTCGGTGGACAACATCTACCTCGACGGCCTCAAGTCGATGGGCGACAGCGGCACCTACAGCACCATGCAGGTCGATCCGTATTTCCTTGAGCGTGTGGACATTCTCAAAGGCCCGTCGTCCGTGCTGTACGGCCGTAGCTCGCCCGGCGGTCTGGTCGCGCTGACCAGCAAAAAGCCGTTGTATGAGGCCTACCATCAGGTGCAGGCGACAGTGGGGACGCAAGGCCAGCGTGGGGTTGGTTTTGACTTCAGCGGTCCGGTCGATGACGACAAGCGCATTGCCTATCGTCTGACCGGACTAAGCGATCAGTCCGACACGCAATTCGACCATAACAAGGAAAAACGCTTCGCCCTTGCGCCGACGCTGAGCGTCGATTTCAGCGAAGACACCTCGCTGACTCTGCAAGCCTATCTGCAGCACGATCCGGACGGCGGCTATCACGGCGGCGTTCCGGCGGACGGCACAGTCCATCAGCGCAATGGCGAGCGCATCTCACCGCGCTTCTTCGAGGGCGAGCCGGGGATCGATGGCTACTCCCGTGACCAGCAGTCGTTTGGCTATCAGTTCGAACATCGCTTCAACGATGTCTTCACGGCGCGGCAGAATTTCCGTTATCTCGATTCCAAAGTGAACATGGATCAGGTCTACGCCTATGGCTGGACCACTCCGACCAGCAATGAACTGAACCGTTATTACACCGGCGGTGATGAGCGCCTGCATGCGTTTATCGTCGACAACATGCTGCAGGCCGAATTCTTCACCGGCGCGACCAAGCACACAGTCCTGATGGGCGCGGATTATCAACGGCGCAAAACCGTGGTCGACTGGACCAGTGGTGGGCTGGCGCCGATCAATGCGTTCAATCCGGTATACGGCAACTCGGCGATCGAAATGTACGGCGACACCAGCTATCTGCGTCGCCTCGAACAGACCGGTGTGTACCTGCAAGACCTGATCGAGATGGACAAGTGGCGCTTCTCGCTGGGCCTGCGTCAGGACTGGGTCGAGACATCCGATGAAAACCGCATCGCCGAAGCGGGGCGTCCGGTTGGTACAGAAATCAATGATCGGCGCACGAAACTCACTGGCCGCGCCGGCGCGTTATACCTGTTCGATAACGGTCTGGCGCCATACATCAGCTACTCCGAGTCGTTTAACCCGAACTCCTATGCCGACAGCGCCGGTAATCCACTCGCCCCTACCGATGGCACACAGTGGGAAGTCGGTTTGAAGTATCAGCCGCCGGGCACCGATAACCTGTTCACCGCCTCGCTGTTCCGCATCGACCAGGAAAACCTCGCGACCAAACTGCCGCAGGAAAACTTCTATCGCGCGGTCGGCGCCGTGCGCTCGCAAGGTCTGGAGCTGGAAGCGCATATGCAACTGACCGATAACTTGAAAGTGCTCGGCAGTTACACCTTCACTGATATCGAATATTCCAAATCGATGATCAGCACCTTGAGCACGCCGACCGATGTCATCGAGAACAAGGGCAACTCGCCAACTCAAGCGCCGCGCCACATGGCCTCGCTGTGGGCTGACTACAAGTTCGACAGCGCCGCACTTGATGGGCTGCGCCTGGGTGGTGGGGTGCGCTATGTCGGCTACAGCTGGGCCGATGCGGAGAACACGATGAAGGTGCCGTCTTACACGCTGTTCGATGCCTCGATTGGTTATGACCTGGGCAAGGTCGGCTTGAAGGGTGTGGATGTACGGCTCAACGCGAACAACCTGACCAATGAATCCTATGTCGCGTCCTGCGCCAGCCTCAACTTCTGCTACATGGGCGAAGAACGCAACGTAGCGGCGACCGTCAGCTATCAGTTCTAAAGCATTGTTCTGTGCATAAAAAAGCCAGCCCCTGATATCAGGGGCTGGCTTTGTCGTTTCTTCGGGGTGTTTTGTATGCGTGCGTTTCTGGTTTTGTTGCATCGGTACATTGGCTTGGCCACTGCGACGTTTTTATTATTGGCCGGGCTGACCGGCAGTGTGCTGGCGTTCAATCACGAACTGGACGAGTGGCTGAATCCGCAGTTCTACGAGGCGACGTCAGTGGGTGAGCGCTTGTCGCCGGGCGCGTTGGTAGATGCAGTGCAGACAGCGCATCCGAAACTGCAAGTCTGGTACATGGAGTATCCGCAGGAGGCGGGGCATACGGCGCTGCTGGCGGCCGTTCCGCGTAAAGATCCGGCGACGGGCCAGCCGTTCGATGAGCGCAATCAGGTGTTCTATCTGGACCCGATCAGCGCGGAGCAAAAAGGCGCGCGCTACTGGGGTGAATGCTGTTTTCAACGAGAGAACTTCATCCCGTTCATTCTGGAGTTTCATTACAACCTGACATTGCCCGGTAACTGGGGATTGCTGTTGATGGGTGGGGTGGCGATCGCGTGGGTGATCGACTGCTTTGTCGCATTGTTCCTGACCTTGCCGCGCGGCAAGCCCTTCTGGAAGAAGTGGGCAACTGCGTGGAAGGTCAAAGGCGGGCATGCCTACCGCTTGAACTTCGATCTGCATCGCGCCGGAGGATTGTGGTTGTGGCTGCTGCTGTTACCGATCGCCGTCAGCAGCGTGGCGATGAACTTGCCGAGCCAGGTGTTCAAGCCTGCGGTTTCGTTGTTTTCGCCCATCGAGCCGAGCGTTTATGAAGCCAGAGGACGAATGCCCGCCAATCAACTGGGGACGACACAGTTGAGTTATCAACAGGCGTACGAAAGGGCATTGCAGGAAGGGGAACGATTAGGACTGACGGCCGCGATCGGCGAGTTGTATTACAGCTTTGAGTACAACTTCTACGGCGCAGGATTTGGACAGCACGATACGGACGCTCACGGTAAATCCTGGTTGTTCTTTCACGGTACCGATGGCCGATTATTGGGACAGGAGATCGCGGGACAGGGCACGCTCGGAGAGCAGTTCTATCGACTCCAGTTGCCCATACATGGGGGACGGATCATCGGGGTAACAGGGCAGGTAATGATCGCGGTACTGGGTGTGTTGATTGCGGGGTTGTCAGGGACGGGGGTTTATATCTGGTGGCGCAAGTGGCAGGCAAGACGCAACAGCAAGACTCGCAGAACGGCATGATCTTTCGTACACGTTTTAATGACAAAACCCCTGTCTGCGTTAGCAGACAGGGGTTTCGGAATTCAATCTTGACGATGACCTACTCTCACATGGGGAAACCCCACACTACCATCGGCGATACATCGTTTCACTTCTGAGTTCGGGATGGGATCAGGTGGTTCCAATGTTCTATGGTCGTCAAGAAATTCTTTATCTGGCCCGTCAACACGGTAACAAGCCAGCAAAAACAGGAACTTCTACTAAAACAAAACCCCAACTGCTTTCGCAATTGGGGTTTCGGAATTTAATCTTGACGATGACCTACTCTCACATGGGGAAACCCCACACTACCATCGG